>NZ_CALPCE010000001.1 GCF_943192945.1 Anaerocaecibacter muris
ACAATAACAAGTGCGGCTACGCCTTGATTTCTCCGCTACGTTCGCTTACGCTCACTTCGGTCGAAATGATGGGGAAACGGCGCGGTCAATTCGGTCGAAATGATGGGGGAACGGCACGTGCGCTTTGTATAACATATAAACATCTTTTATCATAAGAGTAAAAGCCCCAACCACCCATCATTCCGAGCCTGTCGAGGAATTAAGGCGAACCGCCGCAGAGTTCGGCGGAACAATAACAAGTGCGGCTACGCCTTGATTTCTCCGCTACGTTCGCTTACGCTCACTTCGGTCGAAATGATGGGGAAAATAGCAAGAGAAAACCGCCTCGAAAAAATCGGGGCGGTAATTGTTTGAAATAATTTCCAAATTATTCGGCTTTGGGCGCTTCTTCGACGGGCGCTTCGGCGGGTTTTTCTTCCGCTTTCTTGGTCGTCTTTTTGGGCGCTTTTTCCTTAACGGGCTTTTCGGCTTTGGCGGGCTTTTCTTCCGCTTTTTCCTTTACCGCTTTTTTCTTTTTCTGCTCGACTTTTTCCGCTTCCTTTTCGAGCTGTTTGGCGCGGAATTCGGCGCGAGCCGCTTCGCGCGCTTCTTTGGCGGCGCGAGCTTTTTCGGCGGCGATGGTCTTGTTGTCCTTTTTGACGACAACGGTAACTTTGCCGCTCTTAATGTCGCTCAAACGCTTGGAAATAGCCGACTTTTTGTTGGCGGCGGCGTTTTTGTGCATGATGCCCGCAGTAACACCCTTGTCGATAATGGACACGGTGATGGGAAGCAGGCGTTCCGCTTCTTCGATGTTGGCGGTGTCGATAGCTTTATTGAACGCTTTGATTGCGTTGTTGACTCTGGAACGGTCGGCGCGGTTGCGCGCGTTCTTCTTTTTGGTAATCAGTACGCGTTTTTTCGCGGATTTGATGTTGGGCACGATATTACTCCTTTTATCGCTTTTTTTTGTTTTGCCTGATTATCACTGCCGCAGACATAAAATAGAGGGTTTTTGCCGACGGATATGCGCGTGATTAACCTATAGCGTTTAATTGCAATTCGTATTATAGCATACAAAATAAACTTTTGCAACTGTTTGTCGCAATGCGTTTAAATTTTTTTCTTTTACAAACAATAATTTTATGAGGCAAAACGCGGGATATACGGATATGGCGGTGGAGTTTTACAGGCACAAGCACGTGCGCGACGACGGTCTTATCCGCTATTACGAAGTGGACGTGGACGGCAAGCTGTCCAAAAAACTGGGCAAGCCGTGCGGCAAATACGCAACGCTCGAAACGCCCGCCGTACTGTCGGGCAGGACGGAGGAATACGGCAGGGTGTCGGACGCGCTCGGCGCGTGCTTAAAAGGCTATCTTAAAGACTGCGACAAAATTCTCGCGGTGGGGTTGGGCAATCCCGATCTTACGGCGGACGCGCTGGGCGACAGGGTGTTTAAACGCTTGACCGTTACGCGTCATCTCAACGACAAAAAATATTTATGCGCGCTCACGCCAAATGTGCTTGGCATGACGGGCATAGAGAGCTACGATATTATTTCCGCCGTAGCCGACCGCATAAAGCCCGACGCGGTGCTCGTTATAGACGCGCTCACCGCCGCCGCGCCGAGCCGCATAGCCTCGGCTTTTCAGGTGACTGACAGCGGTATAACCCCGGGGAGCGGAGTGGAAAATCACAGGCGCAGGCTGGACGAAAAATCGCTCGGGTTCAGGGTAGTGTCCGTGGGTGTGCCGCTCGTTGTGTATTCGTCCACGATCGCGCGCGAGTTCTGTTCCGCCGCGGAGGGCGGCGCGGGCGATATGATAGTAACGCCCAAGGACGTGGATATACTCGTCGAGGACTGCGCGAAAATTATATCGGGCGCGATAAACGGCGCGTTCGCCGTCGGGGCATGAGAACAGTATGAAATTTCGGCGGAAGCGGTAACGCTTTTGCCGCGCGCGGCATAAATACAATGTTATGCGTGCAAATCCGATAGGCGTGTTTGACAGCGGCGTGGGCGGACTGAACGTACTGCGCAAGTGCGCGGAGCTTATGCCCGACGAAAAGTTTATTTATCTTGCGGACGAAGCCCGTATGCCTTACGGCGTGAAGCCCGCCGCCGAAATTCGGCTCGCCGCGTTGCAGAGCGCGGAGCGGCTGTTTTCCATGAATTGCAAAGCGCTCGTCGTGGCGTGCAACACCGCGACCGTCACCGCGATAGACGATATTCGCGCGCTGTTTTCCGCGCGCCCCGTCATAGGACTGGAACCCGCGGTAAAACCGTGTTATCGGGAATTGGGCAAATCGGGCAAAGCCGTTGCGCTCGTCACCGCCGCTACATACAATTCCGCAAAGTTCGCGCGGCTCGTCGATAATTGCGACGGCAAGATTATCCCGCTTGCCGTGCCCGAGCTTGCAAAGCTGATAGAAGATCACACCGACGATATTCGCGCAATCGCGCCGTTTGTGCGCGACGTACTCGCGCCGTACAAAAACGCCGAGGCGGTTATCCTCGGCTGTTCGCATTATACATACATCGCGGATTTGATACGCGAGGCTTACGACGGCGATGTCAAAATTTACGACGGCGCGACGGGCGCGGCGGAGCGCTTGCGTTATTGCCTCGCTATTTCGGATTTGACCGCGCCTATCGGCGTGGGCGGCGGCATACGGTTCTATTCCACTTATGTCCGCGATGTGTAACAATGATGTGCGATATATAGACTATAAGATGTGCGATATATAGACTATAAAAGGATATAAAAGTCGCGCACCGTAAACAAGCCGATGCGCGACGCGTTATATAAGTTATATTTGTTTGTTTCCGAATAAAACCTGTATTACTTCGTAACCGTTTTCCAAGTACACGCCCGATTGCGCGGCGGATTTTTCGGTAAAGCGTTGCGCACCGCCGTTAATTGCGCGCTCGCTGTCGTAGATCAAAAACGGCACGGGTTCTTTGGTGTGCGTGCGCACGGACAGCGGCGTTGCGTGGTCGGGCATGACCGATATTGCAAAATGCGCGCCGCTATCTTTTAGATAGGCTAACAGCGGTTTTAAAACGCGTTCGTCGATGCGCTCTATTGCGGTAATCTTGCCGCCGCGGTCGCCCTGATGCCCGCACTCGTCGGGTCCTTCGAGGTGGACGAAACAGTAATCGCACTCGGCGAGCGCGCGTTTTGCCTCTTCGGTTTTGGCTTGATAATCTGTGTCAACCGTGCCTGTCGCAGTGGGAATATCGATTACGTTCATGCCGCCCGCTTTGCCTATGCCTTTTACCAAATCCACAGCCGAAATTACGGTTGCGGTTTTTCCGAATTTTGTCGCAAAGTCGGTAAGCTCGGGCTTTGATCCTTCGCCCCAAAACCACACCGAGTCGGCGGGATTTTTGCCGCTGTTTACGCGCGCAACATTGACGGGGTGTGTTTTAAGTATTTGTGCGGAACGCTCGATTATGCGCGTAAAAATTTCGCTCTTGCCGTTCTTGGGCAAGCTGTTTTTTACGGGCTTGCCCGTAATGTCGTGCGGCGGAGTAAATTCCGTTCCGCTCAACCCCGCGCCGCGTATGACGGCGGCGTGGCGGTAGCTTACGCCCGAATACAGTTCCGCGCCGTATTCGCCGAACAGCGGTTGCAACGCGCAAATAAGTTGCGCCGCTTCCTCTGTCGAAATTTCGCCAGCCGAATAGTCTATCATGGTTCGGTCGGACAGTTCGCGCTCGTCCGACAGCGTTACAAGGTTTACTCGCAACGTAGCGTCGGCAGGATCGAGCCGTATGCCCATAGACAACGCTTCGAGCGGGGATCTGCCGGTATAGCAGTCGCGCGGGTCGTAACCGAGCGCGGCAAGGTTGCAAACGTCCGAACCCGCTTTCATGCCGTCGGGCACGGTTTTGACAAGTCCGATAACGCCCGAATTGCACAGCATGTCCATAGTAGGCTTGCGCGCTTCGTCCATGGGCGTAAGCCCGCGCTCGTCGGGGTAATCCGCCATGCCGTCGCACAAAATCGTAAGGTATTTCTTTTTCATGGTTAGTTCCTATGCCCGCAAGCCGCGGGTCGAAAGCAGGGTAGCCGAATATGCAGACCGAAACCCGCGCGCGAAATAGGTTGACCGCAGTACGCTTTTTTCGCGGGCGCGGTTTGTTATTCCACGGTGACCGACTTTGCGAGGTTGCGCGGTTTGTCTATGTCGCACCCGCGCGCGGCGGCTACGTAATAGGCGAACACCTGCAAAACGACCGCAGTCAGTATGGGCGTGAGATCATCGTCGCAGTCGGGAATAAGGAGCAAGCCGTCCGAGTTTTCGCGTATTTGTTCGTTCTTGGGCGAGGCGACGGAAAGCACCGTGCCGCCGCGCGACTGCACCGCTTTTATATTGGACAGCATTTTGGAATACAACGCCGACTGCGTGACGAGCGCGAGCGTGATTGTGCCGTTTTCTATTAGCGAAATCGTGCCGTGTTTAAGCTCGCCCGCGGCGTAAGCCTCGGCGTGGATATACGAAATTTCTTTTAGTTTGAGCGCGCCTTCGAGCGAGGCGGCGTAGTCCGTGCCGCGCCCGATAAAAAACACGCACTTATGCGCGGCGTATTCGTCGGCGTAATTTTTAATCTGCTCGATGTCGGCGAGCGCGCGGGTGATTTTGTCGGGAAGCTCGGTGAGTTCTTTAAGCATTTCCGAATAGCGCGCATCCGAAACGGTGTGTTTTATCTTGGCGATTTTAAGCCCCACGAGGTAGAGCGCGGCGACCTGCGTCGTGTAACCTTTGGTCGTCGCCACGGCAATTTCGGGTCCTGCGTAGGTATACAGTACGTCGTCCGCCTCGCGCGCAATCGCGCTTTCGACGACGTTGACTATCGCTATCGTGTGCGACCCGCGTTTTTTGGCGAGTCGAAGCGCGGCGAGGGTGTCCGCCGTTTCGCCGCTCTGACTGATAATAACGGTGAGAGTGCGGTTGTCGGTAATGGGGTCGGAGTAAACGTATTCGCTCGCAAGCTCGCAATTAACGCGTATGCGGCAATATTTTTCGATAAACGCTTTGCCGACTATACCCGCGTGGTACGCAGAGCCGCAACCGACGATGTCTATTTTTTCTATCCTGTTGACATTCTTTGCGTCGAACGCTATTTTGTCGAGAACAATTTGATTGCCCTTAACGCGCGGACGCACCGTCGCGGTGATCGCGCGGGGCTGTTCGTAAATTTCTTTCAGCATGAAATGCGGATAGCCGCCCTTTTCGGCTTGGGAAATATCCCAGTCCACGCGGTAGGGCGTTTTTTTCAACGGCTTGCCGTCACCGTCGTAAAATGTGACCGCGTGCGCGGTGAGCTTGGCTATTTCGCCGTCGCCGAGCTGAACAAAGTCGTGCGTATGTTCGAGCGCGGCGGCAAAATCGGACGCGATAAAGTTTTCGTTTGCGCCCAGACCCACTACGAGCGGATTGTCCTTGCGGATAGCGTAAATGACGTCGGGGTAGTCCGCGCACAGTATGCCCACGGCGTAAGACCCGCTTATGCGGCGCATTACGGTGAGTATGGCGTCCAGTTCGTCGCCTTCGTAATAATATTGCAAAAGCTGGGCGATAACCTCGCTGTCGGTATCGCTCGCAAACTTGACGCCCTGCGCGATAAGCTCCGCTTTAAGCTCGGCAAAGTTTTCGATTATGCCGTTGTGCACGACGGCGAACATGCCGTTTTGCGACACGTGCGGGTGCGAGTTTACGTCGCTCGGCACGCCGTGCGTCGCCCAGCGCGTGTGTCCTATGCCCACCGTTCCGTGCGGGGTTTTGCCGCCGTTTGTTTTTTCGTCGAGAGCTTTAATCTTGCCCACGGCTTTCACGACGCTAATCGCACCGCCGTCGGTAACGGCTATGCCGCTCGAATCGTATCCGCGATATTCGAGGCGTTCCAGCCCTTTAAGCAGTATGGGCGCGGCTTGCTTGCCGCCCGAGTAACCTATAATTCCGCACATAGATAGCTCCTTATTGCAAAGACGAATCGGAATTGTCGTTGTCGGCGTTCGCGCCGTTTTGCGCGTCGCTCGGCTTGTAGATTATAAGTTTAATTATTAAAAACAGTACGACGAGCACCGCTATAATAAAAAACGCCAAAGTGATCCACGTCACGTAATCTTTAAACAGATAGGTTATAAGCGTAATTATGCCGCACGCGACCGCGTTGCCCGCAATCACGCCGATGAGCGATTTGACAAAGCCTATTTTCAGTATGGACGCGACAGCGCTGCCCGTCCATACGCCCGTAAGCGGCAGGGGAACGGCGACGAACAACGCCACGCCGCCCATCTTTTTTACGTCGCTTTTGGTGACGGCAAACTTTTTGTTTTTGCCGCCGACTTCGCCGGGGGTTTGCTCGACTTGCGGGCTGTCTTTAAGCGAGCGCGATTTCTTTTCGAACTTGTCGTACAAAAACTTGCCGAGCTTGGAAAACAGCTTGGTGCGCGACAGCGCGTTGATTATAGGTATAAACACTATAAGCAGTATCGGCGCGATAAGCGACGATCCCAAAAAGGCATAGCCGAACGCTTCGAGCGGCGACAGCCCCATGCCCGCGCTCATGCCGAACGGTATGGCAAACCGCGCTTCGGCGATAGGTATAATTGACAGCAGTATTACGGCAAGCGGCGCGCCCAGCGCGTTGTTCATGGCGTTGCCTATACTTTCGATAAATGCGTCCATACCGATATATTATAAGCAATAATCGGCGTTTATGTCAACAAAATCGCCGCACTGCGGCTTTATAAGCGGTTAAATCCAAAAAAATTTAACTATAATATTGACAATATCCGCAAAATATAATATACTTTTAATGTCAAAAATTCATATAATAATATCCGTAGCGTTGGGAGGCGTACAATACTCATGGGTAAATATTTCGGAACGGACGGTATCAGGGGCAAATACGGCGACAATTTGGACGCAGATCTTGCGTACAAAGTGGGGCTTGCGATAGTCGCTTACTTCGGAAAAGGTCAAGTGGTCGTCGGCAGAGATACGCGCGTATCCGGACCTGAAATTCAAGAGTCGCTGGTCAGCGGACTGAAACGCGGCGGCGCGGAAGTTCTTACCGTAGGAATATTGCCCACGCCCGCAATCGCGCGCATGGCAATCAAGTACAACGCGCTGTGCGGCATAGTAATTTCCGCATCGCACAACCCGCCCGAATACAACGGGATTAAAATATTCGACGGCAACGGCGTAAAGTTGAGCGAGGAGCAAGAGGGCAGTATCGAATATTATATCGACAACCCCACCGAAATGCGCGCCGTCGGGTCGGTGTGCGAAATTGCCGACGCGCAAAAACAGTATATAGACTATCTTGTGGAAACGGTCGATTACGACATGACGGGCGCAAAGGTGTGGCTCGACTGCGGTTACGGCGCGGCTTCGACCGTGGCGAAACAGGCGTTCGAGCGGCTGGGCGCGTCGGTGGAAATAGAAAACTTTAAACTTCGCGGCGAAAAGATTAACTGCGGGTGCGGCGCGCTTCACCCCGATTACGTGCTTCACTCCATGGTCGGAACGGACTACAAACTCGGTTTTGCTTATGACGGCGACGCGGATCGGCTCTCGTTCGTATTCGACGGCAAGGTCATGGACGGCGATTCGGTGCTGTACAATATCGGCAGGGAAATGCAGTTAAAAGACGACGTGGTCGTGGGAACAATCCTTTCCAACACCGCGCTCGAACGCAGACTGGAAAAGGACGGACGCAGACTTGTTCGCACGCCCGTCGGCGACAAGTACATTTGCGATCTTATGTTCAAAAAAGGTTACAACCTCGGCGGCGAGCAGAGCGGGCATTATATAGTATACCCGCAGGCGACTACGGGCGACGGCATTATGTCGAGCATGATTCTCACGAAAACGCTGTACAAAAACGGCAAGCTCGGCGAATTTATGGAGTTAAACCTTTTCCCGCAAAAAGCTATCGCCGAATACGCCGATCAGTCCATAATGTACGAAAAGGAAATGATAGGGCTAATCGAGGACTACACGGCTCGGCTTGCGGGCATAGGCAGACTTATAGTGCGCATGTCGGGCACGGAACCCAAAGTGCGCGTAATGTGCGAGTGCGAGGACGCGCGCAAGATAGACGAAGTGCTTGCAGTATTCAAAAAATATATAAATACTCGAAAATCGTAATTTCCGCCGCATAACTGAACAAACTAATGACGTTGCGGGTTTGACAAAATAACGCAAACGTGTTATCATAACAGCGCAAACGGCTGAAACGAGGAATAATGGCAAAGCAAACGAAAAAAAACGCCGACGGGCGGACGGAGCGCAAGCCCCGAGGAATAAAAAACAAAGCCAACAATATGCGGGCTTTATCGTTGCGTTACCGCGGCGTTATTTTGACTTTTATACTCGATATAGGTTTCTGCCTCGCGTCGTTCTGGGCGGCTCGCGCGGCTATGTTCAAAGAGGTGGCGTTTCCCGTAAACTACACCAACTTTGAAATTCCCATAATGATAATAATGACGGCTATACCCGTCTGTCTTTTGGCGTTGTTTAACTGTTACAACGTAATGTGGAAGTTTGCGGGACGCATAGAATTTATTAAGTTTGTCGGATCGTATATCGTTTCCGTCGTCATTTTATTTATAATAAAAGCCATACTCGACGCGTCGTTCAACGTTCAGCTTTGGGGTACGCAGATAGTAATATATATCGTGTTTGCGCTTGTGCTAACCTCTATTCCGCGTTTTTCCAGTCTTATCGTCGGGTATGTCAAGCACGTCAGGCGCGGCAACCTGTCGTCGGGCGCAAGCGAACCGCCCAAGCGCACTATCATTTACGGCGCGGGCAACGTCGGGTCGGTACTAAACAACAGATTTATAATCAATCCCGACGAAGGGTATTTGCCCGTCGCGTTTATCGACGACGATAACGACAAGCACGGGCGTTCGATAGGCGGCAACCCCGTCGCGGGCGGACTGGACGACGTCGAAGCCATCTTCGAGCATTTTGAGCCGGACGTGTTTGTCATAGCGATAACCGACCTCACGAAATCCCAGCTTCGTACCATATACGAACGCTTGTCCAAATTCAATATCCCCATAAAAATGCTTCCGCCTATAAGCGACGCGCAGGGTATAGCCACAACGTCGCTCACTCTGCACGACATAAAAATTGAATCGTTGCTCGGCAGGGACGAATTTAAAGTGCGGCAGGAACTTGTGGACATGTCTGTAAAGGACAAGGTCGTCATGGTTACGGGCGGCGCGGGCAGCATAGGTTCGGAGCTTTGCCGTCAGGCGCTCAATTTCGGCTGTAAACATCTTGTCATTTTCGATCAGCACGAAAACGGCATGTTCAATATCGACCAAGAGTTTGTCAAAAAATACGACCCGTCGCGGTACTCGCTTATAATGGGTACGGTGCGCGAAGCGGACAAGCTGGCGGCGGTGCTCGAAAAGTTCAAGCCCGAAACGCTGTTCCACGCCGCGGCGTACAAGCATGTTCCCATGATGGAAATCGCGCCGACGGAAGCGGTAAAGAACAATGTGTTCGGCACGAAAAACGTAATAGAACAGTGCCAAAAAGCGGGAGTCAAGCGGTTCGTACTCGTATCTACCGACAAAGCGGTCAACCCCGCCAACGTCATGGGTGCGAGCAAACGCCTTGCGGAAATGCTTGTGCAAACCCGCGCGTCGCAGGGTAAAATGCAAATGGCGGCGGTGCGGTTCGGCAACGTGTTGGGATCGTCGGGATCGGTTATTCCCACGTTTTTAAAGCAGATTCGCGACGGCGGACCCGTGACCGTTACCGACCGAAACATCAAGCGTTATTTTATGACCATACCGGAAGCGGTGCGGCTTGTCCTGCAAACAGGCGCGCTCGCGTCGAGCGGCGAGGTGTTTGTTTTGGACATGGGCGATCCTGTGTACATCTACGACCTTGCGTGCAATCTAATTCGGTTAAACGGCTATGTTCCCAATAAGGACATACAGATAAAAATTTCGGGCTTGCGCCCCGGCGAAAAGCTGTTCGAAGAATTGCGTTACGATAAAGAAAAAGTGGATAAAACCATGCACGAAGGAATTTTCGTAACCAAGCTCGAAAAGATAGACAAAAAGAAATTCGACGCCGATCTCGCCGAGCTTAAAGCGATAGCGGAACGCGAGGACGAGGCGGGCATAGAGAAAAAGGTGTTCGACATAGTGCCGCGCGCCGCGCGTGAGCAGGCTATTAAGGAACGCGAATCGAGCATGCGCGCCGCGGCGGCGGAAGCCAAAATGACGGAAACGGAACAAGCCGAAACGGTTGAGCAAGGCGAGCGCACCGCGCCGACATCGGGCGAAACGCAAGCGGTTGCGTAAAACCGAATATAAAAAACGTTACGGCGCGCATAATCGCGCCCGCGCCGTAATATAGATTAGACGGCACGAGGAGGCGTATATTGAATATGGTTTGGTGGCAAGCCATGATTTTGGGGCTTGTTCAAGGATTTACCGAATTTTTACCTGTGTCGTC
The DNA here is from genome assembly GCF_943192945.1 of Anaerocaecibacter muris. GTDB lineage: Bacteria > Bacillota > Clostridia > Christensenellales > Pumilibacteraceae > Anaerocaecibacter > Anaerocaecibacter muris. The sequence goes on from NZ_CALPCE010000001.1 coordinate 10,483, forward strand.
GAGCGGACACTTGATACTTGTTCGCGAGTTGATGGGGCTAAATAACGGCGTAAACGCACAGTTCAACCTTATGTTCGACATAATGGCGCATATGGGCACGCTTATCGCCGTCGTAATCGTATTGTTCAAACCTATTCTCGACCTGTTTAAAAAGCCGTTTAAGCGGCTCGCTATGCTTGTTGTTGCGAGTATTCCCGCGGTCATTGTCGGGTTTACTTGCAAGGATTATATAGAACAGTATTTTTCCACGGCAAAATATCTTTGCTTCTTTTTCCTGTTCACCGCGGTGATAATGCTTGTTAGCGAGTTTTTGGCAAAACGCAACAAATCGCCGCAAGAGCTCGGCTGGGGCGGCGCGGTAGCCATGGGCGTAATGCAGGGCGTCGGCGTGTTTCCGGGCGTGTCGCGGTCCGGTTCGACCATATTCGGCGGCACGGTTGCCGGCACGGACTCCAAACAGGTCGCAACGTTTTCGTTCTTAATGAGTATTCCCATAATACTCGGGTCGCTGTTTTTGAGCGTACTGGACGCGGCGCAAGCGGGCGCAATGGCGCAAATAGACTGGTTCAGCATATTTATCGGCGCGGCGTCGGCGTTTGCGTCGGGGTATTTTGCGGTGCGGGTTATGCTCAAACTCATAGCAAAAGCCAACTTTAAATGGTTTTCGCTGTACTTGGTCGCCGTCGCCGTCGGCTGTTTCTTCGGATATTTTCTGTAATAAAAATTCGGCGGGCTGTTCTAAACCCGCAATCGACGACGTACAATAAAAATAACGTACAATCAAATAATTCACATTATGCGCGCGGCAATCATATAAAACAAATATGATTGCTGTATTTTTCGGTGGTAGGTCGTGCGAGCACGACATTAGCGTGATAACGGGCTTGCAGGCTATGTCGGCATGCTCCAAAAAATGCGTCGGCGTGTATATCGACGGCGACGGAACGTGGTGGGCGGCGGACGCAAAGCGATTTTCGAGCGTGAACGCCGTAAAGAGCATGAAGTTCGACGGCAAGCGCGTACATATAAGACCGAGCGAACCGTATCTGTATCAAAAGAACAAACGCGAGTACAAGATAGACGTTGCATTGCTTTGTATGCACGGTATGCTCGGCGAGGACGGCACGTTGCAGGGCATGATGGAAATGTGCGGCATACCGTACACGGGCAGCGGCGTTGCCGCTTCGGCTATCGGTATGAACAAACTCCGATCGAAAGTCGTGTTCGAGCGCGCGGGACTTAACGTCTTGCCGTATATATCGGTAAACAAGACCGAATATTCCGCCGACCCGTCGGTCGCGGTCAAAGGCGTAAACGAAATTACGGGCTATCCCGTAATCGTCAAGCCGTGTAACCTCGGCAGTTCCATAGGCATAAGCATGGCGCACAATCAGACCGAACTGTTTGCGGCGCTCCGCGTTGCGTTCGAGTGGGACGACGTCGCGGTCGTGGAAAAGGCGCTCGAAAATTTTACAGAAGTCAACTGCGCCGTGCTGGGCGACGGGGAGTTCGACGGCGAACTGACCGTGTCGGACACCGAACAGCCCGTCGGCTGGAAAAACTTTTTGACGTTTACGGATAAATACGCGGGCGACGTAAAAGCCACGCGACACAAAATCCCCGCCGAAGTCGGCGAGGAAGTAAACGCGGTTGTGCGCGAGCATGCGGAACGCGCGTTCCGCGCCGTCGGGTGCGGCGGCGTTGCGCGCGTGGATTTTCTCGTCAAGGACGGGCAAGTGTACGTCAACGAAATAAACACAATCCCCGGGTCGTTGTCGTGCGCGCTGTTCAAAAGCGACATGACTTTTTCCAAACTGATTGACAGGCTTATAGACTGCGCCGTGCGCCGCAAGCGGCGGTTTGACGAACTTAAACGCACGTATACGCCGTTAAGCCCGATAATAGGCAAGTGAGTGTGAAAAGGCTTTAACCGTATGCGGCGGGTCGCCTTGATTTCTCGACAAGCTCGAAATGATGGGTGATTTGGCTTTACACGCCTATTATTTCGATCGAAGTGCGCGTGCCTTTTTCCCATCATTTCGACCGTATCGCGCCTCGCGCGCGTAGCGGAGAAATCAAGCCGACAGCCGCATAAAGAAAAGTCAATACACCGCCGCAATTTCGTGTTTATACACCGTTCCCGTATAATAGCGCGTTGCGTTCCGCAAAATATCGGTATGGAAAACGTCGAGCGAATTTTGGGCGAGTTTGCCACGCCGAATAACGTAGTTACGCACGAATTTAAGTGCGGAAAGCTGTTGGGCGCGGTTATAGTTAATCCCGACCTATCCGACGCGAGCGTGCCTCGCGCGGTTATTTACGCGTTGGAAAACTGCGCACAAAAGCTGGACTCGCTCGACGATTTCGACAGGTACGCTCTGCTCGAATACGACATAAAAATTTCCTCGAACGTGCAGGACTGTATAAACAAACTTCTAAACGGCGATATGCTGTTGTGCGTGGAGGGCGACGCGCGGTATGCGGTAATCAACGCGCGTTCATACACGACGCGCGCCATTATGGAGCCTCCGACCGAAACGGTCATGCGCGGTCCGCGCGAGGGGTTTATCGAAGATTTAAAAACCAATCTCTCGCTGTTGGAGCGTCGGCTCAAAACGCCCGACCTCGCAATAGACCGCATGGAAATAGGCAGGCGCACAAAGACCAACGTCGCGGTGTGCTATCTTAATTCTGTCGCGGCGCCGCAGGTCGTGCAAAAAATAAAAAGTCGACTCAAAAAGATAGACATCGACGGCATTGTTGACAGTCACTATCTTGTGCCGTACCTCGAAGAAAAGCCGTACTCGGTTTTTACGCAGACGGGTATCAGCGAAAAGCCGGACGTGGTCGCCGCCAAACTGCTCGAAGGGCGCGTTGCGCTCGTAGTGGACGGGTCGCCCATGGTGTTGACCGTGCCGTTTGTGCTGATAGAGGAATTTCAATCGGGCGAGGACTACTATCAGCGCGCGCCTTACAGCACGTTCGTGCGCATACTGCGGTACTTGGGTCTGATTTTGGCGACGCTGTTGCCCGCGCTGTACGTAGCAATGCAAAACTTCCACTACACGCTTATCCCCGTTCGGTTTATGATAACATTGATGACGGCAATAAAGGGGTTGCCGTTGTCGCCGCTTGCCGAAACGCTGTTTGTTCTGTTGCTGTTTGAAATCATACGCGAAGCGAGCGTGCGCATGCCGCGCGCCGTGGGCATGGCGATGAGCATTGTGGGCGCGCTCGTGCTGGGCGAAACGGCTGTGAACGCGGGAATAATCAGCTCGCCCGCGGTAATGATAACGGCGTTGAGTTCCATTGCGCTGTTCACCGTGCCCAATCTTATAGGACCTATGAGCATACTGCGCTTGGCGTTTACGCTAATCGGCGGACTGTGCGGGCTGTTCGGGCTTATACTCGCCGTGCTGTTCGCACTGCATTACGTCTGTTCGCTCAACGCTTACGATTCGCCGTATCTCGCGCCGTTCGCGCCGCTCGTGTATTCCGACTTTAAGGACGCGATAGAACGCGGTCCGCTCACGACAATGAAAAAGCGACCCAAAAGCATACCCAATCAAAACCCGACCCGACAAATATAATACCGTAAACGCGCGCGCTGTTTTGTGCCGCTACGGCAACCGACGCGCGGTCGGCTACATATTATGAACGCACAAAGCACGGGAAAAGTTAATAACAAGATAGGCGCGGGCGAATCGGCGCAGGACGCGGGCAGCACCAACACCGCCGAGAGCAAACAGGCGACAAGCCGACAGCTGATTGCGATTATATTTATACTCGCAATAGCTACGAAGATGTTTCTACTGCCAATCTTTCTAATACGCACGACGGGACGCGACGCGTATATAGCAATGGCGATAGGCGGAGGCATAGACCTTGTTGCGCTTGGCGTTATGATAGCGGCAATGTACCTTTCGCGCGAGGTCGATTTTTTCACGCTGTTGAGTTCGACTATCGGCAAGGTCGGAGCCAAAATCGCGGTCGCGCTTATAGGGTTGTTTTTGTTCTTCAAACTCAACACCGCGGTCGCGGAAATTTTGGCGTTTTACGGCAACAACGTACTCAACGGGTTTAACGTATCGCTCATGACAATCGTGCTGTTGGTGTTCTTTGCGGCTGTGGGCGTGCATACGCTTCGCGCGCTATGTCGGCTTAACGAATTGCTTGTGCCGCTTATCGTCGCGTGCCTGACAGTGCTTGCGGTAATAGTGATACTGACGGGATTCGACCTTGCCAATATTTTTCCGTCGTTACAAAACCCCGAGAGCTTTACCGACGGGCTTATGCGCCATGCGGCGTGGATAGGCGATTTTACGCCGCTCGTGCTGTTTATGGGACGAACCAAACTTAAAAAGAGCACGGGCGCGTTCGCCGCGGGCGCGGGCGCGATAGGCACAGCCGTCGCGGTGTTTTTTACCATGATAATGAGCGCGGCGTTCGGCAATGTGCCTATGCTCGCCGACAGCACGACCAACCTGTCCAACATTTTGCAGTTTTCCATAGGCAATGTTTACGGCAGAATAGACATGTTTTCATCGATACTGTGGAGCATATCCGTATTTATCGAAGCCGCGCTGTTCTTTTATGCGACATGCCGGTGCGTCGCGTTCGTGATAGGCAAAAACGCGCACTTTTGGATTTCTCTCGCTGTGACGGTGCTTGTATATATCGCGCAGGTGTTTGCGCTTGCGGACAGGACCTTGTTCTCGCTTGCGGTAACGTCGTTGCCGACGTCCGCCGTAATCTTTGCGTTCACGATTGCCGTGCCGACGCTTGCCGTAACGTGCGCGCTCGTACAACGCAACAAACGCAATCGGGCGGAGCGTGATTCATGACGACCAAGAAAAAACTTATCGTGTATAAAATATTGCTGTTTGCTTTTGCTTTTCTCGTCGCGTTCATGCCGTCTACGGTGTCGCGCAGTCGGGAGGTAAACAGCAGGGTTATCGTCGAGATTATCGGCGTGGACGGCGGCGAGAGCGTAAGCATTACGGCGCAGTACGTCATGCCGACGGAGGCGCAAGGATCGACAAGCAAAGACACCGTCACCGTCGAAGCGGACACGCTCGCCGAGGCAGTGGAAGCGCTTAATACCGCGCTCGGCAGGCGCGCGGAGCTGGGGCACTGCTCCATGGTAATTGTAGGCAAGGACGCGAGCGCGGATCTTTTGGGCGAGCTGATGTCGTCTACCGACGTCACGGCGGACGTGTACTTGTCGGCTGCGGAGGACAAGGCGAGCGATCTTGTGGGCGACCTGACTGCGTTCATGAAAAAGACGGGCGCGACCGACGCGGACTTTATCGCTTACGGCGCGCAAAAAGCGCACGTTGCGACTAACACGTTGTTGGGTTTTCTGTCCGACCTCGGAAGCGCGTCCGAAAGCGCGTATATTCCGCTCGTGGAAATGATACAAAGCGAGGACGCGGGTCAAGGCGGCGGCGCGTCGTCGGGCGGCGAACAGGGCGGTTCCGGCGGTTCGGGCAGTTCGGGCGGCGGCGAGAGTAAAGGCGGCGGCGCGGGCGAAGCGCAACCGACGGGCATGAAAGTGGAGCGGCTCGCGCTGTACAACAAGGACGGACGCGCGGGGATTTTGGACAATACTGCGGCGCGCGGCGTGGCGTGGGTGAGCGCGCCTGTCGAAAAAGGCATAGTCGCCGCCGACGTGGAGTTTGACGGCGAGGATATAAAAAACGTGACGGGGCGATTGCTCAAAAAGTACGTCAATATCAAAGTCAAGCCGTATTCGGCGACGGTCAAACTCAAAGCGTATATCGAGCCGAACGGCGACAAGTTCAACGCGCTCGACGCGGACAAGTCGGGCGCGGCTAAAAAGGCGGTGCGCGACGGGTTTGCCAAGGCGATAAAAGAGGAAATGGAATCGGCGTACCGAACCGCGAGTGACATGGAGTGCGACCCGCTGTTTATAGGCAGACAGTTTTACCGCTTTATGCCGAAGTTTTTCAGTCAATCGTATCTGCCCGCCAACGTGAACGTCGAGTTCGTAGTCGAAGTGATTTTAAGATAAATCGAAGTAATAATATTGTCGTAAAGGCGTGTAAAAAACGCTTGACAAACGGCGGAAAATGTTATAAACTGAACAGGTTAAATCGGAGTTCTCGGAACGAAGGAGGTGTGAACAATGGCAGTAATCCGCGTAGGCGAAAACGAATCGCTCGACAGCGCGCTCAAACGTTTTAAGCGCAAATGTCAAAAGGATAACATTTTGGGCGATATGCGCAAAAAGGAGTACTATGAAAAACCCTCCGTTAAGCGCAAGAAAAAGAAGGAAGCCGCCCGTAAACGTTTTCGTTAAGCTCGTATGCATCGGCATATACGGCGTCAGCCATCGCGTCGCCCTCGGTCATTTACGTCTGTGTAAACTCCCGTCGTGCGCCGCTCGGACTTCCTTGTCTATGCCGCGCCTCCGCGCTTAACGCGCTTGATTGTTTGTTAAAGCAAAAGCGCAGCTATCGCTTATCGATGCTTAATCGCATCTTTCAAGCAATAGCGCAACGCTTGCTTTATACGTTTTATCGAACGGCTGACAGTGCTCCGACTCAAAGTAAAAGGAATTTACCGCGACAAGATTCGCGGCATAAATTTATTTTCGCGGCGTCTACCGAAAATCGGGCGCCGCTTTTCTATTGCGCCGACCACAACATATATTACCTTAATCGCGCCGCAGACAACAGCATGTTGCGGTGCATAAAAGGTCTTAAATGTTTACAAAAATATCATACTGAAACGGGTTGACAACGGTCGAAAAATGCGGTTTAATTGTATTACTTCACTTTTACGGCCGTTTGCGAGCATTTTCGCAAGGGCGCACAAGACGGGAATAAACGTTGCGTTAAGCCGCATTTATTTGCCGTCTGCGCGCGGCGGGCGGCGCGCTTTGCGGTCGAGATCATTTTAGGAGGTCATATTATGAAACGGCATGATTTTATTGTCGGCACTATGGTCAAGACGGGGTTTCGCACCTCGCTAAAAGGGTTCAATCAGTTTTGCATGTGCGTGGAGCTGTATTCCGACGATCGCAACGCCACGATCGAAAGCATATACAGACGCGTCGCGCTCGACTGCAACTGCACCAAAAGTTCGGTAGAAAAAAACTTGCGCAGGCTTATAGAAAGTTCGAGCGCAAGCTCCGCCATAGGCAGGCTTTTCGGTATGGATTTTAAAGACACGGGCAATAAGGAAATTCTGTCCATGTTCTCCAACTATATAGCTTTGCAAAGCGAACAATACGCATAGCTGGGCGCAAAAAAGCGCCCGACGCGTCGGACGCTTTTGTACGTGACTGTAAATAACCGAGTTGTTGCGCGGCGTTACAGCCTGTCGCACTCGGCGCGCAACGTTGCTATTTGTCTGTCGAGTTCGCTCGGCGCGCACCCGCCTATAACGTTGCGGCGCGCGATCGCGCTTTGCGGTTGGACGGCAGTCAATATTCCGCCGTCGAACAGCGGACTGAATTGCTTATATTCTTCGACGGTCATGTTTTGCAAAGTTTTGCCGTTTTCGACGCAGTACAGTACAATCCTGCCCGTAACTTCGTGCGCCGAACGGAAGGGCAAGCCGCGGCTTGCAAGATAGTCCGCGCACTCGGTCGCGCACGAATATCCGCCTGCGGCGGCGGCGTTGAGCGCGGCGCGGTTGAACCCGACTTTATTTATAAACGCCGTAAATACGCGTAACGACAGTTCCAAAGTCGCGTCCGCGTCGAACAGCGGTTCTTTGTCCTCTTGCATATCTTTGTTGTAGGCGAGCGGCAGACCTTTCATTACGGTAAGCATGGTAACAAGGTCGCCGACGACCCGCCCGCTTTTCCCGCGTAACAGTTCGTTTACGTCGGGATTTTTCTTTTGCGGCATGATGGACGAACCCGTGCTGTATTCGTCGGGCAGGGCAATGAACCCGAACTCCTCGCCCGACCAATACACAAACTCCTCGTTGATGCGCGACAGGTGCAACATTGTTTGCGCCGCGCACGACAGATATTCAATCGCAAAGTCGCGGTCGCTCACGCCGTCGAGCGAGTTTTGAGTAACGCCGTCAAAGCCCAACAGCTTCGCCGTGTATTCGCGGTCGATAGGGAACGTGGTCGAGGCGCACGCGCCGCTCCCGAGCGGCAAAACGTTTACGCGCTTGCGGCAGTCCTTAAACCTGTCGGCGTCGCGCACAAACATGTTGGCATACGCGCACAGATAATGTCCGAGCGTCGTGGGTTGAGCTTTTTGCATGTGCGTGTATGCGGGCATGGCGGTTAGTTTTTCCGCGTCCGCCTTGTCCGTGAGCGCGCGCGCAAGCGATTTCAGCAGGGCGACGGTTTTGTCGATACAGTCGCGCAAATACAGCCTGATGTCGGTCGCGACTTGATCGTTGCGACTGCGCGCCGTGTGCAGTTTTTTGCCGACGTCGCCCGCGCGCCGCACCAACTCGTTTTCTACGAACGAATGAATATCCTCCGCGCCGACTATTTCCAGCTTGCCGCCGTCTATATCCGCAAGAATTCCGTCGAGCGCGGCGCAAATCGCGTCGCGTTCTTTCGCGTCGATTATGCCGCATTTGCCGAGCATTTTGCAGTGCGCAACCGAACCCGCAATGTCCTGACGGTACATCGTTCGGTCAAACGCCAACGAGTCGTTAAACAACTCCGCTATTTCGTTGAGTTCGGCAGTAAACCTGCCCGACCATAGTTTCATAAATAGATCCTTTAAAGTGCGGCTGACGCCTTGATTTCTCCGCTTCGCTCGCTATGCTCGCTACGGTCGAAATGATGAGAGAAAGGGTTTGGCGCGTCTTTGTGTGCTATGTCGTATAATAGGAGTGTAAAGCCCAAACCCCCATCATTCCGAGCTTGTCGAGGAATCCAGGCGAACCGCCGCAGAGTGGACAAGCCGTTACGCTTGTCATGTTAACGTAACGCAATTATTCGGGAGCAAACACAATAAACGGTCAAAGCCCACACACGGCAGAAATCCAAGCTGTGCTTGGTGCGGCTTACGCCTTGATTTCTCCTCCAATCAAAGATTGGATTTCTTTCGTGTGTTTACTGAAATTGCCGATTGAGTTTTCACCCGATTAAGTGCATGCGTAAAGTCATGGCACTTCAGTCGAAATGATGGGGAAAAAGACATTGCAATTAACGCTTAAAATTCACATGCGTAAAGTTTTCTTGCCGACTTATTTTTTATTCTTTTCGAGCATTTTGGCGCGCACTTTAAGCGGCAAGCCGAAAAGATTGATAAAGCCCGCCGAGTCCTTTTGGTCATAGACCTCGTCCGCGCCGAACGTGGCAATATCCTCGTCGTACAGCGAGTAGGGCGAAGTCATGCCCGCGGGCGTAATCTTGCCCTTAAACAGTTTGAGTTTTACATTGCCCGTGACATACTCCTGCGTGCTGTCCACGAATGCGGACAACGCTTCGCGGAGCGGGGTGTACCACTTGCCGTCGTAAACAAGGTCGGCGAATTTGAGCGCGACGTGTTCTTTAAAATGCGCGGTGTCGCGGTCGAGCGTAATTTCTTCGAGGTTTTTGTGCGCGGCGTAAAGTATGGAGCCTGCGGGGTTTTCGTAAACGCCGCGCGACTTCATGCCGACAAGCCTGTTTTCTACCATGTCGTCCACGCCCACGCCGTGGCGCGCGCCTATTTCGTTAAGCGTTTCTATGAGCGCGACGGGCGCGAGCTTTTTGCCGTTTACGGCGACAGGCACGCCCTTGACCCAATCGATAGAAACGTATTCGGGCGCGTCGGGCGTATCCTTAACGGGCTTGCTGATAAGCAGCATTTCGTCTTTGGGCGCGTTGGCGGGGTCTTCGAGGTCGCTGCCCTCGTGCGAGAGGTGCCAAAGATTGCGGTCCATGGAATAGTTATGCGCCTTTGTAACGGGCACGTCCAGCCCGTGCGCAACGGCGTAATCGATTTCCTCGTCGCGCGACTTGATGTCCCAAATCCGCCACGGCGCAATTATTTTCATATCGGGCGCGAGCGCCTTGATAGACAGCTCGAACCGCACTTGGTCGTTGCCTTTGCCCGTGCAACCGTGACAAATAGCGTCCGCCTTTTCCTTCTTGGCAATTTCGACCAAGCGTTTGGCGATAACGGGACGCGCGAATGACGTGCCCAAAAGATACTTGCCCTCGTACACCGCGCCCGCCTTAATGGTGGGGAAAATGCAATCGGTGACAAACTCCTCGGTTAAATCCTCGATGTAAAGTTTTTCCGCGCCGCTCTTTGCCGCTTTTTCTTTGAGCGGCGCAAGCTCCTCGCCTTGACCGACGTCGGCGGCGACGGCGATAACTTCGCAGTCGTAATTCTCTTTGAGCCACGGGATAATTATGGTCGTGTCCAGACCGCCCGAATAAGCCAAAACAACTTTCATTTTTGCCATGATATGTACTTCTCCTTAAAAAGTAAGTTTACGCGAATATTATACATCATTATAAGTCAAATAGCAATCAAAACCGCGCGCATTGCCGATATATCGCGCGGAAAATACCGAGCAAAATTGCGCGCGTCCGCTCGCCCGTGCTGTGCATAACTAAAAGCCCGCGCCGCCGCCGTTATACGGCTAAACCCTTGCCGAACCGCCTTTTGGGATAAAAAATACAGGCTTAAAAGCGCGCGCAAAGGCGCGTTCGCTTGACAAGGGGGGGGGGGGGTATGGTACAATAACACAATTATAGATAACGTGTCTGTAATTTTTTAAACTGTTTTTGTTCGGGAAAAACCGCCCGAACGCATTGCGTTACACGGTTTGCGAGGTATTATGAAAAACAAGCGAACGCATGGAATTTACATAACAATTTCCGCGGCGGCGGCAATAGCCGTTGCGGGCGCGCTGTTGACTGCGTGCGGCGACGACAAGCCGCCCGCCCAAACTCCCGATAAATATTCGGTAGCGTACAGTCTTGACGGCGGCGTCGGCACGTTGCCGACCGAAACGGACAAAGCTGCGGGCGAAAAGTTTAGCCTTGCGGCGGCGACGGGCTTGACCAAAGAGGACTACACGTTCGACGGCTGGCACGACGGAGCGGTAAAGTACGACGCGGGCGCGGAATACACAATGCCCGCGCACAGCGTGACTTTCACGGCGCAGTGGAAACCCGACGAGGGTAGCGACCCGTCCGACGTCGAGTTTAAAATTGTTTACGAATATAACCTCGGCGAAGTGCCGCACGGCGGAACGGTCAAACCGTCAACGGGCGCGTCGGGCAGTTCCGTAACGGTCAAGGACGGCAGGGCGTTCAACCCGCGCGGCTATAAGTTTGTCGGCTGGTCAACAAAGCCCGACGGCATTGTGTCGCTTACGGGTACAAAAGAGGACGGACAGTATCTCGCGGGCGAAACAATCGTAATGGGCGAAAGCGATATTACGCTGTACGCGCAGTGGGCTGTTGAATATACTGACGCGCGCGAAGCGTCGGCGGATAAAATTTGCGTATACAAACCGTTAATCGGCAAGGGCTTGGGCGCGGCTATATTGGTGCGCAGCGGCAAAGCGGACAAACTCGGCTTTGTCGAAAGCTCGGAAAGCACGCAATCGGGCTATGACGAGTTCGAGTTCTTTTTCGACGAAAGCGAGGGCGGCAACCTTGTAGGCAGACTGTACGCCGATAATACTTATGCCGCTATCGACGGCACCCAAGGCGTGTACTTGCAGTACGACTATGTTTATAAGGACAACGGACGGTACGTGCTTGCAACCGACGGTTACGGCTTTGCCACAATTTCGGAAATTGTCGGCAGTCAAACCGCAGTTCGGTTCAGCGGTTATTACGAATACGACAGGCAGTACGGCGATTATACATACGTTTTTAAAAACGAGGAAACCAACGCGACGGGTCAAGGCTATTTCACGATAGAAAAGACCGAGGTAAGCGGCACGTCGTTCGACGGTCGGTTCCGCTTGCAGGGCGAGGAAAGCGGGTCGTACCTGCTGTACGACAACGGCGAGCTGTTAAACTACCGCTTGGATGCCAACGGTTACGGTTTTGCTAAAATCTATGCCTACGACTCCGTTTCGCAAACTACCGAGCTTGTCGCCTCGGGCACATACTGCGGCACGGAAAATTACGACGGCTTTTTGGGCGAGTGGGAGTTTACCCCGACAACGGGCGACGGCTTTAAGTTTATACTCAACGTGTTGTATGTCGGTACCGACGTCGTGCCCGTGTATGTGGAATACAACCCCGACTATGCGCGCACGTTCACCGCGGAAAGCGGCGATGGCACGCTTGTGCTCGACGGGTATATCGGCGCTACGTACACGACGGGCGGCGCGAAGTATGACGGCAATGTCACGGTCGGCGAAAACCTTATAACGTTTGTTCCGTATGAGGACGACGGCGAGGGCGGCGCGACCGCGGGCGCGGCTATGTACTTTAACGTCAACTGGGAAAACAACACGTTTAAAGTCAATACGACGGGCTTCGTTATTGACAGCACGACGCTCATAGACTACAAGGGAACTTCCAAAATAATAGAAATTCCCGACGAAGTAACCGAAATCGCCGACGGCGCGTGCAACTACGTAAATACCGACGTGTCGCTCGTGTCGGTAACTATTCCCGCGAGCGTGACGGCAATAGGCAAGCTCGCGTTCCAAAACCAATATACATTGCGCCGCGCGGTGTTCCTGTCGCCGACGCCTATAAATATCGACTTTTCCAACGAAGCCAACCCGTTCCGCTGGGGCGCGGGCGACATGACAATCGTTGTGCCGGAAGGCAGTCAGAACGCTTACAAAGCGGCGTGGACTAACTGCCCGTTCGCCATAAAAGGCAGTGTGGAAGTTACAAAGCTACCCGAGTTCGAAATTGTGGACGGCGTGCTTGTTCGCTACAATAAACAGCCCGACACGGCGGAACTTTTGGACATTGTTATTCCCGCAGAAGTGACGGAAATTTCCGCAAAAGCGTTCCGCGGCTTTGAATTTGTGCGAAGCGTAAATTTGACCAACGTCGAAAAAGTAGGCGACGGCGCGTTCGAGAGCTGCGTAAACCTCGAAACAGTCGTTATGAACAAAGTGAAAGTGTTGGCGGACGGCGCGTTCTCCAACTGCTACAAACTCGGTTCGACCGCGAACGGAGTTATAGAATTGCCCGCAATCGTCACGGTGGGCGCAAACGCGTTCCAAAGCTGTATCGCGTTAAAACTCGTCAAGTTCGGCGCGAGCCTTGCGGAAATAGGCGACATGGCGTTCCGTGAGTGCCATATTTTTGAAAACGAACCCGCGCTGTTTATAGAACTGGACGGCGTAACTCCGCCGAGCATGGGCGAAAAAGTTTCTACCGGCAATATTTCGTTCAGAATAAAAGTCAAAAATATCGACGTCGCAATTGCTTGTTTCGAGGCGGCGGGCTGGAATTCGTATTGCAGACACCTGTATATCGAATCGGGCGCGGAAAGAGGCAAGTACATGTGCGGCGCGGAGCTTTTGGACATCGACGGCAGAGCGACGTTCCAATCGACGTACTTGATGATGTACAAGATTGACGGCGCAAAAATAACGTTCTACGAATACGACGCGTCAATAGGCGACTACTCGACGTATGAGGGCACGATAGAAAACGACGTTATTTCGGTCAACTTCTACAATGCGGATTACGAGTTCCGCAAGGTCAACGGCGTTGTTACGTATACAACCGCGGACGGCAAATATACGCTCAAATGCGACCCGCTCGCGCTGTTGCCCGAAAGTTACGAAAACAATCAGGGCGAAGCGACGGTAGAGTTTAACGGCGTAAACGTCAAAATGACTGTAAACGGTTTCGGCACGAAAAAGATACTCGACTTTACGGACAGCGACGGAAAACGTTACGACATAACGATAACGTTCGACGGCAATACGCTTGTCGTCAAAAAATCGCCCGCGGAAATATTTATTCGGAATATAACCGCCGCCGACGGAAGCGTTATCAACCTGCATTACAGAGGAACGCTTGTGTACGTGTTCGGCGAACTCAAAATAAACGTCGGCACGGAAACCGAGCCCAAATATATCGTTTGGAGCGATCTCGGCGCAATAGCCTTGTTCTCGGCGGACGACGAAAACGTGTTCACTTTCAGCGTGCGCTATCTCAATGTCAAGTACACCGTGACCGTAACGCTCAACGCCGAGCGGACGACGTTCGAGTATACGTATACGGCGCAATAATTTATCAAAAAACAACCCATTAAAAGGAGAATTTTATGAACAAAAAACTGTTTAAGACGGTAGCGGCGATTACGTCCGTGCTCGCGCTCGGTTCGGCGGTTGTCGCTTGCAACGACGGCAATACTCCCGCAGGCCCCTCGGAGCCCGTAAAGTACGCCGTATCTTACGCGCTTAACGGCGGCGCAGGAACATTGCCGACCGAAACGGACAAAAAAGAGGGCGAAAAGTTTACGCTTGCGTCGGCGACGGGCTTGTCCAAAGAGAATTACACGTTTGACGGCTGGCACGACGGAACGACCAAGTATGCGGCGGGCGCGGAATACACAATGCCCGCGCATGCCGTAACCTTTACCGCGCAGTGGAAAGAGAACGAGGGTAAAGTCGAATTTAAAGTTACTTACAGCCTTAACGGCGGCGTGGGAACGTTGCCGACCGAAACCAACAAAAAAGAGGGCGAAAAGTTTACGCTTGCGTCGGCGACGGGCTTGTCCAAAGAGGACTACACGTTCGACGGCTGGCACGACGGAGCGGTTAAGTACGACGCGGGCGCGCAATACACAATGCCCGCGCACGACGTGACCTTGACCGCGGTGTGGAAAGCGGGCAAGCCGTCTATCGGCAATACCGTCGAGTTCGAGGGTGAGTGTGAAGTGCCGCCCGTACACCAAGGATTGACGCAGTTCGACGGCGGAGTGGTGGTCGGTCTTAAATTAGACGGTAGTACGGGAAAGGCGTATTACAAACTACAAGGCGCAGACTGGGTTGACGGTAAGTGGTTTAATAATAATACTAATTCCATGCATAAACCCGACGTTTACGGATCCGATGCGTATTATTACGAAATTAAGATAGGCACTGTTGCGCATTATGTTCTTGTTAAGTCTGATCTGTCAAAGTTATACCTATGCGACCGCGACGACGAGCTTATGGCAAACGGCGAGTTTACAATGGTCAACATAAACAATCCCGATAAGCCGGTCGATCCCGATAATCCCGAACAGCCCGTAACAAAATACACCGTTACTTATGTAAAGCCGTCGGGCGTAGAGGGGACTGTGCCCGCAGTCGTCGAGGTAGAGGAGAACGGCAAGCATACGCTTTTGGCAAGCCCGTTTACCAAAACAGGTTGGACGTTCTACAAGTGGCAAGTGAACGACGAAATAAACCTGCGCAAAGCTAATACGCAATATACTATAACTAAAAATACAACCGTCACGCCTGTGTTCCAAAAAACATATAGCGGCGAAATAATGGAATACGATGAAGATAAGGATGATTATGTCCCTAAACAATACACGATTATATTAGCCGATAACGACAACGCTTATCTTAAAGGCGGCATGTCCGATTCACTTTGGGGCGGATATACGCGCAACGGCAACAGAGTTGTTATAGACAGCAACAGCATGGGCGAGCTTTACCTCGATATTAACGACACTAACGGAACGTTCAAGGTGGTAACGCTCGACGTCTTGCAGGGTTTTGAATTTACGGCAAAAGACGGAACTACAAAACTTACTTTCGACGGAGAGGGACATGCAAAACTCGGCAATACGGACTGCACTTATACGTGGGACGAAAACGCGGGGCTGACCATTAACTTGTCTGTCGGCGGAAATACCGTTCCCGTTAAGTTGGAGGGAACATATCCTAATTTTGTTATCAACGTCACGATAACCGTTGGCGGAACAGATTATATTTTCGGCGACGGCGGCAACATTGAACCCGAAGAACCGCTCGAAGGCAAACTCTATGATTTTGCGGGCGAGGGATCTGCAAATGCCGTTAAGTACGGTTATGCAAGCGCAGCCGATGCGGAAGCCGCAAACCAAGTATTGACAGTGCAGAATACTTTTGGCGCCGAACATAAATTTTATAACGCTTCTGTGTATTTCGTTCCGAAAAATAATAACAAGCTAATGATATACATTTACAGAACAGCGACATTAAATGTTGCCAATCCCCAAATAAACGGATCGCCAATCAACGACCCCGATATTGATAATCAGGTTGTTGTTATAACGAGTGGCAGTTACGGCGAGTCTTTTAAAATCAGTTTCAGAGTTGTTGACGGAAAGCGCACAATGACTATTAAATACGGTGATCAGTCCGTTACATGGGTAGAAATGACTGTGGCAGAGTAAAGCAAAGCAAACAAAAAGGTTGTCGGTTGACAACCTTTTTTCGTGCAAGATGTTTGTTATTATTCTTTTTAAATTTTCATATCGCCGAATTTAATCCATTTCTTTTTGCGCATTATTTCGGACACTCCTAACGCTACGGCGGCGGGCACTATTATATAACACACAAGCACGGCTATAAGCACATACCACCACGATATGCCGTTCGTTACGGAAGTCGTAAACGTGTTTATTACTCCGACCAGCCCCGCCGTGCCCATGCCCGAACCCGTCGCGTCGCACATTATTTTAAACGCCGCGGAAGCGAGCGGACCCGCCACTGCGGACGCGGCTACCGCGGGTATCAGTATTCTCGGGTTTTTGCCGAGGTTCGGTATTTGCAACATGCTTGTGCCTATGCCTTGCGACACAAGCCCGCCCCAACGGTTTTCGCGGAAGCTCGCCACCGCAAACCCCACCATATGCGCGCAACATCCCGCGCATGCCGCCGCCGCGCCTATTTGCGCGTTGTATGTAAGTTGCGGCGTGTTTATAAGCGACGAGTTGAATATCATTACGCCGAACGCCGCGCTCGAAGTGGGCAGGGTGAGCAGTAAGCCCATAATCACGGCGACGAGTATGCCGAACGAAACGGGCTCCCAGCCTATCGCCAAAGACACGCCTTTGCCGAGCAGTGCGAACAGTATGCCGAACGGTATGCCGAGCGCGATCGCGCCGATCGTGCCCGTAAATATCGCCGTAAGCGGCACGACTATTATATCGACGGGAGTTTTGCCCTCTACGCGTCGCGTTATTTCTATCGCCGTCACCGCCGCGACAAACGCGCCCACGGGGTCGCCTATGCCTATCGACGGGGTTTTGCTCGCGCCGTATACGTGTATTCCCGACAGCGCGAAAATGTTTGTTATGTTTGCGCCGACCATGCCCGCGACCGCCGCGGAAAACGCGGTCAGTTTGTTGGCTTTAAGGCTGTGCGCAATGCCCACGCCTATGCCCGCGCCCATTATCGACTTCGCCACCGAACCTATGTAAAACAGCAGATCGCCGAACGCGTTTTTGCCCGCTTTGTTGATTAAAAATCCGACTTCGCCGATTATCGTTCCTATTATCAGCGTGCAAAACAGTCCGAGCGCCATACCGGAAAACGCTTCTATAAAATACCTGTGCGCAAAGTATTTAAGCCATTGTTTTGCCGTGCGCTTTTCCTTTACCGCTTGCGCTTGTTCCGTTCGATCGGCTTGCGCGGTTTCGTTCTGCTCGGGTTCGCTCGCGTTAAGCTCCGCCGCGGCGTTCAGCTGTTGTTCGACGTTTTGCGGCGTTTCGTCGGCGGGGTTAACTTGCGCGCCTGTCGCAAGTTCGTCCGTATCGCGCTGTTGAGCTTGCGCGGTGGCGTCCGCGCTTATCTCCGCGGCGCTTTGTGCTTCTTTTTTGTTTTTCATGTGTTTGCTCCCGTGCAAAACAACTTATTTGCTACAAGTATAGCACCGCGCGGCGGCGGGTGTCAATCATATCCCCGTCGATTGAAAAATGTTTTGCCGTTTATCGCGGGCGCGGCGGCGGTCGGGAGGGGAAACGGAAGTAATAATGTTAGTTGTCGTCTTTTGTGCGGAAATCGTTTGACAAAGCGGAAAACTATATGATATAATTTTTTACGTACCTTATTCTCGGTATTACGCTCTCCACGTACTACGGAAGTTTAAGGCGAATAAATTTTGTCGGAGGATAAAAATGGACAAACAGGTAAAGGCGGAAATCATCGCCAAGTACGCAACTCACGAAGGCGACACGGGAAGCCCCGAAGTGCAAATCGCGCTTTTGACGTGGCGAATCAATCACTTGACCGAACATCTTAAAGTTCACGCCAAGGATCATCATTCGCGCCGCGGACTTCTGCAAATGGTAGGTAGCCGCCGCAGTCAGCTCAACTATCTTAAAGATATAGACATCGAGCGTTACCGCAGTCTTGTAGCAAAACTCGAACTGCGCAAATAATCACAAACCGCCGTGATAATGCCTCACGCGGTCTTGCTATCGTTTGCGGCGCTAAACGCGTTGCTTGCCCTGCCGTCGGACAAGGGTATCCGCGGCGACAAGTTCTGTTTATCGCTTAAAGATGTTACGGCAATACCGCATACAGCGTTATAGGCGGTTTTTCATAATTACGCATTCAATCGGTTATCAATTTAGGAGAAATATATATTTATGGATTGCAATGTTTTTAAGACCGAGATCGGCGGCAGAGAAGTAACCGTCGAAACGGGCAAGTATGCGGGTCAGGCTAACGGCTCGTGTATCATTAGGTGCGGCGACACCGTCGTTATGACCAACGTAACAATGGCGGACGCGCCGCGCCCCGGCATGGACTATTTCCCGCTCGGCGTGGACTTCGAGGAAAAGCTGTACGCTATCGGCAAAATTCCCGGCAGTTTCAAGCGTCGCGAGGGCAGAGGCAGCGACAAGGCGATTTTGACGTCGCGGCTTATCGACCGCCCCATACGCCCGCTGTTCCCCAAAGGCTTGTTTAACGACGTGTCGGTCGTCGCGACCGCGCTGTCGGTGGACACCAATATCCCGCCCGAAGTTTTCGGTATGCTCGGCAGTTCTATCGCGCTTTCCATTTCGGATATTCCGTTTATGGGACCTACCGGCTCGGTAGTCGTCGGTTGCGTTGACGGCAAGTATATAATCAACCCCGACAACGAACAGCGCGCCAAGAGCAACATGCACGTATACGTTTCGGGCACGAAAGACGCTATTATGATGGTCGAAGCGGGCGCGAGCGAGGTTTCCGAGGAAGAAATGCTCGGCGGTATTATGTTCGCGCACGAGGAGATCAAAAAACAGGTTAAGTTCATTAACGACATTGTCGCAAAGGTCGGCAAGCCCAAGCTCGAAATGGAACTGTACCATATCGGCGAGGACGTTGATAAAGCCGTCCGCAAGTACGCCGACAAAAAACTCGACAAAGCGCTCGACACGTTCGACCGCGCGGAACGTCAAGCCAATCAGGACGAAGTTCAAGCGGACGTCATGGAACACTTTAAAGAGGAGTTTGAGGGACGCGAGCGCGAAATAGGCGATTCGCTGTACTACTTGACCAAAGAGAAAGTGCGCGAAAAGATTTTGTCCAAGGGCATTCGTCCCGACGGGCGCAAGACCACGGACATCCGCGATATTTGGTGCGAAGTGGGAGTGCTCCCGCGCACGCACGGCTCGGCGGTGTTTACCCGCGGTCAGTCGCAGGCTCTTTCCATCTGTACGCTCGGCACCGCGCGCGACGCGCAAAAGCTGGACAACCTCGACGACGAGGAAACCAAGCGTTATATGCACCAGTACAACATGCCGCCTTACTCGACGGGCGAGGCAAAACCGCTTCGCGCCCCCGGTCGGCGCGAAATAGGTCACGGCGCGCTCGCGGAACGCGCGCTCGAACCCGTTATTCCGTCCGAGGACGTGTTCCCGTACACCATACGCGTCGTGTCGGAAATCCTGTCGTCCAACGGCTCCACGTCGCAAGCGAGCGTTTGCGGCTCGACGCTGTCGCTCATGGACGCGGGCGTGCCCATTAAAGCGCCCGTCGCGGGTATCGCCATGGGGCTTATCAAGGACGAGGCGAAAAATCGCCTTGCAATCCTGTCGGATATTCAGGGCTTGGAGGACTTCCTCGGCGACATGGACTTTAAGGTAGCGGGCACGGAAAAGGGCATTACCGCTATCCAAATGGACATCAAGATTAAAGGTATCGACGAAAATATCCTGCGCACCGCGCTCGAACAAGCGCGCGTCGGCAGACTGCATATCCTCGGCAAAATGCTTGCTGTTTTGGACAAGCCCCGTCCCGAGCTTTCGCAGTACGCGCCCAAGATTATCATGTTTAACATCGATCCCGAAAAGATCGGCGACGTTATCGGCAAGTCGGGCAAGACAATCAACAAGATTGTTGACGACACGGGCGTCAAGATCGACATCGAAGAGGACGGCAGAGTGTTTATTGCGGGCGTAGATCCCGTTATGACCGAAAAGGCAAAGGAGATTATCCTTTCCATCGTCAAAGACCCAGAAATCGGCGACGTGTACGAAGGTCCCGTCGTTACCGTCCGCGACGATCTGGGCGCGTTTGTAGAGCTTGCGCCCGGGCGCGACGGCATGATTCATATCGCCAAGCTCGGCAAGTTCGTCGGCAAACGGCTCGATTCGGTATCGGCTGTGCTCAAAGAGGGCGATACCGTCAAGGTTGAGGTCGTCAGTTTTACGAAGCAGGGCAAAATAGATCTTAAACTGCTCGAAAAACTTACGGGCGACCCCATCGAAAAAGCGCCCGAGGGCGAATGGCAGGAAGACCGCCCCGCGCGCGGCGAACGCCGTCCGCGTCCCGACCGCCCGTCGCGCCCTCGCCGCGACAGAGGCGAAAAAAGCGACAAAGGCGATAAATAAAAAACGATAATAAAAGCACCTCGACCGCAATATAAATAGTCGAGGTGCTTTTTATGGTAGACGCACGCAGAGCAAAATTTTTTCGCATAGTTTTGGGCAATATAATTATGTGCGCGACGGTCGCGGCGTTGCTTTCGGTAACGGTCGCCGTCGGCGGCGCAAAGTCGAGCGCGCAGAGCGGCGAGCCGTACTATGCGGGCAAGTCGGACACCAAAGTTTCGCTCATGGTCAACGTGTATTGGGGTACGGAATATATTCAACCCATGCTCGACATAATGTCGAGGTACAACGTAAAAACGACGTTCTTCGTCGGCGGATCGTGGGCGGCGGGCAATTCCGAAACGCTTAAAAAAATTCACGCCGCAGGTCACGAAATAGGCAACCACGGTTACTATCACAAGGACCACTCCAAAATAGACGGCGCGTATAATCGCAAGGAAATAGAGTCGGCGCACGACGCTGTCAAGCACGCGTTAGGCATTGATATGACGCTGTTTGCGCCGCCGTCGGGCGCGTTCTGCGCGCAAACTCTATCCGTCGCGGCGGAACTTGGATACCGCACCGTTATGTGGACGCGCGACACTATCGACTGGCGCGACCACGACGCAAATCTCATCTACAAACGCGCCGTAAAAAACATCAAGGGCGGCGACCTGATACTAATGCACCCGACCGAATGTACGCTCAACGCGCTCGAACGCATTATAACCGAGGTGTTTTCGGCGGGGTTGCATATCGCGCCCGTCAGCGAAGTTTTGGAAAGCGACGTAATACTCTGACCGAAACAACGCAGGGATCGTGCGGCGCGGGCGCGGCGCAATCGGACGAATATTGTTTTACGCGCGGCGAGCGGGCATGCTCGGCGCAAATTACAAGGAACGACATGACAGTAAAAAAATACAAAAGCGGTCTAACCGTAATAGTGGAGCGCAACGCGGCGTTGCGGTCGGTCACGGCGGGCATTATGGTGGGCGCGGGGAGCGCATACGAAACACCCGAAAACAACGGCATTTCGCACTTTATAGAACACATGCAGTTTAAAGGCACGGACAAACGCACGGCGGAAAACATCGTGTCTGAGTTCGACCGCGCAGGCTCCGTGTACAACGCATTTACGGGCAAGGAATACACTTGCTACTATTTTAAGTCTATCGACGAAAAGGTGCGCGACTGCTTTGACGTGCTTGCCGATTTATATCTTAATTCCACGTTCAACGCGGCGGAACTCGACCGCGAACGCAAGGTTATTATCGAAGAAATAAACATGAGCAAGGACGAGCCGGACGGGGTGTGTTACGACGTGCTCTATAAATCGGCGTTCGGTGCGAACTCGCTCGGCATGGAAATTTTAGGCACCAAAGACAATGTGTCGCGCTTTTGCAAAGCTGATATTCTCGATTACAAAAAGCGAAACTACATTGCGAGCAACACCGTCGTCGCGTTTGTCGGCAATATTACGGAATCCGCCGCAACGGATTTGGTGGAGGAGTATATGGGCGAGCTTACTGCCGCGCCGTATGCCGCGCCGCCCGCGCTTTTGCCGCAACCGTTTTTGTCGGGTTACGGCGAGTTTATACGCGATTACGAACAGTCGGAAATTTCAATCGCGTATCCGTCGTTTGCGCTGGGCGACGACCGTTCGGCAACGCAATCCGCGCTCGACTGCATACTCGGCAACGGCATGAGTTCGCGGTTGTTTCAGCGGTTGCGCGAAAAAATGGGGCTTGTGTACAGCGTGTACACTTCGCCGTGGCTGGGAAAGACCAACGGCATGTTCTCGGTGTGCGCCAACGTCAACGCTTGCAATATAGAGAGTTCGCTCGGCGCGATTAAAAACGAAATCGACGCGCTGTGTGCGGACGGCGTTACCGACGACGAAACCGAAAAAGCAAAAATGCAACTGAAAGTAACCGCGCTGTTCGGCAAGGAAAACCCCATGAATTACATGCTTGCGCTCATGCGGCGGCGCGTAATTCTCGGCACGGACTACAATCTTGACGAACTGCTGAAAAAGATAGAACGCATTACGTCAAACGATATAAACGCGCTTGCGCGGGAATTGTTTGCCGCGCCCGCGACCATAGCTTACGCGGGCAAAAAGCCGCCCGTCGCGGTAGATAAAGCCTATTACAACGGTTGAGGAGGTCGATTGTAACCATGGAAAAACAGATAGAAAAAGCCGCCATAAAGACGGATAAAACCGAGGACAAACTGGACGTTTTGTTCCGCATGCAAGCGGGACTGGACAGCTACATACGCGAAAAGCGCGGGCTGGATTACTCGCGCGGCGAGTGGGTTTGCAAAAAGGCTCTCGCGCTAATGGTCGAGCTGGGCGAGGTCGTGGAGGAAGCCAAGTATAAGTGGTGGAAAAACGCGACGGAAATAGACGACGCCAAACTCAAAGAGGAAATTGTGGACGTTTTGCACTTCTTTTTGGGCATGTGCATAGACAGCGGCATGACCGCCGACGAACTGTTTAATATTTATCTTGCCAAAAACAAGGAAAATTACGACCGACAAAACGGGCTGTCGCAAAAGCACGGTTACGAACTTAATTAAAAAACATGCGATTGCGGTTATTCGCGATCGCTTTTGTTTTTAAAGACGACTCGCCGCGCCGCAGAAATCGAAATTCGCGCGCGACAGGACTGTTTTGCGCGCGTTTTGCCGTGCGACTGTTCCTCCGAGCGCAATAAACGGACGGTTTCGGCATTTTCGGGAAAATTGCCGAAAAGTTTTTTCCCGTACTCGATTTTTTACCTTAAAAACCTTGAAAAGCGTGGAATTGTATGGTATAATTGATATTGCGTAGAAATATGTGCTGATTTTCTATGACTTTTTACCGAGAGGCGTATAGTGGCACAGAAGCGAAATCGGAAGAGAAAGAACGGTAATATAGGAAACCACGACGTACTGGGTATGACGCTTGTCGTTATCTCGGTGTTTTTGTTGTTGTGCATTGTTATTAAACCTGTACTCGGTGTGTTCAGCGAGGCTATTTTCGGCGTTGTGCTCGGCGTGTTCGGCATAGCGGCGTATCCCATGTTGATCGCAACAACGCTCATGGGCGTGTTTTTGCTGTTGAAGCGCGGCGTAAACGCTTCGCGCAAGACCGTTATTTGCACTGTGCTTTTGATATTTTTCGCGCTCATTATTTTACAGCTTGCCACTACGCATAAATTTTTAAAGGGCGGATTTTCCGATTATATAGACAACGTGTATTCCGCCAAGTATTCGGCGGGCGGCGTTGTTATGGGCGCAATCGCTTACGGCTTGCAAGCGCTTATTACGGAAATAGCGTGCTATGTTGTGTTCTCTGTCGCGGTGATCGCGGTCGTGCTTGTCATGACTTCCGCGTTGTCGCGTATTAAAGCGTCCGTGCGTAAACGCCGCGCCGCAAAAGCGGGCGAGGAGCAGGAAGAAATAGAAACGCCGGTGCCGTCGTTCTATCCCGACGAGGCACAACGCGTTATTACCGCCGCGCCGCGCGCGGGGTTGTTTGTCGGAACAATCGAGCGCGCCGCGCCCGAGTTCGCCGTCGAAAAAGGCAACGTCACCGACCTGCCCGTTACGACGCGTCGCGCAGTCAGCGATTATGCGCAGTCTCCCGTTATCGAACGGGAGAAAGCGCCCGACGAGGACGCGTCGCGTTCCGCAGCGCATTTCAAGCTGTACAGCGATTCGGAAGAAATCAAAAAGAAGTCCGCCGCGGAGTTCCGCAAGGCGAATAATATCGCGCCGCCCGACGAGGAGCGCGACGGCGATTTGCGCAACGAACGTCGATACGGCGAGGACATTGTCGAGCCGTTTATACGCGTCGGCAACGATGCGGCTAATATCGAAAAGCCGCGCAGAGTGGATTACGACGGCACGCCCAACAATTTGCACGCGCTGTATTTTCCGCCCGAAAAGAATATAGAGTTCAACGACGACGGTATAGAAAACGCGGACGAGCTTAACCCGCGCAAACAGACCAAGCAGTACGACGACTACGACGTCGAGCAACCGCGCGCGCCGCGCATGGGCTTTACTCCGTCGTTCGGCGTGCCCAAACGCGACGTCGTTTTGGAGCCTGTGGAAAAGATTATCGACGCGTCCGCGCCGCTTTACGAACAGCGCGCGGAAGAGCCCGTTAAGTCGGTTGACGAACGGTTTATGCAAGCGGTAGAGGAGGAGCGCAAGACCCCGCCGCTCGAAACGGAACGCTTTAAGCCCGAGGATATAATCGACGCTTACGAAGTGCGCGGCAGGTTTACTCCCGCGCAGGACGACGAGTTTGCGTTCTCGGACGACGACAGGGACGACATACTCGACGGAAGCAATCCGTCGCAGGCAGAACCCGCGCCGCGCCCCGTTTTCGGCAGACCCGATCCCGCGGAAAAAACGGTTATATCGGAGGATATACTCGACGGCTCGCTGTCGCTTTCCATTTCGGACGCGCCCGCCATCGATTTGTCCGAAACGCACGACAACGTAAGCGATATTATTAACGGCGACGATTTGTCGGGCATGTATATTTCGGCGGACGACGACGCGCCCGTTGCGCCATCACCCAAGGCGGTCAAACGTCAAAAGAGCAACGCGCCGCTCGAAAACCAAATCACTATAGACGCCGTTCTCAAAGAAAAGGCGGAAGAATCCGTTGTCGCGACGCAGGTCAGACAGTACAAAAAGTACAACTATGCGCCGCCGCCGATCGACCTTTTAAAGATTTACGAAAAAGTGGATTCGTCTGAGGACGAACTGCAAATGAACGCGCAGATCTTGGAAGACGTCGTCTCGCGCTTTTTAAAGACGCAAGTAAAGGTTATAAATATCGTACCCGGTCCGCAGATTACGCAGTACGAGCTGGACGTTCCGTCAGGTACGTCGGTCAAGAGCATCGAATCGCGTTCGGCGGACATTGCTTACGAGCTTGCGGCGGTCAGCGGCATACGCGTCGAAGCACCTATCCCCGGCAAGCGCGCCGTCGGCATAGAAGTGCCCAACAAGTACAAGTCCATTGTCGGTCTGCGCGAAATCGTCGATTCGACAACGTTTACAAAACCCAAATCGCCGCTTGTGTTTTCGGTGGGTAAGGATATAGGCGGATCGCTTATAGTATGCGACCTCGAAAAGGTGCCGCACTTATTGATAGCGGGACAAACCGGCAGCGGTAAGAGCGCGGGGCTTAACAGTCTTATAGTAAGTCTTTTGTACAAGTCCAGTCCCGAGGATTTGCGGTTTATACTCATAGACCCCAAACGCGTGGAGTTCAGCAAATTCCGCGGCATGCCGCACTTGCTATTTGAAAAGACCATTACCGAGCCGAACGAGGCGCTTAACGCGCTTAAATGGGCGGCGAACGAAATGGACAGACGCTTTATCGTCATGCAGAAATGCGCATGCAGTAAGCTGTCCGAATACAACAACCAGCCCGACGTTCTCAACGGCAAAATAAACAAGCTCCCGCATATCGTCATAATAATCGACGAGCTTGCCAACCTTATGCAGTCGGCGGTTTCGGGCGAAATTGAAAGCAAAATCAGCTCGATAGCCGCGCTTGCTCGCGCCGCGGGCATACACTTGATAGTGGCGACGCAGCGTCCGTCGGCGGACGTTATTACGGGCACGATAAAAGCCAACCTCACGAGCCGTATTGCGTTTAAGGTTCCCGACGCGACAAACTCGCGCATTATAATCGACGAGGTGGGCGCGGAAGCGCTTGCGGGTGACGGCGATATGCTGTTCTATCCGCAGGATTACTACGCGGCAAAACGCGTACAGGGTTCGTTTGTCAGCGGCGAGGAAGTGTTGGCGGTCGTCAGCTATCTCAAAGAGCATTACGAGTGCGACTTCGACGAGGAAGCTCAAAAGTTCGTCTGCGGCGCAGAGGACGGATCGGGCAGAGGCGGCGCGGACGGCGAGGGCGGCGGCAACAATATCGACCCGCTTGCCCCGCGCATTATGGCGCACGCAATCAAGAGCAAGCAGATTTCCACGTCGGTTATTCAGCGCAGGTTTTCAATCGGGTACGCCCGTGCCGCGCGCATAATCGACAGTATGGAGGACTGCGGGTATATAGGACCGAGCACGGGCAACAGCAAGCCGCGCGACGTTATTATGACGGCGGAACAGTACCGCGAAACGTTCGGTCACGACGTGGACGACAATTAACGCGCTTGCGCGCGGACAGCGCGCGTCGCGAATGAACTATCAATTTATACGATTGGAGCAAAACTATTTAGATGAAAAACGTTGCCGTAATATCACTTGGGTGTGATAAAAACAGAATAGACACCGAGCACATGCTGTACAAACTGGCGTGCGCGGGTTACGCTGTGAGCGACGTTGAAAACGCCGAGGTTATTATCGTCAATACTTGCGCGTTTATAGAGAGCGCGCGCGAGGAGAGTATCGATAATATTTTGCAATGCGCTCGGCTCAAAACGACGGGCAAGTGCGAAAAACTTATCGTTACGGGCTGTCTGCCGCAAAAGCACCGCGAGGAACTGAAAGACGCTCTGCCCGAAGTCGACGGTTTTTTGGGCGCGTTCGAGTACGATAAAATAGCAGAACTGATTGCGGACGGGAACGGCGCGGAAGCCGCGGCGACCGCCAATAGTTCGGCGGCGGACGGCTGTTCGGAATTTTGCGCCGCAGAAAACTGCGGGCGTATTCTTACTACTTTTCCGCACGTTGCATATTTGAAAATAGCGGAGGGGTGCAACAACAAATGCACGTTTTGCACCATACCGTCCATACGCGGCGCATACCGTTCGCGCCCCGTTGCGGACATAGTGCGCGAGGCGCGCGGGCTTGTTGCCGACGGAGTGAAGGAACTTATTTTGGTAGCGCAGGACGTTACGCGGTACGGCGAGGATATAGGCGCGTCGATAGTCGAACTGCTTACTCAACTGGAAACGACGGGCGCGGACGTTATACGTTTGCTGTATTGCTATCCCGAACGGGTGACGGACGAACTTATCGACAAAATAGCTACGTCGCCCAAGATCGCCAAGTATATAGATATTCCCGTTCAGCACAGTTCGGATAAAATATTGAAACTGATGAACAGAAAGACGACGGGCGCGGCGGTCGAAGCGTTGATAAACAAACTGCACGCGCGCGGCATTGTAGTGCGTACCACGCTCATGGTCGGGTTCCCCGGGGAAACGCAAAAGGAGTTCGACGAGCTTTGCGAGTTTGTAAATCGCGCCAAGCCCGAATATGCGGGAGTGTTTGCGTATTCCAAAGAGGACGGCACGCCCGCGGCGTGGTTGCCCATGCATGTGCGCAAGGCGGATAAAATAAAGCGCGTGCGCGCGCTCGGCAAGATTTGCACGGAAGTAACGCGCGAGTTCAATAAGTCGATCGTCGGCAAAAAGATAAAAGTGCTTTACGAAGACGTCGATTTCGACAAAAATATGTTCGTCGGGCGCGCGGAGTTCCACACCCCCGAAGTGGACGGTTTGGTATACTTTACGGGCGCGCAAGCGGACGTGGGCAAGTTTTACGAAGTGGAAATTACAAAGAGCGACAATTACGATTTGTACGGCAAATGTACGGAGGTGCATAATGAAGATGAATTTACCGAATAAGCTGACTATATTTCGCATACTGATGATACCCGTGTTTATAGTGCTGTTCTTCGTCGAGTTCGAGGGGCACACGCTCGCCGCCGCGCTTGTTTACGTCGTGGCGTGCTTTACAGATTTTTTCGACGGCTATATTGCGCGCAAACAAAACCTTGTTACCAACTTCGGTAAGTTTGTCGATCCGATAGCGGACAAAATGATTATAGCTTGCTCGCTTATCGCTATCTGCGTTACCGAGCCTATCGTCGCGCCCGCGCACGTTTACAAAATTCTCGTCGCCGTGTTTACCATGCTCATACTTTCGCGCGAACTTATGATAAGCGTGTTCCGCACGGTCGCCGCAGACAAGGGCGTTGTGCTCGCCGCCGACATGATAGGCAAGTTTAAAACGCTTGTGCAAATGATGGCGTTGTTTGCGCTGTTGCCCGTTGCGGACTTTGTAGTGTGGAACGAGCTTGCGGGCATAGTGTTCTATTACGGCGGGTTTATACTGCTTTCTATCGCAACGCTGTTGACCGTTATATCGGGCGTGCATTATATCGTGAAAAACAGGTCTGTTTTGGAGGGATAAATGAAGGTCGGGTTTTTATCGGTAGAACGGCAGACGGTTGACGTGCGCGAAGCGAAAATCGCGCTGTTCGACAGCGGACACAGCGCGGAAATGTTTATGACGGTCGAGCCCGAAAATATCGATTGGGCGCTTGTGCAAATGCGCACGGTGTGCGACGCCATCGTCGTGGACGGCAATACTTCCGCGTTTTACGATACTTATAAAGACACGCTGTCGTCCCGTCCCGATCATTTCGAGCTGGACGAAAAACTGCACAGCGTCGCGCGCGAGGTCACGCCCGAATTTTTGACGGATAAGTTTATACCGCTGCTCAATAAAAAAGTAAAAAAGCGTTATGCCGTTATGGTTTTCAAAACTTACGGCAAGTCGGTTGCGGAACTCAAAACATTGCTTAAAGACTACACGTCCAAAAAGAGCAAAGTGCAGATAGCGTTCTTTCCCGAATTTTTGGAGTGTGAGGTGCACGCGCGCTGTTCGACAAATATCGCGCAGGACGAAATGAACGTTATTTCCGCGCGGCTGGATAGCTTGCTCGGCGGTTGCACGTATTCTTACGAGCGCGTCGGCATTGCGGAGCGCGTCGCGCAAATGCTCAAAGAAGAAGGACTTAAAATCAAGATCGCCGAATCGTTTACGGGCGGCGCGCTGGGGTCTGCGTTTACTTCCATAGCGGGCGCGAGCGAATATCTTGTCGAGGACGTCGTCACTTACACCGTCGGATCGAAGCATAAGCGTTTGGGCGTGCCGCTCGAAGTAATAGCCGAAAAGGGCGTTGTCAGCGGCGACACCGCTTACGGCATGGCGGTAGGACTTATGTCGAGCGGCGATTGCGATATTGCCGTCGCCACGACGGGCAATGCGGGTCCGTCGGCGCAGGGCGGAGCGGTCGGACTGTGCTTTATCGCGCTCGGCATTACGAGCGAAAAGAGCATAGCCGTCATTAAATATTCGTTCGACGGCGATCGCGATTACAACATAAAAAGCGGGGTTAAAAACGCGCTGTTCCTCATGTACGAAAGTCTTGTCGGATACCGCGCGCAACAAAGCAAACTCCGTCAGGCGCAGGCGCAAGAGCGCGCGCAACAACAGTCAACGTTAATAAACGGGCAACCGTAAAAGAGGTATAAAATGGATAAGAAGGAAAAATTTAAGGTTTACAATACCGACATGTCGCAAGCGGAAAAGGAAAAAGCGCTTGCCGATACGATAGCTCAAATCGAAAAGACTTACGGCAAAGGCTCGATTATGCGCATGACCGACTCGGTCGCGACGCAGATCGACGCTATCCCCACGGGCTGTTTGTCGCTTGACCTTGCGCTCGGTATAGGCGGATTGCCGCGCGGCAGAATAGTCGAAGTTTACGGTCCCGAGTCGAGCGGTAAAACCACACTCGCGCTTCACGTCATTGCCGAAACGCAAAAGACGGGTGGCATGGTCGCATTTATCGACGCGGAGCACGCGCTCGACCCCGTGTACGCGCAACACCTCGGAATAGATCTCTCGCGTCTGTACATATGCCAACCCGACAACGGCGAGCAGGCGCTCGACATTGCCGAAGCGTTGGTGCGTTCGAGCGCAATGGACGTCGTTGTTATCGACTCCGTCGCCGCGCTCACGCCGCAAGCGGAAATCAACGGCGAAATAGGCGAAAGTCACGTCGGCTTGCAAGCTCGGCTCATGTCGCAGGCCCTGCGCAAGATCGCGGGCGTGTGCAACAAGACAAAAACTTGCATTATATTTATCAACCAGCTCCGCGAAAAAATCGGCGTTATGTACGGTAATCCCGAAGTCACCCCCGGCGGCAAAGCGCTTAAATTTTACGCGAGCGTCCGCCTCGACGTGCGCAAAGGCGAGGCTATTAAGGACGGCGGCAACGTCGTGGGCAGCCGCACCAAAGTAAAGGTCGTTAAAAACAAACTCGCGCCGCCGTTCAAAACGGTCGAGTTCGACTTGATTTTCGGCAAGGGCATATCCAACGAGGGCGTTGTGCTCGACATGGCTATCGATCAAGGGCTTATCGTCAAAAGCGGGTCGTGGTTCTCGTATAAGGACGAGCGGCTCGGTCAGGGCAGAGAAACCGTCAAGCAGATTATTCTTTCCCGTCCCGAAGTCATGGAAGAACTGGAAACCAAAATCCGCGAGCTTGTTTCGCAAAAGGGCGGCTTGCCGTTTGAAGAGGGCGAAACCGAGGAAACGGACGGCGACGCCGAATAGTATTTAATTAAGGAACTGTAAACGTGTTCGATTACATTTCGGGTAAAGTAGCCGCGGTCGGCGAAAACCGCGTGGTGATAGATTGCGGCGGAGTGGGGTTTGCGCTCACTGCGTCCGCTTTCACTTGTGCGGATTGCAGTCGGAAAACGGAAGTAAAAATGCCGGCATACCTTGCCGTGCGCGAGGACGCTTTGGAGCTTTACGGGTTTGCAAGCGAGCGCGAACGCGACTTATTTTTGATGTTGATCAACGTTTCGGGCGTCGGTCCCAAACTCGCTGTCGCCGTGCTCGGCGGCATGCCGCAGGACAGACTTACAGCGGCGATTGCGGCGGGCGACGTTGCGGCGCTTTCGTCCATTAAGGGCGTGGGCAAAAAGACCGCGGAACGCATTGCTCTGGAACTCAAAAGCAAGATTGCGGACGTGTTCGGCGCGGCGGTGGGCGGCGACGTGGGTCAAGCAATACAGCTTGCCGACGAGGACGCTGTGCTCGCGCTTGTCAGCCTCGGTTACGAGCGCAAGGAGGCGGAAGCCGCCGTGCGCAAGGTTGCCAAGCCCGATATGACGACCGAACAGTTGATTCGCGCCGTGCTTCGCGGGTAGCGGTGAATAATGAACGATAAACGTTTTATTGCCAATAGAGAGCTTATTACCGACGACGGCGATATTTCGTTGCGTCCCACGACGTTCGACGATTATATCGGTCAAGACAAAGTAAAAGCCAATCTTAAAGTGTACGTAGCGGCGAGCAAAGCGCGCGGCGAAGCGCTCGACCACGTTTTGCTGTACGGTCCGCCGGGGCTGGGCAAAACGACGCTCGCGCATATTATCGCTTCGGAACTGGGCGTGGAGATTAAAGTCACGAGCGGCCCCGGGATAGAGCGCGCCGCAAACCTCGCTTCGCTGTTGACAAACATGCAAGAGCGCGACGTGCTGTTCCTCGACGAAATCCACAGGCTCAACCACTCGATTGAAGAAGTGCTATATCCCGCAATGGAGGATTTTGCGCTCGACATTTCGACGGGCAAGGGCGCGGGCGCAACGTCGTTGCGGCTCAATCTCAATAAGTTTACGCTTATAGGCGCGACGACGCGCGCGGGCATGCTTACCGGTCCGTTGCGCGACAGGTTCGGCGTTATTTGCAGGCTCGAACCGTACACGGCGGAAGACCTTGTGCGCATAGTCAAGCGGTCGGCAAGGCTGTTGAAAATATCCATTGCCGACGACGCCGCGCTCGAACTCGCGTCGCGGTCGCGCGGCACACCGCGTATCGCCAACCGTTTGTTAAAACGCGTGCGCGATTTTGCACAGGTGTACAACGACGGAATTATCAGTTTGCCCATAACCGTCAAAGCGCTCAACGATATGGAAATAGACCCGCTCGGACTG
This sequence comes from Anaerocaecibacter muris, assembly GCF_943192945.1. Classification (GTDB taxonomy): domain Bacteria; phylum Bacillota; class Clostridia; order Christensenellales; family Pumilibacteraceae; genus Anaerocaecibacter; species Anaerocaecibacter muris. The sequence goes on from NZ_CALPCE010000001.1 coordinate 42,977, forward strand.
GATTATAACGATATTAAGTTGCTGTCCGCGCTTGTCGATAAGTTCGACGGCGGTCCGACGGGATTGGATACGCTTGCGGCGGCGATAAACGAGGACGCGGGCACGATAGAGGACGTTATAGAACCGTATCTTATTCAGCTCGGATTTATAGCGCGCACGCCGCGCGGCAGAATTGCGCTCAAAGCGGCGTTCAAGCATTTGGGCGTCGCGCCGTCGAGCAAGGCGGCGGAACAGCTATCGTTTTTCGGTGCGGACGGTAAAAATGAATAAAAGCGATTTTTATTACGACCTGCCCAAAGAGCAGATAGCTCAAACCCCCGTCGAGCCGCGCGACAGCGCGCGGCTTTTGGTATATGACCGAAAAACGGACGCCGTTACGCACAGGCATTTTTACGATTTGCCCAATCTTTTGCGTGCGGACGACTTGCTTGTCGTCAACAACACCAAAGTTTTGCCCGCGCGCGTGACAGGCGTAAAGGTCGATACGGGCGCGCAGATTTCGTTCCTGCTTCATAAACGCGTCGATAAAAATACGTGGGAAACGCTTTGCCGTCCCGCAAAGCGCGCCAAGGTCGGAACGGTTTTGCGGTTTGCGCCCGACATGACGGGCGTAGTCACGGCGGAGGGCGAGGAAGGCGCGCGCACGCTTCGGTTCGAGTACGACGGAGTGTTCGAGGAAATACTAAACCGCATAGGCGAAGTTCCTCTGCCGCATTATATCCATAAGCAGTTGAAAAGTATCGACCGTTATCAAACGGTGTACGCGGATAAGGTCGGGTCGTCCGCCGCGCCGACGGCGGGTTTGCACTTTACCGAACGGCTGATATCGGAGCTTAAACAAAAAGGTATAGAGTTTGCCGAAGTGCTGTTGCACGTAGGGTTGGGCACGTTTTTGCCAGTCAAGACCGACGACGTGGAAAACCATAAAATGCACAGCGAATATTACTGCGTTACCGACGGCGCGGCGGCGCAAATAAACGCCGCAAAAGCCGCGGGCAGACGCGTTATAGCCGTGGGTACTACATCCGTGCGCGTGCTCGAATCGAGTTCGACCGACGACGGAATTGTGCATGCGGGTAGCGGCGATACGAGCATATTCATATATCCGCCGTATAAATTCAAAGCAGTGGACGGGCTGATTACAAATTTTCACTTGCCCGAATCCACGCTCATCATGCTTGTAAGCGCGCTTATCGGCAGAGAAAAAACGCTCGATCTATATAATACCGCCGTGGCAGAGGGGTATAGATTTTTTTCATTCGGCGACGCCTGTTTCTTCCAATAAGCGTCGCAATAGTTCGTCAGCCGTCGCGCCGCCCTCGGTCATGTAGGTGGGTCTACACTCCCGTCGCACCCTCGTAACTGTTGCCCGTCTTGATCGCATCTTCGCACTCACACGGGCAAAGTAGACGCAAACTCCTTACGATCTTGTCGCTTGGACTTCGTTTCTGTCATCTATGGCATTGTTTGTTTGGCTTTTAACATAATATGCGCACGATATATTGACATGTTGCGTATAATATGTTAAAATAGCGTTGAAAAATAAAAGGAGACACTAATATGGCTAAAATTTCCACTAATATAAGCATTGACGCCGATGTAAAAAAACAAGCGCAGGAATTGTTTGCAGATTTGGGGCTTGATTTGTCCACGGCTATAAATATTTATTTGAAAAAAGCTATATCGGAACAGGGTATACCTTTTGACGTTTCGCGTGAAGCGCCTAATTCCGTAACGGTAAAGGCTATCGCGGATGCTGTAAACGACAATGACGTTTACGGACCGTTTGATAGCGTGGAAGCTCTTATGGAGTCTTTAAATGCTTAAAATCGAATATCAAGGGCAGTTTAAAAAAGATTTTAAACTTGCCGTTAAAAGAGGTTTCGACGTCGGCGAGTTGCAAAAGGTTATATCGATTCTTGTTAGCGAGCAACCTTTGCCCGAAAAGTATCGCGACCACGCTTTGACTAACTCAAAAGAATACATAAACGTGCGCGAATGCCATATCCAGCCCGATTGGTTGCTTATCTATAAAATATATAAAGACAGCTTGATTTTAAAGCTAATCAGGACAGGCTCGCACTCGGATTTGATTTAATCGGTTTCACGCAAAAATGCAGGCGCAGTATTGTTTATGTTGTTACGGAAATTTAATCGCACGGTAATTATATGCGTTATGCGCCTTGACTACAATCTTAATCCCGACTAATGTTAATAAATAGGTATAAAATGTCGCAATCTAATTTTTCATTTAAAGAAATACATATATGCAAACAGACCGGCGCGCGCGTCGGCGAGTTTACAACGCCGCACGGCGTTATCAAAACGCCCGTGTTTATGCCCGTCGGCACGCAAGCGACCGTTAAGACGCTTGCGCCGTATGAAGTGGAGGAGTTGGGCGCGCAGATTATTCTGTCCAACACTTATCATTTGTACATGCGCCCGGGCGAGGAAATAGTTCGGCATAACGGCGGACTGCACGATTTTATGAACTGGCACAAGCCTATTCTCACCGACAGCGGCGGTTTTCAGGTGTTTTCGCTTTCGCGGCTCAACAAGATTACCGACGACGGCGTGGAGTTCAATTCGCACCTCGACGGGTCGCGGCATTATTTTACGCCCGAAAAGTCTATCGATATACAGAACGCGTTGGGCGCGGATATTATTATGGCGTTTGATGAGTGCAGTGCCGCGGGGTGCGATAAAGAGTATTCCGCGCACGCGCTCGACCGCACTTTAAAATGGCTCGACCGTTGCAAGGCGCACCACAAAAACGACAAGCAGATGTTGTTCCCGATAATTCAGGGCAATATGTACGAGGACTTGCGCGTAAAAGCCGCGCGGGAAACTATCCCGTATGCGGACTGCGGCATTGCCGTCGGCGGATTGTCCGTCGGCGAGTCCAAGTCCGTCATGTATAAAATGCTCGACGCGCTTCGCCCCGAATACCCGCGCAACATGCCGCGATATTTAATGGGTGTGGGCAGTCCCGACTGCCTTGCGGAAGGCGTTCTGCGCGGGATTGATATGTTCGATTGCGTGTTGCCCACGCGCACGGCGCGCAACGGGTTGGCGTTTACGAGCGAAGGCAAGCTGACGGTGCGCAACGCCGTTTACAAGGAGGATTTGCGCCCGCTCGATCCCGATTGCGATTGCTATGCTTGCAAAAACTTTTCGCGGAGTTATTTGCGCCATCTTGTGAACACCGGTGAAACGCTGGGCGCGCGGCTCATTTCGTATCACAATCTTTACTACCTTACGCGGCTTATGGAAAAAATCCGCGCCGCTATTCTTTCGGACAGTTACGGCGATTTTATGGCGGAGTTCCGCGCGCGCAAGGAGTACACGGACAACGTCAAACCGACGGATTTGTGCGATGCAATATAAACTGATACGCAGTAAGCGCAAAACGCTTACCATTTGCATTAAGGACGGCGAAGTGATTGTCAAGTCGCCGCCGCGCATTTCCGTCGAGCATATCGAAAAATTTTTAGAAGAAAAATCGGAGTGGGTTAGTAAAAAACTTGCCGAGCATGCGCGCAAAACGTCCGTGCTTTCCGCCGTTATTTCGGGCGATTGCGTTATGTATCACGGTCGGCAATGCGCCGTCGTTCCGTCCGAAAAACACAAGAGGATAGCCGTTGCGGACGGAGAGCTGTTGCTTCCGATAAAATACGCGACGGACAAGTCTGCCGCCTTACGCGCGATTACGGCGTGGTTTAAACGCATTGCCGCGTCTGAACTCGAAGCGGCGTTGACGGAAACGTCGGCAAAAACAGGGTTAAAGTACAAGTCTTTCGCGCTGACAAACGCTCGAACAAAATGGGGCAGTTGCGACGGCGATTGCGATATACGACTTAATTGGCGGCTTGTCATGCTCGACTCGAACTTGATTGATTACGTGCTGATTCACGAGCTTGCGCACACCGTCCACCATAATCACGGCGCGGAATTTTGGGCGCTGGTCAAGAGCTTTGCGCCCGATTACGCGGCGACGAAAAAGCGGTTAAAAACTTACTCGGTTTTGACTACGCTTTACAGATAGGAGTTACTGTGCTATGCGCATTTTGGGAATAGACCCCGGGTACGCCACGGTCGGCTACGGCATAATAGAAAACGACAACGGCAAGTTCCGCCCGCTCGATTACGGCGCGGTGGAAACGCCCGCGAATCTTGCCACGCCCGAACGGTTGATAATGATAGAAAACGGGATTACCGAGCTTGTCAAGTCCGTCGAGCCCGACGAAATAGCGGTGGAGGAGTTGTTTTTTAACACCAATATCACGACGGGAATCAAGGTCGCACAGGCGCGCGGCGTTATACTTTTATCGTGCGCCAAGCTGTGCGATAAGCTGTTCGAGTACACGCCGTTGCAGATAAAATCCACCGTTACGGGCAACGGCACGGCGAGCAAAACACAGGTGCAATTTATGGTGCGGTCGCTTTTGCGACTTAAAGAAACGCCCAAGCCCGACGACGCGGCGGACGCGTTGGCGGCGGCGATCTGTCATGCGCTGTGCGCGCAGGGCGTTAAGCGCGGGCTTAAATAAAACGGGGTAACGGCTATGCAAAACGGTGTAATTATTCCCGACGGGTACAAGTCGGTGTTGAGCCTGCGCGAAACGCAACAGGCTATAAAGTACATTAAGGACGTGTTTCAGCAGACGCTCGCGTCTTTTCTCGTTCTCGACAGAGTTACCGCGCCGCTCATCGTTCCCGCTAACAGCGGTATAAACGACGATCTTAACGGCGTGGAACGCAAGGTCGATTTTTCGATTGCCGCCGTCGGTTGCGACGCGGAAATCGTGCAGTCGCTCGCCAAGTGGAAACGGCTGGCGCTGTACCGTTACGGTTACGGCGCGGGCGAGGGCATTTATACCGATATGAACGCGGTGCGTCGCGACGACGCCGTCGATAATATTCATTCCGTTTTCGTAGATCAGTGGGATTGGGAAAAGGTGATTACGCGTGAGGACAGGACGGTCGAATATCTTAAAGATACGGTGTGCTCGATTGTCAAAGCCGTGGTTTATGCCAACAGAAAAGTGCGGTTGCGCTATCCCAAACTCGATATTCATATTGCGGAAAAACCGTATTTTATTACGGCGGAGGAGTTGCGGGCGGCTTATCCCGATTTGCCGCCTAAAGCGCGCGAGCGCGAAATTTGCAGGGCGCACGGCACTGTTTTTATTATAGGCATAGGCGACAGGCTGTCCGACGGGAACAAGCACGACAACCGCGCGCCCGATTACGACGATTGGAGTTTGAACGGCGATTTGCTTATATGGAACGGCGTGCTTGACGACGCGCTGGAAATTTCATCTATGGGCGTGCGAGCGGACGCGGCGGCGCTTCGCAGACAGTTGACGGAGTGCGGCGCGACGGACAGATACAAGCACGAATATCACAGACTGATAGACCAAAGCGTTTTGCCGTACACGATAGGCGGCGGCATAGGTCAGTCGCGCCTGTGCATGCTTATGCTCGGCAAAGCGCACATAGGCGAAGTTCAAGCGTCTATTTGGTCGGAACAAACGCTTGCCGAGTGTCGGGCGCGCGGCGTGGAATTGCTGTGATACGGCTTGACAATCGCGACGGAATACAGTATAATACCGAAAATTATTCGGATCGGGAGGAAGTATGATTTACAAGCAGTTTAAGGATATTAAACTTTCCGCGCTCGGTTTCGGCACTATGCGGTTGCCGGTTAAAAACGGCGTGTATTCCGATATTGACGAAGTCGCGGCGGGCGAAATGTTTGATTACGCAATCAGTCACGGCGTCAATTATTTCGACACGGCTTGGGGCTATCACGACGGCGAGTCGGAGCGGGTCGTGGGCAGGTTGCTCTCAAAGTATCCGCGCGACAAGTTTTATCTTGCGAGCAAGTTCCCCGGATACGACCTTGCCAACATGGACAAGGTAGAGAGTATTTTCGAGGCGCAACTCGAAAAGTGCAAAACCGATTACTTCGATTTTTATCTTTTCCATAACGTCTGCGAAATGAACGTCGACTCGTACCTCGACGAAAAGTTCGGCATTTTCGAGTATCTAAAAAAGCAAAAGGAAAACGGGCGGATAAAGCACCTCGGTTTTTCGGCGCACGGCGATTTGGCTTGCATGCGCAAGTTCCTCGAAAAGTACGGCGAGTATATGGAGTTTGGACAGCTCCAAATAAACTACATAGATTGGACGTTCCAGAACGCGCGGGAAAAAGTCGAACTGCTTAACGGTTACGGCATACCCGTGTGGGTCATGGAGCCTTTGCGCGGCGGCAAGCTCGCGCGGCTCGCGGACGAATACGAAAGCAAACTCAAAGCGGCGCGACCGAGCGAGCCTATACCCGCTTGGGCGTTTAGATTTTTGCAGTCGTTGCCCGAAGTGACTGTAACGCTGTCGGGCATGTCCGACTTCGATCAAGTCAAAGCTAATATCGCCACGTTTGAAGAATATAAGCCGCTAAATGCGGAGGAGTTGAAAACGCTTGCGGAAATAGTCGACAGCATGCTCGGCAAGACGGCGTTGCCCTGTACCGCATGCCGCTATTGCACGAGTCACTGCCCGCAGGGGCTGAATATCCCCGACCTTATCAAACTTTACAACGAACATAGGTTTACGGGCGGCGGATTTATCGCGCCCATGGTGCTCAATACAATTCCCGACGACAAGCGACCTTCGGCGTGCGTCGGTTGCGGCAGTTGCGAAAACGTTTGCCCGCAGAACATCAAAGTTTCGGAAATGATGAAAGACTTTACGTCGAGGCTTAAAAACAATTAAGGAGAGTGTATTATGATTGATTGCGCGCTTAATGCTAAAAACGCGGGAGCAAAACTCAAACTTACGGTTAAGTCGATTGTTTCGTTGGGCGTTGTCGCGCTTGCCGTAATATTGCCGCAAATTTTTCACGCCGTGCTCGGCGCGGCGGGCGGTGTTAGATGGTTGCCCATGTATTTGCCCGTTATGATAGGCGGGTGCTTGCTCGGCGTTTCGTGGGGCGCGGGCGTCGGCGCGCTGTCGCCGTTGATTTCGTTTGCGTTCACTGCGCTGTTCGGCAATGCCATGCCTGCGGCGGCGCGACTTCCGTACATGATGGCGGAACTTGCCGTGTTCGGCGCGGTTTGCGGACTGTTTGCACGGCGCATATACCTTAATTCGTTGTTTGTTCTTCCCGCGGTATTGCTGTCTGCGGTAGTCGGGCGCGCGGCGTTTTTGACGCTCGCCGCGATATTTCAATCGGTTTCGACCGTTACGGCGGCTTCGGCTTGGGCTCAAATCCGCGCGGGGCTTGTCGGTTTATCTATGCAATGCGCGGTCGCCGCGCTTACGGTTGCCGTAATTGCGGTTGCGCTTAAAAAGAACGACAGGACATGAGTACATGTAAAAACGGCGCGGCGAATAACGCGCTTGCGATTATGCCGACGCTCGACGACGGCGGATATACATGCGTTCTGTCCGACGGAAAAAATACCGTCACGAGTAAAGAGCGCGGCGTTGCGCCGCTGTTGCAAATGATTGAGGGCGGCGGCGATTATCGCGGTTATTTTGCGGCGGATAAAGTGGTGGGCGCGGCGGCGGCTCTGCTTTATGCGTATATGGGCGTTGCGCAGCTGTGCGCGCACGTCATGAGCGAGCGCGCGGCGCAGGTATGCGAACTGCACGGCATTGCTTACCGTTGCGATATGATTGTGCCGCATATCATCAACCGCAAAGGCGACGGCGTTTGTCCTATGGAACAAGCGGTTGCGCAAACGGACGACCCGCGCGCCGCTGTATCGATTATAGCAGATAAACTTAAAGCTATGAGCGCGACGTGAGCGTGCGGCGCGATTTGCGGACGTAAATACGAATAATGCGTGATACAAGATTATTGAGTGCGAGCTATTGGGCGGGGAATTTGCGTTTTTAATTTTTACAAACTGCGCGCAAATAATTGACTTTGTCCGATTAAAATGATAATATATAGTTGCATAGGGGCGTAGCTCAGTTGGTAGAGTCGCGGTCTCCAAAACCGTTGGTCGCGTGTTCGAGTCGCGTCGCCCCTGCCATAATCCCACTCTGACGGGTGGGTATTTTTTTTGACGGCGGCGCGCACTCCGCTATGAGGCGGACAGCCAAAAAATAATTAAAGGTAACGTTTATGAAAACGGTAGAAATTTATACCGACGGCGCGTGTAGCGGCAACCCCGGCAAGGGCGGGTGGTGCGCGATACTCATGTACGGCGGCAAAGAGAAAATACTGTCGGGCGGCGACCCCGACACAACCAACAACCGCATGGAGGTTTACGCCGCCGTCGCGGGGCTGTCCGCGCTCAAAGAGCGGTGCGCGGTCAATCTGTATTCCGATTCGGCGTATCTTGTAAACGCGGTCGAGCAACGTTGGCTGGACGGTTGGCGCGCGCGCGGCTGGGTTACGGCGGGCAATCAGCCCGTAAAAAACAAGGATTTATGGCTGTCGCTGTGCGAGTGTTTGCAACGGCACGAGGTTACTTTTATCAAGGTTAAAGGGCATGCCGACAACGAGTATAACAATCTTTGCGACAAGTATGCCCGCGCGGAAATAGGCAAGCTGTAAACGTTTTTGATCGGAGTGTATTATGATGACGGTAGAACGCGCCGAGCGCGAAATTGAAATTGCCGAGGGCATGACAAAGGGGTTGTGGGCGCCGCACAGCCGCGTGACCGCAGTCAATGCGCGCATAATCGCCGAGAACTGCGGCATGGACGGGGATAAGGCGTACATACTGGGTTTGCTTCACGACATAGGTCGGCGCAAAGGGTCGTGGGGCGTCGATCATATTTTCGACGGTTACGAGTATATGACGGGGCTGGGCGAACATGAGATAGCACGCATATCCATGACTCATTCTTATCCCGAAATTCCTAATTCCGGCGAATATATTGCGGCGGTCAAATGCTCGGACGAGCGCAGGGCGTTTTTAAAGAGTTATCTCGACGGCATAGTGTACGACGATTACGACAGGCTGATACAGCTTTGCGATTCCATATCTTTGCCGACGGGCGCGTGTATAATAGAAAAACGGCTTGTGGACGTTGCACTTCGGCACGGCATGAAAGAATTTTCGGTAGATAAGTGGAAGTCGTTTATGCGCATTAAAAAGAAGTTCGACGATATGTGCGGTTGTAATATTTATACGCTGTTGCCCAATATCGTGGAAAATTCGTTTGAAAACTTGATATAGAATATCAATCGCATAATACGAAATCGTTGCTTTATATTTGCGATTTTTACATATAATATTTATGTGAAAGCGCAGACCAAAACGGCGCTCGCCAAAGCGGGGGTCGGAATTATGTGCGCGGTTATGACCGCGCTGTGCGGATTGTTTATGTACGACCGCAGTAAAATAATGTACTATACCGCCGTCGTTTTGTTTGCGATAGCCGCGGTCGCGTATTGCGCGCTCGACGGCGAAAAGTATCCGCACGCCTCGCGCACGGTGCTTGTCGGCGCGATATTGACGGCGATCGTGGTCGGCTGTTATATAATTTACGTGACGACGGGGCTGTCCGACAGGTTCAACGACTTCGACGCGCTCAAACAGTTCATACTGGACAGCGGGTTTTGGGGCGCGCTTGTTTTTATAGGACTGACGGTGTTTCAAGTTGTGGTTTTGCCCATACCCGAAGCGGTAACTATTTTGCTGGGCGTGGCGATTTACGGCGCGACGTGGAGTTTCGTTCTGTCGGTTATCGGCACGGTAATAGGCTCGCTTATTTCGTTCATGCTCGGCAAGGTGTTCGGGCGCAAGCTGTGCAACTGGATGTTCGGTGCGGACAACACCGAAAAGTACGCGCGGATTTTGAGCGAAAAGGGCAAGTTTTTGTTTATAATCATGCTGTTGTTTCCCGCGTTTCCCGACGACATGCTGTGCATGATAGCGGGGATTACTTCGATGTCGTATGCGTATTTTACCGTTATTTGCCTTGTGACGCGACCCGTAATGATAGGATTGACGGCGTACCTCGGCAGCGGCGCGATACCGTTTTCGGGCTGGGGAATACCCGTGTGGATTGCGCTTGTGTGCCTTATGTTTGCGGCGTTCGTTGTTATAAGCGGACTGCGCAAGAGCATAGAAAGCAGAAAGCCCAAGCGCAGATAGTATTATGCGGGCGGATAATATATTTTATCGTCGCGATTAAATTCGCTTGACAAGCGCGGTGCGATAGTGCTAAACTGTGATAAATGAATATTCCGTTGCGGACAAGTAGCCGCGTTCGTGATTTACAGAGAGCAAGGGGTTGCTGGAACCTTGTATGATCGACGCCAAGCGAAACCACCGCGTTTGTACGGAACCGCTTGCGGTAGCAAGACAACGAGGCGCAGTTTTTTGCGCGAAGTAAGGTGGAACCACGGTTGCAAGCCGTCCTTATGTTTTAAGGGCGGTTTTATTTTTTGTCAACTCCGCTCGGTAAAAAAAAGTTATCGGAGGTCGAAAGACTATGAAAATTACGTTAAAGGACGGAAATTCCGTCGAGGTCGAAAGCGGTATCACCGCGGAACAGGTCGCAAAAAACATAAGCGATAATCTTTTGCGCGCCGCGCTGTGTGCGCGCGTCAACGGCGAGCTTGTCGATTTAAAAACGCCGCTGACAAGCGATTGCACGCTCGAAATAGTTACGTACAAAGACGAGGACGGACGCGAAGTGTACCGCCATACCGCGTCGCACATACTCGCGCAGGCGATTAAAAACGTTTATCCCGCGGCGCAACTCGCAATCGGTCCCGCGACGGCGACGGGGTTTTATTACGACGTCGATCTGCCGTTTGCCATTACAATGGACGATCTCGAAGCGGTCGAGAACGAAATGAACGAAATTATTGCCGCCGATTTGCCGATTGAACGCGAGGTCGTCACGCGTAAAGCCGCGCTTGCGAAAATGCAAGGGTTCGGCGAGTCGTATAAAATGCAACTCATAGAGGAATTGCCTGCGCGCAGTAAAATAACTTTTTACCGTCAGGGCAATTTCGTCGATCTTTGTCGCGGTCCGCACTTGCCGAGCACGGGCAAGGTCAAGCACATAAAACTTGTTCAGCTCGCGGGCGCGTACTGGAAGGGCGACGAGCACAATAAAATGTTGACGCGCATTTACGGCGTTGCGTTCGAGAAAAAATCGGAAGTCGAGGAGTACCTTTCCAAGCTCGCCGAAGCCAAAAAGCGCGATCACAACAAGCTCGGTCGGGATATGGGCTTGTTCATGACCGAAGAGCGCGTGGGGCAAGGTTTGCCGCTGTTCATGCCCAAGGGCGCGAAGATGATGCAGACAATGCAACGGTTTGTCGAGGACGAGGAAGAACGGCGCGGCTACATGCTCACAAAAACGCCGTACATGGCAAAGAGCGATCTTTACAAGTTGAGCGGGCATTGGGATCACTACCGCGACGGCATGTTCATTATAGGCGACGAGGTTATGGACGACGAGGTGCTTGCGCTTCGACCCATGACCTGTCCGTTCCAGTACATGATTTATAAAAACGGGCTGAAAAGCTACCGCGATTTGCCCTGCCGCTATGCGGAAACGAGCACGCTTTACCGCAAAGAGGCGAGCGGCGAGATGCACGGTCTTATCCGCGTAAGGCAGTTTACGCTTGCCGACGGGCATATAATCTGTACGCCCGAACAGCTTGAAAACGAATTTAAAGGCTGTTTGGATTTGTGCGAATTTATGCTCAATACGTTCGGACTGCGCGACGATATATTCTATCGGTTCTCGCGCTGGGATCCAAAGGACAAAGAGAAGTATATTAACGAGCCGAAGAAGTGGAAGGAAGCCGAGGACACCATGAAACATATCCTCGACGACCTCGGCGTGGAGTACGTGGAAGGAATAGGCGAGGCGGCGTTTTACGGTCCGAAGCTCGATATTCAGTCGCGCAACGTTTACGGCAAAGTCGATACCCTGCTTACCATACAGGTCGATATGTTCCTTGCCGAACGTTTCGATATGACTTACGTTGACGAAAACGGCGAAAAGAAAACGCCCTACATTATTCATCGCAGTTCGATAGGCTGTTACGAGCGCACGCTCGCTCTGCTTATAGAAAAGTTCGGCGGCGCGTTCCCGTTATGGCTGTCGCCCGAACAAGTGCGCGTGCTGTCGCTTACCGAGCGCACCGCAGACAAGTGCATAGAAATTACCGAGTGGCTTAAAAAGCGCGGCGTGCTCGCTACTGCGGACAACCGCAACGAAAAAATCGGTTACAAGATACGCGAAGCGCAGGTCGATAAAGTGCCGTACATGCTCATTATCGGCGACAAGGAAGCGGCGCAGAACGTCGTGTCCGTCCGTCACCGCAACGACGATCTCGGCGCAATGAGCTTTGACGAGTTCTATTCCAAGATACGCGAGGAAATAGACACCAAGGCGATTAACTGATAGCGTAAAATCTTTATGCAATATAAGAGGCTCGAAGCGTCGAGCCTTTTATGTTGCTGTGGTAAAAAAGTTGTGCGTTAGTTTAAGTCGAACTTATTGTAATTGACGAGACGCAAGTATAAAAACGCCGTGCCCAAAAACATGACGATGTCGGCGGCATCTTTGTATGGCGGCATGATAAGCGACTGTACGCAGTCTGCGGCGCTTTGAGAATATGTTGCGTTAAAAATTTCGTCCGCGGGCGCGGGCAGATTTTTAAGCGCGCGGATGATTGCCGACGACACAGCGTTTTCCGATTTTTGTTCGATTTCTCCGATCGCGCGGCACGCGTCGCGGAAAGTGACGGAACCGTCGGACGTGAGAATTACGGCGTTTTTAAAACGCCTGTACGCGCGTTCGCTCCTGTCGAGTTTAAAGCAGGCGAGGTACAGGTCCGCAAGGTAGTTTATTTCCGCGTCGTTCAATAGTTGCGCGGCTCTTGTTGCCGTAGGTTTTTTCATGCGCGAGCGTTGCTTCCGTGCGGCGTTATTCTTTGTCGTCCTGCGCGTCGTCGTCGCGATCGCGCAACTTGACTTTGTTGACTACGTCGCGGCGGATTTCGTCGCTCATTGCGGCGTAATGCTTGCGCGTCGTGTTCACGTCTTTGTGTCCGAGTACGTCCGCAACGACAAATATATCGTGCGTTTCGTGATACAGGTTAGTGCCGTATGTACTGCGCAGTTTATGCGGCGTTATCTTTTTAAACGGGGTAGTGACCTTGGCGTATTTTTTAACCATCATTTCGACGGCGCGCGGCGTTATGCGCCCGCCCTTATTGGATATAAACAGCGCGTCGCGGTCGTACACGCGTTTGCCGAACGGCGTTTGTTCGCTTACTTGATCGTCCAGCCATTTCAAATAATTGTCGAGAGCTTGCGCCACTTCGTCCGAAAAATACAGAACAGACGTGTTGCCGCCTTTGCGCGTGACAATAAAGCTGTTGTCGGAAAAGTTTATGTCTTTGCGGTTAAGCCCCACGCACTCGCTAATGCGTATGCCCGTACCCAAAAACAGCGACAGCATAGCCTCGTCGCGTATGGCGGTTTTGTCGTGAAAACTTTTTTGCCTGCCCAAAAGATTATCGCCGTTTTCCGCTTCGTCGAGAATTTCGACCACTTCGTTCACGTCCAGCCTAACTATCGGTTTTAGGTGGATTTTGGGCGAATCGACCTTGGTCATAACGTCGCTGTCCAGCTTTTCTTTTTTGTAGAAGTATTTAAACATGGAGCGCAACGACGATACCTTGCGTTCCTTGGCGTGTTCCTTACAAGCGTACTTTTTGCCGCCGATTGTGTACGACGACAGGTAGTCTATAAACGCCTCGACGTCGGTCGGCGTGACTTGCGCGAGATCGGATATAGTAAGCTCGCACATCTGTTTTGTTTTGAATTTTTTGCGCGTCAAATAATCGCAAAAGACTCGAATATCGCGCAGATACCCGAGCCTTGTAAGCGGCATTGTCCGCATAGCTATACCGACGTTGAATTCCCGAACAAAGTCGGGCAGGGCGCATAAAATATCGTCTATTTCCGCGAGCGTCTTTTCGTTTCTTTGGTCGAAGTACGAATTCACGTTTTACTCCACCGCGTAACGTTCCGACTTTAACAACGACATGTATATCACTTCGCTTAACGGAATAAACAGCGCGTATGCGAGCGGGATTATAAGCGAGGGGATATATGCTTGCGAAAATCCGACGGGCATGCCCCAAATAAGGTTAAGACAGTAAACCACGACCGCGACTTGCAACATTATTATACAGCGTATAATGGTGGAAAAGCGGAAGTTGACGTTTATCCTGTTCTTTTTGTCGGGGTTGGCGGCGAACCGTCCGACCGCCGTTATGAACATTATTATAGGCAACAGCCCCGCGCCGACGTATAACAAGTAGTCGTAACGCATGCGCATGCCCAGCCCCAAATAAAAGGTGAGAAACAGCGTAAGCCCTATTATAAACATGGCGGCGCACATTATAGTGTAGTGCGTCATCATAAGCCTGTTGCCGTAATAGTAGTACTTGTGCGCGTACTGCTTTGCCGAATCGTTGTGGTTGCGCACGGTCACTTCGTTGCCCATACTGCGCGCCGTTTGCGTGACCTTGATAAAACGCTTTTCTTCGGGGTTTTCGCGCACTGCCGATCCGACCGCGGCTTGCTCCTGCGCGCGATTGTCGTATGCGTCGGTTTTTACGTCGGGCGGCGCGACCTCGAACCGTTCCACGAGGTCGGACAGAACCGTTTTGTACGCTTTGCGCGCCTCGCTTTCTTCGTCCTGCTCGAAGCCGAACGCGGCGGGCGCGTTTTCCTTGACGACAACGGCGTTGTCGCGTGCCGCAGTAGCGGGCTGTTTGATATTTTCCGCAACTTCCGCGGGCGGCGCGACCCTTACGGGCGCGGGCGCGACGGAAGCGGCAGGTGCGGGCGCGGGAGGTTGCGCCGTTACGGGCGCGCTTTCCTGCGCGACGTTATACGCGGTTTTGCCGTGAACGTCCGAATAGCTTTCGCCCGTTTCGGACGCGTAATATCTGTCTATTATAGACCGCGGATCGAGCGCGGTGCGGGTTGCGGGCGGTTCTTCGATAACAGCCTGTTCCCTCGGTTGCTCACGCTCCTGCGCGGGGGAGGGTTGCTCGATTTGATCCGCATACGCAAATAAATTCTGTTGCGCGTATTCCTGTCGGGGCGCGGTGTTGCTATCCGCATAGCCGTCGCTGTACGAAAATAAATTTTGGGGAGCTTCCGTCGGCTCGGCATACTCGGGCGCTTTATACGCGGTTGCGTCGTCGATAGGTTGACTGTCCGCAAAGCCCGTCGCCGTTTCCGCCTGTTCGGAAACAGGTTCGCGCTTTTTGTCGCGTTTTTTGACCGAGCGGCGTTTGGGCACGGAATAGCCCTCGTCCTCGACGTCCGAATAATCGTCCGCGGGTTGTATGAACAGGTTGTCCGCCCCCGAAATAATGCCGCCGAACAGCGCGGTTGCGCGTTCGAACTCGTTTTTGTAACGGATAAACACGTCCTTGCCGCTTTCGGTAAGCGAATAATACTTGCGCCTGCCGCCGTCGGACTCGGACGAATCCCAATAGGACGTTACAAACCCCTGTTTTTCCAATCTTTTAAGGCACGCATAAACGGTGGGTTGCTTAATTTCCCACTGACCGTCGCCGCGCGCATTGATTTGCTTGATCAAATCATAGCCGTAACGGTCACCTTCGTACAATACCTTTAATATAACGGTATCAACGTTTCCGCGAATTAAATCGCTTTCAGCCATGCTTCACCTCTGTATCGTATTATACAATACTATTATGCCTATGTCAATGTTTTTTTGCACAAATTAGCCAAACGACGGTATTCGCGCTTTAACGACACACCCGCTATGTCCGTAATTTTTATAATTAGAGGCGGGATAAAGTCGAAATTTGCACAAATATTATTGACAAATTATGAACAATATGTTAACATTTAACTGTATACACATATAAATGTGAACAAATTGTTAACAAAATGCCGTTTGTCGGCGAACAACTTGCTTGAAGCGAGGTTACACGATGAAACATAAAAAAGATAGCTTGACAGTCCCGTCGCGGGCTAAAAAGTTTTTGATAGCGGCAATCAGCGCGATTATCGCGGTTGCGCTCGTATTGACGTGCGCGCTGTGCTTTACGCAACAGGCAAAGCGGGTTGGAGTGAACAACGAAGTGAACGGCGGCGCACAGCCGTCGCGCACGCTTTCGGCAAACCTCTCGGGCGATCAAACGGCGTTCGGCGCACTGCTCAACGGCGATATTATAGATTTTACTTACAGCGGCGGAGTTCGCTCGATAACGTTGCCCAAAGGTACGTATACTTTGGAAGTGTGGGGCGCGCAGGGCGGCGGCGGCTATCAGAACGGAGTTTTCAGTGCCGGCGTCGGATTGGGCGGCTACATGAAAGGAAATATAACGTTTTCCGCTACTACAACTGTTTATATATGTATAGGCGGAAAGGGTGCGGACGGCTTGTTAGGTAAATGGGGTAATCCTACGTCGTCTGCGGCGGGCGGATATAACGGCGGCGGTAATTCCGGTTGCGAAATGAATAACGACGCTAACGACGAAGGCGGCGGCGGCGGCGGCGCGACTCACATGGCTACAACCAATAGAGGAACGCTTAATAATTACGCAAGTTATACGACTGAACTCCTTATTGTTGCGGGCGGCGGCGGCGGAACGTCCTTTAACCGTGCGGCAGGTTTGGGGCTGGGCGGCGGATCGAGCGGAACCAACGGTAATACCGGCGCCACCGGCGGAACTCAAAGCGCATACGGCGCGGCAGGTACAAGCGGCGAAACGGGCGGAAACGGAAATCCGGGAACTTTCGGTAAAGGCGGCGCAGGCGGTCACGGCACTTCGGGCGGCGGCGGCGGCGGCGGCGGTTATCGCGGCGGCGGCGGCGCGGGTGTAGGCGGTGTAGGCGGCGGCGGCGCGGGTTATTTTAAAAGCGGTATGACCGCTACCGCGCAAAAAAACGGCGAGCAGTCGGGCAACGGCAAGGCGCGTATAACAGTCGTATCGGTCAATCAAAAGCCTACGGCTAAAAATAATACAACGCAGACAATCGCTTCGGGTTTGACGCTCGGAACGGCATATAATACCACTACCGGCAAAAAGGTATACGCGAGCGACTTTGCGCAGACTGCGAGCGGCACTGCTTTGGCGTTTACAAACGGCACTGCAAGCAATTTGGATTCGTTTACAACTACAGCCAACACGGGCTTGTTTTTGGATGCCGCTTGTACGAAAGTCGCTAACTCATATATGGATTGGACGTGGAGCGGCAGTAGCTATTTTACCGTAACAAAGATTTACAAATATCCGAGAAACGGCGTAGACGGCTGTACGTCAAACGGCAGACTTACACTATACGCGCGAGTGCGCGATACGTTTGTATCGGATAGTACAAATGCCGTAAAACAGCGAGGATGGGCGGTTATTCCGTTCTATTTGACTGTCAATAAAAATACAATAGCGGAAAAAACGGCGAGTATAACGTCGCCGTCGGCTGTGTTTTTGGGTAAATCCAATACTGCAACCGCTCCCGCAAAAGACGCGAGCGCTTCCACGATTTACAATCCCAACGGGCAAAACATCTATACCGTTATAGCAAAATCGCCGTTGCGCATTAACCAGTCGTTCACGATAAACGCGTCTGATTTGATTACGAGCAACTATAACGGAACTTATGCGCAAGCGGTCGTATCGCTGACAAATACGAGCGCGTTTGTAAACAGCAACGCAAACCGCAAGTTTAAGGTCAATCAGCTTGACGCAGGCTCCAAGGTAACGGCGTACACGTCTGCCAAAGCCGCGATTGCCAACGCGTTTACACAGTTGACGTTTACTTGTATAAATCCCGATTCGACGTGGCAGGTTGTTCCCGCTACTGTTTATGTCGTGGAAAAAACAAGCGCATACGGATCGGGTTATCCCAACTGCGTTGCGGACGTTGCCGCGATAAATATCAATATTGTCTTTAAAGTAGACAATACGCGGCCTGTGCTCAATTCTGCGAGCAATATTTACAATCTTAAAGTAGGCGAAACCAAGGCGTTATCTTTGGCGAGCTATTTTTCGGATGCGGACGGCGCGATTTCAACTTCCTCGCATAAGATAACCAACGTGATTGTTCCGTCGCACGAGTTTATGCAACTGGACAGATACGGCGACGTCGTTACGGTAGCTTCGCCCAACACGTCTTACTATAATATAGGAACGAAAACGGGCACGACGTCAAAAGACGGCATGTCCGACAGGGCGACGGGCTTTAATTCGGCGATTGCTTTTAACGCGACAAAGGGCGGCACGGACACTTCCAACGAGGCGTTTATGCGCTACACGTATTCGGGCGTAACGCTTAACGTCGTGGGGTTGCGTTCGAGTTTTTCGCAGTATACTTCCGCGCGGGCGAGCGGCGCTCCCGGGCATTTCTATTTATTGATAAATATACAGGATTTGCGCGAGCCGTCCGATACGGGAATTTGGTTGCCTATTGCATTTACGGTAGGGAAAGACACTTCGTATACGCCGGTTGCGGCTATAACTTCGCCCAATTCGGGCACTTGCACCGATAACCTTACGGGTCAGTCCGCGAGCGCGGCGTACCCGACGGCGGCGGGCGACGAAGGCGATTCGTTCTACTTTGCGCCTATGGCTATAAACTACAACGGATCGCACGTTGTGGGCAAGTACAAAGCGGAGGACGCGGACGGCAACAATACGGGCGCGTTGACCGACGCGGGACTTAAACCGCTTGCAATAGACGGCGACAGTTTTTCCACGTCCAACGGTCTTACGGGGCGCGGCGCAAAGCTCAATGAATTTTTGACTATAACGAGCGCGTGCACGCCCGAGTCCATAGTCAAGTCCGTTAGCTCTGCGGGTTATACGTTTGCAAACGGCGTTGCCGAAAATGTTTACTTCAAAGCGCAGTATATACCTATATATATAGAAAAAACTTATTTCGCCGCCGACCCGTATCTTAACGGGCGCGTGGTAGTCAATGCTACAAGTAACGTTGCGGGCATGGGCTTTAACTATTTGACGTTGACCGCCGACGGTGATTATTACGTGTTTAACGGCATAAAAATCACGCTCAAATCGGCGACCATGAACAGATATTTTTACGCCAATGTTTTGATTGCGGACAGTTCGGGCAAGTCAGTGTCGGGCGGCGTAAATATTGCAATACGCGTTACAAACTCCGCGCCGACCGTAATAACCGACGCCGATAAGGTTGCGACGTACCAAAGCGCGGACAATGCGTCTGCGGGCAGTTCTTACGAATACGATCCCGATAACGGAGTTACCACTCCCACATTTACGTATAAAATTCCGCTCGGATCGCGGTTTATCGTAACGCCTTACGACTTTGTTTACGATCCCGACATGGTGACCGTTCACGGCGAGCAAGCTATGCTTTTGGCAAACGGTTTTACGCTCAACGGACTTTCGGGCAGATATAACGCGAGCACGGGCACGCTTTCCACAAGTGCCGCCGCGTCGTCCGACAACACCGCGTTCGACGGTTTGTTCGACAAATCGGTGTATTCGGCGGAGTACTTGACAAGATTTGCCGAGCGGCTCGCGGTCGAAAACAATACGGTAGGCAAGGTGAGCAGAACGGCGAGCGGCACTGCGTCGAGCTCGGCTATCGACGCAAATCAAACCGTTCGGTTCGACAAGCTATACTTTACGCGCACGAGCGACACGTCCGACCCGTACACCTACAATCCTACGGGTACCGACTTTATTGTCAATAAATCCAACACCGACAGCTATATTTCGTGCGAATACGGCAAGTCGGTGCAGATAGGCTCCGTCACGTTCGGCATGGACTTTTTAATCTTTACCGCCGACACGCGCACGACGCGTCCCGCAATTATCGAGCTTGCGGTGCGCGACAGATACGGCGACGCTTCGACCGATAGCGGCACGGTTATTCCCGTGAGAATAATGATAGAGGTTGTCAACACCTCGCCGCGCGTTAAGGACGTCAATCGTTACGCGGAACTTGCCGTTTCGCCTATAAACTCCGACGGACAAATTCAGATAAGCGAGGCGTTGTTCTCCGCAAACGGCAACAAGGGCGCGGACGGTCTTATGATAGATCCCGACGACGATTCGCCCGAATTTATCACTTCGCGCGGAACGTTCCTTGCAAACACACCCGACCTTGCCAAGGCTTACTCGCATATCACTTCGTTTACCGAAATTCCCGCGCAGTTCTCGACTGACAACGGCGTCGCAAGCGGCAGACCGCTGTCCGATTACGTGTCGGCTTCGCTTATTTCGCGTTTCGAGCTGTCCGCAAAGGCAGTAAGCTCGACAAAGGCTATCGAGAGCGGCGTATACGTTTATTTCTTCGTAAGCGACGGCAACGGCGGCTCGGCGCTCGGCTTTGTGCGTATCGAGGTGGTCAACTCCGAACCCGTGCGCAACGCTTCGCCCGAAAACGGGTTTGACGGCAAAGACCCGCTGTGGGCTATCGAAACGACCAGCCTTGCCGATATTGCGCGCAACAGATATATAGTCGGCTCGACTGCGGCGGCGGAAAAACTCAAAGCCCAACGCGGCGCGACCGACGGCGATATTAAACTTATTTCCAACGATTACGACGGATTGCACAACGCAACCGTGCTTTCGCCCGTGACGGTAGTTAAGAACGCCGTTGACGGCAAGGACGTTACGAGTTATGTAAATCTCGACGTGCCCGAGGACAAAACGCAAGCTATTTCGCGCGCGACGTTTGAAAACGCCGTGCCGTCCGTTGCCGTGGCGCTCAATTTTTCGTCCTCAACCGCGCCCGCCGCGGTCACGGTGTTTACCGCGCAAAAGACGGAAACGGGATATAATCACATTGCGGCATTGCCCGAAAGTCAGTTCTATGTCGGGTTCCTGTTCATGCTGAACGGTAAATGGGTCGATCGCGACACGCTTTTGAACGAGCTTAACGGCAAGAGGATTGATCAAGTTTCGGACTGGTTCGACGAAAACGGTCGGTGGATTGCTACCGATTGGGCGTTGCATTTGCAGGCGGCGCGCGGCTTTAACGACCGCTTGGGCATTACTTTGTCGGTGCGCGATCAAGCCTCGGTCGGCGGCGACACCGCGGGCAAGGATACCGCGTTCGCGTCGGACAGAAACGGTAACGCGACTGTTGTCGGCAGACTGGAAACGACCGTGTATCACACCGTAATGAGCACCGGTATCCGTACAAAAGACGAATATTCGGCGTACAACGGATATTACGTTGTCGAGCACGCGTTGAATAACGTTAATACCGCTTACGTTCCCACGTATGACGGCGACAAAACCTCTGTTTACGGTTCGGGCGATGACGTTACGAATATCACATACAACACCGTCAGCGGCAAGAACGTTCTTGTTACCGACGGTAGCGGTACGGAAACGATAAAAACTCGCGCGACGGGCAGCGCCGATAACACGCTTGCGGGCACAAACTCGGGTGCGGTATATTCCGCTACCGCGGATTACGAAAACAGCGGCGCGTATCGATACCCGTCGGTTATCGAAATTCCGAGCGACACGACTAAAAACGTGTACGTGCCTATGAGCTACTTCGGACTTATTGAAGACCTTATCGGTATTAAACCGAACACTGTCGGAAGTGTTTTGTACCTCGAAGACTATGTCGGTTACGACATGCGCAAGTGTGCGGTTAAAACGTACTCGCGCAATAATATCGACGCGTACAAAAATTTGGTGTTCAATATTTCGGACGGCACGACGAGCTGGGGCTTTGACGGCGAATCGATTGATAAAAACCCGTATATCGATATTTCCGCGTTCGACGATTATTCGGCGGACGGCTCGACGAGCAGTGCGAGTAAGTTTACAGATAAATACAGCGCGCCGTACTACAATAACCGTCTTTCCGTTCCCACGGTAAACGGCAATAACGAGCTTATAGGATACGAGCAGGATTCCGCCAATGTCGATAACTTCGTCGGCAACGGAACGCTTATGTATCTTGAAAATCAAGCGACGCAGTTGCAAGAACACAACTTCGGGCTTGTGTTTAAAAAGAAAGACGTTCGCACGGGCGTGCGCGATTTGACGCTTACAATCAAGCTCGCGCGTTCCAAAGGCAATAAGAATGCCGAGGACAACGACGATGACGATTACCGTACCGTTTCGGTCAATATTCACATCGAAAACGCAAAGTTGGATTTATATGCGGACGACGGCACGGGCACCGAAACGGGCTTGAAGTACGACGGCACGACCTACTATTACGACGTGGAAATGCCGTCCGCGACGTCGCGTTCGTTCGCGCTGTTGCGCAGGAACGCCAACGGCAATATCGAAGCCGCGTCCGACGAGTTTAAAAACGCCGACAAGATAGCGTACACCGACGCAGACTATCACGACGGAGATTATCGCGACCGCGCGTACTTCCTTACCGATTCGTTTGCTCGGTTGTCGCAGTGGACGTCGGGCGAGGCGGGATATACCCGCGCTATGGCGCTTAACGACGATCAAACGAAGTTCGTCAACACCGCCGCGAGCAAGTCCGCGCAAAGCTCGCTTGCCAATTATTTCGGCGTGGACGTAAGCAATTTGGCGGACGTTGAAAACATTACTTCCGCGTTCTGTCCGAACGACGGTATTTACGGATCCAACTCTTATCCCAACGGTTCCGACGGTTATAGCAGTTATTTCAACGTGTCGCTGTCCGACGAGGGCAGGGTGCTTAACATCATGTCCGGTCGGCAGACGTTTATAAACGCCGTGGCTCTGCCCGCTATCGTGGGCGGCGCGCTGACGCAAGAGAACGTCGCGGAAGCATACGCCAAGCGCGGGCTTGTTGCTGTTTACGACAACGCGTCCGTCGATCCCGCGGAGCCGTCGCGCATTTACTATCCGTTCCGCGCGCTTATTTACGATAACTGCGGCGCGGGCTGGATGGACAGCGCGTGCGTCGCGGTGGAACTGCGCATTACGGTTACCAACGCCGATCCATCGCTCAAAACCGTGGGCGATGAGGTTATAGAAAACGGCAAGGTTGTCGGGCGCGAATATTCCATGAACCTCGCGGTTGGCAACAGCGTTACCATCAACCTTTACGATCTTGTTACCGACCCCAACATGTACGTCGAGGGCGAGAACGGATATTATATGCTCGCCACAGAAAAGACGTTTAAAGAGAACGCGAAGGGCATAGACCTCGAAACGGGCGACTACCTCGATTCGCCGTTCAAGTATGACGAATATCTTAACGGCAAATCGTACATTGCGGATAACTACGCAATGGATAAGGACGGTAAGTATTTCCGCGACGGCGGCGGCTTGTCGCTGATGTCCGACAAAACCAAAGACGTCACTATGTGGATGGAAACGCCGCGCGGCACGGTTTTGGGCAACGACGTTAAGCCGAGCACCAACAATATATCGTTTACCGTGCATAGACGTTCAACGCAAACGGTTGAGGAAAACGGCGTGGAAAAGAGCGTCGCCGTCAACCGTTACAAATTCACGCTCAAATTTTACGACAGTTTCGAGCGCAGCACGCTCAAATTCACGTTTATAATCAATGTCACCAATCAAGCCCCCGTCATTACCGCGACCAAGCGCAACTTTACAATGCGCGCGGGCGACGATCTGACCGTGCTTACTTCTTATTACGACGCGTTTATCGGCGGCGTTGCAGGCGGCTCTGCGGCTTACAACAATTCCGCGACAAAGGCGTATCTCGACGAACGCACCAATCCAAGCTCGGGCGTATACCTCGGCGACGGTCAGAATAACGCGACGGGCGACGAATACTGGAAGTTTAAGGATATTAACAGCAGCCTTAAAGACGAAATCGTGTACGACAGCACGAGCGAGGTAAAGCCGAATATTCATCTCGGTTATCTTGCGCTTGCAAGCGACGACACGCCGTGGAGTTTGCGTATTACCGACATCAAGTACGACAATAACCCCGCAACGTCCAAAATTTGGGTTGACGCGCGTGATTTCCAACTCAAACACGAGAGCGGCGACGACTTATCGACTCATCCGATTTCGTTTGTTATACGCGCGCAGTCCGCTTGCGTAAACGAGCCCGTCACCATAACCTTGACGGACGGCGAAAACGGCGTTGTAAGTTGCACGCTGTACATTACGATAGTCAGTTCTCCGCCCGTCGCGCTCGATTATTCCGACGCGACCGATCGCGAACAGATTAAAAAAGCGGGACTCGAACCCGAATCGGGCGCAAACGGTTATTTGGACGGCGTTTATCGCATATTCACCGTGCCGAGCGGCGCGGGCACGTTTGCGGTAGAGGGCTTTACAGACCTTAAAACCGCAAAACGCGAATTTACGATCAACATGCAAAACGTCGCAAAAGACCCCGACGGCACGTCCGAAACAGCCAATATGAAGCTGTACCGCGACGGTAGCTTTACGGTCAACGGCGTTGCGCTTGTACGCGACGACAGCAGGGTATATCACGCCGACTATTTCGATATAAGCGTTGCTTCCGACGAGCGGTCGTTCACTTTGACGGCGACGGGCTTTAACCCCGATTCCGATCGCGGTTACGAGGAGCTTACGTTCCGCATAGCGGACTACGGCAACGGCGATTATGCCAATACGTTGCTTATAACTTTGCGCGTGTACACGCTGTATTCCGATATGACAAACCCGACCGTTTCGGCTATGTCGGAGGGCGCATATACGAGCTATCTTAAAGGATCGCAGGTCGTCAATGTCAAGTCTTACGACGGTTATTACAGCACTGCCAATGCCGAACGTTCCAAGTACGCGTATTTGAAACTCGACGGCAATACGGGCAACGACGGCAACACGTCGTCGCCGATTGTCGATCCCGACGTTTCAAAAACCGATAAACAGACGTATACCGCGCGGCTTTACGCGTTTATCGATCGCAACGAGTCGGGCGAGTGGAAAAAACTTTCCGACACGTCGTTAAGATCCATGTTCAAACTGGACGCGGCGACAAAAACGTTTAGGCTGAACACCGATAACAACCGCGATTACAGCGACTATTTTATCGGTGGAATATCGTATAACGGCAACGACTTGCTTACGTCGAGCGGCGCGGCGACGCGCATTGCCGAAATAGGCAAGTATGTCGATTTCGAGTTTACTGCCGACGGGTCCGCGGTTATGTTTACGCCCAAAGCCTCCACGCTCGATAACGAGAATATCTTGTTGTACGTCGAGGTCGAGAAGTATTTGGGTTCGCGGTCGTATACGCGCAAAGACGCAGTGCTGTCCGCCGGGTCGCTGTTCAAGTTGAAAGTAGAGGATTCCGCGCCCAACGCCGTTACCGACCCCGATCTTGCGGAATCGGAAATCAAAGACGTAAACTGGCTTGCTTCGGGCGCGAAAGGCGACAGCATAACGTTTAAAATTCACGACCCCGAAAATCCGTTCGGCGCGTTGTTTACCGATTCGGACGCGGGCGATATAGTCACAGTCAAACCTATTACGGACGACGGATATAAAACCGTGCTTGCCGAGGCAATTAAGGACGACCCTTCGCTCGATTGGGCGGCGTCCGAGGGCAAGCCGCGCGCGTTTACGATTGACGTAAATCAAGAACAAGGAACGCTCACGATTACCGTCAATCGCAGAATTGATAAACTTGTCAACGGCAGATATGCTTCGTCGGTCAGCTTCCCCATAGTTTTGGAGGGCGTTGACAGAATGAATAAGAAGGCGCGCACCGTTATTCGCTTGACGGTGCAAAACCGCGAGGCGAGCGCGCGCCCCGAAGTTTCCAAGTTCGACGAGGACACGGGCGTAGGCTATACCTTCCTGCGCGATACCGAGGGCAATTATTCCATTGACGCGCGCGTCAGATTCAGCCAGCCGCTCGATATCGATATTTACGACTTTATGATCGACGAGGATATTACGTCCATGACCGCGGACACCGATTCTTATGTGTTTGCGGGCGTGTCCGAATCGACCGCCATACAGATTTATCCTTACAAGTATCTTACTAACGAGCTGCAACAGGTTTATTGGTACGACACTTCTTCCGGTCAGCCCAGCGACGATCCCGATAAAAAACGCGAAATCGCCACGGTCGAGCCGCTCGGCAAAGATAATTGGCACAGAACGGGGCTGCGTATTGTCGCAACGGATACCACGCGCACGCTTTCGGCGCGGACGTTCTTGCGCATAGCCGACAGATCGACGGACACAGTTACGAGCGACGAGGTAGGCGGCGTGTTTATCACGCTTAATATAACCGTCATGAACGATGCGCCTACCGTCAAGAAGGATATGGAAACTACGTCCGTCGTTATGATGGGTTCGGACAAAGCTACTCCGTCGGGCATACTTTGCTATATCGGCGACTATGTCGAGGATAAGAACGAATCGGACGTTGTGGGCGATATTCCCAGCGCGTCGTCGGACACATATCTGCGCGTATTCTCGCAACAGCCGCTCAAACTCGGCAGTCTGTATTCCAAAATGTACGACGCCGTAGCCGATCAGGGCGTCGATGCTGTTGCGACCGTAGATTCGTCGGCGTTGTTTACGGTCACTATACCGCAACAGTTGCCTGCGGATTTATTGCGCGCGCGCAAGGATGCGGGGCTTACTCCCGAGGATAAGGACGATAAAAACGACTTTAACCAGTGGTTTGTTATCACGCCTATCATGGGTTATTACGGAAGCGGATCGGTCGAAATTACGGTCGCCGACGGCGATATTAACGCTCACCCCGACACGCTCACCACCACGTTCCGTATCAACGTTCAGGTCGTGTACAGCCCCGACGAAATGGAAGACACGCTCAATCCCGTAACCGTCGCATGCTGTAAGACCGTCACGCTCGATACCGATTCGCTCATGCCCGAGCTTGAAAACAAGCTGGATATAGACTTGGGCGGCGCGCGTGCGGGCGAGAACGATACGTTCAGTCAAGCCGAATATTACGCGTTGACTTATGTCGATTTCCAGAACGGCGCGGATGGCGATTATGCCGAAATCAAGCGCGTCGGGTCTACTTCGACTTGGACGGTCACTGCGGGGCGGCAGGTCACTTTCGACCCGATTAGAGTAAATGTAAGATACTCGCTTATCTCCGACCCGACAAAGGTTTACAGCAAGCATTTCTTCCTTAACATAATAGCGAACAAAGCGCCCAAACTTATATACGGCGAGATAACGTTCGTGCGCTATAACAGAACGGACGATATTCTGCGCGACCTTAACGACGCCAACTCGATTAAGTTGCAGGCGTATCAACTGTTCTCCGACGAGGACGACCCGCAGGGCACGGCGTTGCGCTTTATCAGCGTCAAGTCCAAGGTTCCGTCGCTTGTCAAAGTGTCGCTGTCCGAGGATAAACGGTACCTCAATATCACGTTTGCGGCGCGCGGCGAGTCCGAAATTACGGTGGAAGTCACCGACGAAACGGGCACGCCGGTAAGTTTGACCTTTGTCGCCAAAAATACGGATCTACCCGAAGGCAGTCTGTGGTTGCGCATGCGCGTGAGCTTTGAATCCAACAAACTTGTTTGGGTAATCGTTATTTGCGCGGTAGCATTGCTGTTGATAATCCTTATAATTATAATAGCGGTGTTAAGCAAGCGCAAGCGCGAAAGAGAGGAGCTCGAAGCGTTGCTCGTATCCGAAATGGAAATAGAGGAGCAAATGTTGAAGCTCGCGGGCGGACCGTCGCCCACCGACTATCAGAGCTTCGGCTACCTGCAAAGCGCGCCCATGGAGCAAACGCCCGACCTCATGCTCGGCGCGGGCATGAACGACCCGTCGCAGGCTGTGGGCGAGCTTGCGCCACCGCCGCAGGACATAAACGACGGTATGCCGCCCGTTGACGGCGACAATAATATGTAAGCCGCGGCAGATTGCGCCCGCGTTTGTAAAGACAACAAAGTCACGTTAAAACCCCTCCGAATGAGCGACGCTCTATCGGAGGGGTTTTACAATGTATCGTATTTGCATTTAAATGCCGTTTATAAGGCGACTGATAAATTTCGACAAGATAATCGAATATATAAACTTTGTCGCCGTAAACGCCGTTAAATCGCTGTAATGCGTTGTTTTTGCGCGGCATTATATCGTTTGTCGTTATATGTAGCGTGACGATATTCGCGTGCGCAGTGTACGCGAGGGGAGTGAATATTAAGGTCGATTTAATTCTGATTGCAGGTATTCCGATTACAGTATGTCTATTTTTTCCGCGACGACTTTGCCCGTAGCTTTGTTGCTCAATCGCTTTATGTCGTCGATCGCGCCGGCTATGACGATAAGGTCGTCGGCGAGCAGTTTGCAGTCGCCCGCGGGCGAGGTAATTATTTCGTCGCCGCGTTTTATAACTACAATGTTTACATGTTCGGTGTTGCGCAAGTCCAACTCGATAAGTGTTTTATCCTGCCAACGTTTGGGCGTGCGAATTTCGACCATGCGGAAGCTGTCCGCAAGCGTCATTATTTCCACGACGTTGGGCTTGGCAAGCACGGCGGCAAGGCGTTCACCCATGGCTTCTTCGGGTATTACCACCGAGTCCACGCCTATGCGTTCGAGCACGAGTTTGTGTTTTTCGTCGCTCGCTTTGGATATAACTTTGGGTATGCCCATCTGCTTGCACAGCAGGCTGATGAATATGCTCGCTTCTATGTTGGATGCGATACATACTATTGCAACGTCCATGTTGTTTATGCCCAGACGTTCGAGGTTGCGTTCGTCGGTTGCGTCCATGCACACGGCGTGCGTGCAGTACGGCGATATTTCGTTTACCAGTTCTTCGTCCTTATCGACGACGAGAACTTCCGCGCCGTATTCGTTTAACGCTTTTGTGAGCGCGACGCCGAACCGTCCCAGTCCGAACACTACATACTGATTTTTCTTCATATTTGCTCCTTGTCTAACCTATCATTATATTGGCGGGCGGATATTTAATGCCCGCGTTGTCGCTGCTGGGGATCATCATGCCGATGCTCAACGGTCCGAGCCTGCCGATAAACATTACTATTATCAGTATATAATGAGCGGCGGGCGAGAGCAGCGGGCAAACGCCTACCGACAACCCTACGGTGGAGAATGCCGACATAACGTCGAAAAGCACCGAGGTCGTCGAAAAATTTCCGTCGGTATAGTTTATTATCACCGTTCCCGTCAATATCAGAATGCCGGCGAACAGCAAAACAGCCACTGCTCGGAACGCCGTTTTCGGCTTGACGCCGCGCATGCCGATCAATATGTCGTTTTTGCCGCGCAGACCGGAAAGACCCATAAGCAAAAGCACCGCAAACGTGGTCGTTTTTATTCCTCCGCCGGTGCCGCCGGGGGAAGCGCCTATAAACATAAGTATACAGGTAACCGTTCGCCCCTGCGTAGACAGATCGCTCTGCTCTATAGCATTAAAGCCTGCCGTTCGAGCCGTTACGGATTGAAAAATACTGTTTAGAAGCTTTTCCCCTCCGCTCATTCCCGCAGTTGCCGCAGAATGGAACTCGCTACCCAAAAAGAAGAACGTTCCGAAAAGGAAAAGAGCTAGCGAAACGACGAGCACTATTTTTGTGTGAAGCTTAAACCTTTTAAAACGAAATCTGCATGAAAATATGTCGTGTATAACGGTGAAGCCGAGCCCGCCGAGCGTTATGAGCGCCGCAACGATAAGCAACACGCCGGCATTGCCCTTGAAATCCGTCAGCGATGCGTACGGAGCAGCTTTCGAGCCGAGTATATCGAAGCCGGCGTTGCAAAATGCCGATACCGATGTGAATATAGCTTGCCAAATACCTATACTGCCGTTCTTCGTACAAAAGAATGGCAGCAAGAGCAGCGTGCCTGCAAGCTCGATCGCGCCCGTCATTATCGCGATATTGCGCACAAGCTTGACGATGCCTTTTATTCGATCCTGTCCGAGTGCTTCTTGCAAGGTTACGCGGTCTTTGAGAGTTATGCGCTTGCGGATTATCATGAATACGAGCGTCGCCAACGTCATTACGCCGAGTCCGCCTATTTGTATAAGAATAAGTATAATAACTTGCCCTAATGCGGAAAAATCGACGGTAGTGGAGCGTACGACCAATCCCGTAACGCATACTGCGCTCGCCGATGTAAATATCGCGTCGTTAAAGTTCAGCCATTCGCCGTCGGTATTGGAAACGGGCAGGGCGAGGAAAAACGCGCCTACAAACATGACTGCAAGAAAGCCCAACAACACTATAAGCATGGGGCGCATGCGCAGTTGTTTTTTTATTTTAGGTCGATCACCGCTCATTTGTTTGCACACTCCGTAAGTATACATGCGGCGTTTGCCGACATGGCTTCGCCGCTACCTATAATCCCCAGTCCCTCCGTCGTCGTTGCGGAAACGTTTATTTGCTCGACTTCGATATTCATAGCCTCCGCCAAACGCTTGCGAATTTCCGGAATAGCGGGCGCGAGCTTGGGGCGTTGCGCCGCTACTACCGCCGAAATATTTCCGACGGTCAGTCCGCGTTTTTTTACTCGGTTTGTCACGTCTTTAAGCAATTCGATAGACGAAGCGCCGAGAAACTTATCGTCGGTGTCGGGGAACAGCACGCCTATATCGGGCAACCCCGCTGCGGATAGCAATGCGTCCATTATCGCATGCGTCAAAACGTCCGCGTCGGAATGTCCGTCAAGACCGAGGTCGTATTCTATATTGACGCCGCCGAGAATAAGCGGTCTGTTTTTTACGAGCCTATGCACGTCGAAACCCGCGCCTATTCGACAGGAACGTGGAAGACTGCGATAAAGGTCGCTCGCTACGGTGATTTTTATATTGTCGTAATTTCCCTCGATAAGGCGAGGGGAATATCCCGCCGCGGCGTATACCTCCGCGTCGTCCGTACAGTTAGCCGCGCCGCGTTCGTATGCGCTCAAAATTTCCGAATATCTGAAAGTCTGCGGCGTTTGCATGTTATACAGCTCGGCGCGCGGCAGGCTTTGCACCTCTCCGTCTGAATTTACGCGCTTTACCGTATCCACCGAAAGCACCGCAACAATTCCGCTGCCGTGCTCGACGGCGGATTTTATAGAACGCAATATTAAATCTTCGGTCACGAACGGACGCGCGCCGTCGTGTATGACTACTATATCGCACGGGCGAGCTTTAAGCCCGTTATAAACGCTTTGCGCGCGCGTATCGCCGCCTTTTACAACGGTCGTGCGCGGATAGTCGGCGACTATTTCCTCGATACGGGAAAAGTCGGCGTCGGACGCTACGACCGTAATATCGGTTATAGAGTTTATGCCCGAAAAAACGTCGAGTGTCGTTTCGAGCACGGTTTTTTGTCCGAGCATGTGTAATACTTTGTTATATGTCAGTCCCGTTCGCTCGCCCTTGCCGGCGCACAGTATAACTGCGCCGACCGTCGCCGCACAGACATTGCAATCAGTTTTGGATTTCATACAATGTGTGCGCGTCCTCCTTCGACGCTTTTTCGTTCAACGACTTTACGGTGAACTTTATGGGCGTTCCCAGCCGAACTTCCACGACGTCGCCGATTTTTATAACGCACGCGGGTTTGACCTGCCTGCCGTTTACGTAAATCTTGCCGGCGTCGCAAGCCTCCGCCGCGACGGTGCGTCGCTTAATCAGTCTGGAAACTTTTAGGAATTTGTCTATACGCATAACTTTATTATTATACCACTGTCGAAAATAAAAGGCAAGTAATTTAACATAACGCCTTGTTGCGGCGAGGACGTGCGATTGAGTTATGGGGTGGTATCCAATGCAAGCCTATATGCTGCTTATATTATATAAGGTTTATAATAGGTGAGTGTATATAGCAGGAAAAGGCGAGGGCGACGACGATATTGTATCGTTGCAATTTTATATATTAGCGTAGCAAAAAAGCCTAAAAACCGCGTCGAAAAAAATTTTAAAAATTTTTTAAAAAATTTGTTGAAAACGCTTGACATTAAATATGGGGTTTGCTATACTAACAAAGCTGTCCGACGAAAGCAGACAGCAAGCACATTAACAAGTGAATAGATTTTAGCGAATTGAACTTTTTTAAAAACAAAGTCAATTATTTTATGTCAGTATGTTTTTGAGAAGGAATCGGTTACTTTATTATAGATAGCTTTAAGGGCTTGTCCCTTTGGTTATACAATTATTTTAGAGTTTGATTCTGGCTCAGGACGAACGCTGGCGGCGTGCTTAACACATGCAAGTCGAGCGGAATATGGGGGCTTGCTCCCATATTTAGCGGCGGACGGGTGAGTAACGCGTGAGCAACCTGCCTTAAACTGCGGGATAACACTTAGAAATAGGTGCTAATACCGCATAAGACCACACTTCGGCATCGGAGAGGGGTAAAAGATTTATCGGTTTAAGATGGGCTCGCGTCCCATTAGTTAGTTGGTGAGGTAACGGCCCACCAAGACTGTGATGGGTAGCCGACCTGAGAGGGTGATCGGCCACATTGGAACTGAGAAACGGTCCAAACTCCTACGGGAGGCAGCAGTGGGGAATATTGGGCAATGGAGGCAACTCTGACCCAGCAACGCCGCGTGAGCGATGAAGGTCTTCGGATTGTAAAGCTCTGTCGCAGGGGACGAAGTATGACGGTACCCTGTAAGAAAGCCCCGGCAAACTACGTGCCAGCAGCCGCGGTAATACGTAGGGGGCTAGCGTTGTCCGGAATTACTGGGCGTAAAGGGAGTGTAGACGGCTTGTCAAGTTAAGTGTGAAAGCCTGCGGCTTAACCGCAGAATTGCACTTAAAACTGACTCGCTAGAGTGCAGGAGAGGTGAGTGGAATTCCTAGTGTAGCGGTGGAATGCGTAGATATTAGGAGGAACACCAGAGGCGAAGGCGGCTCACTGGACTGTAACTGACGTTGAGGCTCGAAAGCGTGGGGAGCAAACAGGATTAGATATCCTGGTAGTCCACGCCCTAAACGATGGATACTAGACGAGGGTGGCTTGCCCATCCGTGTCGTAGCTAACGCATTAAGTATCCCGCCTGTGGAGTACGGCCGCAAGGTTAAAACATAAAGAAATTGACGGGTCCCCGCACAAGCAGCGGAGCATGTGGTTTAATTCGATGCAACGCGAAGAACCTTACCAAGACTTGACATTGCGTGACAGCCTGTGAAAGCAGGCCTCCCTTCGGGGCACAAAAACAGATGGTGCATGGTCGTCGTCAGCTCGTGCCGTGAGGTGTTCGGTTAAGTCCGTCAACGAGCGCAACCCTTATTTCCAGTTACCAATATTAAGTTAGGGACTCTGGAAAGACTGCCGTGGATAACACGGAGGAAGGTGGGGATGATGTCAGATCATCATGCCTCTTACGTCTTGGGCTACACACGTGCTACAATGGGCGCTACAAAGAGTTGCAAAGCCGTAAGGCCCAGCCAATCTCAAAAAAGCGTTCTCAGTTCGGATTGTGGGCTGCAACCCGCCCACATGAAGTTGGAGTTGCTAGTAATCCCGAATCAGCACGTCGGGGTGAATGCGTTCCCGGGGATTGTACACACCGCCCGTCAAGCCATGGGAGTTGGGGGTACTCGAAGTCGGTCACGCCAACCTGCAAAGGAAGCGTCCGCCTAAGGTAAAACCAATGACTGGGGTTAAGTCGTAACAAGGTAGCCCTACGAGAACGTGGGGCTGGATCACCTCCTTTAAGGAACCTACAATTAGAGTAGGTTGCTAAAAACAAAATTCAGTTCTCAATCGATTATCGGTTCGCTTAAATCTATCACTAAACTGTGTGTTACGAAAAGACTGTGTTTTATAAACGCGGTCTTTTTTGTTTTGCTAATTGTTTGGCATATGCGGGTAGCTGTTAATTATATTCATATTCGCTATTTGTAATGGAAAGTTTGTCGTGCGGTTTATCGTGCAATAACTCGCTTTTAAAAAATTAAATTGTATCGGCGAAATCATATTGTTTTGTCGGTTGTTTAGTGTTATAATACATTGGAAGTCCTGTAACATTATCGTGTATGTGAGGAAAAAATGAATTTGTACGATTTTGATGCGGAAGTTAATTACAAATCGGGCGCGTTTAATAAACATTACAGAACGCGCCTTGCCGGGAGAGTTAAGCGAATAGTGAAGCAAAATTTGCCGAATTCCGTTGCGGATAGTTTTTTGCACGGTAGATATTATACTGCGATAGTTACAAAGCCGCTATGTCTTTACAGGGTGTTTGGCAGATATAAAGGAGAATATTTTACGGACGAACAGGGAAACGCGCGCGTTGTGGGATCTTTTGCGAACGGGGCGTTCGTCACCACGGAGTTTGCGGAATCGAGAATAGACGCAAAAATCAGACTGGCATTAGAGCCTGCTTGGTTAAATTCTCATGCTTATGAAGCTAAAATCATAGTGCCGAAAGGTACGATTTTGAATATAGGTAAAGTCGCGCCCGTAACAACCAAAGGCGGGACGTTTTTAAGCGGCGGAGCGGATCAAATTTTATTGCCGCGTGATTGGTCGGAAAATATAATTGTCGGTTATCGTTATATTACGGTTACTCAATTAAGAAATCCGCCCGAATACAGTATTAAAAATATTCCGTCATTTGATATTAAAAGCACTGTTTATCCGCTTACGTGTCCAAAGTGCGGAAAGACAGATATTCGATTGTTATCGCAAGACGAACGGATCGATTATATTGGGTCAAAGGGCAATAAATATACGACGCGCCACATTTGTTTAAATCCTAAATGTAATTGTAATTGGTAAATATTTTGCGTCACGGTCTAAGCATTTAATAAGAAAAAACCTCGACGATAAGGAATTAAAGTCGAGGAGTTTTCCGTTCGCATAATTGCGATTTATTGTAAAGCGTGTTTTTCGGTTGCTAAAACATATTTGCTTTACAATATTATATTGCGCAGTCTTCGAACTATTATGCGCGCCATATCAAAATATTTTAAATTTTATGCAAAGCGTTCGGGCGATTTTCGTTTACGTATTGACAAACGCGCAAATTTGTTATATGCTTATACCGTATGCGCAAGGCATTTGCGCGTGCTCGGAGAAACGATGTTATGGAAAAGACAAAGACCGTCGCGTTAATCGCGCATGACAATAAAAAGCCCGATATAGTAAACTGGGCAGTGAATAATCGCGCCGCGCTTGAAAAGTTTAATCTTTGCGGTACGGGCACGACAGCGCGGCTTATTTCCGAAGCGACGGGGCTTAACGTCAAGCGGTATCTTTCCGGTCCGCTCGGCGGCGATCAGCAAATCGGCGCGAAGATAGCCGAAAAAAAGATTGACGTCGTTATATTCTTTTGGGATCCGCTTGCGGCGCAACCGCACGATCCCGACGTAAAAGCTCTTTTGCGCATTGCCGTCGTATACGATATTCCCATTGCGACAAACAAAGCTACCGCTAATTATGTAATACATTCTTCGTTGATTTAGGTTATTGCTATGATTTCCGTGCTTGGTGCGTATTCGGGTGAAACGTCAAACGAATAATAAAAGCACATACACGAAAGAAACAAATCTGTGATTGTCGAAAAAATCCGCAATGCTTATGCAGAGCGGATTTTTCATTGTCGCTGTAATAGCGATTTTATTTGTAAAGCGAATTTAAATCTTTTTCGGCGTAATAAAAGTTAATTGCTTTACACTTTTATATTGCGCAGAATTTGCCCGATTATTCGTACACTTGTAAATTTTCTTTTATGAATTGCAGGTAATCTTTGCGTTTAATCTCATAGCCGAGCGCGCAATATTGCGCGTAGGCGCGTTTCAGCCCGTCTGTAAGCTCTATTGTCGGCGGGGAGAGTTTGTATGCCGCCGAGCAGTCGAGGGCGTATGAATAGGCATAGAAGGGAAAATAACTGCGTTGCTCTACGTCGTTGCCGACGGTATAAACGCGCGGAGCTTTGCCCGCCGCGGCATAGCAAGCTCGCACCCATTCGATCCCGCTCACCGGCGCTGTACCTATATTGTACACGCGTTGTTCGGGCGTTGTTGTAATTAGAACTTCCGCAAAACGACAAACGTCTTCGACGTGAATAAATTGAAGTTTGAAACTTTCGTCTGCGGGTATGTATGCGGGCAAGTCGCGCGTAGCGCAGTCGAACATAAATGCTTCGCGGTACACGTTGTTATATTCGCCGTAAATGTATGGCGGGCGAACGGTATATGCGTCGGGAACGCGTGACGACAGCGCGCGTTCCGCGTCGATTTTGCCCAAGCCGTAGTCGCCCCAAAATTTGTTTATGCCCGTAGCCGTGTTTTCGGTAAACGGTTGCGCCGCCCATTCGGGATAAACCGCGCTCGAACTTATAAGCACATATTTGCCGAAGTCGCCGAGCGCGTCGAGTAAATTATTTACGTCGTTCGCGTTGTACGCCGTCACGTCCAAAACCGCGTCGAAGTAATGGCGTTTTAATAAGTTGCGCAAGTCGTTTCTGTCGGCAATTACGGGCGTTGCGCCCGCGGGTTGAGGTTTTGAGCCGCGGTTCAGAACAAAAACGTCATGCCCGCGGGCAATAAAATATTCCGCCGCATATCTGCTAACGAAAACCGTTCCGCCCGTTACCAAAATTTTCATGCGCACCTGCCTCGATAGTTTTCGATAGAATTATATCACGACTTTGGCGATATTGCAATATCGAATAATCAAAAAACGAAAAAATCCCGCAATAACGAGTATCGTGGGAATTTTCGTTTTCGCTTTCGTCTTTTTAAGCGAACCGTCTGTAAAACGCAGTGGAGTAGGAAGTAATATCAAAGTAGTTCAATAAACTTATCGTAAACCCGTAACGTCTTACACTATTATATTGCGCCGTTTTCGGCATATTATGCGCCGCGCCGAAAAAAATTTTTCCAGTTTTACAACACATATAACTTGACTGTCGCCGTCGCGCGGTATATACTTAAACCGTTGATAATCACGGTATTATAGGAGGGCGCGAATAATGATAGCTGCGGAAAACGTCGTTAAGAATTACGGCAATGCGGAAGTATTGAAAGGTGTTTCTTTGGAGGTTGCCGACGGCGAGTTTGCGGTTTTGCTCGGCGCGTCGGGTTCGGGTAAGACTACGTTGTTGACTGTGCTGTCGGGGTTGGAACGCGCGGACGGCGGGCGAATAGTATGCGACGGGCGCGACATTTCGGCAATGACCGACAAACAGCTGACGGCGTTTCGCCGCGAAGCCGTGGGATTTATATTCCAGCAATACTATCTGTCCGATAATTTGACCGTAGACGGTAACGTCAAGTTGGGCGCGCAACTTGCGGGCAACAGAAACTATCGCGACATAATAGCCGCGGTCGGGCTTGCGGATAAGCTGAAAAGCCTGCCGCGCGAGCTATCCGGCGGGGAGCAGCAGCGCGTTTGCATTGCTCGCGCGCTTGCCAAAAATCCCAAAATACTGTTTCTCGACGAGCCGACGGGCGCGCTCGACGAAACCACGGGCAGGAGCGTGCTCGATTACATAATAAAATTAAAGCATGAGCTCGGCTTTACCATGCTCGCGGTTACGCATAATATAAATATCGCAGAAACGGCAGACGCAGTTATAAGCATGAACAGCGGTAAAATAACCGAAATCTCGCGCAACGCCGCGCCCAAATCCGCTTACGAAATAGGTTGGTAAATATATGATAGTAAGCGTTAAGAGCGGAATAAAGCTGATAGGCATATCGATAGTGACGTGTTGCGCGGTGTTCGTTTGCACGTTTTTTACTAATTATTATTTGGACGTTAGGTCGTTGGCTCCCGACGCTGTCGGCGGTATGAAAGAACTGTTTGACGCGCAAATCGTCACGGCGAAGTTTACGTGTTTAATTACGGGCGGGGTGCTCGGCTTGCTGACGGCGGGCATGCTTGCATTCTACATCAAGTTGTTTATCGACAGCGAAAGCAAGCGGCTGGGCATGCTTAAAGCGATGGGCTATTCGTCCGCCGCGCTCGCGTTGCGGTTTTGGGTGTTTGGGTTGAGCGTGCTCATCGGCGCGGCAATCGGGCACGCCGCGGGTTTTGCGGTTATGCCGTACATTTACAAAGAAATGACGATTAGTGGCATGCCGCCGACGCAGATACGTTTTCACGCGGAGTTGCTTGTCGCGCTTGTCGTTGCGCCGTCCGTGGTGTTCGGAGCGCTCGCGTGCGCGTTTGCCGCGATAGCTTTGCGTAGGACTCCCGCGGAGTTGTTGCGCGGCGAGCGGCGGCGCAAACACAAAGCAAAACAGACGGGCAAGATAACCGACAAGCCCTTTTTGTTTGAAATGTGCGGCGCGACTTTGCGCGGCAAAAAATCGGCGGTGTTTTTTATTGCGTTCGCGTGTTTTTGCTTTGCGGCAATGATACAAATGGGCGTGTCTATGTTCGATTACAGCGGCGTTAGCATGAGTATGATGATTTTGTCGATCGGTTGCGTTTTGGCTGTCGTGGCGTTAATAATGGCTGTTACGACGGTGATAAACAGCAACAAACGCAATATTGCCGTAATGAAGGCATTTGGATATTCCAAAACGGAGTGTTCGGCGGCGTTGCTCGCGGGTTACGTTCCGTTTGCGTTAATCGGGTTTACCGTCGGCACTGTTTATCAGTATGTTCTTATGAACGTAATGATTAACGTCGTGTTTAAAGACGCATTGGACATGCCCGAATACGGGTTTGACGTGCCTGTGTTTCTTATTGCACTCGCCGCGTTTGTCGTGTGCTATGTCGCGGCGATGCTGTTCTATTCTTACCGAATAAGCAAGATTTCGGTCAAGTACGCAATGAGCGAAGAATAGAAAAGTCAGGGCGGAATAAAAATCGCAAAGCAAAACGTCGGCGTGTTTCAACCGACGTTTTTGTTGTTTTGCAACGGTTTGTTATTTGGATTTTTTATCGGTCTTGGGCATGGTCGTGTACTTGACTTCCTGCGGTTTTTCGCCGTCGCCGTCGTTGACCTT
Source organism: Anaerocaecibacter muris (assembly GCF_943192945.1). Taxonomy (GTDB): domain Bacteria; phylum Bacillota; class Clostridia; order Christensenellales; family Pumilibacteraceae; genus Anaerocaecibacter; species Anaerocaecibacter muris. Next base: position 81,814 of record NZ_CALPCE010000001.1, read on the forward strand.
GCCGAGGTAAGAGGGGAGTTCCATGCCGTTCATTTTAAACAGTTCGTTGAGCGGGGGAACCGCGCCGAGCATGCCCGAAAGGAAGTTTGCGGTTGTCGGCTTTTCGCCGTTCATGCTGTCCCAAACAGTGACCTTGTCGATTTTAAGATTTTTGATAGCGTCCACTTGGAGTGCGACAAGGTCTTGAATTTTGTCGGCGATAAGCATCTTGACCGCGTCGTCGCTCTTGCCGCCCGTTGCGCTTATAATCTTGCCAAAGCCTTCCGCCTGTTTGGTAAGGATTTCGAGCTGACCTTTAGCTTCCGCAACGCGCTTGGCGTATTCTGCATCCGCTTCGCCCTGCGCCTGTCTGCGTATGCGTTCCGCAACGGCTTCCGCCTCGATTTCCGCTTTTTGCTTTTGGATTTCGGCGTTTACGAGAACGTCCGCTTCGAGCGTCGCACGCTCGCGTTTTGCACGTTCCGTTTCCGCTTGTTGTTCGGCTTTGTACGCTTCTTCGTTGGCTTTTGCTTGCGCTATAAATTCCGCGCTCTGCGCCAAACGGTTGGCTTCGGCTTCCGCCTCGCGCAGCTTGGCGTTGGATTGACTGATGAGAACTTTGGATTTGTTTTCGCCGTCGATAGCTTCGGAGTTGGCGGCGGCGACCTGTATACGTTCGTCGCGGTTGGCGTTGGCTTCGCCGATCGAGCCGTCGCGGTGTTTTTCCGCAACAGACTTCTTTGCGTCGTTTATAACTTTTTCCGCCGCCTCTTTACCGAGCGCCTCGATGTACCCCGATTCGTCGGTAATGTCGGTGACGTTGACGTTGATTAGGCGCAAGCCAATCTTTTTGAGCTCGCCCTCGACGTTAATCGATACCGCTTCCAAAAACTTGTCGCGGTCGGTGTTGATTTCCTCGATGTCCATGGTGGCGACTATCAAGCGGAGCTGACCGAAGATAATGTCCTCGGCGAGCCGCTGTATTTCGCTCAACGGCAAACCGCGCAGACGCTCGGCGGCGTTTTGCATGACGCCCGACTCGACGGAAATGCCGACCGTAAAGCGCGACGGCACGTCGATACGTATGTTTTGCCGCGAAAGCGCGTTTTTAAGATCTACCTGTATGGACATGGGCGTAAGGTCGAGAAAGCTGTACGCCTGAAAGAACGGCCATACGAACGCCGCGCCGCCGTGTATGCACTTGGACGAACGCGCTGTGCCGTCGGGCGCTTTGCCGACCTTACCGTAAATAACCATAACTTTGTCGGGCGGGCACTTTTTGTACCGCGTCGCGAGCGTTGCGATAAGAATTATCACGAGCAAAACGGCTACGACGACAATCGCGACGATTCCGCCTATTGCGCCGTTTGAGAGGGAAGAGAAAGACATTTGCATAAAGATTTACACTCCTTTGATGTGTTATTTGACAGTTTCGATTGTAATCGAGGGCTTTTTGTACTTGGTGACGAGCAGGACGTTTGCGCCGATATGCTTTAATACCTTTATTTCCGCAGCGGTCGGAAGCGGATCGCCGTCGTCGGTGACGGCTTCGTATTCGGTGTAGCGTTCCTGAATAAGCACGTTCACTTTGCCGTGACCTTGGCGCGCGGGCGGAACGGTAAGATACACCGTGCCGATTTTTCCGACTGCGTTTTGCGGATTGAGGTTGCCGCTGCTCTGCATTTTTTCCATGCCCAGCATTGCGCCCGCCATGCCGCACGCCGCCGCAAAACCGCAGACCAGCGCGACAATCAGCGAGTAGTACCAGTCGAGCGAATAGCACAGCGTGTAGCCGACCCAACCGCCGATAGCGAGAAACGCGATAATCGAACGCAGGCTTATAAGCCGCAGTCCGAACGCCGCCAAAGCTCCGCCGCCCGTATCGGATACGTCGGGCGCGCCGTCGTTAGCCCCCGAATCGCCGACGGACCCGCCGCCGTCGAGCATGGACGGAATGTCGCCCGAAAAGTCGCCGTCTGCGCCGTCCGCGAGGTCAAACCCGTCGCCGCCGTCGGTCAGCCCCCCGCCAATCGCGTCCGCGTCGTTCGAGCCGCCTATAAGCATCATAAGTATTTGCAATACAAGTAAGAAAGTCGCAACGCAGGCAATGATAAACATTGTCTGTTGAAATGTTGACATCGAATTCCACCACACGGCTCATAACCTCCTGTCGGATATTATATCAAACTTGCACGCATTTTGTCAATATCCGTAACTATATAATACACGCGGAAAATAATACTAATATTACGGAAAGATTAAAATTCGATTAAAACGGTTGCGCGTTGACAAACGTCGGGGATTGGGGTATAATTACGGGTATGGAACGCGTCGAACAAACTCACGCCCGATTTATAAGACCGCGCCGCATGCGCGCGCGTCGATATACGCCGCAGGGTTTCCGCGCGCAAAACGTAAAGTTTGCGTTGCGCCGCTTGCCGTTTAACCTGGCGGCGATTTTTTGCGCGCTGTGCGTTCCGTTGCTTGTAATGTTAGACGTGCGCGAGAGTGAAGCGGTTGCGGAGTGGTGGACGACGCACGTGCAGGCAGGCTGGGAAAAAGTTATCGGCACGCTCACGGATTGGTTGCCGTTTTCCGTTCTCGAACTGTTTATAGTGTCGGGCTTGATTGTCGGCGCGTTTTTGCTCGTAAGACTGTTTATCAATCTGTGCACGGCGAAGTTCAAAAGAATTTTAATCGGCGTGCTGTCGCTGTGCGTGGGCGGAGCGTATGTGCTTAATCTTTACGCGCTGTCAATGGGGTTCGGGTACTACCGCGCGCCCATGCCCGTGCCGCAAGCGGGTAAGGACTATTCGCAAACGCAGGCGCGCGCCGCAGTGGAATATTTTTTGGCAGACTACAACCGTCTTGCTGATACGTTCGACCGCGACGAAAACGGTTGCGTGATTTGCCCTTACACGATTTCGGAACTTGCGGACATTTTGGTCAAGGAATATTCAAGGCTTGACGACCCGTATTTTACCGCGTACACGCCGCGAATTAAACCCGTAGTAAACAGTTGGTTTTTGTCGGACACATTGACGACGGGCGTAACGTTTTTGCCGTTCGGCGAGGCTACCGTAAATACAGACGCTCCGCCGTCCACCGTGACAATCACCGCCGCGCACGAGCTTGCGCACGCAAAGGGCGTGCAGCGCGAAGGCGACGCCGATCTGTTGGCGCGATATATTTTGCTGTCGTCGGACGACGGGTATTTACGCTATTGCGGGTATTACGCATCGTTTGATAACCTGTTGGAAACAATGTTGCTGTTCGGCGACAATGCGGCGTATAACGAGCTGGGCGTCGGCATAAGCAAGCGCGTTTCGATCGAGCGCAGATACGCCATAAAATACTGGAACTCTCAACCCGATATAGTGGGGCGCATATTCCAATTTTTCAATAACGCGTACTTGCAGTTTAACGGCGCGTCCAACGGTACGGGCAGTTATGACGACGGCAACAAGAGCGATGTTGTTATACCGATAAATCCCGACACGGGCGAACCCGAAAAAGACCCCGACACGGGCGAAATTCTGCGCGAAGTGTACTATTCGCAAGTTCAAATGATGTACTTTTGGATTTACGAAAATCGCAGTCTTTAATTTAAACGCAATATAAATTATTCGTTGTATATCCGTTTCCATTGCGACAGGCAAGGAACGGATTTTTTGTATTGAGTATTTTTGTGATTGTGCATAAGTCCAATCGAGCAGTAAGTGCCACGCAACGGAAATAAATTGCAAAATAAGAAAAAAAGGTGAAAGATATGTGCCTAAATGGCTTGACAGGGGAGGGGGGCATTGTACAATAAAAAGCGGATAAGAAGTTATGTAAAGCGTCGAAAAAAATTGCGCGGTACATAACTTCAAATATATTCTGTTTGGAGGAAAAACATGAAGAAAAAATCGATTGCAATCATTTCGCTGGCGGCGGTCGGCGCGCTTATTGTGCCTTCTGCGGTTGCTTGCGGTAACTCAACCCCGTCATCTCCGCCCGAACCGCCTATTCACGAACACACTTATTCCGACGCTTGGGAAAGTGATGCGTCGGGGCACTGGCATAAAGCAAATTGCGGTCACGACGTGATAAGCGACGTGCTCGGGCACGAATACGTCGGAGGGGTGTGCAAAGTTTGTACTTATGCCGAACTCGATGCGTTCGAGTACGAGCGAGTGAGCGGCGGACATAAGATAACGGCGTTAAAGGACAAGTCGGCTACGCGAGTGAGCATACCAGATTCTATCAAAGAAATAGCCGCCGATGTGTTTAAAGACAGCGACTTGGAACGCGTGGATATTTGGAACGTTAAAGCATGGCTCGATATAGACTTTGAAAATTCGCAGTCAAATCCGCTGTACCGTGCAAAGGCTTTGTATCTTAACGATAGTCCCGTAGTTGACCTTGTTGTTCCCGACGGCGTTACGCAGATTAAGAATTATGCGTTTTACGGTTACGACGCGCTCAATAGCGTAAAGTTGAGCGATTCGGTCGAAACAGTGGGCGCGAACGCTTTTTACGACTGCAACGGTATAGTGCGGCTCGAACTCGGCAAAGGTTTGAATAATATCGGTATTGGAGCGTTCACGGGCGACCGCAGGTTGGTCGAAGTGTATAACTATTCGAGCCTGGATATTTCCGAATATTCATTTGCTAAAAACGCTTTGCGCGTCGAAACGAGCGCGACGGACAGCGCGCTTAAAAAAGCGGACGGCGGATTTACGTTTTATTCACTCGGTTCGGACAAATATCTTGTCAAGTACGACGGCGAAACGACGGACGTTGTGTTGCCGAGCGCTTGCGACGGCGGCGCATATACCGTGCGCGCCTATGCTTTTTACGATAATAAATACATAACGTCCATAGACATCGGCGACGGCGTTACTGCCGTGGGCAACAGTGCGTTCTACAACAATACGGCGTTGCGCACCGTAACTGTGGGTGCGAACGTCGCCGAGATTTCGGATAATGCGTTTATGTATTGCGACGCGCTCGGCACGGTTTACAATAATTCTGCGCTCGATATAGTAAAAGGCGCAACCACTCACGGCGGGATAGCGGAAAAGGCGCACTTCGTGTTCAGCAAAGGCAATCTCAACGACTACGATTATACGACGAGTTTGGGCGATTATTCGTTCGCCGTTAAGAACGGCAATTATTATCTTACGCGTTATAACGGGAGCGCGGTAGAACTCGTCTTGCCCGACAGCATAAACGGACACGATTACGCCATTGCCGACGCCGCTTTTAAAGACATCGAAGCGGCAGTAACGTCGGTCGTTGTTTCGGATGGCGTTACGGCAATCGGCGCGTATGCGTTTAGCGATCAAGCGCAACTTGCGCAAGTGACGTTAGGCAATAGTGTAAAGACAATCGGCGCGTATGCGTTTTACGGAACCGGTATTACGGAAATACGTATACCCGACAGCGTTACGTATATAGACGGTTTGGCGTTTTACGGTTGCGAATTCGGCGACGCCATGGAATACACTTACGAAGATAACGTTTGGTACATAGGCAGTACGGCAAACCCTTATCTTTTGGTGAAAACGGTCGTTGCGCCGAGCGACGGTTCGGCTTTGGAGCTTAACTCGCAAACAAAGGCTATTGCCGCTACCGCGTTCTATGCTTGCACTGCCGACGTAATTATCCCCGACGGCGTCGAGGTCATAGGCACGTATGCGTTTTACGGGTATCAAGGCAAATCGTTAACGCTGGGCGACGGTATCAAAAAGATAGAGGACGATGCGTTCCGCAGTTGCCGTTCTATTTCGCAGGTAAATGTCGGAAGCATGGAGACTTGGTTGGATATAGAATATGCCAACAGAATGTGCAATCCGCTTTCTTGCAAAGACACGACGGAATTGTATATAAACGGAGTTAAGCTGGGTGAAAACCTTGTTATCGACAGCGGCATAACCAAAATCAAAGCGTTCGCTTTTTACGGTTGCTGTCAGATTAAAACGGTGGAAATAGGCGGAACGGTTACGGAGATAGGCGAAAGAGCTTTTGAGAGCTGTAAGAGTTTACAATCGATTGTAATAGGCGGGTCTGTCAAGACAATCGGGAACTATGCGTTTAAAGCTAACGTAGGCTCTGCGTCGTTGACGGCGTTGACTTTGGGCGAAGGCATTATGACGATAGGCGACAGTGCGTTCGGCAGTCACGGCGCATTGACGGAAGTAGTTATCCCCGCAAGCGTCGTCAGCATAGGCAATCAAGCGTTTTATAGCTGTAAGCAACTTACAAGCGTCGAATTTAAAAACACCGAGGGTTGGCAACGCAGTAAGACCGCAGACTTTTCAGGCGAAGTCGAGCAAATAGAATCGTCTGCGCTTATAGACAAAGCGAGCGCGGCACGACTATTGACCGCGGCATTGTATTATTGGAAAAGAGGTTAGTAAAAAAGTCTTGCGCTTTGCGCAAGACTTTTGATGTGTGCGGCTAATGCATAGATTTCTCCGCTACGTTCGCTGGCGCTCACTTCGGTCGAAATGATGGGGGGATTAAGATAATAAATAATAGATAAAAGATAATAGTTGCGGAAGTTTTGCGAAGAGCAAAACTTGATTAGAGTATATAGAAAAGAAATGCTTATACTCCCATTATTTCGAGCTTGTCGAGAAATCAAGGCGAACCGCCGCAAAATGGTAAAGCAAAACCGCCGCAGGATAGGAGCGGCGGTATAAGGTTATTGCATTTATTACAGCAATATTTTCGGGTCGTACTCGGGTTTTTTATAGACGACTTCGGAGGGCTTTTCCGCGATTTCGGTTTTGAATACGTCCTGCCACTGTTCCGCGGTGTAGTCCTCGATAGTGCAGGTTATCCAATGTTTGTCCGCGCCGAGGTCGCGCGACAGCACTTCCACAAGGTCGCGCGCAAGTTTTTCTTTTTGGGCTTGGGTGCGACCTTCGAGCATTTTGATAGAGATATTAGGCATCGTTATTTTCCTCTCCGTCTTTTTTTGTTTTGCGCAACGGCGGCAATAGGTTAAGGCGCGTCATAAGCGGGATCATGCCGACCGTAATTGCTATGTTGATTATAGCTACCACCGGTTGGAGTGCGCGGTACGCGACAAAATATTGCCAGAACGTGAGCGTTTGATAATACTTATACGAGTAAAACAGTGCGAGCGAGTTGGCTATACACGTACAGAACAAGGTGCATGCAATCCCTGCCGCTATAAACTTGACGGCGTAGTTTTTGATAGGGAAATACCTGAATACGAGCGCGCCGATAATTCCGTAAAGCACATTGCCGATAATCAGATAAGGGTTCATTGCGCCTTTGGGGACTATTATCGCGCCCAGTACGTCCGATGTGAAGCATACGGCGCTGCCGCCGATTGCGCCGAGGGTCGCGCTTGCCATGAGCCAAATTACGTAAATCAGCGTAATTTTGAAACTTGGGGTGAGGGTGAGGTACTGACCGATTAGTTTCATGGCGATAGCGAGGGCGGAATACACCCCCGCGTAAGTCAGCCATTTGGTCGTGCCGAAGGTGAGTGAGTGCGAGCGGACCTTACGAGCTTTCGTATTGTTTATGTCCGGAGTCGCAATTTCCTGTTGATTGTTAATCAATGTCGGGCTTCTCCTTTATTTTTGTCCTTCGTTGTTTAACTTGCGTTGCGCTTCGTCGGACGTTTATAGTAATTAAATATTAGCACAACGCCCGCTCAAAGTAAAGCAAATTAAGATACTTTCGCTTTGCGGCGCGATAATTTTCTTTTTTTGCGGGTTTTGCCGATGGTCACGTCAAAGTCTATCGCGCCGAACACGACCGCCGCAAGCGCGGAAAAACTTACGCCGCCTATGCCCGCTATGATTATAGGCAACACCGTGCCCGAAATTATCGAAAACACATAGTCGGTAAACAGCCATGCGGGGTATGCCGCCGCGAGGCATATTAACAGCGGGCGGAAAAACGACAGCTTTATGCCCGTTCTTCGTTTTATGTCTATAACGTCGAGCACGGACGATACAATCAGGCTTACGCCGAAAGCTATCATAAACACGTCTATGTTAAACCGAGAATAAAACGCGAAGCAAATTATATACATGGTCGCTGCGCCTATCAGGTAGTTTATAAGCGATTTCTTTTCGAGGTCGAGCGAGTTGAGCATGGACGAGGCTATGTTCTCGAACGACAGCGGCAACAACAGCCATGCCGATTTTTTGAGAAATATTCCCGCGTCGGTGTTGTTGTATATGAACGTTCCGAGCGGTCCGCCGAGCGCGGCGTATGCGGGCAGAATCACCGCCGCAACTATTACCGAAAACGACAGCGCGCTCTCTATCTGGCGGCACATGCTTTTTTTGTCGCCGTGCGCATACGCTTCGGACAGAGTAGGGATCATTACGAACGCAAGCGACCCCACAACAGTGATGGGCAGGTACAACAGCGGCAACGCCATGCCCACGCACGAACCGAATATATACATAGACTGTTCGGAGTTCAGTCCGCTTGTCATGAGCAGGAAGGGCACGGCTATCGCTATTATGTAGTTGTTTACGCTGGACGTCGTGCGCGAGAACGTTATGGGCAACGACGTCGTTATAAGCGGTTTTATGTGTCCTTTGGGCGATTGGATTTTGCGCTTGCCTATAAAGTAGAACAGCGCGACGGCGATTGCGGAAACGAGGCACGCGACCGTCATGGATAGCGCGACGGCTTTTATTTTGTCCTTGAAAATGCCGAACAGCACCACGCAACACACAATGCGCGCAATCTGTTCTATAAGCTCCGCGACGCTCACCGTCGTAAACTTTTTTTCGCCCCACAGCACGCCGCGGAACGCCGAATATACGCCCGAAAATACGAGCGCGGGCAACATTATCATGACAAGCGTCATGGACTGCGATTCGGCGAACAGCGCGCCTATCGGCTTTTGGAACGCAAGCACTATCGAGCACACGACGACCGCCGTTATCAGTTCGAATATCAGCGCGGCGGAACATATCTTGCCGCCAATCGATTTATCCTTTGCCGTCAGCTTGGACACGACGAGCGGCACGCCCGACGTCAACAGCGTCAGCAGTACGAAAAAGAAGGACAGCGCGACCGAATAGATGCCCATGCCGACCGCGCCGATCTCGCGCGACAGATAGATTTTGAACAGAAAGCCGAGCATGCGCTCCGCAACCGTGAACGCCGTCAGCGTTATTACAGCCTTTGCAAGTGATTTCATCCGTATAGTTTATGTCGCGCCGTGCGGCAAAATGATTTTTCGGGCGCGGTATTGCGGGAAATTCCGCGGTTTTTTGCGCGACTTCGCGGCTTCTCTTGCTTTTTCGTGCGAATATTGATATAATATATTCGTGAAAATATACGCCGAAAAACATAACAGTCTAACCAGCACGGTTGCCGTCGCGGTCAAAACCGTCACGATATGCGTTATATCGCTCGCGTTGGCTTGCGTTTTTTTGGGCTGTTCGGCTTCCGCCGTGAACGTCGGGTTCACGCGCGAATCTATTACTTTATATGTAGGCGAGAGCCGCGACGTTGCGCCCTACGTCGTTTTCGATCCTATAATAAACGACAGCCGCGACAATTTAAAAATTTCGACCGACGGCGATTGTGTCGAGGTCGGCGGCACTGTGATTACAGCCGTCAAAGCGGGCGTTGCGACGGTGCGTGCGACGACGGCGAGCGGCGGACGCGACGGGGTTATGACCGTTACCGTTATCGCTCGCGAAGAACAAGACATGTATTTAGAGGTTGACGGGAAACTTTTACAGGCGTTATCCGACGGGCAAAAGCCCTCTGCGCTAACGTTTTCGGCTCGGTTCGAGGATACTGTTTTGCCTAACGGCATAGAGTGGCGCGTAAACGGCAAGACCGTGCAGACGGGCGCGTCGAGTACGTTAGAGTTTGCGCCTGTCGGCATAGGCGAATATACGGTCGCGGCGCAATCGGGCGATTTGCTTGCGGAACGCATCGTCAAGGTCTATCGCAAAACGCAAACGAGCGTCGAATATACCGGCAATCTTATACAGCCCGACGGGAATTTTTCCGCGGTGACGTTTTATGCGCGCGAGATTATGGACGCGGCTAACCCCGCTACCGTTTACGAGTGGCGCGTCAACGGCGTTGTCTCGGGCGCGCTCGGCGTGTTCGAGTTCACTCCACAAGCGGCTGGCGAATATAAAATTACGTTGGCGGTGAACGGAGTGACGCAGACGGTGGCGGGCGGCGACGGTATTGTCGTCGAGGCGACGGGCGATCGCGCGCCGCTCGGACGCGTGACGTTCGACGACGCGGACGGCGTTTATATCGATTGGGCGGACGGCGAGCCCATCGTGCGCGTCACGATTGTTTCGCCCGACGGGCGGCGGCGCGACATAGAGCGGTCGGACGCCGCGCATGCGTATAGGTTTTCGCGCGGTCGGTTTAACGCCGAGGGACTGATCGAACCGTTTGCCGAAAATCCCGCCGAGTATGCGATTACGCTGGTCGCGGAGGGCAAGCGCGAATTTAAGTTTACTCAATATCCCGAAGCCGCGCGCCGTTATGCGGACGAAAAGGTTTTGTGTCGCAATTCGTTTATATCGAGCGAGGCGGACGGTACGATGTACATAGCCGAGCTTTACGCCGTAGGCGCTTCGCGCGAGCGGTGCTATATCGACGGCGACGCGAATAAAATAACGTCGGCTATGCGTGCCGCCGCGAGCGATCTCGGCATGTCCGCATATATTGTTGCGGACGGGCATATAGCGACGGTCGAGCTTGACGGAATTGTGAACGCGCCGAGCAAATTCGACGCGGGCAACGCCGAACGCGTGTACGCCGTTATGCCGCATATCGAATACGATCAGACGGCGCGGAGACCGAGCAATTATGTTTTTGCGCTCGACCGCGTCAAAAAATCCGCGGAGGTCGAAAGTTCCGAACAGCTACTGCTTGCGACCGCATACGGAATACGTCCCGCGCCCGTTAAAAAGAGTACCGCCGAGGTTATATACGGTTCTGCGCGCAACAGGCTTGTTTCCATAATCGGCGCGGACTATACTGCGGAACAAAAGGTGCATGCCGTTTACGACTGGTTGCAGTGGGTGATTGTGCGAGCCGAAACGCCGAGCGCGACAGGTAGCGGGCGTTTTTTGGAGAGCGTGTTCGGAAGCGCGGAGCTTGACGTGCCGTCCGTCGGACTGCGGCGCGCCGCAGTTACGAGCGAGGGCGCGGCAAAGGCGTTTGCGCTTATGGCGCGTATCGAGGGAATTGACTGCGTTATCGAGTCGTCGGCAACGGCGGACGGCGGACGGAGGTTTTGGAATAAAGTCAAACTCGACGGGCGGTGGTACAACGTGGACGTTTTCGGCGGTAAAATTCCGTTCGACGAAATAGGGTTGTCGAGCGCGCGCGAGCTTACTTCGCACCGCGGACTGCTTACCGACGACGCGTATATGATTAAACAGGGTTTGACTCCGCAGGGCGGGGCTTTGGAGGCTTACGACGCGAGCAAGTCGGCGTACTTGGCAAAACGCGTAGCGTACGGCGCGTATTTCGATTATTACGCGGGCAAGTATGAAATAGCCGACGAAAGTATGTACGACGCGGCTGTCGCTTATGCGTTTGGCGCGTGCGCTATCGGCAGTGTGTCCGTGCCAGTGTACGGCGGAATAGAAACGTACATAAACAATACCTTGGGCGCGGAGTTTGCGTTGGCGGACGACGTGACGGACGACGAAGTTGCGACTGTAATAGAACAAATACGCGCCGCGGCGGATAAGTATGCGGAAAAGGTTTACGGTCAAAAGTTTGCGAGCAATGCGGTTGCGATATACCGCACCGATTATACTGTTACGGTTGCGGCTACTGCGCCGCGCCGCGGCTGACGGGAGGAATTATGACGAAAAAAAGTCATGCGTTTTTTAAAGCGTTGCGTGTAGCGACGGCGGCGGTTATTTCCGCCGTGATGGTTTTTGCGCTCGGCGGGTGTTCGCTTTTTCGTTCTTTATTGGACGACGGCGACGGCTCTATCGACTTTACGCGCAGTAGCATTACGTTACAAGTGGGCGAAAGATACAACCTTGCAAACATTATAGATTGCGATTCGACCGACTATACTTTGACTTCGTCCGACCCGAAAGTCGTTACGATTTCAGGCTCTACGGTTACGGCTAAAAGCGCGGGTACGGCTACCGTAAAGGCGAGCACGGGTTACGACAGCGACGTTTTGCGCGTGACCGTTAAACAAAAACAAGAGGACGCGTTTACGGTCGAAACGGACGGCGCGCTTGTCCAAACAATGGGCGAACTATCCGAAATTACGTTCATGCCAACGGCGACCGGTAGTATTGCGTCTTCGTCCGTGGCGTGGTACGTCGGCGGGCGGCTTAAAGAAATGGGGTACGCAGACGAACCGTTTAAGTACACGCCGACAGGTGCGGGCGCGTTTTCTGTAACGGCGAAGTGCGGAGATTTTACCTGTTCGCTAATAGTGCGCGTTTACTATCCGGTGACCGCCTCGGTCGAGTGCGACGGGGAGCTTAATCAAACCGCCGCGCCCTATTCCGATATAGATTTTAAAGTTCGAGTGGACGGCGACGGCAACGGCGCAAACCCGCCCGATTATATTGTTTGGTACGACAACGGTAAAATTATATCGGAAGGATCGGAACTCGCGTTTTCTTACAGACCCGCCGCGGGCAGGCATACGATAGCCGCCGAAGTGAACGGCGTGCGCGTGTATTCAACCGACGCAGTATTTAAGGGCGCGGCAGCAACTCCCGCCGCGCCGACGGTCGAGTTTGACAACCTTTTCCCGCATGTGTATGTGCGGTACGAAGTCGCGGGCGCCGCGCAGGTGGAAATAACTTCGCCGACGGGCTTGGCGGCTACGTTTTCGCAAAACTCCGCCGCGTATAAAGATTTGTTCGACGGCAACGGGTTTGACGCGGGGCAGTTAATTTCGCTGTGCGCAAGCGATTCCGGCAGACGATCGTATCGCGTGCGCGTCAAATCGCTGGGCGACGGCGACGCGCTAACCGAGGGCGAGTATTCCGAATATTACACGTTTACGCAACTTCCGTCGGCGGCAAAACCGTACTTGGAAACGCGCTGTCTTAACGGCGATCTTTACGTCACGTCCGACGTCGAGTATACCGAGCTTGTCGAATACTACGTTAATTTCCGCTCCAAAACGGTGAACGAGCCGAGCGTGTCGTTTGACTGTTATATAGCTTACGACATGTACGATAAGGACGCGTTGTGGAACGACGCGTTCCCGATAGCCGCGACGAGCGGGCTGTACAAGAACATAAAAACGACGTTCAAAAACAACGTTATGCGCACTTCGTTCACAGTAAATACCGTCAACAATCCGTCGCGCAAATCGTCCGCGGGCATGTTCGGCGAGGGGTATTCCAAACAGCTCCACGCCGTGCTTCCGCACATCAATTACGACGAAAACAAATACCGTCCCGACAGTCATGTTTTTCCGATTGACGAGCGTGAATATTCCGCGGCGGTCGAATATTCCGACGAACTGTATCTTGCGGCGGAGCGCGGCGTAAAGCCGTTGCCCAAGTCCGGATCGTCCGCCGAAACGCTGTACGAGCTTGCGCGAGCGGCACTGCGCGAAATTTGTTCGGACGATATGACCGACATGCAAAAGGCGCATGCGATATACGACTGGATTATGTGGAGGGTTGCTTACGACACGCCCGCGACAGAGGTATCGTCGGGCGGCGAAAAGTATTCGGCATACTATCTCGAAGGCGTGCTGGGCGACGGCAGTACGTCTATCGGCGGAGTGGTATATCCGCCTTACGCCGTTTGCGACGGCATGAGCAAGGCGTATGCGCTTATGTGCAATATAGAGGGAATACCTTGCGTGCGCGTCGTGGGCGAGGCGGGATCGTCGATATACGACCTCGGCGGGCATGCTTGGAACAAGGTGTTTATAGACGGCGCGTGGTACGTCGTTGACTGCACGTGGGGCGATTCGCAAGGTTCGCTCACGCTCGACGGCAACAAGTCGTCCGTTTACGAACTGGGCTTGCACGACTATTTGTTCGTAACCGACTCGGATATTTCGAGTACGCATTACGAACCTTATATGAACGACGAAAGCTCTATCGTGTACGCGCCCGCAACGGCTCGGCGCAAGCTCAACGTGTACAAGGACATGACCTTTAACGACGCGGTTATAGACTGCTATATCGCGGGCGGGCAGAACGAGCGCGAACGCATGCGCGAAATAGCGAGAAACGTAGCCAAGGCGTACAAGTCGCGATCGTCCGTCCGAATTGCGGGCGGCGTGAACGGCGGACAGTACGCAATAAATTATCAGGGCGTCGAAGTCTATTCCGAAAACGGTTTTACATTGTCCGACAGCGCGATACTCGACGTCGTAACGGCGGCAGTCAATGCGGAAAATTCTTCGCTTACCGTCAAGGTCGTAACTTACGACAATATTATGCTCATACTGTTAAAATAGTGATAAATCGCAATGCGCGTACTACTCGCGCGGCGAAAAGTCAAAACCGAATATCGGCGCAAAATAAAACGGCATAAGATTCGCTGCTTGCGGGCTTATGCCGTTATTTGTTTGCGTTAATTATATGAGCGATAAGGTTGCGAGTTGTATTTAAAGGTCGGCAAAATTTTTAACAAATAGTTTAAACGGGTCGCGCCAACACGTTTCGTCGTGAACGCCGTTGTGATTGTAGTCGAGCGTTATGTTTGTTGCGCCCGACGCGCGTAAAGCATTTGTTATATCGAACGCGTCGTTTACGAATAATTGCGGCACTTGTTTGATTATTTCGGGGTCGGGAACTTCGCCCGTTTGTTCGCTCCCGCCCGCGTAAACGGCATACAGTGCGTTTGGGTCGAATTTTGTTTCGTTCAAAAATTTGCCGTATGCTTGCGGGCTTACGAAAAGCGCTGCGGAAAACATGGCGTAAGCTCTTAACCGCGGATCGAGTTTTGCCGCATAGTATGCGGTCATGTTCGCGCCCGCGCTCGACCCTGCCATGGCGTAAAACTTAAAGCCGAAGCGTTTGTCGAGGTAGGGGATTATTATGGTTTGGATATAGTCCGCGTATACTTCGGCTTTGCCGCCGCATAGCGGCAAGCCGTATTTGTCGAGTTCGGTGGGGAACGGCAAATAATCGTCGTTCCGCGTTGCGCCGACGCTGTCGATACCGATTATCGCCGTGTTTTTTACGCCCGCCGCTTTAAGCGCGTCTATTGCGCGCCAGCTTTTTTTATACGCCGCGTCCTCGTCGTAGAACACGTTTTGCCCGTCGTGCATGATTATCGCGCGGTCGGCTTTTTGGGGAACGTACAGTCTTACCGTGCGCGCGTATGCGCCTTTGGAGAGCACTGCTATTTCGTATTTGCGTTTCATTGTTCACCGCCTTCGGTTAATTATACAGCGGAGCGCGGGAATTGTCAATATTTATTCCCAAATTGCGCAAAAGCCTTGATTTTGTAATTTGCGTGTGGTATAATCGCGGTATATGAAAATTCAACTCGAAGAGAAGTCTGCCAAGTTTATAAGCAGTCTTGCCGAAAATGTGTACGTGGTCGGAGGTTACGTGCGCAATAATTTATGCGGCTATAAATGCACGGATATAGACATTGCGGGTCCCGTGCCCGCGCTCGCGCTTAACTTGCCGCCGCACACGTCCATGAACATGGTTAATCACCGCATGGGCACGGCGCAGCTTGTTTACGACGGCGTTAAGTACGAATATACGCCCTTCCGCGTGGAAGTATACGGGGCGGGCGGAGAGCATACGCCCGTGCACGTCAGTTTTACTACCGATCTCAATGCCGACGCGCAACGCAGGGATTTTTGTTGCAACGCCATATATTACGACGTCAAGCGCGACGAAATTATCGACCCGCTCAACGGCGTGCGCGACGCGGAACAAAAAATTCTTCGCGGCTGCAACAAGCACGTTTTCGAGTCGGACGGACTGCGGTTGCTGCGGCTTGTTCGGCTCGCCGCCGAGCTTAACTTTAAGATAGAGGGCGAAACGGCGCGCGCCGCAAAAGCCATGAACGACAGGCTGAACGACATCACAAGCGAGCGCAAGCGCATGGAGCTTGATAAAATTCTGTATGCGGACACCGTCAACGACGTTGCAAACGCGCAATATCGCGGACTGCGGCTGTTGAAGCAACTGGAACTGTGGAAGTATCTTATTCCCGAAATAGCGGGTTGCGACGGCATTGCGCAGCCCGAACAGTATCATAAATACGACGTTATGGAACACTCGTTCAGGTGCGTGCTAAATGCCGCGCCGGTACATAATTTGCGGCTCGCGGCGTTGTTGCACGATGTGGGCAAGCCGTACTGCTTCCAAAAATTCGGCAATTTTCACGGTCACGAAAAAAGTTCGGGCATAGCCGCGCGCATAATCCTAAACCGCTTGCGCTATCCCAACGACGTTATAGAACAGGTGGTTCGTCTGTGCAGTCTGCACATGTACGACATGCGCGGCGACGCGCGCGAGTCCAAAATTCGCGTGTTTGTGGCAAAGAACTTCGACCTTATAGACAAACTCGTCGCACTTATCCGCGCGGATAAACTCGCGACGGGCATGGCGAACGCCGAGGAAGTCAACCGGCCGCACAGGTTCGAGATAGTGCGCGAAAAGTTGCTCGCCGAGGGCGCGCCCATTCTAAAACGCTCGCTTAAAATTTCGGGCAAGGACTTGGCGGACATGGGGTTTGAGAGCGAGGCTATTTCCGCCGCGCTCGAAGAACTGTGGCGCGAGTGCATAATCAATCCGCAAAACAACAATGCCGAGTGGCTTAACCGCGCGGCGGCGCGCCTGCCCAAAAAGCCCGAGCAGGTCAAACGCGCGCCCGCTTCGCGCAATCGTTCCAAATAGAATTTAAGCCTGCCCGCTCGATAAAATAATATTTTGCGATTACATATTTTCGATATTATTCGACATACTATCGGCGTATGAAGTTTACGGGCAGATTGAAATACATATTCGTTATTGCTCTTGCGGCGACTTTATTCTCGTCGTTTTTCGCCGCGCGAGCATGGGCGGAAGTCGAGCCCCGACAGCCCGCGGCGCGTGTGACAGTGACGGCGGGTGCAAAGACTTTCGAGTACGTCGACGAAAAAATAATACCGTCCGACTTTACTGTCGCGGAACAGATAGAATTGCGAAAAATAAACGCGCCGCTCGACCGCAAAATCGAGTTTGTCGATATGTGTCTGTCCAAGGGTGCGGACTATAAAACCGCGCTGGGCGTGTGTTTTCCGCGGCTAATTTACGTTGTGGACGAAATTGCCGAGAGCCTGCGCATTGACCCTGTTGACGCAAAGGTCGTATACGACGGCAGTAAGTTCGGCGTAACAAAGGACAAAAAGGGTCGCGCGCTCGACGAAAACAAGCTGTATGCGAGCATATATTGCTGTCTTAAATTTTCGGGCGGCGGCGCGGTAAACGCAACGGCGGAAGAGGTTTTGCCCGCCGTTACGGAGAGCGAGTTGCGGCGCAATATTACGCTTCGCGGCGAGTACACTACCGACTTTACTACGTCCACGCCCGCGCGGGCGCATAACGTGGCGTTGGCTTTAAAAAAGTTCGACGGCATGGAATTGCCCGCAGGCGAAGTATTGTCGTTTAACGACCGAGTAGGCGCGCGCACAGTCGAAAACGGATTTCAAAGCGCAAAGATAATAGTAGACGGTCAGTATGTCGACGGCGTGGGCGGCGGAGTATGTCAGTCGTCCACCGCGCTGTATAACGCCGCGCTTCTTGCGGGGCTCGATTGTTCCGCCAACGCGCACTCTATTTGTCCGTCGTACTGCCCCGCGGGATTGGACGCTATGATTAGTTCGGTAAGCGATATGCGCGTCGTCAACAACACGGGGCGAAGCGTGTACGTGTCGGTGCGCGTTGCGGGCGGAAAAGCAAACGTCAGAATTTTCGGCGCGCCGCCCGAGTACAAGATAGTGCCCGAGAGCGTCACCGTCAAAACCGTCAAGTGCGAGGAACTCGAAACGGTGGACGTCGAGCGCAAGTATTTCGGCGCGGACGCAGTTTGCGGCGACAGGCTGTTGGTCGCGCTCGGCAAGGACGGAGTAGTGAGCGAAACGTATTTGAAATACTACAAGGACGGCAAGTTTATTAAGCGCGTAAAAATTCGCGCCAACGAATACAAGCCCACGCCGCAGATTGTAGCGATCGCGCCTTAATCGGTTGCAAAGCGACGCTTTAAAACGTAGGAAATATAGAATATACGGGCAACGGCAGAGAGAAAACACGTAATCTTTTTGCCGTTGTTATGCTTTTTAATTAAACGCTTGACAAAAAGACAAATAAGGAATAGAATAAAGGCATGATGAATGCTTTTTTAAGCGCGTTTAATTGGTACGGATTTTTGATTGCCACGGGCATTGTTCTGGGCGTGGTAGGCGCGTATTTCGTTGCCAAGCGCAGAGGCATGGAAGGCGACGTAATTATCGACATGATAGTTATCTGTTTGCCGCTTGCCATACTCGGCGCGCGTATTTATCACGTCGTTTTCGACGTGCTCGCGGGCAACGAGTGGACTTTTGCGGAGTTCTGGGGCTTCGACAGCGGCAGCGGCAATTTTGTGGGGCTTTCCGGTCTTGCCATTTACGGCGGATTGTTCGGCGCGCTTATAGGCGCGGTGATATTCCGTTTTTGGAAGAACCGCAAAAAACTTCCCGAAAACAAGCGCGTGTCGTTTTGGCAGATTGTAGACATAGGCTTTTTGTTTATAATCCTCGGTCAAGCCGTCGGCAGATGGGGTAATATCGCCAACTCCGAAGGTTACGGCAACGTCATTACCAACACCGCGTTACAGTGGTCGCCGTTCGGCATGATAGGCAGGGACGGACTTTGGCATTATTCCATACCGCTGTACGAATCGATTTGGGATTTGATAGGATTCGGCATACTGTTTTGGCTGTATATCGGCAGGCACAAGAGTTTCGACGGGTTCGTCTTTGCGGCTTACGGCATATACTACGGAATAGGGCGTACATGGATCGAGGCGATAAGGGTAGACGACGTTTTGTATCTCGGCGGTATGCGCGTGAGCGTATTCGTAAGCGTTTTGTTTATACTCGCCGGCGTTGCGATTATCGTCGCGCACATAGTGCGCGCCAAAAAAGCCGACAAAAAGATTTTTATATTCGTCGATCAAAAGAAACTCAACGACGATTACTTCGAGTACGAAAAGACCAAGTTGGCGCACCCCATGCCCGACATCGTGTTCTTTAAAGACCGTAAAAAGAAAAAGAACGGCGCGGAGAGCGTTGTGGTAGATAAAAACGGCGTTGCCATACGCGTGGAAGCCGAAAACGACGACGTCGTTCGGAACGATGTAAAGCCGGAAAAACTTTCCGATAATAATAGAACGGCGACGGTTGCTTCGGAGGACGATTATGAAGACAAGTGGGACGACTGACGTCGTATTGCCGCTTACGCGCAAGCAAAAATGCGTTTGTAATGCGGTCATGGGCGTGTTGCTTGTCGCCGCGGGCGTTATTCTCGCGCTTGCGGGCACGGGCGTAATATCCGCGTCGGTCAGGGCTATCGCCGCGCCGACTATTTTGTTCGGGTTCGGTATGTCCGTGCTGTTCAGCGCGATAGTCGCGCGCAACGCGCTGTCTATGTGGCTGGCGGGCGTTATTTTGGCTTGCGGGTTTACTTCGCTTTTTGCGGTTATAACAACGGCGGGATATTCAAATCTTTTCCCCATTTACGTCGCCGCGCCGGGGATAGGCTGTGTGTTTTCGATATGGTTTGCGGAAGCCAAATATCCGCAAGTAAAAGCAATGGTGTTTTTCGGCGCGTTTGCCGCGGTGTTCTCGCTCGCTTCGTCGGGCGCGTGCGGCTGGGGGCTTACGGGCGGACTGCTCGCGGCGTGCGGCGGCTTGTTTGTTATAGCTTACGCCGTCGAATCGTATTTTAGAAAGGAAAAAGACGAAAATGCGTAATCTTACGATGATGACAGACCTCTATCAGCTTACCATGATGGACGGGTATTATTTAGAGGGTAAGGCAAACCAAACTGCTGTATTCGATTTGTTCTTCCGACAAAAGGACGAAATAAATTACGCCGTGTTCGCAGGACTGGAACAGGCGATAGACTACATTAAGGATTTGCATTTTTCGAGCGAGGACGTGGAGTATTTGCGGTCGCTAAAAGTTTTTCACCCGCAGTTCCTCGACTATCTTAAAAACTTTAAGTTTACGGGCGATATGTATTCGGTGCGCGAGGGCGATATAGTTTATCCGCAAGAACCCATTGTCGTCATAAAAGCGCCGCTTATCGAGGCGCAACTTATAGAAACCGCGTTGCTTAATATCATAAGTCACCAAACTCTTATCGCGACCAAGTCCGCGCGCATAGTGCAGGCGGCGCGCGGAAAGAGCGTTGTGGAATTCGGTCTGCGCCGAGCGCAAGGACCGGACGCGGGTATTTACGGCGCGCGCGCGGCGATTATCGGCGGGTGCAACGGCACGAGCAACGTGCTAACGGGACAGATGTTCGATATTCCCGTAAGAGGCACGCACTCGCACAGCTGGGTCATGAGCTTCGACAGCGAAATCGATGCGTTCCGCGCGTTTGCCGAAGTTTATCCCGACACATGCTTACTGCTTGTCGATACTTACGATTCGGTGCAGGGCATAAAAAACGCCATTACCGTTTTTAACGAGCTTAAAGCGGCGGGGCACAAGCCCGTCGGCATAAGATTGGACAGCGGCGACATTGCGTATTTGAGCAAGCTCGCGCGCAAAATGCTCGACGACGCGGGCTTTAAAGACGCGGTCGTTATGGCGTCGGGCGACATCGACGAGTATCTTTTGGAATCGCTCAACAACCAAGGCGCGCGCATAGATATGTACGGCGTAGGCACAAAGCTCATTACCAGCGAAGGTACTCCGTCGCTCGGCGGCGTGTACAAGCTATCGGCTATCGAGCGCGACGGAAAACTCGAACCGCGCATGAAAATATCCGATTCCATTGTCAAAGTGACAAACCCCGGATTAAAAACGTTGTACCGCATATACGACAAGTCGAGCGGCATGGCTGTCGCCGACTTGATTGCGCTCGACGGCGAAAAAATACAAAAACCGCTCGTGCTCACGCACGAAACGGAGCGTTGGAAAACAACCACGCTCGAAGACTACGGCATACGTTGCATGCTGAATAAAATTTTCGAGAACGGCAAGAATGTATACGAACAGCCGTCGCTCGGTCGGATTGTAGAGTTTGCCGAGTCCGAAAAAGCCAAGTTCTGGGACGAGTACAAGCGCATAGACAACCCGCAGATTTACAAAGTAAACCTGTCGGACGGGCTTTACGAATTAAAGCACAAAATTCTCAAACAAAACAAAAGCAAATAGTTTTACGAAAGCCGAGAATAATATTTAAAGACGGGTCGAAATGGACGAAAAAAAGAAAGTTTATTCAAAAGCCGAGTTCAACAACTATGCGGAAGCGGTAAGGCGCGAGTGCGAGCAAACGCTCATGCGCCAGCGCGAGCGCATAGAAGAATTGCGCAAGAGTTTATCCGCCGCGGAAAAGCGCATTGCCGAGTACGAAAGTCAAAAAGAAATCGTGTACAAAGCGATTACCGCCGCGCTTAAAAAAGCGGACGACATAGAACGCGTGTCGCTTATAAAGTACAATCAGGAAATTGCGCAGTTGAAGAGTTTTCACGACAAGTGGATAGGCTACTATAACAAAATAATCGAGGCGTACCCGTTGGACGACAATCTTGTCGCGGCGAGCAAGACGAGCGGCAAGATAGCCGAAGTGCTCGACAAGGCGGGCGATATAGAGGCGCAGTACGAAACCGAACGGCAACGCTTGATGTCGTCTTTGCAGTCCGAGAACGAGGACGAGTTTGTACGGGAAACAGCCGCCGCCACGCCGCAAAATACGGACGACGAATATACCGACCGTTCGCCCGCGGGCTTCTCCTTTGCCGAAGCGCTTCACCCCAAAGAGGACTTAAAGGACATTATGCGCGAACTCGGCGTTCTTATGGACGACTGATCCGCACCGCCGAAACTAATTAAAAACAGCTTACGGGCATTACGCGTCGCAGGCTGTTTTTTGTTGTGTTTTATATGGCGGGGAAGTGCGGCAGACTTACGATAAGTCGGCTTAATTAACTCCGTCGTTATGTTCGTCGAGGATTTTTTCCAGCATTTCCGCCGCGTCCTTGACGCAGTCGGGGCACTCGCGCAACAGCTTGCCCGTTTCCGTGCCTTTAAGAGTTTTGCAAGTGACCGTGCCGTTGCGTTCGTTAAATTCCGTCATTATTGCGCGCATGTCCTGCACCGTCTTGCGCCTGTCCTTGTTGTGCGCGCCGAGCACAATGCCTGCGCCGATTATAGACCCGCAAGTGCCTTCGAGCGTGCCCATGCCGAACCCGAACCCCTGCGCCAAATCGCTCATAGTCTTTTCGTCCATGCCCGCAAAGTCGCAGTACGTGCAAGCAATAGCCTGCGCGCAGTTGCACTTGCCGCTCCGTTTTAGCTCCGCCGCTTTGTCCGCTCTGCTTTCCATAATACTCGCTCCCGTTTTTTCTGATTATATAATATATGCCGATATATGTCAACGCTTTCGCTCCGCTCCGTTTTTTTGCGACAAAATTTTTCGACTTTTTTCGTAAAAACACTTGACAAACCGTTCAAGTGATAATATACTGTTATTGAACATTTGAATAATTGTTCAATCGATATATCGACGGAGGATGTAATGTCGAACGAGAAACTAAATACTTATGACGAGTGCGGTGAGCACGGCGGGGAAGCGCACGCGCATGCGGCGACGGTCAAGCGGGCGCGGGAGCTTATGCCCGACGAGGACGTGTTGACCGACATAGCCGAACTGTTTAAGGTGTTCGGGGATTCGACGCGCACGAAGATACTTGCGGCGTTGTCGGTATCGGAAATGTGCGTGGCGTGCATATCGTCAACGCTCGATATGAGCGTGTCGGCGGTGTCGCATCAGTTGCGCATACTGCGTCAGTCGAAACTTGTAAAGACGCGGCGCGACGGCAAGGAAATTTATTATTCGTTGGACGACGGGCATGTGGAGCGCATTATAGGCACCGCGCTCGAACACGTCAAGGAACTTTAAGGAGGTTTGACATGGTAAAGACTTATAAGGTAGCTAATCTCGATTGCGCCAATTGCGCCGCAAAGCTCGAACGGGCTTTGTCCAAGATAGACGGGGTAAACTCCGCGGCGGTAAACTTTTTCGCGCAAAAAATAACGCTCGACATAGAAGACGGCAGGGTTGACGGCGTTATTGCGGACGTTAAAAAAACTTGCAAAAAAGTAGAGCCGGATATGTCGGTCAAATTCGACTGATACTGTTTAAAACATAAAGCGGGTACATAATGAGCAAAAATCAAAGACATCTTATGCGAATAATCATAGCCGCCGTATTGTTTGCGGCGGCGCTCGCGTTACACATGACGTTGGAAGATCGCGCGCCTGTTTGGGCATGGCTTATCGTCTTTGTCGCCGTTTATTTGATTATAAGTTACGACGTGCTGTTGCGCGCGGGGCAAAACATAATTCACGGCAAGATTTTCGACGAAAACTTTTTGATGATTGTGGCGACGGCGGGCGCGTTCTGCGTGTTCGAGTTTGTCGAGGCTGTCGCGGTAATGCTGTTTTATCAGGTTGGCGAGTTCTTTCAGAATTATGCGGTCAACAAGTCGCGCAAGTCGATAGCCGCGCTCATGGACATTTGCCCCGAAACGGCGCGCGTTGCGACGGACGACGGCGGCGAAATAACGCTCGACCCGTCAGAAGTGGAAATCGGTTCGTTAGTGGTCGTGCGCGCGGGTGAAAAAGTGCCTATCGACGGTGTTGTAGAAGCGGGCGACGGGTATCTCGACTGCTCGGCTTTGACGGGCGAGAGCGCGCCCGTTGCCGTTACGGCGGGCGACGTCGCGCTGTCCGGCTCTATCAGTACAGGCGGAGTGTTGCGCGTGCGCACGCAAAAGCGGTACGAGGACAGCGCGGTGTCCAAGATTTTGGAACTTGTGGAAAACGCTTCGGCTAAAAAGGCGCGCGCCGAAAACTTTATTACGCGGTTCGCGGCGTGGTATACTCCCGCGGTCGTAATAGCCGCGCTGTTGCTCGCGGTCGTACCGCCGCTGTGCATTGCGTACAACAGCGGCGCGGTGTGGACGGACTGGGTCACGCGCGCGCTTACTTTTCTTGTAGTGTCGTGCCCGTGCGCGCTTGTCATATCGGTGCCTATGTCGTTTTTCGGCGGGATCGGCGCGGCGTCCAAGCACGGTATTTTGGTTAAGGGCGGCAACTATTTGGAACTGCTCGACAGAGCGGGCGTGGCGGTTTTCGATAAGACGGGAACTATTACCAAGGGCAAGTTCGAGGTCGTTTCGGTCGCGTGCGCCGACGGCGTTTCGCGCGAGGAAGTTTTGCTCGCCGCGGCGCGGGCGGAATACAGTTCGCTGCACCCCGTCGCCGTGTCGGTTGTGGAAGCGGCAAAAGCATACGGGTTTGCGCCGTCGTCCGCCGACAGCGCGACCGAGCTTGCGGGACGCGGCGTGGTTGTGCAAGCGGACGGCGAAACGATAGCTTGCGGCAACTTGAAACTTATGAGCGAGCGCGGCGTGAATATCCCCGACGGGTTTATATCGGACAGCGCGGGAACGGTCGTGTACGTCGCGCGCGGGGAGAAATTGCTCGGCGCGATAGAAGTTGCCGACGGGCTTAAAGAAGATTCGGTTGCGGCAATCGGCGCACTTAAAGCGCAGGGCGTAAAGACCGTGATGTTGACGGGCGACAATAGGACGGCGGCGGCGCGCGTCGCGGCGGAAGCGGGCGTGGACGAGTACCGCGCGGAGCTTTTGCCCGATATGAAAGTCACCGAGTTGGAAACGGTAATCGCTCGCGAGCGCGGCGAGGACGACGGATCTCGGCGCGGCAGGGCGGTTGCGTTTGTGGGCGACGGGATAAACGACGCGCCCGTGCTGTCACGCGCGGACGTAGGGATAGCGATGGGCGCGCTGGGCAGCGACGCGGCTATCGAGGCGGCGGACATCGTGCTTATGAACGACAGCCTGGCGCAGATTGTTCTTGCCAAGCGCATAGCGCGCAAGACCGTCGGCATAGTCAAGCAGAATATAATTTTCGCGCTTGCCGTAAAAGCGATAGTGCTTGTTCTCGCGGCGTTCGGCATAGCCAATATGTGGCTTGCGGTGTTTGCCGACGTGGGCGTTGCGGTGCTTGCGATACTCAACGCAATGCGCGCGCTCAACGTAAAAACAGCAAGGGATAAGCGCGCAAAGACGGTCGCGCAAACGCCGCCCGCCTCGCGATAGCTCTGTTGCCTAAAACGGCATAAACGGGCGCACGGCGCAAAAATCGCGGTATTTCGGCGATACGTAATCAACTAATATGCTTGTAAACCGCCAAAACGCTTGATTTCGGCGGTTTTGTGTTGTATAATTTCCATATAATACAAAGAGAGGAAATCATGAACGCAAAACAGATTAAACACTACGAAATATTGAGCGAATTCTTTAATTCGGACATACTCAAACAAGCGGCTGTCGATAAGTATTTCGGCGCGCTGTTAAAACTCGACTACGCCTTTGCCGAGGATTTGTGGGAGTTTATGCTTATTCGCAGCGACGCGGACTTAAAGAATATAGCGGTCGCGCGGCTGTACATAGACAGAGCGTTCGAGTTGTTTTATGCCGCTAATGCGCCCAAAGCGTTAAAGACGGTAGTCGATCGCGCGGTCGTTCAACGCGCGGTGTTTGGGTTTTCGCCGTCGGCGGCGGACGGGGAATTGTTTAACCTGCCCGTCAACCTGCTCGTCGCAAACAAGACCGAAACGGTGGACGCAATACTTAAAAACGTCGCCAAAAACGAAGCTATGGGCGTGTCCTACGGCGAGTATATGATTAAGTTTTTGGATAAGTTCTTTATCGAAATGATGAAAAAGAACGCGCAACGCAAAGTCGAACTCAACCGCAAACAGTCCGCGTTGTTGATGTCGCTTGTGCAAAAGGTCAAAGGCGACGAGCGGGCAATGCTTGTTCAGCGCGTCAAAGAAGTGCTTTAAACTTATATTCGTCGGCGGATACGAACGGCGTTCGTCAGTTCGCTTTGGGACAGTATAAAAAATACGGCGTTAATAACGCGGCGGAAATTATTTATTACTTTACTTATCGGAGGCAAATTTATGCGCAGAACCAAAATCGTTTGCACGCTCGGACCCGCAACGGAAGATTATGCCGTTCTTAAAAACATGGTGCGCGCGGGCATGAACGTCGCGCGGCTCAATTTTTCGCACAGCACTTACGACGACCACAAGCGGCGTATAGATATGGTCAAACGCGCGCGCAAGGAACTCGGCATGCCCGTGGCTATCCTGCTCGACACCAAAGGACCCGAAATTCGCATAAAGACTTTTAAGGACGGCAAGGTCGAACTTAAAAAAGGCGATAAGTTTACGCTCACCACGCGCGAGGTCGAGGGCGACGAAAAGTGCGTGTCGGTTACTTACGAGGATTTGCCCAAGTACGTCAAAAAAGGCGCGCGCATACTTGTCAACGACGGGCTTATCGAACTGTCGGTAGACAGCATAAGCTCGACCGATATTATCACTACCGTAATGAACGACGGGCATCTTTCCGACCGCAAAAGCATCAATCTGCCCGATACATTTATCGATATGCCGTACCTTTCGGATGCGGACCGCGCGGACATAGAATTCGGCATAGCGCAGGACGTGGACTATATAGCCATGTCGTTCGTGCGTTCGGTCGAGGACGTGCGAATAGTCAAGCGGCTATTGAACGAGCACGACGCGAATAATATTCAGCTCATAGCCAAGATTGAAAACCGTTCGGGCGTGGAGAACGTAATGTCCATACTCGCGGAGTGCGACGGCGTAATGGTCGCGCGCGGCGATATGGGCGTGGAAATCCCGTTCGAGGAACTGCCCGGAATACAAAAAGACATAATTTCGCGGTGCTACCGTCAGGGCAAAAAGGTTATCACGGCGACGCAAATGCTCGAATCCATGATTTCCAATCCGCGCCCGACGCGCGCTGAAATTTCGGACGTAGCCAACGCGGTGTACGATGGTTCTTCGGCAATCATGCTGTCGGGCGAAACGGCGGCGGGCAATTTCCCCGTGGAAGCGGTGCACACTATGGCGACAATAGCCGAGCGCGCCGAGAGCGGCATTAACTATAAAAAACGGTTCCGCACGCTCGACCCCGAAATAAAAACCGTGACCGACGCGGTGTCGCACTCCACCTGCGCCGCGGCGTTCGACCTTGACGCAAAGGCGATTATTGCGGTGTCGCAGTCGGGTTATACCGCGCGCAAAATTTCGCGGTTCCGTCCGTCCGCGCCCATTATCGCGCCGACGACTTCGGCAAAGGCGTATAATCAGCTCGCTATGAACTGGGGCGTTATTCCTACGTTGAGCAAAATGCAGGAATCGTCCGACGAATTGTTTAAGCACGTTATCACTTGCGCGCTCAATACGGGCTGCGTGTCCGAGGGCGATCTCGTGGTTATCGCGGCGGGCGTGCCCGTGGGCGTTTCGGGCAATACCAACACCATGCGTATCGAATACATAAAAAAGTTTAACTGACGCGCGCGCCCGAAACGTGCGACAGCGAGGAATAGAGGAAAAGGGAATATGAACGAGGCGGATAAAAAAAATATACTGGTCGTCGAGGACGAAGCGCAGATTTCGCGGTTTTTGCAGTTGGAACTGGAACACGAGGGTTATGCGTGTTCGGTTTGCGCCGACGGCAGAGCGGCGCTCGACGCGGCGCTCGCGCAAGATTTCGATTTGATTGTTTTGGACGTGATGTTGCCCTCGCTAAACGGCATAGAAGTTTTGCGCCGTTTGCGACAGGTCAAGCAAACTCCCGTAATAATCCTTACCGCGCGCGATCAGGTTGTGGACAAAGTGACGGGGCTTGACATAGGCGCAAACGACTATATGACCAAGCCGTTTGCCATAGAGGAGCTTTTGGCGCGCATACGGCTTCACACCAAACGCGCCGCGACGCAGGCGGCGGTGGGCGATATGGTTTGCGGCAAGCTGTCCGTAAGCTCGGCGGCGCGCATTGCGACTTACGACGGGCATGCCATAGACCTTACGAAAAAAGAATTCGACTTGCTCGAATATCTTATGCAAAACAGAAATATAGTGGTCAGCCGCGAACAGTTGCTCGACTCCGTTTGGGGCTTTGATTTTTACGGCAGTACCAACGTCGTGGACGTGTACGTGCGGTATCTGCGATCCAAAATAGACGACGTGTATAACGTCAATCTTATAGAAACCGTGCGCGGCGCGGGTTACGTAATAAGATGAGCGGCAATACGGACGACAAACAAATAGACGCGCAAGCCGACGGCGAAAACGGCAACGGCGACGCGGTTGAGCCTGTGGTCGAACCTGCGGGCGGCGCGACCCCGCGCGTCGGCGACGACGAAAAGCGGGAAGCCGTTAAACAGACCATTGCCGAAATAAAAAGCGAAAACGCGCCCATGGTCAAGAAAAAATATACCGCGGTCGAAATCACGTTGATTGTCGTCGCGGTTTTGTTGTTTCCGCTCACGCTTATCGTGCTGGGCGTGCGCGCGCTATTTAAAAAATTCAGACTGGGCATAACCGCAAAAACGACGGTTGTATTTACGCTTGTTTTCGGCTTGATGATTATCGGATATTCGGTTTTCGTGCTTGCAAGCATAAATAAATTAGTGGAAAGCGGCGAAGGCTTGACCGCGGCATACATGCACAGGCTTATAATAACTTCGTCCGTGCTTGTCGCTGTATTTATCGTGCTCGGCGCAGTGCTCGGCGGCTTTTCAAGTCAGTACATGATAGGACCCGTGCGCAAAATCACGCGCAGAATAAAGGAAATTTCGGACGAAAATCTGTCGGCGCGCGTGGACGCGGTCGATTCGCAAGACGAGCTTACGGAGCTTACCGACCAAATCAACGCCATGCTCGATTCGTTGCAACAGGCGTTCGAGCGGCAAGAGAACTTTGTTTCAGACGCTTCGCACGAACTTAAAACGCCGCTGTCCGTAATTGCGGGATATGCAAATCTGTTAAGACGTTGGGGCAAGGACGACCCAAAAATTTTGGACGAGTCGGTAGAAGCGATAGCGCGCGAAAGCGAGAATATGAAAAGGATTGTGGACCAGCTTTTATGGCTTGCAAAGCTCGGCAATTTTACGCTTAACAATTCGGTGTTTAATCTTTACGAAACGGTTGAGGACGTTGTTGACGGTTATAAAATGGTCAACGCCAAACACGACATCAGTCTTACCGGCGACGTTTCGGTCACGCTGAACGCCGATAAAAACCTTATAACCGAGGCGGTGCGCACGCTTGTGGACAACGCCATAAAATACACTCCGCCGCAAGCGGGCGTTATAAAACTCAATATAACAAAAACCGACGGGCATGTGGAACTGTCCGTAGCGGATAACGGCATAGGAATTTCCAAGGACGACCAAGCTCACATCTTTGAACGGTTTTACCGTTGCGACAAAGTGCGCGGCAGGGAATCGGGTTCGAGCGGACTGGGCTTGACTATCTGTAAGTCGATAGTCGAAATGATGGGCGGCAAAATAACCGTCGAGAGCGAACTCGGCGTGGGCAGTAAGTTTAAAATAGCGTTATATTGAATAAAATAGAAAATTTTATTTATTGTCGTTTTCGTCGTCGCTGTATTCTACAAGTTCGTCGAGCGTTATTCCGAAAATCTCGGCGAGTTTGCATAATGTGTATATATCGGGCGTGCTGTATCCGTTTTCGTAGTTGCTGACAAGGCTTTTTTTTCCGCATAGTTTAACGGCAAGCTCGTTTTGCGATAAACCAAGTTGCTTACGGTAGTATTTTATATTTTCCGTAATCCTTGTCACCATTCTTAAAATAAGAATAAAATAATTTTATACCTTTTTGTCGATGTTACAAGATACTTGTACTTTTATGACAAAATAGGAAAATAAGTTTATACTTTAATAAGACGTGACAAGGAGTATAACATGAGTAGACTGTATGTAGTAGGCGATAAGATGTACAATCCCCAAGACTGGATCTTGATTAAGGCGTATAATCGATATATGCGGGGCATATACAAACCCACTTGCGATACGGTCAGCCAATTTTTAACGGAATATATTAACAAAAACAGAAAGGGTGTAAGCGATGATCTTATGTTCAATGCGCTTTTGCTCGAAATCATACTTGTTTCGGAGTTTAAGATACGGAGAATAATAAGAAACTCGCCGTATGAGTGCGCGTTTTTTAATGAAATGGGGGAAATGTTGACTGAATGCGAGAGCGAGATAAAAAAAGGTTACGACGGGAGCGCTTTTATGGTTTATTACGAATGGTTTACTGCGTGTTTGTATCAATTCGATTGCAAATTCCGACGTATTAAATTAAGTGAAAAATTTAAAATCGGTAGCGGCGGACGAAACAAGGAAAAACAAGAATAGCGAAATTTTTTCGGGTCGACTTGTCCTATTTTTGATTTTCGCGCATACAATATTAACGTGAAATTCGGTTGGGAAACTATTTTAATATTTATAGCCGCGGTCGCGCTTGTCGGCACCGTCGTATGGGTTACGCGGTTAAAGACGCGCGGGGTTGCGCGGGTGCTTATCAACTCGCTAGCGGGCGGGGCGTTGATAGCGGGGCTGTCGGCGTTTAACATTATTGTTTTGCCCGTAAACGCGTTTAACGCGCTTATAGTGGGGTTGCTCGGACTGCCGGGGGCGGGAGTCGTCGTTGCCGCGGCAATGCTGTTGTAATCGTGCAATTTGTATTGCATTAGTATATGATTGAGGCGGATATACTTGACTAAACGTCGAGTAGTGTGATAAACTTTGTTATATATTTAATTTGGAGTTTATCATGGCAGGTAATAACGACAGGTTTGTCAATCAGATAGCCGACATCAAAGCCGACTACACCAAGTGGTACACCGACGTGTGCTTAAAGTCCGAGCTTTGCGATTACGGACCCGTTAAGGGAACGATGATTTTCAGACCTTACGGCTACGCTATTTGGGAGCTTATACAAGCGGAAGCGGACAAGCGGTTCAAGGCGCACGGCGTAAACAACGCGTATTTTCCCATGCTTATTCCGCAGTCGTTCCTCATGCGCGAGGCGGAACATGTCGAGGGGTTTGCGCCCGAAGTCGCTACCGTTACGCACGTCGGCAACGCCGAGCTTGCCGAAAAGCTGGTGCTTCGCCCGACGTCCGAAACGATTATCGGCAACATGTATTCCAAGTGGATCGAATCTTACCGCGATCTTCCGTTAAAGCTCAATCAGTGGGCTAACGTTGTGCGCTGGGAAAAGACCACGCGTCCGTTTTTGCGGACGAGCGAATTTCTTTGGCAGGAGGGGCATACCGCGTTTGCCACCGCCGAGGAAGCTAACGCCGACGCGCTCGAAATGCTCGAAGTCTATAAAGAACTTGCCAACGACGTACTCGCTTTGCCAGTGCTTACCGGCCAAAAGTCCGAAAAGGAAAAGTTTGCGGGCGCGGTTGCGACTTACGGCATGGAAGCTATGATGAAAGACGGCAAGAGTTTGCAGTCGGGAACCACGCACTACCTCGGCGATAATTTTGCCAAGGCGTTCGACGTCAAGTTTTTGGATAAGGACGGAACGCACAAGTATGCGTATCAGGCGAGCTGGGGTATTTCCACGCGGCTTATCGGCGCGATTATCATGGCGCACGGCGATGAGCGCGGACTGTGCTTGCCGCCCAAGGTCGCGCCCGTTCAGGTTGTCATTATTCCTATCGGCGCGGCTAAAAATCCCGACGTTGCGGTCAAAGCCGAAGAAATCAAGTCGAGCCTTGTTGCCGCGGGCGTGCGCGTAACGGTCGATAACGGCGAGCAGTCGCCGGGGTTCAAGTTTAATCATTGGGAGTTGCGCGGCGTGCCCGTTCGCATCGAACTCGGCGCGCGCGATCTCGCTTCGGGCGTTGTGACCGTTTGCCGCAGGGATAATTCCGAAAAGTTTACCATGCCTATCGACGGCGGTATAGCCGCAAGCACGGTCAAACTGCTCGACGATATTTCCGCGGATATGCTCGAAAAAGCGCAAGCGTTTACGACCGAACATATCGTGCCGGTATCGTCCATGGAAGAAATGGAAAAAGCGCTCGACGGCGGAAACTTCTGCGACGCGTATTGGTGCGAGGACAGAGAGTGCGAGGACAAGATAAAACAGCAGTACGCCGCCACGTCGCGCGTGTTCCACGCCGACCAGTCGCACGTCGGCGAACATACCTGCGTGTGTTGCGGAAAAAAAGCAAAGCGCAGAATTTATTTCGCGCGAGCGTATTGATATTTTGTAATATCGTTGGAAAGTGTGTTCTTGTAAAAGTAAAGGGAAAGGCGGTTATCGTAAAGCGGTAAAGTTGTCGCATTAAATTAAGCAAAACAAAAACCGCGAGGCGTTTGTCCTCGCGGATTTTGTTTTAGCTTTATTAAGAGAGTTTTTGGAACTTGCCGTCCTTTTTGTGCACGACGAGCTGTGCGTGCAAGCGGCGGGCGAGGTCTTTTGCGACGGGCAAACCTTCTTGCTTGGTCGCTACTCTGCGATAAGTGCGGTCTGTGTCCGAGCGCAATATTACCCAGTTCATTTTTATACGGTCGTATTTAAGCGTAACTTTAATCGCCGAAGATGCGTCGCCGTAATCGTCGTAATATTCGTCGTCGTCATCGTCGTCGTACTCGGGTTCTCTCACGCTTGCGGGTTTTTTAGCCGTGCGCGCCGCGCGCGATTCGGTTGCCCGTGCGGTTTCCGCTTTGAGCTTGTTTACGTCGTCTTGCAATTCCTTATTGGAACGGTTGAGATCGCTTATTGTTTTAAACAGTTCGTCGTTATCGACTTTACGTTCCGACGATTTTTCAAGCTCTGCGATACGCGCGTCTTTTTGGCGCAGTTCGTCGTTGAGCTTGGCTATCTGTTGCGCCGCGCGATCGTTAAGCGCCGGTTGTGTGGACTGATATTCGCGTTCCAGTTCGGCGCGTATAGTCGGTTCGAGTTCGGCGCGGAGTTCGTTGCGCAGTTTCGCTTCGTCAACGGGTTGGGCGTCGCCCGATTGCGCTATCAGCTTTTTGATTTTCTTTTTGTTTTTGCTGTGGCGCACGGCTACTATAATAAGCGTTATTATCAGTATTAGCGCGAGCGCCGCAACCACAACAGCCAGTAATGCGGCATAGCTCAATATCCATGTCCAACCGAGCTTTTCGTAAAAGAATTTATCCAGTCCGCTCATTCCCGTTAAGGTAAAAGTCATTGTTTCAAAAAACGTCATATCTCTCCTCCGTCAATGCTGTTTTATATAATTATATCACCGTCATATCGGGTTGTCAATAATTATTATAATTTTATTGTGCGCAAATTATGGAAATTAACGCGCGCCGTGGTTGCACATTTTGCAATTTACTTGGCATGCGCGCGCTTGCGCTTGACAAAAATCGCCAAAGCGGGTATTATAGTCAGTGAAAGATTGCCCTGTTATTTTACGGCGCATGCGGAGGAACAAATGAACAGAATTATATCGTCGGAAAGCGTTACCGAAGGACACCCCGATAAAGTTTGCGATTACATTGCGGACGCTATTCTCGACGCCGCGCTCGAAAAGGACGAAAACAGCCGAATCGCTTGCGAGGTTTGCTGTGCGACGGGGCTTGCCGTCGTGCTCGGCGAGTTCGATACTCAAACCGATTTTATCGACGTACAAAAGATAGCGCGCGCGACCATTGCCGAGGTCGGCTATACCGACCCCGCGTTGGGCTTCGACGCGCGGACGTGCGCCGTGCTCAACTGCATTAACGGACAGTCGCCCGATATTTCGCGCGGGGTGTTGAGTTCGCTCGAATCGCGCAGCGGCGAAACGTCGAGCGAGTACGACCGCACGGGCGCGGGCGATCAGGGTATGATGTTCGGGTATGCCTGTTCGGAAACGGACGAGCTTATGCCCATGCCGATAACGCTGTCGCACGCGCTTACCAAACGGCTTGCCGAAGTGCGCAAGAGCGGGGAGCTTGATTTTTTGCGTCCCGACGGCAAAGCCATGGTGTCGCTCGCTTACGAGAACGGCGTGCCTGTCGGCGTTAAGACGGTTGTCGTGTCCGCGCAACACGCGCCCGACGCGACCGAAAAACAGATACGCGACGGCATTATCGACTGCGTCGTCAAGCGCGTTATTCCCGATAAACTTTTGCGCGGCGCGGATATACTTATCAACCCGACGGGCAGGTTTGTCGTCGGCGGTCCCGCGGGCGACACGGGCGTTACGGGGCGCAAGATAATAGTAGATACTTACGGCGGCGCAATCCCGCACGGCGGCGGCGCGTTTTCGGGCAAGGACGCGTCCAAGGTGGATAGATCGGCTTCGTACTATGCTCGGTACGTTTGCAAAAACGTCGTTGCGGCGGGGCTTGCGGATAAAGCGTTGTTGCAGGTCGGTTACGCAATCGGCAAGGCTCGACCGGTGTCGCTGTATATCGACACGTTCGGCACGGGCGACGATAAAAAAATACTCGATGCGGTGCAAAAGGTGTTTGACTTCCGACCTGCCGCCATATCGGACAAACTCGGACTTAAAAAACCTATATATAAGCGCACGACCAATTACGGGCATTTCGGCAAAGCCGACTTGCCGTGGGAACAGGTTGACAGTGCGGACAAACTAAAATCGGTGATGTGATTTGGAACGGCTTGTCGGCTCGGTAGAGGAAATCAAGTTCCGCAACGACGAAAACGGTTGGACCGCGCTTGTACTCGACAGCGACGGTGATCCCGTTACCGTTTGCGGCACGCTCCCGCCCGTCACACCGGGCGACTGTTTGGAGCTTGACGGTGAATTTATAATTCATCCGCGGTTCGGCGCGCAGTTTAAAGCGACGCGCGCGTCGGTCGCGCAACCGCATACCGTTTACGGCATAATAAGGTTTTTGGGATCGGGACTTATCGAGGGCGTGGGCGAAAAGACAGCCGCGCGCATAGTCGATAAGTTCGGCGACAAAGCGATAGAGATTATCGAGCGCGAGCCGGACAAACTCGCGCAGGTCAAGGGTATAAGCGTTGCGAAAGCGCGCAAGATTTCCGAACAGTTCGACGCGCTCCGCAATCAGCGCGAAGCGATAATGTTTTTGACGGGGTACGGCATTTCGGTCAATCTTGCGTTAAAGCTGTACAATGTGTACGGCGCGGCGACTGTTGCAACCGTCAAGACCAATCCTTATATCTTAATCGAGGACGTCGGCGGCGTGGGTTTTTTGACCGCCGATAAAATAGCGCAGTCCATGGGCATTGCCGCGTTGAGCGAGTTTCGCATGCGCGCGGGACTTTTGCACGCGCTTAAAACTTCGTGCGAAAAAGAGGGCAACACCTATCTCACGCGCGAACGACTGTTCGACGATGCGAAAAAACTGCTCTGCGAATACGACGACGATCTGCTTGACAAGGCGCTCGACGCGTTGCTTGTCGCGCGCAAGGTCGTTATTCCGTTCGAGAGCGCGGTCATGACCGAGGGCATTTATCGCACGGAAAAAGCGGTCGCGGTAAAGATGGTGCGGCGCGTGGACGGCGCGGGCGCGGTGCTTCCCGATGTGGGGGCGATAATAGACAGGTTTGAAAATTCCAACGCCATCACCTTGCACGAAGCGCAACGCGACGCGGTTATAAAAGCCGTTGCGAGCGGCGCGTCCGTCATTACGGGCGGACCGGGGACGGGCAAAACGACCATCATAAACTGCATACTTTTCGTGCTCGACGCGCTCAATCTTTCGGCGACGTTGCTCGCGCCTACGGGCAGAGCGGCAAAGCGCATAACGGAGGGGTGCGGCAGGGAGGCTTCCACTATCCACCGCGCCGTTTTGGGGCTGGACGAGGGCGCAAAGTTCGCTACAAACGCCGTCGTTGTGGACGAGTTCTCCATGGTCGATATTTTTCTGTTTAAAATGTTGCTCGACAAGATGGACGATTCCACCAAACTGATAGTCGTCGGCGACGCCGATCAGTTGCCGTCGGTGGGCGCGGGAAACGTCTTGCGCGACCTTATAGACAGCGGGCTTGTGCCCGTAACGCGATTGTCGTTTATTTACCGTCAAGCGGAGACCAGTCGCATTGCGGTGAGCGCGCACGAAATAAACGCGGGGCGCATGCCCGAACTCGGCGCGCGCGATGGCGACTTTTTTTTCTTCCGCATGCGCACGCCGCAGGAAATAGCCGACATGACGGTGGAGCTTGCTACCACGCGCGTGACGGGATTTTGCGGTATAGAGCCGAGCCGTATTCAGGTAATAGCCGCGCTCAAAAACGGAGTGTGCGGCGTGCACAGTCTTAATGCCCGACTTCAAGCCGCGCTTAACGGCAACGCGCAAAAAAAATCGGTTGTCGGCGATATTACGTTCGCAACGGGCGACAGGGTAATGCACACCGTAAACAATTACGACATAGAGTGGTCGCGCGGCGGCGTGACGGGCAACGGCGTGTTCAACGGCGATATAGGCATTGTGTCGCATATATTTGAAACGGGCGAAATCGAAGTGGAGTTCGAGGACGGTCGGCGCGTGACGTATGCGGGCGACACAAAACGACAGTTAATACTGTCCTATGCCGTAACGGTGCACAAAAGCCAAGGTTGCGAGTTCGATTGCATTGTAATGCCCATTGTCGCGGGGTCGCCCGTAATTATGACGCGCAATCTTTTGTATACGGCAATCACTCGCGCCAAAAAGATGGCGGTGCTTGTGGGCGACGAGTACAACGTAAAACGCATGGTGGACAACAATTACGTTGCGGAAAGGTTTTCCGCGCTTAAAATATTTATCGACGACGCCAAGTCGGGCATGCTCAAACTTTACGGCGACGATTAAAGTCGGCGACGGGTTGCGGTTTGCTTGCAAAGCGCGGTTGCCGCGCGACGCATTATAAAAAATAACGCTCTTATCGGCGAGGAATTATGACTAACGAACAACAGCATTACGACAGGAAAAAACTTATAATACTGCGCGCGGCGCTTATAGCGATCGGCGCGGCACTGGGCGGCACTGCGCTCTGGCAGTATTTTGTTTACTATCCCGACGTGGTCAAGCGCGAATTTCGGATAGTTATAACCGTCGTGTCGTCGGCGGTGCTTGCGCTTATACTCGGACTGTCGGCAAAGCCGTTTTACAGACTGGGCGCGAGCGTTGCGGACAGCGTGCGCGCATTGCTGTCCGAGCTCGGCGCGAAGGGCGTTGCGGCCGTCGTTTTGGGGCTTATCGCGGCGGGCGCGGCGGCATACCTGACCGACGTTATTATACGCGACTTTTTGGATATTTGGGCGGTGCGTCTGCTCGCGGACGTGCTTGTGTATTTGCTTTTTGCCGCGCTCGGCTGTTACGGATTTACGCGCTGGCTCGTAGCCGATGAGGACGAAGCCGTGCCGCCGCCGCCCGATGCGGGCTATCTTTTGGCTGCGGACTGCTTCGGCGACGACAGAGTATTGACCGCGGCGGACGCGCTGATAAACGTCAAGGTGTGCGAGGGCGCGTATAAGGCAACTTGTTTGTTCGGCGATTCGGACGCCGTCAAACGGCTCGACAGCGTTGTAAGAAGCGGGTCGGCAAAGGTGTTGCGTTTCGGCAAGGATTTTGCGGATAGAGCGGAGTTCGTCGCGCTCGAAAAGCGGCTCGCGCAATCGAAGCGGCTTAAATACGTTTCGACCGAAAGCGACGCGGACGTCAAGTTGGACGCGTTCGCATTGCCCGTCGTGTCGGCGGCGGGATATGATAAAGCCCAAACCGCAGGCGAGGGCGGCGCGGACGATGAGTTAGGCTGCGAATAATTTGCATAAATTTCGGCGCGCGGCGCGATTGACGGCGCAGGCGGGCGAATTATAATTGACAAATTACTCGGATTGCTATATAATTTCGGTATACTGACTAATGCGGAGCGAGGCTTGGGTATAAGAGGCAAATACGAAAGCAAACTGCACAACATTGCGCTGTCGTGCGACGCGTTTACGACGGGCTATCTTGTCATGTGCCTGTTGTTTTTCGCGCCCTATGCCGCAACGTTCGGCGGTAAGCTCGTTATGTGGTTTTTGCCGATAGCCGCGCTTGTTCCGTTTGTAATAATGCCGCTTGTCTATATGCTTGTTCACCGCGCGGACTTTTTACTGTTCGGGCGGTATCATCTTATTATGCCGACCTCGGCGTTTATTTCCGCATTGTTTTTCGTCGTCGCGTTTTGCGCGCGGGGCAGGGGCGCGGCGGACGATTGTCTTATATTTTTCGGCGTGCTCGTTTTTGCCGCGTCGATATTGATTTATCGATATTGCGCGTTTTCGGTGCGCGCGCGGCTGGGCAACGGTTCGCTTGGATTTTCGCCGCTGTCCGCATGTTTTTCGGCGGCGGGATCGGTGTCGGCAATCGCCGCATATTACGGATTTTTGTATTACGACCCGTCTACGGCGTTTTTAAACACCGCATACGTGTTGAGCGCGGCGTGCGTTGTGCTTGCGCTCGCGCAATACCTTACGACATATTACGGCATACCGCGATTGGGCGGCAAGCGCGTGCAATCCGCTAAAAACGTGTTCCGCGCGCTGTTTTCGGGCTTGGACAAACGCGCGTATTTATCGGCGTTGTTCTTTCTCGCGGCGTTTGCTACAATCGCCGCGCTAACCGTTTATTTCGCGTCGGCGGTCATTTTTGACATGTACAAAGCGGCGACTTGCGCGACGGTATTTGTCGCGTGCTATGCCGTCGGCATGCTCGCTTGCGAGCGGTACGTAAAGCACCGCAGTAAGGGCTTGTCGATTGCGGAACTGCTTTGCGCAACAGTCGCGGCGGGCTTGCTTATAGCCGTCGCGTTTATCGATTTTTC
The DNA here is from genome assembly GCF_943192945.1 of Anaerocaecibacter muris. GTDB lineage: Bacteria > Bacillota > Clostridia > Christensenellales > Pumilibacteraceae > Anaerocaecibacter > Anaerocaecibacter muris. The sequence continues at coordinate 120,703 of NZ_CALPCE010000001.1, forward strand.
GCGCGCGACCGAAGCGTGCGTCATGATTGCCGCGGGCGTAACGGGCATAGGCGGCGCAATGGCTGTACGACAGACCCGACTTCGGTTTATTACAATCAAACCGCGCATTACGAGCGGCGTTATATTCGTGCTGTACGGACTGACTGCGTTTGCGGCGGTTGCCGTCGCGTTTTTGGTTGCGGCGGTCGTGACCGAGATACTGTACGCCGCGCCGTCTGTTACGGCGTTCGTGTACGGATTTGCCGCGGCGGGCGTGTTCGCCGTAGTCGCGTTCGCGCTGGCGGGAAAAAAGCGAGTAAACGCAGCGGACGCGCAAGGTCTGTCTTACGAGTACAATGCCGCGGACGCATGCTCGACGGAGCAACGCGGCGACGCGGACTTTTCGGATTCCGCGCAATCAAATTTGTCAAACGGCGCAATCAGCGCATCGGATAAGGAGTAATTATGAAAACGGACATCGAAATCGCTTACGAAGCGCAACCCCTGCCCATCGAAGAGATCGCGGCAAAACTCGGTATCAAGGACATTTACCGTTACGGAAATCTTGTCGCAAAGGTCAATCCCGTCGATAAGCCCAAGGCGAAGATAATTCTTGTCACCGCGATTAACCCCACGCCCGCGGGCGAGGGCAAATCCACCGTGTCGATAGGACTTGCAGACGGGCTTAACAAGATAGGCAAAAAGACGGCGCTCGCACTGCGCGAACCGTCGCTCGGTCCCGTTTTCGGCATGAAAGGCGGCGCGACGGGCGGCGGCATGGCGCAAATCCTGCCCATGGACGACATCAACCTGCACTTTACGGGCGACCTGCACGCAATAACCGCCGCGAACAACCTGTTGTGCGCAATGATAGACAACAGCCTGTATTTCGGCAACCCGCTCAAAATCGCAAAGGTAACTTTTAACCGTTGCATGGACTGCAACGACAGAGCTTTGCGCAATATCGTCGTAAACGCCGGTTCGGGCGCGCGCGACGACGGGTTCAACATCACAGCCGCAAGCGAAGTCATGGCGACGCTTTGTCTTGCCGCCGACTTCGACGACCTCAAAGTGCGGCTCGGCAGAATTATTATCGGTTACGATTACGACGGCAAGCCCGTTACCGCGAGCGACCTCGAAGCTAACGAGGCGATGGCGGTATTGCTCAAAGACGCGGCGAAACCCAATCTTGTGCAAACGCTCGAAGGAACGCCCGCGTTCGTTCACGGCGGACCGTTCGCCAATATCGCGCACGGCTGTAACTCTGTTATTGCGACCAAGACGGCTGCGAGCTATGCCGATTACGTCGTTACCGAGGCGGGCTTCGGCGCTGACCTCGGCGCGGAAAAGTTTTACGATATTAAGTGCCGCACGTCGGGCATTGTTCCGTCGGCGACCGTGCTTGTCGCGACAATACGCGCGCTCAAATACGGCGGCGGAGGCGACCTCGCGAGCGGCATGGGTAACCTGTTAAAGCATATCGAAAACATCAAAAACGTGTTCGGACAAAGAACTGTCGTCGCCATAAACAGATTTACCGACGACACGGCGGAGGAAATAGAACAGGTCAAAGCGGCATGTGCGGCGTGCGGTGCGACGGCTGTTTTGTGCGAGTGCTGGGCAAAAGGCGGCGCGGGCGCGACCGACCTTGCCGAAGCGGTTGCAAAAGCCGCCGAGGGCAAAGCGACGCTCGGCTTTACTTACGACGATAAAGATACCGTCGTGGAAAAAGTGGAAAAGGTCGCTACCAAGATTTACGGCGCAAAGTCGGTCGTTTGGACAGCCAAAGCCAAAAAGAACCTCGAAAAAATGTTGCCGCTCGGCGTGGACAAACTGCCCGTGTGCGTTGCGAAAACACAGTACTCTTTATCCGACGATCCCAAAAAATTGGGCAGACCCGAAGGTTTTACGGTGACGGTGCGCGACGTGCAGTATCGCGCGGGCGCGGGCTTTGTCGTAGCCGTTGCGGGCGATATACTGCTCATGCCGGGGCTTCCCAAAAAACCGAACGCCGTCGGCATGCGGATTAAAGACGGAAAAATAAGCGGATTGTTTTAATTATTCGCAATGCGCAAAATCGGATTGGAATTATAATTTTCGGTAGGCAAAAACGCTATCGGCGAGTCCGAACGGCATTGCGGAAAAAGGAGTTGTCATGGACGATCTCGAAAGAAAAGCCCCCTCTAACTTCATAGAGGATATTATAGTAAACGACCTCGAAAGCGGCAAGGTGAAAAACGTGGTTATGCGTTTTCCGCCCGAGCCAAACGGCAGACTGCACATAGGTCACGCAAAAGCGGCGTGCTTCAACTTTTCCACCGCGGCAAAATACGGCGGGAAGTGCAATCTTCGGTTTGACGACACCAACCCCGTCAAAGAGGACGCGGACTTTTGCGATCAGATTTTGTACGATATAAACTGGCTCGGCTTTACGCCCGCGGGTGTGTTTTACGCGTCCGATTACTTCGAGTATATGCGCGACTGCGCCGTTACTCTGATTAAAAAGGGTTTGGCGTATGTGGACGAAAGCACGCCCGACGAAATTCGCGCAATGCGCGGCACGCTCACGGAAGCGGGGAAAAACTCGCCGTTCCGCAATCGCTCGGTCAAAGAGAATTTGTTGCTGTTCGACAAAATGCAGAGCGGCGGCGTGCCCGACGGCGGTATGGTGCTTCGCGCCAAAATAGATATGGCTTCGCCCAATATGAACATGCGCGACCCCGTCGTTTACAGGGTGTTGCACACGCCGCACCACCGCACGGGCGACAAGTGGTGCGTGTATCCTATGTACGACTTTGCGCATCCGCTCGAAGACGCGTTGGAAGGCATTACGCACTCTTGCTGTTCGTTGGAATTCGAGGATCACCGTCCGCTTTACGACTGGTTCGTCGATAACTGCGACACCGAACACAAGCCGCGCCAAATCGAGTTCGCGCGGTTGAACATTACCGATACGGTAATGAGTAAAAGATATTTGAAACAGCTTGTGGACATCGGCGCGGTGGACGGCTGGGACGACCCGCGCATGCCCACGTTGTCGGGACTTCGCCGTCGCGGCGTGCCCGCGCACGCAATAGTCGCGTTCTGCAACGAAGTGGGGCTGGCAAAGGCTGTCGGTACCGTGGACGCGGCGCAGCTTTACGACTGTATACGCGACGAGCTTAACGCGCGCGCCAAGCGGTACATGGTTACGCCCGATCCCGTCGAGCTCGATATAGTCAATCTTCCCGCCGATTATTCGGAGGAAATAGAAGTCACGGAGGGCGGGGAATACAACGTTCCGCACCCCACGCCCATAGACCCGCCGACCAAGACGTCGCCCGTCGTCACGCGCAAAGTGCGCCTGTCGCCGCGGCTTTACGTCAATCGCGACGACTTTATGGTCGAACCGCCCAAGGGCTATCACAGGCTTGTGCCTAACGGTTTGGCGCGGCTTAAAAATTCGTTTATCGTGCGTTGCGTGGGTTATGAAACGGACGACAGCGGCAAGGTTACGAAAATACTTTGCGAAAAGACGGACGAGGTCAAGGCGAAAGGCGTTATTCAGTGGGTGGACAGGGATACAGCCGCGGATATTAAGATACGCTATCTTACGCCCGTTGTTCCCGACGGCGACGGCTCTATCGAGGAGCGCATTGACAAAAATTCGCTGTCCGTCGGCACCGCGAAAGCGGAAGCGGCGGTCAAGGATTTGCCTGTCGGCGAGGGCGTGCAGTTTTTCCGTATAGGGTATTTTGCGCGCGACGCAAAGTTCCCCGACGAATTCAATCGCGTCGTCGAGTTAAAGAGCAGTTACAAAGCATAGCTTGAAACACGGGCATTAAAGGAGAAGCGGAATGATGAAAATACTTGTTACGGGCGGAAGCGGATTTATAGGCAAAGCGTTTATCAAGCGTTGTCGCAAGCAGTTCGACATTGTCGCGCCCACGCACGAACAAATGGACTTAACCGACGCGCGGTCGGTTCAAAGGCAGTTCGCGGCGCAAAAATTCGACGCGGTCTTGCATCTCGCGGGGCTGTCGGAACGCGGTAAGCACGAAACGCTCGAAGCGGACAACCTAATAATGTTCAAAAATATCCAGTACATGGCTATCGCTCACGGCGTTAAAAAACTGATAACCGTGGGCGAGGGCGTCGAGTTCGACCGCAGTCGTCCGATAATCGATTATACGGAGAGCATGTTCGGCAAGTACATACCGACCGACGGTTACGGGCTGGGCAGATACCTTATCAACCTGCTCGCGAGCAAGGACAAAATAACTACCGTCCTGCGCATTTTCAACGTGTACGGCGCGGGCGGCGGACTGACCCGTCCCATAAACAAAATAGTCGCGGCGGGCGCGCGCGGCAAAAAGCAAATCACCATCGATCGCGACAAAGTAGTCAGCGGAATTTCGGTGGACGACGCGGTTAAAGTCATTGCCGAATTTTTGCGCGGCGACTATCCGCGCGGCGATTACAATCTTGTCGCGCCCGATAAAATGAGCTATGTGGAAATAGCCAAGGTAGTGCGGCGGCTTGTGCGCAAGGACGGCGGAAATATCGATATAATCGTAAAAAATACGACGCAGGACAACGAATACAGCGCGAGCAATCAAAAGTTGGCAAACACTTTGCCCGTGCGCATTACGTCCATGCAAAACGGCGTAAAAAAGCTGTACGAAGAACTTAAATAGTATAACGGTTTGCCGTGTCGCGCGCGTTGTCGCGCGGTTGTAAATAAAAAAACTGAAAGCGGCGCGCAGTAAGATGTAGCGCGGCGCGCATTGCATAAAGGAGTTTTATATGAAACTTACGAGCGACGAGCTTCGCAAAAAATGGATTAACTTTTTTAAAGAACGCGGACACACACCTATATCGTCCGCGTCGCTCATACCCGAAAACGATCCGACGGTGCTGTTTACGACGGCGGGCATGCACCCGCTTGTGCCGTATCTTTTGGGTCAGCCGCACCCCGCGGGCAAGCGGCTGTGCGACACGCAAAAGTGCGTGCGCACGGGCGACATTGACGAAGTGGGCGACGCGTCGCACTGCACGTTTTTTGAAATGCTCGGGAATTGGAGCTTGGGCGATTATTTCAAAGACGAAATGGTGCCTTGGAGCTACGAGTTTTTGACCGAGCAGTTGGGGCTTGACCCCGCGCGGCTTGCGGTCACGGTGTTCGAGGGCGACAGCGATTGTCCGCGCGACGAGCAGACTGCGGCGCTTTGGGAAAAGTGCGGCATTAAAAAAGAGAATATATTTTACCTCGGCAAAAAACACAACTGGTGGGGACCCGCGGGGCAGACCGGTCCGTGCGGATCGGACACGGAAATGTTTTACGACACCGGTAAGCCCAAATGCTGCGCCGAGTGTTCGCCCGCGTGCGATTGCGGCAAGTACGTCGAGATCTGGAACGACGTGTTTATGCAGTTCAATAAGAACGCCGACGGCAGTTTTTCGCCGCTCAAACAGAAGAACGTCGATACGGGCATGGGCTTGGAACGCGCGCTCATGAACGTGCAGGGCTTAAAATCCGTATACGATACGGACGTGTTTGTGCCCATAGTTAAAAAGATAGAGCAGCTCTCCGGCAAGTCCGTTACGGACGAAAACTCGGTGCGCGCTATACGCGTTGTCGCCGATCATATTCGCACATCCACATTTATCATAGGCGACGAGCGCGGCGTAACTCCGTCCAACGTCGATCAGGGTTATATACTGCGCAGGCTTCTTCGCAGAGCGATACGGTTCGGCGCGGGGTTGGGCTTAAAGAGCGGGGATTATTCCGCGATTGCCGGCGTGGTTGTCGATATTTACGCCGAAGCGTATCCCGAACTCGCCGCCGCGCGCGAAAAGATCATGCACGAAATCGACGAGGAGCAGGCGCGGTTCGAGCGCACTCTCGAAAACGGAATGAAAGAGTTTGACAAGCTGTGCAAATATTTGCAGACCGACATAATTGCGGGCAAATCGGCGTTCAGACTTTACGACACTTACGGTTTCCCTTTGGAAATGACGGTAGAGCTTGCCAAAGAGCGCGGGTTCAAGGTAGATGTAGACGGGTTTAACGCGCGGTTCGAGGAGCACCGCAATCTGTCGCACGCGGGCGCGGAACAGCGGTTTAAAGGCGGGCTTGCCGATACGGGCGAACTCACTGCGCGGCTACACACCGCAACTCACCTCATGCACAAGGCGTTAAAAGACGTGCTTAACGACCCGACAGTCAATCAGCGCGGATCGAATATTACGCCCGAGCGCCTGCGTTTCGATTTTTCGTTCGGCAGAGCAATGACGGCGGAGGAAGTAAAAGCGGTAGAGGACAAAGTCAACGCGGCGATTAAAGCGGACGTGCCCGTGACGTGCGAGGAAATGACGGTTGACGAGGCAAAAGCGCAAGGCGCGGTCGGATTGTTTGCAAGCAAGTACGGCGAAAAAGTCAAAGTCTACACTATGGGCGAATACAGCAAGGAAATTTGCGGCGGACCGCACGCCAACCGCACGGGCGAACTGGGGCATTTTAAAATAGTAAAAGAACAGTCGAGCAGTGCGGGCGTGCGCAGAATTAAAGCGGTTTTGGAATAAGCAAAAAACAATAAACGGTTTGGCATAACGCATACGCGATTGAATTTTATAATCCTATAAACACAGGTGTTTTATGAACCACAACGAAATAGAAAGCAAATGGCAGGGCGTGTGGAACGCCGACGGTATAAATACGTTCAATCCCGAAGCGGACGGCGAAAAGCGGTACGTTTTGGAAATGTTGCCTTATCCGTCGGGTGCAAAGTTGCACATGGGGCATTGGTACAATTACGGCGTTGCCGATTCGTATGCGCGGTATTTGCGCATGAACGGGTATAACGTGTTTCAGCCGATGGGGTTCGACGCGTTCGGTCTGCCCGCGGAAAATTACGCGATAAAGACGGGCGTTCACCCCAAAGCCTCCACCGACGCTAATATCGCCACTATGGAACGTCAGTTGCGCGACATGGGCACTATGGTAGATTGGTCGCACGAGTTCCGCACCTGCGCGCCCGATTATTACAAGTGGACGCAATGGTTGTTTTTACAGCTTTATAAAAACGGACTCGCTTACCAAAAGAAAGCGCCCGTCAATTTCTGTCCGTCCTGTCAGACCGTAATAGCCAACGAGCAGGTCGTGGACGGCAAGTGCGAGCGGTGCAAGACCGAAGTCGTGCGCAAGGAAATGACGCAGTGGTTCTTTAAAATAACCGATTACGCCGAAAAATTATTGCAAGGCATAGATGCGTTGGACTGGCCCGAAAAGACCAAAATCATGCAACGCAACTGGATAGGTAAGTCGGTCGGCGGCGAGGTTGTGTTTGACCTTTGCGTGCCCAAGGGCGATATTAAAAGCGTTACGGTATTCACGACGCGCGCCGACACGCTGTTCGGCGTGAGTTACGTTGTGCTCGCGCCCGAACACCCATACGTGTCCGAACTTGTTTCGCCCGAACAAAAAGCCGCGGTGCAAGCGTATGTCGCGGCGGCGGCTAAACAGAGCGAGATAGAACGCACGTCCACGTCCAAGGACAAGACGGGCGTGTTTTTGGGTTGCTATTGCTTAAACCCGGTAAACGGCGAAAAAGTGCCGCTGTACGTTGCCGATTACTGCCTATCCACTTACGGCACGGGCGCGGTTATGGGCGTTGCGGCGCACGATACGCGCGATTATGCGTTTGCCGTTAAAAACGGTATGCCCGTCAAGCGCGTTATAAAAGGCGAAAACGGTAACGACGATTTGCCGTTTACCGATTACGGGATTATGATTAACAGCGGTAAATTCGACGGCATGTCGAGCGCGCAAGGCAAACTCGCCGTACTCGACGCGCTTGCCGAAACCGGTCACGGCGGGCGGAAAATAAATTACCGCATGCGTGATTGGTCTGTGTCGCGCCAACGTTACTGGGGCGCGCCCATACCTATTATATACTGCGAACATTGCGGCGCGGTGCCCGTTCCCGAAAAAGACTTGCCCGTAACGCTCCCGCAGGACGTCAACTTCACGCCCGACGGCAAGTCGCCGCTTACAAAGTGCAAAGAATTTATCGAAACGGTTTGCCCGATTTGCGGCAAGCCCGCGCGCAGGGAATCGGACACACTCGACACGTTTGTATGTTCGTCATGGTACTATTTGCGTTATCCCGACGCGCATAACGACAAGGCGGCGTTCGATAAAAATACGGTCAATAAAATGTTGCCCGTCGATTGTTATGTCGGCGGCGCGGAACACGCATGCACGCACTTGCTGTATTCGCGGTTTATTACAAAGGTCTTGCACGACCTCGGCTATCTCGATTTCGACGAGCCGTTTACGCGGCTTGTGCATCAGGGCGTAATTCTCGGTCCGGACGGCTATCGCATGAGCAAGACGCGCGGCAACGTTATTTCCGCCGACCCGTTAATCGAAAAGTACGGATCGGACGCGCTTCGACTGTATCTTATGTTCGGGTTCGATTACGTCGAGGGCGGACCGTGGTCGGACGGCGGTATAGCGTCGTGCGCCAAGTTCATGGACAGGATAGAACGGCTTGTCGTGGAGGTCAAGGACGAAAATGTCGACCCCGCGCCCGCCGCGCTCGATTACGAGCTTAACTATTGCATTAAGCAGGTCGCGGAGGATTTGCCCGCGTTCCGCTTTAACACCGCGGTCGCGCGGCTTATGGAACTTGTAAACGCAATGTACAAATACCGTGCGGACGGCGACTATAAACCCGCGTATTTAAAACATGCGCTTATCGCGCTTGTCAAACTTATGGCGCCGCTCGCGCCGCATTTTTGCGAGGAGTTAAACCAACTGCTTGGCGGCACGCGGTCGGTGTTCCTCGAAAAATATCCCGTTTGCGACGAGAGCAAACTTGTGCGCGCGACAACCGAATACGCCGTGCAGGTCAACTCCAAAATCAGATGCAAGATTGTATTGCCGCAAGGCTTGGAACGCGACAGGGCGGCGGAACTCGCGCTCGGCAACGCCGACGTTACGGCGGCGCTCGGCGGCGCGACGCCCAAAAAAGTTATAGTTATTCCCGAACGGCTGATCAACATACTGATTTAGCGCGCCGCGTAAAGTTGCGGCGGTTCGCGTCCGCAGTGTCTTTATATTATCGACAGTAACATATTTTGCTCGGTTTGTGTCAAATTTGTGTTAAACTACTTGACATTAGGGGGGTGGGGGTATATTATAATATAGACGGTGCGGACAAGGGAGTAGATATGGCAGTTTGGATTGTGGCGTTAATAGCGATAGCGGCGGCGTTTGTGACGTTGTCGGGTTTCGTGTTGCCGCGACTGCTGTTTTACACCAAGTACGACGTAAACGGGTCGAGCGACCGAGGTATCAAAAAAGTGGACGACGAAGGAAGCGTCGTTTTCGAGCCGTCGCCCGAAGTGAAAAAGTTTATAAGCGGGTACGCGCTGTCCGTGCGCGACGGCAAGCGCGTGCTTGTTTGCAAGCTCGCCCAAAAATTAGCGTACATAGATTACGACGTTATCGTTTTCGATAAAGACGATAAAGTTTTGCGCGTGTTCAATATTAAAGAGAACGTTACGGACGGCGAGTATACGCGGGTCGTGGAACTGCCCGACGTTACCGAATACGTTTCGCTTATGATAAACGAAGCGGACGGGCAAACGTTTAAGCATAAAGTCGTAAAAAACGTTTCGGCGGGACGGGTGTGCGCGTTTATCGCATGCACGGCGGCGTTGATAGCGGCGGCGGTTTTCGGCATTAAAATTTGTTGTGCGTACCTGTTTGCGGGTTTGTTCCGCGAAAGTTTTATCGTGCTCGGCAAAAGCAATACGGTCACTGCGATAATCGCGGCGATAGCTGTTGTAATAGATATTATATTTACGGTAATTGCGTTTGCCGTCAGGCGCGCGACGACAAAGGGCGGGAAGTATGGCGGACGTTAAGGTTTTACATAAAAAATCGTGTTCTGTTCCGTCGTCGGACAAACTTGTATACGTCAAGCAGTTTATGATTGTCGAGGAGGACGGGCGCAAGTATCTTGTGCCGAGGTTTGTCAATTCCCGTGCGGAACAAGTCACTGCGGTGCGCGTGTGCATTACGCAGTACGCCGCTGACGGTGCGGAATTGTCACGTTCCGAAACGAGGTTGCGCGCTAACGGCGCGGCGGGCAAACCGTTTGTAGCCGACGGAAAAATACCGTTGTCCGACGACGCGGAAGATTGCAAAATAAAAGTGCTTGCCGCGGAGTACGGCAAGTATATGTACAAGCCCGACGGCAACACCGTCGCAATCGATTACAACGCGCATGCGGACGAACTTGACGATACGGACGGCGCGACGCGCGCGGCGTTAGCCGCAAAAGCGGGCAAGTCGGGCATAACGATAACGCGCCGCACGGCTAAAATGCCCGTGCTTGTTATTTTTGCGCTTATCGTCGCGCTTGCGCTCGCGGCGGGCGCGGTGTTTGCGCACCTTAAATATTTTGTAGCGCACGAAAAAACGTTTTTGTATTCGGGCGTAGAGTATGCGTTCGAGGACGACGACAAATCGAACGGCAGTAATATTTACGTCGTAGGTTTTCACGGCGGCAGATCACGCATTGTTATTCCGGACGCGATAGAGGGGCACAAGGTTATTGCGATTGCCGATAGCGCGTTTGCGGGCAACAAGAGTCTTACGAGCATAGGCTTTAAGTCGGAAATTCCCGTCGGCGCGAGCGCGTTTGAAAACTGTGTCAACCTGCGCGAAGTCGAGTTCGACAAGATTACGAGCATAGGCGCGGGCGCGTTCAAAAACTGCGTAAAGCTGGAAAACGTCGTAATAAACAATAATATTTCGCTCGTTCCGAAGGACGCGTTTAACGGCTGTGCCGCGCTTACTACCGTCATCGTTACCGACGGCGAAACCGACATAGAAATCGGGTCGCGCGCATTTGCAAACTGCAAGAGTTTGAAAAACGTTGAGTTTTTGCGCAATATCGATTATTCGTATAATCGCGGACAGCGCGATTGGTTTACGGGATCGACGGTGCAACGACTACGCATAAACAATTACGAACTCAATCCTTACGGAATCAACGCTATATCTTTGATGTTCGGTAAGAGCGGCGCAAACACGCTGTCGGACGTCTTGCTAAAAGAGCTTGTTATAGACAACCTCGATCGCATACCTGTCGAATTTTGCGCTAATTTGCCGCTCACGGCGTTTGAAGTAAAGAACATAAACTCTACCGAGATAAACAGCCGCGCGTTTTTAAACTGCAAATATTTGAGCAAATTCGCATTTCCCAAAGCTATTACAGCCGTTTACGACAGCGCGTTTTACAACACCGCAATCACCGCGTTTAACGGCAGCGCGCTAACCGCGATAGGAAACGACGCGTTCGGTAGATGCGTCGACCTTAAAACTTTTACGACTGCGGGCAACACTCTTTTACAGGAAGTGGGCGAGCGGGCGTTTGCGGGGTGCGAGTCGCTTGTTTCGTTTACAGTGCCGAGCGGAGTAACCGAGTTTTCGTTGTTAATGTTTGAAAACTGCACGTCGCTCGCGGAAATCAAATACGCGCGCGGAACGTCAATCGGCAAGATTCACAACGGCGCGTTTTACGGTTGCACGGCGTTGGAAAAATTCGATCTTCCCGACGGCGGTCTTACGACAATCGGCGATCAAGCGTTTGCAAACTGTTCCGCGCTCCAACGCTTTGACGTTACCGAGGCGGTGGCGTATATCGGCGATTTTGCGTTTAGCGGTTGCAAGTCGTTTACTTCGTTTACCGTGCCGGACAGCGTTTATTCGTTCGGCAACGGCGCGCTTCGCGGTTGCGACTCGCTTACCGAATTGACCGTGCCGTTTTTGGGCAATTCGCGCGGATACGAGTCGTATATCGCTTATACGTTCGGCGCGACAAACAGATTTTCGGACGGTAAGAATTACTTGCCGTCGTCGCTCGCTACCGTAAACGTTACGGGCGGAAACGTTATAGACAGCTATGCTTTTAACGGCTGTTCGGATATAATCGAAATCAATCTGCCGCAAACAATCGATACAATAGGCGCAAATGCGTTTGCCGCGTGCGCGTCGCTTAAAGAATCGAATATTCCGGTCGGCGTTACAACAATAGGCGAGCGCGCGTTTAACGGTTGTTCGGCATTGACCGAACTTATAGTGCCGCGCGGCGTTACGAGCATTGGCTTGGATGCGTTCGGCGGGTGTACCGCGCTTAAAAAGTTGATCGTGCCGTTTGTCGGCGGAACTGCCGACGCGTATAGCTATTTGGAATACGTGTTCGGCAAGCAGGATATCTGGACGGACGGAAACGTTTACGTTCCGTCGTCGCTCGAAAGCGTCGAGGTTACAGCCGCGACGAGGTTGGGCAGTTATGCGTTTGCGAACTGCGCGGGCGTTCGCGAAATCAGCTTGCCCGACAGTCTTTTGAATATAGGTTCGCATGCGTTTGCCGACTGTGACGCCTTGATTTCGCTAACGGTTCCGAACAGCGTTACTCAATTAGACAGAGGCGCGTTTTACGGCACGTCGTTTGAGGAGTTGACGTTGCCGTTTGTCGGTCGGGCGCGCGCAGAGTACGCCGACGACGGCGACGAGACAAAGAGATTATCGTATTTGTTTAACGGCGACAATTATTTTATTCCGCAACGGCTTAAAAAGATAACTCTGACCGACACCGAATATATCGCAGACAATGCTTTTTCGGGTTTTGGATATATCGAACAAATAGCGCTCGATTGTGCCGTCGAGCATATTTCCGCAAATGCGTTTAACGATTGTTACAGACTGTTCGAGGTGTTTAATTACGGCAGTCGGCTTAATATTGTAAAAGGATCGGATGATAACGGCGGTATTGCGCGTTACGCGTTGAAAGTACATACGGACAGAACGGAAGAACCGTTGCCGCAGTACAAGTCCGACCATTACAGATTTGTCCGCGACGACGACGGTAATACGTACATGCTCGATTGCGATAGAGAAGAAAATTTGGTGTTGCCGAGCGTTGTTAACATTGACGGCATAACGATTAACAGCTATTCGGTGTGGCAATACCTGTTCTATCTTGATTGCGTTATACGGAGCGTTTTTATTCCGGCGAGCGTTACGTATTTGGGCGAATCCGCATTTAATAATTGTTATAATTTGGAATCGGTCGAGTTCGAGGCATCGTCGCCGATTACCGAAATAAAAGAAAATACTTTTATGTACTGTCGATTCTTGCACGAACTTATTTTGCCGCAACGTCTTAACAAGATAGGCGCGTGGGCGTTCGGTTCATGTTCTCGGCTCAAAAAAGTGACGGTGCCGCGCACTGTCGGGGTTATAGACGATAACGCGTTCTTCGACTGTAAACGACTTTTCGAGGTGTACAACCGCAGTTCGCTCAATATCGTTGCGGGAAGTGCGACGCACGGCGGAATAGCGGCTAACGCTTACGCTGTGTATCGCGACGAGTCGCAGAGTATAGAAAGCGTTACGATAAACGGCGTTCAGTACATGAAGTTGTGCGACGGCGGTATAGATTGGTGGGCGGTCGATTATTACGGCACGGACGGCGTATTGGAAATTGTGCCGTTCACGCACGACGGCACGACGGTAGGGCGCATTGGCATTTACGAAAGCGCGTTTGTCGAATATTATAACGTGGAAAAAGTTACGGTAAGCAATGCGGTCGCGCGCATAAATAACGAGTTTTCCGCTTGCTTTAATTTGCGCGAATTCAAACTGACGGGAGGCGGCGCGAACGCAAAAGTCGAGATTGCCGACGAAGCGTTTGCTTACTTATCGCTCAATGTGTTTACAGCCGACGCGCCGGTTTCGTCTATCGGCAGACATGCGTTCAGAACGGACAATATGTCGCGCGCAAACTTTGCGGCGCGAGTGGACAGAGTGTGCGCGGAAGCGTTTTTCAGCGAAACCGATTCGGGTAGCATGTCTGCTCAATTTGCGGAAGTAGGCATTTTCGAGTCCAACGCCTTTACTTCTGCAAACATCGAATCGCTTAACGTTGCGGGCAGTACGGAAACAATAAACCAAAACGCATTTAACGGTCTGGACTTGAAAACAGCCGCGTTTAACGACGTGGGAACAATCGGCACGTATGCTTTTTCCGATTGTTACAATCTCGAAACCGTTACGTTCGGCAATGTGAATACGATAGACGAATACGCGTTTAAAAATTCGAGAATGAAAAGCGCGAATTTCGGAACGGTCGGAACGATCGGCGCAAACGCGTTTGCGCGGTGCGGCGCGCTAAATACCGTTTCTTTGGCGCAAGGCGACAATCTTGTTATCGGCAATAATGCGTTTGACACGAGCGGACTATCTTCGTTTGTTTACGGCGGAAGGATAAGTTCCATAGGCGATTATGCGTTTAATAGATGTTCGAATCTGACCAAAGTCGAGTTAGGCGCAGTAAGCGTTATAGGCGCAAACGCTTTTACGGACTGTTCGTCGCTCATGTCCGTCGCATTTACGGGAAACGTCGATGATATAGGCGAGAGCGCGTTTGCAAACACGCCCGTTAATACGCTCGATTTCGGCGGAAATATAGGGCGTATTCGATCGTATGCTTTTAACCGTACAAGCGTTCAATCATTGGTCTTTGCAAACGACGTCGGCACGATAGACGGTTATGCTTTTCAATATTGCGTTGCGCTTAAACGCGTGGAGTTTAAAGGCGCGCTCGCGTCGCTCGGCGACGGAGTTTTTTCCGGCTGCAATGGGTTAAATTCCGTTGTTTTGCCGCGCGGACTGCGCGTGATTGCGCCGCATACGTTTGACGGTTGCTCGTCGATCGAAGAGATTATCGTGCCGCAAGACGTTGTCGAGATCGGCAACTTGGCGTTCGCCAACTGTTATAATTTGCACAGAGTGGAATTGCCCGCGTCTTTAAGTCGCGTCGTTTCGGGTGCGTTTAGCGGTAGCGATTATATATTCGCGGTGTACAATCAAAGCGCGCTTGAATTGTCTGGCGATATGTTCGGCGACGTGCTTGTCGTTTCTTCTGACAGAAGTAAAACGCTTTTGACGTATCATACCGAAAACGAATTTGCTTTTGTCAAGGCGGACGGAACGTGGTACTTGTACAACGTAATGTACACCTCCGATGTTACGACGATATTGCCCGATTATTTTATTGCGGACGGCGAAAGAATAGAGCGTTACAAAGTGCGCGGCGGCGCGACCGGATTGGCAGGAAGAAACTTGCTCGTTAGCAAGAGCGTAACGGGCTTGCGCCGCAACGCCTTGCGCGAGAACATATCGATAGTGTACTATGACGGAACGGCGCAACAGTGGCGCAATCTCGACGGGTCGAGTTACGTTACGGCGTCCGTGCTGTTCAGATCGGACTGTATACACGAGGGGAGCGCAGACGGGCTGTGGCGGTATAGCGACTATAACACCCCGACAACCGCATATACGACTTTTGCGGATAGCGCGTGGACGGTCGTAAAACAATCGACGTGCAAAGAGAACGGCTTGCGCGAAGCCGATTGTCCGCATTGTAAAAAGAAGATAACGGAAACCATCGCAAAATCGGCGCACGTTTTCGATAAAGACGGGAAGTGCACCGTGTGCGGTAAGATGCGCACCGTAGTAACTTCGGACAACGTTTCGAGTATCGGCGCGATTAAAAACGACAGCGGAAATCCGTTTGAGGTTTCCGCCGACGGCGTTATAAAATCCACTAACAAAAATGACGGTTCATCCTCGACGTTTACTTTGACGGCGGACGGCGCAATGGATGTGGCGTTTGATATTCGCGTGTCGTCGGAGGATTCATACGATAAATTCAAGGTTGCGTTAAACGGCAGGGAGTTGTACTCGATTTCGGGCAACAACGCGCAAACAGGCATAACGCTGTCGCTTAAAGTAGGCGACAAGATTACGTTTACTTATTCAAAAGACGGTAGCGGCAGTAGCGGCGACGATTGCGGCTATATTATTAACCTTGCCCTCATCTACGCGGAGGATTAACGGCACGATGATTAACAACGCTCAAATTATACGGAATATGACGGAAGACCAAAAGATCGCGCTTGTGGCGGACTTCAACGCCGCGGCGGGCGAGGCTTATACCGCGCTCGGACTTCCAAAGACGGAAAGCGCGACCGCGGACGACATTAACCGCGTTTACGGCGGCGCGACCGCTTATCCCGATTTATCGCGCCTTGCCGAATCGTGGAACGTAAAGCTCGCCGAAAACGTCGTAACCGATTTGTTAAAGCGCAACGGCACGGAAAAATTTTCGTTGGTGCGCACGCCGAGCGTTGCCGTAAAACTCAATCCGTATTCTTCGGGCTTGTCCGAAGACCCGTATTTAAACTCCAAGTTTGCGGGCGCGTTTGCGACCGCGATAGAAAACTGCGGAGGCGCGGCGTGCGTCGGCGGACTGGGTTTGAATAATATCGACGTCGAATATCTTGACCGAGCGCCTAACGCCGCGCTGTTGAGCAATGTTGTTGCTCGCCCGTTTTTTTCGGTTGTTAATAACCGCGCGCCGAGCGCGTTGAGTATATCTTATTCGCGCGTAAAGGGCGAATATAAGGACGTGAATACCGCTGTCGCCGCGCGCATGCTCAATATGAACGCGCTCAAATATGCGATTGCCGAAAACGTTTACGAGGAAGCTATGCGGTCGGGGCTATCCCAATCCAAACTGCTGTTTGCGGGCGCGTCGGCTTCCGCTATCCGCGCGGCTTTAAAAAACTACTCGCGAATGAAAGAGGACGTTGAGCGCGGCTCGGTCACTCTCGGCGAGCTTGAAAAAGCCGTTGCCGCAGGCACGGCGATAAGCGACGAAATGCTGTACATGGCTGTCGATAAGGTTATCGATTTTATCGGCGCGATCGTGCGCGTCCGCGACGTTTACGGAAATTCCGCGGCGGACGGTGACGGCGAGGGAGAAAACGCGCCCGCGCCCCGTCCGGAGGACAGCGGCAAACAGTTTTCGCTATTGGCTTCGCAGGAATCCATCGTGCTGTTGAAAAACGACGGCGCGCTTCCCGTGACTAATGCGGTAAAGGTTGCGACGTTCGGGCAAATCGCGCGCGAATATGCCGATTTCGACGGCGCGGTTGCAAGGCTGTGCAATCAGCGCGGCTGTTCGTATTCGGGGCATGCCGACGGCTATGCGCTTGACGCGGACAGAAGCGACGAGCTGTTGGAAAACGTCGCGGCGCTTGCGCGCTCTGCGGACGTGGTTGTGGCGTTTGTCGGGTTGGGCGCGCGGCGCGAAGCGCGGTTGGCGGAAACAAAAAGCGTAAAGCTCCCCGCAAACCAGCGCGCGTTGATTGCCGAGCTTGAAAAGTCGGGCAAAACGCTTATCGTCGCGGCGGCGGGCGGCGTGCTTCCCGACGTTTCGACTTGCGGCGCGCCAAACGCGTTATTGTACGCTCCGCTCGGCGGTTGCCGCGGCGCGGAAGCGTTGTTCAATATTATTTTCGGCGTGGTAAGCCCGTCGGGTAAACTCGCGTTTACCGCTTACGCCAATACCGACGAAACTTTTGCGCGGCAAAAATCGGAGGTCGCGGCGGGACGGTACAAAATAGGCGAGTTCGTCGGATACAGGCGGTACGCGACCGAGGGCACGAACGTAGGATATCCGTTCGGGCACGGGCTGTCGTATGCGGACTTTGCGTATTCCAATCTTAAAATAAACGACGGCAGCGTCGAAGTCACGGTGCGCAACAACAGCGCGCGCGCGGGCTTCGAGGTGGCGCAAATGTACGTGGGCAAACGCGATTCGGCTATAGTAAGGCCGTTGCGCGAGCTTAAAGGCTTTGCCAAAGTTATGATTGCGCCCAACGCCGCAGTGCAAATAACGTTCCCCATAAACGCCGCAATGCTCGAAACTTTTGACGTTGCGGACGGGACGCGCAAGACCGAGGGCGGGGTTTACGACGTTTATATAGGTTCGTCGTCCACAGATATTCGGCTCAAAGGCGAAATAACCATCGCGGGTGCGACGTTGCAATCGCGCGGCGACATGCTGTCCGACTATCTGCCCGCGATTTCAAATATAGCTTCGGGCGAGTATAAACTCAATACGGTGGCAAAATCCGCGCCCGAAAACGGCGGCGGGTTTAAGTCCGCAAGAGCGGGCGACAGCTTTTCTTACGAGCGGTTGTTCGAGGACGAGTTCGGCACGGACGAGGACGAAGAAGTTTATTCGGACGGCGACGGGGACGACGATATATCGGTCTACCTCGACGACGGCGTTACGATTAAAACGATTGCGGACGGGCTTATTTCGTTCGCATCGAGCAAGGGTTGTAAAATCGACGCGGACAGCGCGCGCGAGCTTATAGGCGCAATGACCGCGACGCGCGCTGTGCTTTTGGACTGCGACGAAAATACGTTCGAGCGCGTTGCGGAAGTCGTTTGCGGGTACTTCGGTTGCCCCGTGTTTAAGGACGATATTTCGGACTGCGAGGACGGCGACGCGCTATTCCGCGGCGGCGCGGAAGTCGGCGTTGTCGCGGCGGCTAAATATGCGGCGGGTCGGCGCGAAGCGGCGACGTTTGTCGCGTTGGACGGGGTCGTTCCGTCGCGGCTGGGAACGGTGTTCGCGCCGTTTATACGCTATTCCACCGCGCCCGACAGTACGGCCGTAACGTTCGGCGCGGCGCGGCGAACGCTCGACGTTCCGCCCAACATGTGGTTTTTGATGCGGCTTGCCGACGGCAGAAAACAATTCCCGGCATACGTAGCGGACATGGCGAGCGTGATTTCGCCCAAGGCGGAAACAGTGCGGGCGACAGAAGATAGCGACGCAGTTGCGCCTAATTACTATCAGTTTATCGCGGCGGCGGAAAGCGCGGAGCGCGAGTACGAAATAGACGAGGCGTTGTGGAAAAAAGCAGACAAGCTCGAAAATTACGTCGCGGCGCGCGCGCAGTTTGCGATAGGCAATAAGCTGTGCGTGCAAATGGAAAAGATAATAGCCTCGGCTATGGCTTGCGGCGCGGAGCCGACGGACGCGCTCGATTGCGCGGTCGCGGTCAAACTTATTCCGCTTTGCATTTCCGTACTCGACGGCGTGTTGACTGCGGACGACGATGATTTTGCGGTCACTGTCGATAACATTTTCGGCGAGGACGTTATGCCGCGTTGCAAGTTCGCCGTAAAACGGACAAAGGCGTAATGGAGGGAGTTATGGCGAGCGGCTTCGGTTGCGCAACTGAATACTTAAACAGCATGGGCGACGTGTGGGATTATCTATCGTCGGGCTACGCCTTGCTCATTTACGCCCTGATTATTATCGTGTTGGTGGGGCTTTTGATCGCCTCGGTGCTGATAGCCGACAACAAGTCCAAAATAATAATCGACAAAAACCCCAACGCGCCGCAAGAGCGCGACGCGCTTGACGGCAAGGATAAGCCCGACGATTCGGACAAAAAATCAAAAGACGAGCGTGCGGCAAAACTTAAAAAAAGCAAAAATTCCGCGCCCGAAAAAGCAAATAACGGGGAGCGGTTTCCGACGCTAATAAAGATAGACCGCGAAAAAGAGAAGTACGAACGAAGCGACTACGACGAAAGTATAACGCTTAAAACTCTGTGCGAAAACTTGCGGAACTACGCGGCGAACCAAAAACTGTATTACGACATAGAGGATATACGACGGTTTATAGCGGGATTGAGCGTGTCGCATATCATGATACTGCAAGGCATGTCCGGCACTGGAAAAACGTCGCTGGCGTATGTGTTCGGGAAGTATTTGGATAACCCGTCAACAGTAATACCGGTACAGCCGATGTGGAAAGAACGCACGGACTTACTGGGCTATTACAACGAGTTTACCAAACAGTTCAACGAAACGCCGTTGCTTGAAAAGATGTACGAAGCTAACTACGGGAAGGATATATACGTAACGGTGTTGGACGAAATGAATATAGCGCGAGTGGAGTATTACTTCGCGGAGTTTCTGTCAATGCTGGAAATACCGGACGCGGAAAAGCGGTATTTGACGGTAGTGTCGAGCCAATGGGAGAAAGACCCGAAACTGTTGAAAGAGGGCATGATAAAACTACCGGACAACATGTGGTTCATAGGTACGGCAAACAACGACGACAGCACGTTTGCAATATCCGACAAAGTGTATGACCGAGCAATGGTAATGAACTTGGACAACAAAGCGGAGCCGTTTATAGCGGCGAAAGAACGGACGGTGCATATAACAGCGGAACGGTTTAACGCAATGGCGACAGCGGCGCGAAAAGAATACCGCATGACAAAGCGAAACGAACGGCGACTGGAAATGCTGGATAAGTACATGATAGAGCATTTTCACGTGACGTTCGGCAACCGAATAATGACGCAGATACGAAAATATATTCCCGTGTATGTAGCGTGCGGCGGGGATGAATTGAACGCGCTTGACGACATACTGTCAAAAAAGGTGTTGAGGAAGATAGAAACGCAAAACCCGATATATGTAAAGAACGCGGCGGAAGGTTTTTGCCGCTACCTCGACGACCTGTTCGGCGACGACAAAATGCCGCTGTGCAAACAGCTTATGCGCAGGTTTGAAAAAAATATTTAACAGTCATTTGCCGATACCCGTTTATTTCGTCGGGTTACCGCAAAAGACAGTAGCCGTATTACAAAAGGAGATTCGTTTAATTCATGAGCTATCTTGACACACTCTATCGCGCGTTTGCGGATTTTCGCAGGAATACTGCGGACGACCGCGAATGTGCCGCGCACCGCCGCGACGTTGCCAAGATCGACGCAGAAAAAGACTGCGTCGAGGTTACGCGCGTAGTTTGCGATATAGAGAACGACTGGATAGACGCGATAGAGGACGGGCTTGCTTTTGTGGAAAAGGCGCTCGCCGAGGAGCGACAGTTCATACGCGCCGACGGCGAAATAGTGCCGATAGAAAAGGTCAAGCGCGTGTCGCGCGATTCGGTGGAGCACCTATCGCGGCACAGCAATCTTATAACAAAAAAGAGCACAGGCGACAATCTTATCCCCGAACAGCTTTACACGGTCGAACGGCTTAACGACTATGCGGTGTACGAAAACAGGTTTTTGTACATGCTTTTGACCTATCTTAACGAGTTTATCGGCATGCGGTATATGCGCATACTCGACTTGACAAATACTTATCAAGGCAGTTTGGATCTTGAAAAAACAGTGGAAACGCGGCACAAGCAAATCAAGTACAAATTGAGCCTTGACGAAAAGTTGCGCGACGATCCGATCATGCGCGAACTTAATCCAAATAAGGACGTGATCGAGCGCATAGGCATGTTGCTTAAAACGGTTAATCATTACATGTCCACGCCGCTCATGGAAGAAGTATCCAAAGCCGCGCTGTTAAAACCGCCCATAACCAAGACCAACGTCCTTAAAATGGACAAAAACTTTAAGGGCGCTGTCGCGCTTTACGAATATATTTCGTCGTATGACAAAGACGGGTACACCGTCGAAACGGTCAAAAAGAAGATGCGGTTTTCCGAGCTTGTCGCGGACGAGTTTGCCGAGGCTTACGCGCTGTCCGCGTTCTTGACGTATCAGTACGGCATGGGCATTAAAGACATGCTCAAATCGCGATACGACGAGGAGGAAATGCGGCGCAAGGCGATTGCCGAGCAGGAACACCTTGACAAACTGCGCAAACTTCGCCGCAGGATAGTCGAGTCGGGCGAAAGTCCCGAGGAATATATGCTGTTGCTCGAAAAGCAGTTGCGCGTGTTCGAGGGCATACATCAAAAACTGTCCGACGCGCTCGACGAGGTCGATAGGCTCAACGGCGAAATAGAAAACCTGCACGGCGAAATAACCGCGCTTACGCAAAAGACGGACGAGCTTAACGCGGAAATCGCGCGGTTGGAACGCAAGTACATAGACGATATGGCGGAACTTCGCGCCGAGCATGAGCGCGAGCTGTCGGAACTTAACGACAGCCACCGCGAACAAGTGCAAGCGTTGTTGCAGTCGCACGCGGAAGAAATTGCCGAGCTTAACGACAACTGGCAAGCGCAAATCGACTACATAGCGCAACAGCACAAAAACGAGCTTGACGAACTGCGCGAAAAATACGAACGCGAGGCGACCGAGCTTAAAGCGGCGCACGCGGCGGAGCTGGAAAATATCGAGGCGGAGCATGCCGCGCAAATACAACAAAAGACCGAGGCAATAGCCGAGCTTACCGCGCGGAACGCACGGCAAGCCAAAACGCACGCCGAGGAGCTTGCCGCGCTCGACGGCAGATATAAACGCGAGATGGAAACGCTTAACGCGGAAATGGAAAAAAAGGAGCAAGCCGTTCTCGACGTAAAAGCGGAAAACAGGTTGCTCTCCGACCTCAAAACTTTGTCGGACGGACGGCTTAACGCGTTGCGCCACGAATACGGCTTGACGGACGAGGCGGATGACTTTACGACCGAAGCCGCGTTTAACGAGCTCGAACATCAATATAATTCGTTCAGGCGGTTTTTCAAAGGCGAGTGGAAAAAAACCAAAAAGAAAATTCGCGCCGAGCTATTGCACGCTTATAGCATTGCGGACGGGGTGCTCGGCGAGGACGGCGCGACCGCGAATAACGTTTCGGGCGTGTACTCTATTGTCAACGTCAAAAAGTCGGAAGCGACCGACGCGGGCGCAGATTTTTCGAGTATAAAAGATAAAGTCGGCAATAATGCGGACAGCGTCGAGAACGTCGGCGAGGATAGCGCGCAAGGCGCGACCGAGCGGCAAAACGCGACGGAAGAACGTGTCGGCGACAAAAAGCCGAGCGCGCAAAAAAACGCGCAACGCAAATCGACTGCTTCTGCGCGCACTGTAAAACGTCCCGCGCAGGCGGAAAAACAGGTCGAGCAAGACGGTAAGACAGCGTATAGCGAAGTGCCTATACGCGCTACGGTTGCGGAGAATTCTATGCCCGACGCGAACGGCAAGGAGGACGGCGGTACGGACAATGCGTAAAGCAAAGCGAATAAAATACGCCGTCTGTATTACGACGTTCGTCATAGTGAGCGCGCTATTGTTAGCGGCGCTCGGCACGTACATAGGCGGAGAGCGCGCGTTCGATTTTGCGCTTGTGCGCTCCGAAACGATGTACGTGTGCGTTACGCTCGCGGTTATTTTGCCGCTTTTGATAGTCGCGTTTATTTTTGTCAACCTGCGGCGCAAAACGCACATAACGCGTATTAGCGACACGTCCGCGCCCGAAGTTCAAGCGGGCGACGTATCGGACGAGCCTACGCCCGAAAAAGCAAATAACGGGGAGCGGTTTCCGACGCTAATAAAGATAGACCGCGAAAAAGAGAAGTACGAACGAAGCGACTACGACGAAAGTATAACGCTTAAAACCCTGTGCGAAAACTTGCGGAACTACGCGGCGAACCAAAAACTGTATTACGACATAGAGGATATACGACGGTTCATAGCGGGATTGAGCGTGTCGCATATCATGATACTGCAAGGCATGTCCGGCACGGGAAAAACGTCGCTGGCGTATGTGTTCGGGAAGTATTTGGATAACCCGTCAACAGTAATACCGGTACAGCCGATGTGGAAAGAACGGACGGACTTACTGGGCTATTACAACGAGTTTACCAAACAGTTCAACGAAACGCCGTTGCTTGAAAAGATGTACGAAGCAAACTACGGGAAGGATATATACGTAACGGTGTTGGACGAAATGAATATAGCGCGAGTGGAGTATTACTTCGCGGAGTTTCTGTCAATGCTGGAAATACCGGACGCGGAAAAGCGGTATTTGACGGTAGTGTCGAGCCAATGGGAGAAAGACCCGAAACTGTTGAAAGAGGGCATGATAAAACTGCCGGACAACATGTGGTTCATAGGTACGGCAAACAACGACGACAGCACGTTTGCAATATCCGACAAAGTGTACGACCGAGCAATGGTAATGAACTTGGACAACAAAGCGGAGCCGTTTATAGCGGCGAAAGAACGGACGGTGCATATAACAGCGGAACGGTTTAACGCAATGGCGACAGCGGCGCGAAAAGAATACCGCATGACAAAGCGGAACGAACGGCGACTGGAAATGCTGGATAAGTACATGATAGAGCATTTTCACGTGACGTTCGGCAACCGAATAATGACGCAGATACGAAAATATATCCCCGTGTATGTCGCGTGCGGCGGGGAGGAACTTAACGCATTGGACGACATACTGTCAAAAAAGGTGTTGAGGAAGATAGAAACGCAAAACCCGATATATGTAAAGAACGCGGCGGAAGGTTTTTGCCGCTACCTCGACGACCTGTTCGGCGACGACAAAATGCCGCTGTGCAAACAGCTTATGCGCAGGTTTGAAAAAAATATTTAACAGAATTGCCGCAGTGCGGCGAGTAAACCGCAACGCTTTGCAAACGAAATTCGCAAACAAAAACCTTAAAAGGAGGTAACCGTGAATAAAAGCAAAACAGTAAAAAAATCGAAATCGGTATATATTATCGGATCGATAACTATCGGCATTATCGCGCTTCTCGCGGTGTACCTCATACTCATAGCGACTGGCGTAATATCCGCCGAGCCCATACGCATAACCGTGTCGACAGAATCCGCCGTATCGGAATACGACGGCGAAAAATTGACCGCCGACGGTTGGGAACTTTCGGACGGCAAACTCAAAGACGGGCACACGCTTAAAGTGACGGTCACGGGCGGGCAAACGGAAGCGGGCGCAAGCAAAAACACCGCCGTCGCAACCGTGCTCGACGAAAAGGGTTACGACGTTACGGACAGCTATAAAATCACTTTCGATGCGGGCACGCTCGAAGTCACACCGCGCATGATTGTCGTGCGGTCGGCAAGCGCGGAAAAAATATACGACGGCACGCCGCTCACTGCGGACAGCTGTTCGCTTGCGGAAGGCGAATTGCTTGCGGGGCACGAAATTAAATACACCGTAAACGGCACGCTGACGGGATCGGGAAAAACAAACAACACTTTTGTCGCGACGGTGACGGACGGCGCTCGCGACGTGTCGCACAACTACAATATAAATTACCTGTACGGCACGCTGTACGTGCACGGCGAAAAGCTGGAAATTTTGACGCACACGGCGCAAAAGACTTACGACGGCGCCGCGCTCACTTGCGATAAATGGACGCTGTCGAGCGGCGTTTTGCGCAACGGCGATAAGTTATCCGTTACTGTGCTCGGCAGTCAGACCGAAGTCGGCACATCGCAAAACATAGCTTCGTGCGTGGTTACAAACGCGTCGGGCGAAAACGTGACCGACTATTACGAGCCTGTGTTCACTTACGGCACGCTCACCGTCGAGCCTATAATCATACTTATAGAAACTCGACCCGCGTACAAAGTTTACGACGGCACGCCGCTCGCGAGTGACGGCTGGCGTGTAGTAACCGACGATACGCTCGCTACCGACGATTGGAACGCGTCGGGCGACAGCGTTACGGTCGGCGAATACACGGTTACGGCAAACGTCGTCGGCAGTCGCACGGACGTCGGAATATCGGACAACAATGTTTCGGGCGTGTCGGTCATGTCGAACGGGCAGGTTGCCGACTGGGTGGAAGTGCGCTACAAGTTGGGCTTGCTCAACGTTACGGCGCGCAATCTTACAGTCAAGTCGGGCACGGCGAGCAAACCGTTTGACGGCACGCCGCTCACTTGCGACGAATACGAAGTGGTGTCAATGACAAAAGTTGCGGACGGTCAAACTCTGACTGTTATAATTTCGGGCACTGCTACTTTTGTCGGAACGGTTGCCAACACCATTGCGGAAGTGATTATAAAAGACCAAAACGGCGAGGACGTTACGCGTAACTACAACATTAAATTGCAAGAGGGGCAACTTGCTATACTCGGCGATGACGGAGGCACAGGCGGTAACGAGGGCGGCGACGGTTCGGGTGATTTAGGCGACGACGGGAGTTTGGGCGGCGACGAACAGGACGAGCCGAAGCTCGCGCTTAAACTGCGTTCCGATCGCGACGGCGAGGTCTATTTGCGGTACAAGAGTTTCGGTGCGTACAACGGCGGCGGGTTTGACGAAGCCGCGGAGTACGGCGGTACGGGGTTAGGCGACGGACTGGGTATGAACTATTTGACGGGCGCGGCGCTCGCTGTGGCGGGGTACGAATACTATCGCGCAGAGCTCGAACTTGTAAACACGTCGCAATATTTCTTGCCGTACTATTTGAGCGTCGAACAGCTTGGCAGTACGCCGCAGGCGAGCGACGTTGTGTATACGGGCAATCAGTCCGTATATGCGGCATACTATTATGCGTATAACTACATAGCGGACGGGGGCGCGGCGACGGAGGGCGTTGCGCTCGGATCGTTGTCGGCGGCGGAACTTGCTTACCGCGCGTTTGCGTATGCCGAGTATTGCGGGCTGCCCGATTTTACGCGCGAATACGTCGATAAACTGATTGCCGATAACGGTTTTGCGGATTTGCCGCTTGCCCAAAAAATTTCCGCGGTGGCGAACTATGTGCGCAATGCGGCGAAGTACAATAAAAAATACGACGTTGCACTCGACGCCGAAGCGGACGTAGCGGTCGCGTTTTTGGATAGATATAAAGAGGGCGTTTGTCGGCATTACGCGGCGGCGGCGACGGTTATATTTCGCGCGCTCGGTATTCCGTCGCGGTATGTCATAGGCTACACGGCGCAAGCCAAAAACGGCGAGTGGGTGGAAGTCACTACGGACAAAGCGCACGCGTGGACGGAAGTGTATATCGACGGTGCGGGCTGGGTGTTTATAGAGGTCACGGGCGGCGGCGCGGGCTTCGACGGCACGGGCGGATCGGGTTCTACCGGAATAGGCAATCCCGACAGCGATAAAAAACTCAATATAAAACCGTTCGACGTGTATTTGAACGTCGCCGATTTCGACGGTTCGCCACTTACATATACGCTCGACAGATTGCAGGGCTTGTCCGATTTGGAAGCCGCGGGCTGTCGTTATGAGTTTGCGGTCGAGGGATCGCAAAGCAAGGTCGGCATAGGCGAGAGCAAAATAACCGAATTTAAACTGATTGACGGGTACGGCAACGACGTTACCGACGAATACAATATAACGCTGTCAACAGGCAAACTTCACATTTACGTGCAGGAGATCACGGTGCGCACGGAGTCGCTCGAAAAGGTTTACGACGGCGGTGCGTTGCGATCGGCGGAGGGCGAAGGCTATTCGTGCGCGGGCACTATGCTCGACGGGCACAGCATTGCTTCGGTCGTCATGACGGGTAGCCGTAAAAACGTCGGGCGCAGTTCCAACACGTTTGAAATAACCGTGATCGACGCGAGCGGCGCGGACGTGACGTATATGTACAAAGTTAATGCGGAGTTGGGCGTTTTGCGCGTTACTGCGCGCACTATAACCGTCACGGCGGATTCCGCAGTGGGATATTTTAACGAACTTAACGGCGCGGCGCTTGTTTGCGGCGAATATACCGTAACGGGCGAGGACGGCGGACTTGCCGACGGCGACGAAGCGACGGTCACTATCAGAGGCGAGCAAAGCGTTATAGGCAGGAGCGAGAACACCGTGGAAAAGGTGGTAATCAACAATGCCGACGGCGAGGACGTTACGTCCAATTACGTTATTAAATGCGTAAGCGGAACGCTTACCGTAGTGCCGCGCCGTCCCGCAAATACCGCGGAGGAGGTTGTAAACTATGCTGTACGCGGAATATAACAAAAAAATGAAAAAGGTCGCGGCGTTCGTAAACGTTTTGCGACGGTTCAAAATACTTATAATAGTAATCGTCGCGCTGTTGCTTGCAACCGTTGCGGCGTTGCTCGGCACGCGCGGCATTGTTTACGACAGCGTCAAATGTCCGCCGCAAATAGTGTACGGCGAATCCGTCGAGTATAAGGCGGGCGCGTTCCTCGGCAATGTCGTTTACGAATACCGCGAGGACGGTAGCGACGTTTGGACGCGCGAAATGCCTAGGCGCGCGGGTAAATACGTTGTTCGCGCCGTGTCCGAGCGCACGTTCGGCGCAATGAGTTACGGCAAAACTTACGCGTTTGAAATTCTGCCCAAGCCTTTGGACTTGAACGTCGCGGCGACGGTCGTGTACGGCGAAAAACCGCAGGTGACGGCGGAACTCGTTTACGGCGACAGCATAAGTATAGGACGGTTCGAGTACGCGGATATTTCGCAAACCTCGACGTTAGTCAACGTCGCCGCAGATTCCGTCGTCATTACCGACGAAAACGGCGAGGACGTGACAAGTTCGTATGCGCTAAACGCCGTAAAAAGCAATATAGCGTTTACCGCGCGCGCAATAGAAATTACGGTCGAGGGCGTAACTGAAGAGTACGACGGCAAACCGCTCACGTCGAGCGCGTGGGAGCTGACCGACGGCACGCTTGCTGACGGCGACAGCATTGTGCCTGTTTTTGACAAGTCGCAGACAGACATCGGCGAAACCGAAAACACGCCGCAAATCAACGTTACGCACAAGGTTTTAAACGGCGACGGCATAGACGTTTCCGCTAACTATGCTATTACCCAAAACATAGGCAAGCTCACCGTCAAAAAGCGCACGGTAGTAATTACGACCGCCGACGGCACGCACGAATACGACGGCGCAAAGTTTTCCGAATACGGCTACACGGTGTCCGACGAAACGCCGATTGCGGAGGGCGAGCGACTGGAAATAGCGCTCGCGGCGTCGCTTACCGACGTGGATAAAGCAGAGAATTTGATGGTGTTTAAGGCTTTTGCGGCGGACGGGCGCGAAGTTACCCACAACTATGCTTTTGTGGTCAGCGCAGGAACTATAGAGGTTACGCCGCGCATTATCAACGTGCGGGCGGCAAACGGAACGCATGTATACGACGGTAATAAGTACGTAAACAAGAATTACACCGTAACGGGGCAAACCACCGTACTCGGTCACAAACTCGTCGTTTCGTCCTGTTCGGAAATAACAAACGTCGGCACGGAAATCAACGTGCTCGGTTTTGACGTGGTTGCCGCCGACGGCAAAACAGACGTCGGGAAAAACTATAACGTCGTTTGCGAAAGCGGTACGCTCGAAGTTACGCCCAAAACCGTAACCGTTGTTACCGCTACCGACAACGGCATAATATACGACGGGAAAGATCATTTTAACGACAGCTTTACAAGCGACGGGCTTGTCGGCGATCACAGTCTTAAAGTAGTTTCGCACACCGTCGTGAACGACGTCGTTTTCGGCGACGACGGGAGCGTTATAGGCACGCCGAATTCGCTCGGGTTCGAGGTTGTCGGCACGCTCGAATCAAATTACAGTCTGGAAATAACGCGCGGCGTTCTTACCGTAAACAAGCGCGCCGTCACAATAGAAACTCCCTCGGAATCGCACGTTTATGACGGTACGGAAAAGCATACCGCCGATCCGTTTGTCGTACAAACGTCGCCCAATCCGATTGCCGACGGGCAGAGTATTTTTGTCGTAAAGCGCGCGGGACTGACTGACGTAAATTCGTGCGACAACGCAATTGAATTTGAAATAGTTGTAAACGCGGTGTGGGACAAGATACAACAAGGCATTTACACCTATGACGAATTAGTCGAGCTGTACAAAGAGTTTCAACAAGGAATAATCGAGTATGACAAAATCGACGAAATAATAAAGACAAAAAATTACGATATTACGATTGACGTCGGCACGCTCACCGTTACCAAGCGTCCCGTGACTTTTACTGCGGGCGACTGCGAAAAAGAGTACGACGGCGCGCCGCTTGTTAATACCGCTGCCGATAACTTTACCGCCGACAGAGGCGAGAACGTCGGTTTGGCGAACGGGCAAAAAGCGGACGCGACATTTGTCGGCAGTCTTACGGACGCGGGCGAACAGAAGATCAACGAAATATCTTCGGTCGTTATTTACAAGACGGACGACGCGACAAAAACGCCGCTTAACGACAATTATGATATTACGCTTGTCAAAGGCAGTTTAAAAGTAACGCCGCGAAAAGTTTACGTCACGACCGAATCGGACGAGTGGGTTTATGACGGCGGAGTACATTCCAACAAGGAATTTTCCGTTACGCGCCTGCTTACGGAACTCGGGCACAGTCTTAAAGTCAAAACGTTTACCGAGGTTTCGGAGGTCAAACGCGGCGCGAATAATGCGGTTTTGACCGAGCCGAACGAACTTACTTTCGACGTGGTCGGCACGCTTGCGAGCAATTACGAAATACTGTACGCCAAGGACGGCAAAGGCGCGCTTAAAATAAAGCCCCGACCGATTATCGTCAAGACCGCGACAAATACCAAGGTTTACGACGGCAAAGAGTTTATCGACAGGCGGTTCGATATTGTTTTGGGCACGCTTGTCGGCGGGCAAAGCGCGCGCGTGCTCAATTACAATACCGTTTTGATAAAAAACATCGGGTCGGTTATCAACGTCATGGACGTGATTATCGAAAACGCAACCAAACAAAACGTTACGCACAATTACGACATAACTTATCAAAACGGCACGCTTACCGTAACGGCGCGCGAAGTGACCGTCAAGACAAACGCCAACAGTTGGGTTTATAACGACGTCGAGCGTTTCGACAAAGGTTATACCGTGACGAGCGCGCTCGATTTTGTCGCTGGTCAGACCGTTACGGTCGCCGAATACGAAACGATTACCGACGTCGGCAAAAAAGAAAACGTGCTTAAACTCACCGTTGCCGACGAACAGGGAAAGAACGTAACAAGCAATTACAAACTGACTTACGTGTATCAAGACATAGAGGTAACGGCGCGTCCCGTCACCGTAAAAGCCAAGGACATAACGCGCGTGTACAACGGTAAAGTCGTTGCGGGCGACGTGTACGAACTTACGGCAGGGTCGCTTGCGGACGGACACAGCGGCGCGGCTACTCTCAATGCGGAATATATAAACGTCGGAAAGTACAGTTCCGTCACCGTTGTTAAGCTCGATATTTTCGACGGAAAGAAGACGGAAAAAACGTCTAACTACGCTATAACATACAGCGGCGTTGCGGCAACGCTCACCATTACGGCGCGCCCTATAACGCTCTCGTCGTTCGGCACGGAGGATGACGAACGCTTTTATTGCGACACGTACTGGTATTACGACGGCACGCCGAAGTCGTTTAAAGCGTTTGGATTTTTGTATGAGCGCGACGACGACGGCAATCCTCATCCGGACAAAGGTTTAATTTTTGAATACGACGCGGAAATAGGCGCATATACGGCGTTGCATAATTTGGTGGGCGACAGCGACAGCTGGTCTACTATAACGGACGCGGGCGAGTGCGAAAACAGGTTTACGGCGAAAATAACGGACAAAGCGGGCAAAGACGTTACGGCTAATTACCAAATAACGTATGAGTACGGCACGCTTATCGTTCTGCCTCGACCCGTTAAGATTGTAACCGCGTCGGAAGAATTTGTGTATAACGGCGATCCGCAGTACAACGAAACGTGGAGCGAAAAATCCGATTCGCTCGGCTTTGTGTTCGACCATACGTTAAAAGTAACTACGCATACGGAGATAACGAACGTAGCCGAAGGTACGGTCGATAATGTATTGACGTTCGATATAATTAACGCAGAGAACGGCGAAGTTAAAGCCAAATCGCAAAACTATGACATAACGGTCGAATACGGCGAGCTTGTTGTTTTGCCGCGTCAGCTCGACGTTGTTACAAACAGCAACGAATGGACTTACGACGGCAATGCGCATCACGACGACGGTTGGGATTACGCCGAAAATTCGTTAAAGCCCGTCAAGGATCATCGATTGATTGTAGCGGGATATATCGAAGTCAAGGACGTTATGCGCGACGAACTCGGCAACGTCGTAGGCAAAGAGAACGTATTGCAGTTTGAGATTACGGGCGCGGACGCGAGCAATTATCAAATAAACGCCGTTAACGGCACGCTTACGATACTTCCCGTCGATATTGTCGTCAGGACGGAAGATCTTGAAAAGATTTACGACGATACGCCGCTTAACGGCGGCGCGGCGGAGGTAAGCGGCTTTTTATTCGGGCATAGAGTGCTGTTAAAAAACCTCGAAGTTGCGATAACCGACGTTGCGCAAAGCGGCACTGTCAACCTTGCGGAAGTGGATTGCATTAAAGACGCGCAAGACAACGACGTGACCGACAATTACGATATTACGTATATTCTCGGAAAACTCACAATTCAGCCGCGCTACATCAAGATACTGACCGCAACCGACGAATGGATATACGACGGCGAGGAACACTACAACGACGGGTGCGAAGTAACGGACGGTTCGTTGGTTGACGGGCATAACTTGATTGTTACCCAACATACCGTCATTAAGAACGTCGGAAAAAAGGATAACGAGCTTGTCGTATCCGTGCGCAAAGGCGAGTTTGTAAAAACGCCCAATTACGCTATCGAATTCGAGAAAGGCACTTTGACCGTCGTTAAAAAAAGCGGCGGCGGATCGGGCGACGGTGACGGCGACGGTGACGGACCTATAATCAGGCTTTATTCGGAAACAGACGGGGCGGTGTACTTGCGGCAAATGAGTTACGGCGACTATACGGGCAAGGTAGGCGCAAATAGATTCGATGAATATAACTGGGGCGACGCGCCCGTTTACAGCGGTCAAAAAATCAACTATAACGGAAAAGATTACGGCTTAAACTACCTAACGAGCATAGCGTTGCAAAACAGCGGGCTGACCGCGGATAGCATCGAAATAGAACTGCTTGTTGACTATACGTATTCGCTTCCGTATTACCTCGCTCTTGCCGATTTGGAGCGGCAGACGAGCGACGGCGAATATTCGTCGAGCGTTACGCGGTACAGCGCGCAATTCTATCGTTACGACTATTTGTCGGACGGCGGGGCGATATTGTCGTCGTCAAATATAGGGATTTACGACCGCGTCGAAGCCGATTACCGCAAGTTTGTTTACGAGCATTATACGTCTGTGCCGCAAGCTACGCTCGATTATATGCTGGGCGTTATCCAAAAACAGCGGTTCAGAAAGGACGATCCCGACGTTATAACAAAGGTGTCGAAGTACGTGCGCACCGCCGCGAGGTACGATTTGGATTACGACGTCGCGCTCGACGCGGAAGACGACGTTGCTGTCGCGTTCCTCGAAAAGTACAAAACGGGCGTGTGTAGGCATTACGCAACCGCGGCGACCGTGCTGTATCGCGCTCTCGGTTTCCCCGCGCGTTACACCGTCGGGTTTAAAGGCGCGACAAAGGCGGGGCAGTGGACGGAAATATCCGACGGGCACGGCTGGACGGAGGTGTATATCGACGGAATCGGCTGGGTTGCTGTGGAAGTCACGGGCAGCGGTCAAGGCGGTTCGGGCGGCGACGGCGACGGCGACGGCGACGGCGACGGTAACGGCGGAGGCGGTGAAGGCGGCGATTCGGATAAAGAAAAACTATCGATTCGTCCAGTCGAAGTCAGCAGGGAATATAACGGGCTTGCGTTGCTTGCCAAAAACGAGGTAGAGGACGCAGGCGTCGATTATGCGTTTAAAAAACTGATCGAACTCGGTTACACCTATATAGTCGAGGTAGAGGGTAGCCGCGTCGAAGTGGGGCGTTCGGAGAGCGTCATAAAAGCGTTTAGACTGTTCGACCCGTCGGGCGAGGACGTAACGGGCAAGTATAATATAGTTTTCGAAAAAGGCGTTATTTGGGTCACCCAAAAGCCCGTGCACGTCAACTTGCCCGTCCTTAACAGGGCATACGACGGCACGCCGCTTCGGTTCGAGGAGCTGTTGCCCGATATTTACGGTTATTACTGGGACGAGTTGCCGCAGGGCGTTGCCGACGTTGTTATCGACATGGGCGAGTACGAGGGCTTTACGGACGTCGGCAAGATAACGGCGGGCGAGCTGTCGCGGCTGTTTGAGGACATGGGTTGGTGCCATGTTTACGCCGCCGACGGTACGGACGTGACGCAGTCGTATACGGTCGTGTTCGATTCGGGCGGACTGGAAATTACGCAGCGCGAAATAAATATAGTGACCGGTAGCGCCGACAAGATTTTCGACGGCACGCCGCTGACCTGCCACGAAATACTTATGCCGATAGGCGGCGCGGGGCTTGTGGACGGTCACGAAATACAAATAGAGTTTACGGGCGCGATTACCGATATTGGCGTTGCCAACAACAGCGTTAAAAGCGTTAAGATAACAAACGGCGACGGAATTGCCGTGACCGCAAACTATAAAATTTCAGTAACTTACGGCAAGCTGGAAATAAAGCCGTAAGCGGTTTACAAACAACTACCCGTTGCGCTCGGCGGTAATGTCGCGGCGCGGCGGGTTTTGTTTTGCTTTGTATTATAGTTGCGGGCGCGGCGTGACTGTATAAATACGTTAAAACATAAGATGCCGTACGGCGGCGCGACTCGATTTATTGTCGAAAACGGCATATAAATCCGACAATGTTTTGCATATCGCAATATATTGCGACATATCATTAAACGATACCAATTAAGGAGTGTGATATGCGAAAAAAGATAACGGCTTTACTGATTGCGGCGGCGATGGCTCTGTCGCTTTGCGCGTGCTCCGCGCCCGAAAAGGAGCAGAGGACAAAATACGATATTAAAGCGACTTTGTCCGACGATTACGTGTTGACGGCTTCCGTGACGTGCGAATACGTCAACAACACCGACGTGCCGCTCGGCGAGCTTTGGTTCCACTTATATCCCAACGCCTACCGTGCGGGCGCGAAGTTTGCGCCCGTTCCGCAAAATCGCGTGACCGAAGCGTACCCCGACGGGCGCAGTTACAGCAAGCTCGATATTACGAGCGTGTCCGTTAAAGGCAATCCCGTCGAAATTACAATCACGGGCGAGGACGAAAATATCCTGTCGGTTGCGCTCGGCTCCAAGCTCGACCCGACCGAAAAGACTTCGGTCAATATCGAATACACCGTTAAACTGCCCAAGGTGCGCCACCGCTTCGGCTATACCGACAAGTCGGTAAACCTTGCAAACTTCTATCCGATAGCGTGCATGTACCGCGGCGGTTCGTTTGTCGCCGATCCGTACTACTCGACGGGCGATCCGTTTTTCAGCGATTGCGCCGATTATTCGGTGACGCTCACCGTTCCGAGCAAGTACGAGTGCGCGTTCACGGGCGAGGTTAAGTCCAAGACCGACGGCGAGAACGGCACGGCGACTTACGAGGTGAAAGCCGATAACGTGCGCGATTTTGCGGCGGTGCTCGGCGGCTATCAAAAAATGAGCGGGGTTTCCGGCGAAACGATTGTAAACTACATGTATTACAACGACTCCGATCCCGAGCGCGCGCTCAACACCGCGATTGAAGCGGTCAAGATTTTCGGCAATATGTTCGGCGCGTATCCGTACAAGGAATACACCGTTGTGCAAACGGGATTCTTGCAGGGCGGTATGGAATATCCCTGCCTGTCCATGATTTCCGACGCGTACACGGGCGACGCCAAACTCGACATAATAGTGCACGAAACGGCGCACCAATGGTGGTACGGAGTGGTCGGCAACGACGAAGTCAAAAACGCGTGGCTGGACGAAGGTCTTGCCGAATACTCGACGATGATGTTTTACGAGCATGCCGAAGGCTACGCCTACACCTTTGACGGCAAGCGCGGCGACGCGTTGAGCGCATACGTGCTGTATTGCGAAACGTACAAAAACAACGGCTTGGGCGATACGTCTATGAACCGTCCCGTAAACGAATACGAGGGCGAAACCGAATATTCGTACATGACTTACGTCAAAGGCGCGCTCATGCTCGACGATATACGCAACACCGTCGGAACGACCGCGTTCTTATCCGGACTTAAACGTTATTACGCCGACAACAAGTATAAGATTGCCGAGCCGCAAAACCTTGTCGGCGCGATGGAACGCAGTTCTAAACGCAGTCTTAACGAGTTGTTCGATTCGTGGCTCAACGGCAACGTCAAGCTGTTTTCGTCCAACTGACAAATAAAAAATCGCCCCTCTCGGTCGTACATATAGGCGATCGAGAGGGCGCAATATACAAAGTTATGCACTTATGCACAAAGTTATGAACAATAGCTGTGCGTATAATTGTAGAAAAAGGTGGAAGTATGGCGTTTGTCACAATAAGAAAGAGGACTGTGGTCATAGTGCTGTCGGCGGTGCTCGCGCTTGTTACTGTTTTCGCGACGGCTGCGACGGTTATCGCCTCGACTCGCGCGACGGGGAACATTACGATAGTAATCGACGCAGGGCACGGCGGCGCGGACGGCGGAGTTACGGGAATAACCACGGGCACAAAAGAGAGCGACATAAACTTATCCATAGCCAAGTATCTGATGAAATATCTTCAAGACGGCGGGTATAACGTCGTAATGACGCGGTCGGATTCGGCGGCGGTGTGCGGCGGGATTAAGTACAACAAACGCGAGGATATGCGAGTGCGGAGGGATATAGTCAAAGCGGCTAAACCCGACCTCGTTATCAGCGTGCATTGCAATGCATATCCGGTGTCGTCTGTAAAGGGCGCGCAAGCGTTTTTTGCGGGCAATTCGGAGGGCGAGCGGTACGCTTTGACCGTGCAGAACTATTTTAACGACGTGCTCAACGACAAGCCGCGTAAAGCCGCGGTGGGCGATTACTATATACTTAATTGCAGCGAGTATCCTTCGGTGCTCTGCGAGTGCGGGTTTTTGTCAAACTCCAAAGAAGAAAACCTGCTAATCACGGCGAGCTATCAAGAGAAAGTGGCGTACACTATTTATTCGGCGGTCAATTCGGTATTCGGCGAAAAAACTTAATCGTACTTTAATGCTCGCTTAATTTAATTTTCACTAAAATACTTGCAATCGCGTCGCATATATGCTAAAATTGAAACAGCGGAGGAATTACATATATGCAATTTCTATCAATGTCAAACGGTTTAATAGCGGTATGCGCGGTTGTTCCGATAGTCGCGCTTGCGCTAATCTATTTTATTTGGTACTTTGTGACGAAGAACGGTCTTATATCGTTGGTCAACGACGTGGACGAATCGTTTTCCGCCATGGATATTCACATGAAAAAACGTTACGACCTGATTCCCAATCTTGTCGAAACGTGCAAGGGCTACACCAAGCACGAACACGAAACGCTTGCCCGCGTGACCGAAGCGCGCAACAATGCTATGCGCGCCGCGCCCGCCGACAAGCCCGAAGCGGAAAAGGAATTGACGTCGTCGCTTCGCGTGCTATTTAACAAAGTTCACGAAGCGTATCCCGAACTCAAAGCTAACGGACAATTCAACAATTTGTCCTCGCAGCTCGAACAAGCCGAGCACGAAATAGCGCAAAGCAGAAAATATTACAACGCGAAAATCAAACTACTCAACAACAGAATACAAAAATTCCCTTCGTGTTTTGTTGCAAAGCGCATGGGCTTGGAACGTAAACCGTTCTATGAACTTGACGATATTACGGAACGCCAAACGCCCAAAGTCAGTTTTTAATTTATGCAATCAAGTAAAAAATCCGCCGTCGCGGTATGCGTACTCGCCGCCGCGGCGGTAATATTTTTTCTATCGATAATAATCGTTGCTTCGATTGTTCCCGACGCGTCGCAAAACGATGTTGCGCCCGATTACGGCTTGCGTTACAACTATATGCAAGCGGACGTCGAGTGGAAAAACGACAGGTCGTGTCACGTGTCGCAAAAACTGGAAGCGGAGTTTTTGGACTACTCGCCCTCTCACGGCATTTTCATGGACATACCCGTCAACTCGGGCGAAAAAGTGCGCAACCTAAAAGTAAAAGCGACGAGCGCGTCGCGTCGCGGCGATATTCCATATTCGTTAAAACACGAAAGCGGGTTTTCGCTTGTAAGAATAGTAGTAGGCGACCCCGATAAAACGTTCAGCCGCGGCGATGCGTTGACATGCGCGATAGAATACGACTATATAACGCCCGTACACCCCGACGGCGCGGATATTCTGGATATAAATCCCATAGGTTACGGCTGGGCGAGTTCGATAGAGTCTGCGACCGTTACAGTGACGTTTCCCGTCGCGCCGCAGTCCGCAGGTAGCGAATACGGCGTGTGGGTGAGCGAAAACAAACTGCCCGCAGATAGAATTACGGTGAGTAACGACGGACGCACTTTTACCGTGGACGCGGGCGCGCTCGAACCGTTTAACGGCGTGCGCGTAAAATACCGCATGCCGAGCGGCACGCTTACAAACTATTCGGACAGCGAACCTATCTTGACCATTGTGTTGGGTTGCGCACTTGTTGCGATAGCGGTCTTGCTGATGCTTACGGTCGGACGCGATAAACCGTTGTCGCCGATTGTTGATTTTTATCCGCCGAGAATACAGTGTGCGGACGGACGGAAACGGAGCATGTTGCCCGTGCAAATGGGCAAAATCATTGACGGAAAATGCTCGAATAACGACGTTACGTCGTTGATATTTTATTGGGCAAACAACGGGTATCTTGCAATAGACGAACGCGACGACGATATATATTTGGAAAAACTGTGCGATGTCGACGCGGTTACGGCATACGAAAAAGCTATGTTCGACAAGATGTTTTCCCACGCGACGACGGACAAAGACGGCAAAAAGGTTGTTGCGATCGGCAGTCTGTCGGGCAAGTTCGCAGGTACTGTAAACGCGACTAAAACCGCCGTAAACAGCGAATACAAAGGCAAGCTGTACAAACGCGGATTTAATTTACTTTCCGCGACGTTTACGGCGCTGTGCTTAATTTACGGTTTGGGATTTGCCGTGTTTACTTCGTTGCGGATAGGCAGTTGCTTTTTTCACTGGTTGGGGCTGATAACGGTAATCCCCGCATTGATAGCGACGGGCTTGGGCGCG
Source organism: Anaerocaecibacter muris (assembly GCF_943192945.1). GTDB lineage: Bacteria > Bacillota > Clostridia > Christensenellales > Pumilibacteraceae > Anaerocaecibacter > Anaerocaecibacter muris. The sequence goes on from NZ_CALPCE010000001.1 coordinate 159,438, forward strand.
ACGCTCAATTCGCAGTACGTCAAGCTGTCAGTCGCAAGGCGCAGAATACTGCTCGCAGTGCTGTTTGCGGCGACGTTGCTCGCTTCCGTCGGCGTCATGTTCCTCGTTCCGCCCGACGTAATGAGCGTGGCGGAACGGATTGTGTGCGCGTTGTGCCTCGGCGCGGGGTCGGCTGTTTCGCCGTTTTTGCGGGTGCGGACGCAGTTTTACAACAGTCAACTTAACGAAATTATCGGGTTCAGAAACTTTTTGCGCGACGCGGAAAAAGATAGGCTGGAAACAATGCTCAAAGACAACCCGCAGTATTATTACGACATTTTGCCTTACGCCAACGTTTTGGGCGTGTCCGAAATTTGGGCGGATAAGTTTAAAGATCTCACAATGGATCCGCCCGAGTATTACAGGGGCAGAGGTATTTCTATGTTCGATATTTTCCTGCTGTCGCGCATTTCAACTAACGTGGGCAGGTCGCTGACGTATGTGCCGAGCAAAAGTAGCGGCAGAAGTTTTTCGGGCAAGGGCTTTGGCGGCGGCGGAGGTTTCGGCGGATTCGGCGGCGGAGGCGGAGGACGCTGGTAGCGTACAAAGGACTGTTATGGCAATAAGATATGTAACGGCAGGCGAGTCGCACGGCGTTGCGCTCGTCGGAATATTGGAAAACGTGCCCGCGGGGTTAGACATCGACTTCGATTTTGTCAATGCGGAACTTAATCGGCGCATGGGCGGATACGGTCGAAGCTCGCGCATGGCGACGGAAAACGACCGCGCGATGTTTTTGTCGGGCGTGATTTCGGGGCGGACGATAGGCAGTCCTATCGCCGTGCAAATACAAAACGCCGACTGTCGGTTTGACTGCGAAAGCGCGTGCGGTTGCGAGGAAGTGACCGCGGTGCGACCCGGGCATGCGGATTTATCGGGCGCGGTCAAGTACGGATTTGACGGCGCGCGCAACGTGCTGGAACGCGCGTCGGCGCGTAGTACGGCAATGACGGTCGCGCTCGGCGCGGTTGCAAAGCTGTATTTGAAGCGGCTGGGTATACAAGTTTGCAGTCACACTCTTGCGATAGGCGGAGTGATAGCCAAAGTAACCGACTATTCGCATATTAACGCGCGAGCGGACAAAGACCGCGTGCGCTGTTTGAACAGCGTCGCGAGCGAAAAAATGATAGAAAAGATAGACGGCGCGCGCAATAGCGGCGATACGCTGGGCGGTGTTGCCGAAATAATCGTGCTCGGGTGCAAGTCGGGCATAGGCAGTTACGTTTCGGCGGACAAGCGGTTGGACGGACTTATTATGCGCGCGGTCGGGTGCGTTCCGTCCGTCAAGGCTGTGGAAATAGGCGACGGGATAGCGGGTAGCGCGCTGTTCGGATCTTTGTTTCACGACGAAATTTATACATCGGACAGCGGCGCGCCGTGCAGAAAAACCAACCGCGCGGGCGGCATAGAGGGCGGCATGACCAACGGCGAACCGATTGTCGTGCGCGCGTACTTTAAACCGATCCCCACGCTTCGCAACGGACTGAACACTGTGGATATTTCGAGCGGACTTGCCGCAAAGTCGGCGCGCGAACGAAGCGACGTTTGCGCCGTTCCGTCGGGCGGCGTGGTGTGCGAAGCGGCTGTCGCGCTTGCGCTCGCCGAAGCGATTTCTGACATGCTCGGCGGCGACAGTATGGAAGAAGTCGTTAAGCGGTACAACGACAAAGCGAGCGCGGTATGAGTAATATACATTACGGAAAAGACCTGTCAAGCGACATAATAAACGCGCTGTCGCTGTGCTCTGCGATAGTGACGGACGAAAACGTCGTGCGGCTGTATCCGCAGTTTACGCGCGACGCGATTGTCATTCCTGCGGGCGAAAGCTCCAAAACTCCCGAAACGGTTTTGAACATACTCTCCGAACTGTCGGCGCGCGGACTGTCGCGGCGCGACAGAATAGCCGCGGTAGGCGGCGGAGTCGTGGGCGACGTTGCGGGGCTTGCCGCGGCGTTGTACATGCGCGGCATAGAGTGGGTGAGCGTTCCCACGACGTTGCTTGCAATGGCGGACGCGGGGCTGGGCGGAAAGACCGCCGTAAACTTTTCGGGCATTAAAAATCTGATAGGCGCGTTTCATGCGCCGAGCGAAGTTATCGTGTCGTATGACTTTATCAAGACGCTGTCGGCGCGCGACAGGTTGTGCGGAATCGGTGAGGTTATTAAAACCTGTCTGCTCACAAAACGCGCTTATGCCGTGTTAAGAAGCAATATCGACGGGCTTGCGGAGTTTGACGGCGACGCGGTGTGTCCGCTTATCGAGCAGTGTATCGAAATCAAAAACGCCGTTGTGACAGCAGACCCCCGAGAGAAAGGCTTGCGCAAAATTCTTAACGTCGGACACACGGTCGGGCATGCGCTCGAAAGCGCGGACGGCTATAAATTGAGCCACGGCGAATATGTGTTAAAGGGTATGGCGGCGGAGTGCGCCATGTGTAAAGACTTGATAGACGGCGATTATTACGCGGAGCTTATCGCTGTTTTCAAGCGGTTCGTCACGCCGCCGCGCACGTCGGCGAACGCGGTTTTCGACCGCGCCGTTAAGGACAAAAAGAACGCCGACGGCAAAATAAATATCATGCTTCCCGTTGCAGCGGGAGAAGCGCTTGACGTGAGTATGGAACGCGCGGACTTTTCGGCACGGTACGACCGCGCATTAAAGGAGCTTAAAAGAGCATGGGCGGAGTAGTCGTTCCCAAACTAACCGAATACCGCAAAACCGTTGATTGCGCGCCCGATAAAAGCGTGTCGGTGCGGGCCGTCATATTCAACGGTTATGCGACTGGAAGCGCGACCGTCAAAAACATTTCACGGTGCGCCGACGTAATGTCCGCCGCACAGTGTATGCGCGAGCTCGGCGCGAGCGTCCGATTCGACGGCGACAGCGCGCACATTACGGGCGCGGCTTTTCGCGGAGCAAAGTTGAATTGCGGCAATTCCGCGACGACGGCGCGGCTGTTGATAGGGCTGTTGTCGGGGCTTAACGGCGTGTTCGAGTTGGACGGCGATACGTCGTTGCGCGCTCGCCCCATGCGCAGAGTGACGGATCCTTTGCGCGAAATGGGCGCGGAAATTACGGACACGGACGGACAGTTGCCGATAAAAATTATCGGCGCGCCTTTAAAAGGCGGCGAGTTCGATTTGACCGTGCCGTCCGCGCAGGTAAAAAGCGCGCTATTGCTTGCGGGGATTAATGCGAGCGGCACGGTGCGCGTCACCGAAAAAGCAAAGACGCGCGACCACACCGAAATAATGTTGCGCGAAATGAACGGGCGAATTTCCTCCGACGGCAATACCGTAACGGTTGCGCCGAGCGTGATTTACGCGCGCGATATGACGGTTGTCGGCGACGCGTCCGCCGCGGTTTATCTCGTTTGCCTCGCGCTCGGCATAAAGGGCGGCGCATGCACGGTTAAAAACGTCGGGCTCAATCCCACGCGAACGGCTGTTTTCGACGTTTTGCGAGCGAGCGGCGCAAATATAAAAACGGACAACGTGCGAGGCGGGGCAGAGCCTTGCGGCGATATTACGGCGGAATACGGCGGACTGCGCCCAATTACGGTAAGCGCGGACGTCGCGCCGTTGGTTATTGACGAAATCCCCGCGCTTTGCGCGCTCGCTTGCGCGATTGACGGAGTAAGCGAATTTGCGGGCGTGGGAGAATTGCGCGTCAAGGAAACGGACAGAATTAAAACTACGGTAGCAGCGCTTAAAAGTCTGGGCGCGGACATAAGCGCGACTGCGGATAAAATTACAGTGCGCGGCGGCAAGCGGCTGTTGTTCGGCGAAGTGGACACGCGGGGCGATCACAGGATAGCAATGGCGGCTTCGGTTGCGGGCGCAATCGGCGCGGGCGCGTATATTGCGGACGGCGAGTGCGTAGCCGTAAGCTATCCCGATTTTTTCAAAGAGGTGATAGGTGTTTAAACTTGCATTGCTCGGCAGAGATATAAGCTATACTCAATCCCCGTCGGTGCACTCGGCTATCGCGCTTGCGACGGGCGAACGAATACAGTTCGACATTGCCGACGTACAGTATGACATGCTCGGCGACGCGGTGCAAAAACTGCTCGACGGATACGACGGTTTTTTTGTGACCAAGCCGTACAAAACTGACGTTAAAAAGTATATCGCTTGCGACGCTTACGGTGCGATAAACGTCGTAAGGTGCATGGATCGCGCGACGTTCAACACCGACGGCGCGGGGTTTATACGCGCGCTCGATATAAACTTTTCCGAGTGGCGCGGCGACGTAAACGGCGCGCTTATACTCGGCGCGGGCGGCGCGGCGTATTCGGTTGCGCGCGAACTGTGCGCGCTCGGTAAGCGCGTTTACGTTTTAAACCGCACGCTCAAACATGCGTTAAAACTTTGCACGCAGTGTCGCGGCGCGGAGTTGTACGTCAACCAGCCTGCGGAACTTATAGTCAACTGCACGAGTTTGGGCTTTAACGGCGAGGACGTTTTGCGCGAGCTGTGCGTGTTGCCCGATTTCAAATACGCGTTCGACCTTGTGTACGGCGCGGGCAACACTCCGTTTTTGTACAGGTGCGGCGCGGACGGCGCGCGCACGGCGGACGGCAAAGACATGCTTATTTTGCAGGCGATAGAGGGCGATAAAATTCTTTTGGGGCGCGACTGGGACGTTATGTCGGTGTTCTCGAAAGTGCGGGAAATTTTGGAAAACCAAGGAGCTTAAACATGAAAATTTTGGTTGTCAACGGCGTAAACATCAATATGACGGGCATGCGCGAAAGCATTTACGGTACGGAAACTTTGGACGAAATAAACGCGCGGCTCAAAGCATTTGTTCAAAACAAGGGCTGTGTAATAGATTTTTTCCAATCCAATTCGGAAGGGGAAATCGTGGACAGATTACAGCGCGGCGACTTTGACGGACTTATAATAAACGCGGGCGCGTACTCGCATTACTCTTATGCGATAGCCGACGCATTAAAATACGTCAAGGCAAAAAAGATAGAGGTGCATATATCAAACATCTTGGCGCGCGAGCCGTTTCGCCGCACGAGCGTGACTTCCGAAAGTTGCGACGGGTGCGTTACGGGCATGGGCGCGGACGGATATTTGCTTGCGGCGGAGTATCTTACATGGCAGAAATAATAGGGCGAAAGATTGCGTTGATAGGCGCGATGGGTAGCGGAAAAAGCACGCTTGCACGCGCGTATGCGGCGCGGTTCGGCGGAACGGTTTGCGATACCGACGAACTGTTTTCGCGGCGTTACGGCGAAATAAACGCATATTTCGAGGCGCACGGGGAGCGCGCGTTCAGAATTGCGGAGGACGAACTGCTTGCGGAAGCGGCGCAATCGGAAGCGACTGTAATCGCTTGCGGCGGCGGCGCGGTGTTGAACAAACGCGGCATGAACGCGCTTCGGGCGCACTGCGACATTGTGTATTTGACCGCGCCCGAAAATATTTTGTTAGAGCGCATTGCGCCGAGCGCGCGCCCGCTCAAAGACGGGGCGCAACGACTTATTGTCGAGCGTGCGCCGCTGTACAAGCGTTATGCCGACTATACCGTCTATGCGGATAATTCTGTTGACGGCGCGGTCGAAGCGTTGGCGGCGACGTTGCGGTCGCCGCGACCCAACAGATACGACGTTGTGTTGTGCGACGCGGACGATACTGTATTGGACTATCAAGCCGCAATGACGCACAGCTTGACTGTCGCGGCGCGCGCCGCGGGAATAAAAAGTTCGGACGACGTATTGTTTGCAAAGTACAAGATTGTTTCGGACGAAATTTGGGGCAGGCTGGAAAAGGGCGAAATAACGCACGCCCAACTAAACGATTTGCGGTTTAAGCTGTTGAGCGACCTTTTACATGAAAAAATCGACGCGCCCAAAATGAATGATATTTATTTTGCGGAAATGAAAAAAACGCGTTATACGGTAGACGGCGCGAAAGAGTTTTTGGCGGAGTTGCGCAACCGCGGCGTTAAGACGTACATAGCGACCAACGCGTTCGAGAGTATCGCGCGCGAGCGGTTAAAGGCTGTGGGCGGGTTGACCGACGGCGCGTTCATATCCGAAACGGTGGGGTTCGACAAGCCCAATCCCAAATACTTTGAACATATACATGCGGCAATAGGCGAGCCGAACAAGGACAGAATATTGATGTTCGGCGACGGAGTTACTTCGGACATTGCGGGCGGCAAGGCGTTCGGCATAGATACGTGTTTGTTTGACAGGCGTGGCAACAAAACGTCCGATGCGGATTTTACTGTGCGGAGCTTTGCCGAACTTCTCGATATACTGTGACAATTGCCGCGCTTTTGGCGCGAAACGTGAAAAATATGTAATTTGCGCCGTTAAATTGACGAAAACGCGCGCAAAGCATTTGTCAAACGCGACAAAAAGCGTTATAATATTCGAGAGCCTTATTGGGAGGACTTATGAACGATTACGGCAAATTGAAGAGCGGCACGGATATTCGCGGACGCGCGATTGCGTCGGAGGGTAAGCCCGCCGTACTGACAGAGCAAGCCGTATCCGATATTGCGAGCGCGTTTGCGCTTTGGATATCGCGGCGCATAGGAAAAACGCGTTGCAAAATCGCGGTAGGCAGGGACAGTCGCCTTACGGGCGAAGCGTTTACCCGTACCGTTATTGCCGCGCTTAAATATTCCGGTTTGGAAATATTCGATTGCGGGCTGTTTTCCACGCCTGCGGCTTTCCTTACCACGCAGTTCCCGTCGATGTCGGCGGACGGCGCGATTATGATAACGGCGAGCCACCACCCCAAAGATATTAACGGTCTTAAATTTTTCACGCCCGACGGCGGAGTCAATTCCTCGGAATTGAACGAAATAATAGAGCTTGCCAACGCGGGCGAAAAACTATCGACTATTTCGGTGTCGACTATTGTGCGCCGCGATTTTATGCGGTTGTACTGCGACGCCATGACCGACGCTATACGCAAGGGCACGGGTTTGTTTTTGCCGCTTAAAGGCATGAATATAGTAGTGGACGCGGGACACGGCGCGGGCGGATTTTTTGCCAAGCGCGTGCTTGAACCGCTCGGCGCGGACACTTCCGCTTCGCAATTTTTGGAGCCGGACGGAACGTTCCCCGCGCATCCGCCCAATCCCGAAAATGCGGAGGCCATGCAGTCGCTTAAATCGCGAGTGACGGAGTCGGGCGCGGATCTCGGCATAATATTCGACGCGGACGTCGATAGGTGCGCCGTAGTAACGTCGGACGGCACGGAAGTAAACAGGTGCAGACTTATCGCGCTTGCCGCTGCCATGATATTGCCCGAACATCGGGGCGCGACGATTGTAACCGATTCGGTCACGACGGAGGGGTTGCGACGGTTTATAGAGAGCAGGGGCGGAGTGCAAAAGCGGTTCCGTCGCGGCTACCGCAATGTCATTGACGAAGCGAAACGGCTGTGCGATAGCGGTGTCGATGCGCCGCTCGCAATCGAGAGCAGCGGACACGTCGCGTTTGCCGAACATTACTTCTTGGACGACGGCGCGTATTTTATCGCCAAAATTCTTATCACGTTTGCCAACCTCAAAAAACAGGGCAAGGACTTGACCGATCTTATCGCAGATCTTTCGTCGCCGCTCGAAGAAGCGGACATACGTCTTAATTTCACTTGCGAAAACTGGCGCGAGCTTGCCGACAAAATAATGCCGCGGCTCAACGGTTTGGCGGAGCGGCTTTTGCGGCTTTCCGAGGATAATTACGAGGGCGTGCGCGCTTACGTATCGCATGCCGACGGATATTTTATAGTGCGCACGAGCGTGCACGATCCCGTTTTACCTATATATATAGAGTCCGACAAGGTCGGCGGAGCGCGCTCAATCGCGCGGTTCCTGTATTCGTTCCTCAACGGGTTTACGGGTATAGACTGCTCGCCGCTTGCGGAGTTTATCGGCGAGGACGAAATTGCGGAAAACGTCGAGGGCTACGACGTCGCGCCGTAACGCCCGCGCGTTGCGCAACGGACATAAACTTATCAACCACCTTAAAAGGAGTACATAAATGACTAACGAAGAACTTACCGTATCGACTTTAAGAATGTTATCGACGGAAGCTATCGAAAAGGCGAAGAGCGGACACCCCGGTATTTGCCTCGGCGCCGCGCCTATCGGCTTTACTCTGTTTGCAAAGCACTTGAAGCATAACCCCAAAGACCCTGCGTTTTTCGACAGGGACAGGTTTGTTCTTTCTGCCGGACACGGATCGGCGTTGTTGTATTCGCTGTTCCACGTTTTCGGCTACGGTCTTACCAAAGAGGACTTAATGCGGTTTCGTCAGCATACGTCCAAGACCCCCGGTCATCCCGAATACGGCGTGACGGCCGGCGTGGAAGTTTCCACGGGTCCGCTCGGACAGGGCGTTGCGAACGCCGTCGGGTTTGCGCTTGCCGAACGCGTGCTCGCGCGCAGATTCAATAAACCCGATTGCACGATTGTCGATCATTACACTTATGCGCTGTGCGGCGACGGGTGTATGATGGAGGGTATCGAGAACGAAGCGGCGTCGTTTGCGGGCACGCAAAAACTCGATAAACTTATCGTGTTGTACGACAGCAACCGCATAACGATAGAGGGAAGTACCGACCTTGCGTTCACGGAGGACGTCGGCAAACGTCACGAGGCGCTCGGCTGGCAGGTTCTTCGCGTAAACGACGGCGAGAGCATAGACCAGATTTCCGCGGCGATAACGCTTGCCAAAGCGGAAAAACAAAAGCCGTCGCTTATTATCATCAATACGACTATCGGATACGGGTCGCCGCTTGCGGGCACGTGCAAGTGCCACGGCGCGCCGCTCGGTGCGGACAATATTAAAGCGCTTCGCAAGGCGCTCGGCTACAAAACGCCTGCGTTCGACGTTGCGCCGCAAGTCACGGATTATATAGCGGAGCTTGCGCCCGCGTTTGCCAAGTACGAGTCCGACTGGAACAAAGCGGTTAAGACGTACAAAACCAAATATCCCGAGGATTACGAGGAGTTTCAGCGTTGGCGCAAAGGCAATATCGATTTTGCCGAGCTCGATTGCATTTACGACAAGCCGCAAAAGGACGAGGCGACGCGTGCGTCGTCGCAACGCATACTTAACGCCATTGCGGAAAAGAACCCGTTTGTAGTGGGCGGGTCGGCAGACCTTGCCACGTCCAACATGGTCGTAATCAACGACGGCGGCGATATGTCCGCCGAGGAAGGTGGACGCAATATTCACTTCGGCATACGCGAACACGCTATGGGCGCGATATGCAACGGCATGTATTTGCACGGTGGACTGTTGCCGTTCTGCGCGACGTTTACCGTTTTTGCCGATTATATGAAATCGGCGATACGCATGAGCGCGCTTATGAATATTCCCGTTGTGTACATACTTTCGCACGATTCTATCGGCGTTGGCGAGGACGGACCGACGCATCAGCCGATAGAACAGTTGGAAATGTTGCGTTCTATTCCCAATATAAAAGTATTCCGCCCTGCGGATTCCAAGGAAACCGCCGCGGCTTACGAGTCCGCATGGACGGGCAAGAGTCCCACTGCGATAGTGCTGTCCCGCCAATCGCTCAAACAGCTCGACTGCACGGGTACCGACGCGCTTTACGGCGGATATATCGCCGCCGACAGCGATAAGGAAACGCCCGACGTTATACTTATTTCCAACGGTTCGGAACTTGCGCTCGCACTCGACGCGAAAAAGCGGCTTGCCGCGGACAAGATCGACGCGCGAGTCGTGAGCATGCCGTGCAAAGAATTGTTTGATATTCAGACCGTCAAATACCGCGAATCCATACTGCCGAGCAACGTGCGCGCACGTGTGGCGGTAGAGGCGGGGCGTTCCGTCGGTTGGTATAAATATGTAGGCTTGGACGGCGAGTGCTGTTGTATAGACACGTTCGGCATGTCCGCGCCCGCAAACATCATGTTTGAAATTTGCGGATTTAATACCGACACCGTGATTAAGCTCGCTAAAAAGACCATTAAAAACTGTGCGAAAGCGGAAGCTCTTATAGGCGCGGCGAAAGAAAATGACCAGTAAATTTTTTGCGTTTCTCGACAGAATGAAACTGATCGACAGGTGGGCGCTTATGCGCAACACGTCGGTCGAGGACGTCGCGCAACACACTATGCAAGTCGCAATGATAGCGCATGCGCTATGCGTTATCGAAAACACTCTGTGCGGCGGTAAGCTCGACGCGAATAAAGCGGCGGTGCTTGCGCTGTATCACGAAAGCGCGGAGGTCGTGACAGGCGACTTGCCCACGCCCGTCAAGTATTACGACGACGATATAAACAGAGCGTACAAAAATATCGAACACCGCGCCGAGCAAAAGTTGATAAACACTTTGCCCGAAGAACTTAAAGCGGCGTTCGCGCCGTGCGTAACGCCCGAAAAGTCGAGCGCGGAATACGTGTTTGTAAAGCGTGCGGACAAGATGAGCGCGCTCATTAAATGCGTCGAGGAATTATCGGTCGGCAATAAGGAGTTTGAAAAAGCATACGAGGCGACTGCGGAGAGTTTAAAGTCCGTGCCCGAAAAATCCGTCGCGTACTTTTTAGACACGTTTATCCCCGCGTATTCCATGAGTTTGGACAGCTTGCTCGATTGAAATCGCTTTATCGAAGTGACTTTTATAGCAAGTAACGGCAATTAAAATCAAAGTAACGAGGTTATTCCGTTAAGTAACGGGATAACCTCTTTATTTTGTAGGTTTTTGTGTTATGATGTAGGTGAGTTCGAGATAAAGGAGGTTTGTATGCGGTTTAACGAAAAATTAAAGGAACTGCTTGGAGTGGGGGATCTTATCGCTTTGGGTATGATTTGACTGTTTTTGAGGCTAAAACCGTAAACGAGGTGTAGAGAAATGACTGAATGAACAAAAAGATCGCAAAGCAAAACCGTGTTGACGAAACACGGTTTTTAGTTTACAAATTATTATTTTTCCGTTCGGCTGTCGCCTGTAAAGAACAGTGCGACAGTGCCCGGTCCAGAGTGACTGCCTATAACAAAGCCGAGCGGCATTATTTTTACGAGAAGCCCGAATTTTTCGGTTATCGCGTCGGCTACGAACTTTGCGTCGTCAAAACAATCGCCGTGGGTGATGTAAATGGTTTCGCTCTCTTTGTTGTAGCGTTCGGAAATTTTATCGATTAACGCAACGAGCGATTTTTTGCGCCCGACGACTTTTTTAATAGGCACGAGCCGACCGAGTTCGTCAACGTGTAAAACGGGTTTTATGTTGAGCAGGTTGCCGAAAAACGCCGAGCCTTTGCTCAAACGCCCGCCGCGCGCCAAGTATTTTAAATCGTCAACTACAAAGTAGTGTATTACGCGGTCGCGTATTTCGTCGGCGTACTTGCACGCTTCGTCAAACGTTAAGCCGCTTTTGCATTTTTCCGCGACGAGCGTAACGAACAAGCCTTCGCCGCCCGACGCGCATTTGGAATCGACGACGTAAACTTTATTCGTGTTTGCCGCATTAAGTTCTTCGGCGACGCGTTTAAAGTTTTCGTAAGTGCCCGAAAGCACGCTCGCAAACGATAAATAAAGCACGTCTTTGCCTTGCGCAAGCAGGTCGGTCAAAAACTCGCGCGCGGTTTGTTCGTTTATCATGGACGTGCTTGTGCGCGCGCCGTTGCGCATAGCGTCGTAAAACTCATGAAATTCGAGCTGATTGGCGTCGTCCTTGCCGTAACCTATGTCGTTGACGAAATACATCATGTCCAGCGATTGAACTTGCATTTCGCGCAACAGTGTTTTGGGCAGGTCGCACGTACTGTCGGTAGCAATAACGTAATCCATAAAATACCTCTTTAATAAATTTTTAGGGGCGGGTTGCGCCGACGGTTTAATCCATAAGCGTTATTGCAAGAAAGCGGGGGACAGATCAACGCCGGCGTTTTGTTCGAGTTCGAGCACGAACAACGCGCGGACATAGCCGCGGTCGAACGTCGTGGAGTGGACGTAAAACTGTTTGCCGTAATAGTATCGGGCAAGACTGTAATACTTGGAGTTGGTGTGTAGCGCGACTGCTTTTGCGCCGTTATCTTTGGCGTAAGTAATAGCGGCGTCCAACAGAGCGGATCCGAAGCCCGTATTGGATATTTGCGGGCTTACGCCGAACCTATAAACGTACCACAGTTCGTTGGACAGCTTTTTGATGCGTATTGCGCCGACGAGCGATCCAAACCGCTCGACGACGAATACCGCGTTTTCCCGTATGTCGTGCAACGTGGATTCTATGGTCTCCTTTAACGCTTTAACTTCGTACTTGACATGCAAGTCCTCTTGATACAGCGAAAAAGATTCTTTGGTTATTTTAAGCACGCTGTCCGTGTCTTCGTCCGTGGCGCGCCGTATGGCAAGATACATTGTTTTCTCCGTTTAAAGAGTAGGGTGCGGCGGCTCGGCAACATACAGCCGAACGCCGACTGTTACGGCACGGTTATTTTTTGCCCATCAACAGGCACATAACGGCTTTTTGCACGTGCAGGCGGTTTTCTGCTTCTTGAAAAATTATGGAGTGCGTGGAGTCTATAACGTCCTCCGTGACTTCCTCGCCGCGGTGCGCAGGCAGGCAGTGCATAAACACCGCGTCTTTTTTAGCCATGCCCAAAACTTTTGCGTTGACCTGATAGGGCATAAGCGCCTTTTCTTTTGCGGGGTCTTTGGCTTGTCCCATAGAAAAGAACACGTCGGTATACAGCGCGTCTGCGTCGGTCGCGGCTTCCTCAACGTTGTCGGTGACTGTGACATTGCCGAATTTTTGCGCCGCTTCCGTAATTTCGGGATTGGGCTGGAAACCTTTGGGCGCGCAAATACAAACGTTCATGCCCGTTTTTGCGCCTGCGAGCATAAGCGAGTGCGCCATATTGTTGCCGTCGCCGAAGTAGGCGAGTTTTACGCCGTTAAGCTGACCGTAGGTTTCGTATAAGGTGAAAATGTCCGCAAGCGCTTGGCAGGGGTGAAAATCGTCGGTAAGCCCGTTTATGACCGAAAAACTTCCGTACTTGGCAAGTTCTTCTACGTCCGACTGTTTGAACGTGCGTATCATAACGCCGTCAATGCCGTACCGCGAAAGCACGCAAGCGGTGTCGTGTATGGTTTCGCCTCTGCCGAGCTGAATATCGTTGCTCGATAAAAACAAAGAGTTTCCGCCCAGTTGTTTAATACCCATTTCAAACGACACGCGCGTGCGCGTGGACGATTTGGTGAATATCATGGCGAGGGTTTTGTTCTTTAAAAGTTCGTGTTTTTTGCCGCGATGAAACGCGGTTTTGAGCGAGTTGGATAAATGCAAAATTTCGTATATGTCTGCGGCGGAATAATCCAAAAGGTTGAGCAGGTGTTTGTGCTCGATTCTGCCCTTGGGCTTGTAGGATGAAACGTCCATAATGCTCCTCGTATATGTAGATGTTGATAGGAATTAGCAAAATTAAAATTGCCGCGAAACATCGGCAATTAACGACTTTTTAAGTCTTATGTTATCATTATAACATTTAAAACAGAATAAGGCAACCGAAATAGCAAACAAAACCCGCGCTTTTTGCCGTTGCGACGACGGGCGCGGGTCAAATTGCTTATTATACGTTGGTAGCGGCGCAAATTTCGTCGAGCGCGGCTATAAGCCCGTCGATCTCCTCGCGCGTGATAGTAAGCGGCGGAACAAGTCTTATCGTGTTATTGCCCGCAACGTTTACCAAGTACCCGCGTTCGCGCAGTTTGCCCTCGAACGCCGCGGCGGGGATTTTGGGAGAGAGCTGTATTCCGCGCATAAGTCCTATTCCGCGAATATCCGTGATAAAGTTGTACTTGGAAAAATGCGCGAGCCGTTCGCCCAAATATTGTCCGACTTCCGCCGAGCGTTCGAGCAGTCCGCCCTCGGTCAAGATCGTGAGCACCGCGTCAGCCGCGGCGCAGGCGAGCGCGTTGCCGCCGAACGTCGAGCCGTGATCGCCGAGCGCAAACGCCGTTCCGACTTCCTCGGAAGCGAGGCATGCGCCCATGGGTATGCCGCCCGCTATCGCTTTTGCCAGCGTTATTATATCGGGCTTTATTCCGAAATGACTGAAAGAAAACAGTTTGCCCGTTCTGCCCATGCCGGTCTGCACTTCGTCGAGTATAAACAGAACGCCTTTGGACTTGCAAAGCGCGTATGCGTTTACGAGGAAATCATTGGAAAACGGTCTTACGCCGCACTCGCCCTGCACCGTTTCGAGTATTACCGCGCCAACGTCGTCGGTGAGCTTGGTTTTAAAATCGTCGAAATCGTTGTATTTGAATGTTCCGAACCCGTCGGGAAGCGGGGAATATACGCGGTGTTGATTGGCGTTGCCCGTAGCGGTAAGCGTGGCGAGCGTTCTGCCGTGGAACGCGCCCTCGGCGGACAGTATGCGCTTTTCTCCGCCGTTGTTTTTAAAATATCGGCGAGCCAGCTTGATTGCACATTCGTTGGCTTCCGCGCCCGAATTGCACAAAAAAACGCGCGAAAATCCGGACGCTTCGCACAGCTTGGTTATATATTCCGATTGCACGGCGGTATAGTAATGATTGGATACGTGCATGAGTTTGTGCACTTGATCGCATACCACTCGGGTGTATTCGGGGTGGTTATATCCGAGTATGTTGGTCGCTATGCCCGCAACGAAATCGACGTACTTGTTGCCGTGTACGTCGTACAGGCAGTTGCCTTCGCCGCGCTCGATAGCGATGTTGTCGCGCGTGAAAACGGGCATGTAGTGCGTCGCTTCGGCTTCTTTGATTTTATTGAAATTCATTATTCACCTTTAATTGTCTTTTTCGATCATAGTTCCCACGCCGTCGTCGGTAAACAGTTCCAAAAGTATGGAGTGGGGAAGCGTGCCGTTAAGTATGAATACGCTGTTTATGCCGCGTTCGATTGCGTCTATACAGCTTTTGGCTTTGGGTACCATGCCGCCCGAAACGGACCCGTCATCTATCATTTTGCGCAACGCCGACACGTTGATGCGCTTGATGAGCGAATCGGAATTGTCCTTGTTTGCCATAATTCCGTCAATGTCGGACAGAAACAGCAGTTTTTCGGCGTGCATAGCCGCGCCGATAGCCGCCGCCGCAACGTCCGCGTTTACGTTGTAACTGTTGCCCTTGTCGTCAGTCGCAATGGACGCTATAACGGGGATAAACTCGTCCTTTGCGAGTATTTCCAAAAGTTTGGCGTTGATTTCGGTTATTTTCCCGACAAAGCCGAGTTCGGGGTCAAGGTTTTCCGCTTTTATAAGCTGCGAATCCTTGCCGCAAAGCCCTATCGCTTTTACGCCCATGGAGTTTAGCTCGCCGACAATGTTTTTGTTTATTTTTCCGCACAAAATCATCTGCGCGACTTCCATTGTCTGTTCGTCTGTGACGCGCAAGCCGTTTTTGAACTTGGACTGTATGCCCAGCCTGTCGAGCAGTCTGTTTATTTCGGGTCCGCCGCCGTGCACGAGTATGGGATTAACCCCCACTATTTTAAGCGCGGCGATGTCTTGCAATATCGTCGTCGTTACGGCTTCGTCGTTCATGGCGTTGCCGCCGTACTTGATGACCAGCGTTTTGCCCGAATATTTGCGTATGTAGGGCAGTACTTCGCAAATTATGTTTGCGCGTTCTATCGTGGATTTGTATGCGTCGTTCATGTCGTTCTCGCTTGCGATTGAATTTGTTTATTTGGTTGGTCGTCACCGAGTATTCGTAAAAGTTCGGTTGTCGTAACGTGTTATCTGTTGTTGTAACGGTCTGTCAGATAGGCGCGTAACGCGGAAGCCCCGCGGCTTCGTCCAGTCCGAACATTATGTTCATGTTTTGTACCGCCTGTCCCGCCGCGCCTTTTAAGAGGTTGTCTATAACCGACACGACTATGCCGCGGTTGCCGTCGAACCGTGCGGAAAATACGCAACGGTTGGTGTGCGCCACGGTCGTAATTTCGGGGAACGTTTCCGAATATTCGACAAACTTTTCGCCCGTGTACGCGGTTTTAAGCGCGTCGAGCGCGGCAGTCGCGTCGGGCGTTTTAAAATACACCGTGGAAAGTATACCGCGCTTAATGGGTAAAAGGTGGGGGGTAAACAGAATTTCCGCGCCTGTCTTTTCGCTCATTTCGGGCGCGTGGCGGTGGTTGAATACGCCGTATGCCTTAAAGTTTTCGTCGAGCGCGCAAAACCCGTATGCCTCGTCGCTTTTTCTCCCCGCACCGCTCACTCCGCTTTTGCTGTCGGCGATAATATCCGACGCAAGCCCCGCTTTGCACAGCGGGAGCATGGGTAAAAGCACGCTCGTAACATAGCAGCCGGGATTGGCTACAAGTTTAGCCGCGCGTATTTTGTCGCGGTTGTATTCGCAAAGCCCGTAAACGGCAAGCGCGTTTAGGTCGGGTCGGGGGTGCGTGACTTTGTAAACGCGTTCGTATAGCGCAACGTCGTCGAAACGGTAGTCTGCGGACAAATCGACAACGCGCACACCCGCGTCGATAAGTTCGCCGACAAGCGCCGCGCCCGCCGTTTGCGGCAGAGCGACAAATACGACGTCGCAGGTTTTGAGAACGTTGTCCGCCATATCTGTAAAAGCGAGTTCGCAAGGTAAAGCGGGGAACACGTCGCAAACGCGCTTGCCGTAATGCGCTCTGCTTGTTACGGCGGTAAGTTGCGCGTTGGGGTGCGCCGCTATCAGTCTTAAAACTTCTGCGCCCGCATAGCCGTTTGCGCCGACTATGCCGACTTTTACGATGTTGTTTTTCATTGTCAGTCCGTTTAATATATTTAGACTACTATTATAATACATTTAAATATAAAACGCAACAGAAATGCCAAAGTTCGAGCGTTCGATTGAATATCGGCATAATTGCGCTCCAATGCGTTTCGGAAAAATGATTGACAAACGATTGTAAAAATGTTATAACTCAATCAAAGGAGCTTGATATGGCAAAAAGCGGAACTTGCGAGCTGTGCGGACTGCCCGACAACAGCTATTCGGTAGAGGATAACGGTAACGTATTTAAGGTATGTAAGCTGTGCTATGACGGTTTTATCGCAAAGCACGGCAGCGATTCCATTGACGGCGCGGCGACGGACGACGTGGACGCGTTGGCGGAACAGATAAAAGCCACGCCCGAAACAGGCGCAAAGCCCGAAACTCTTTCGCCCGACCAAATGGCAAAGTTGCTCACGCCGACCAGCGAGGAGAGGCGTAAGCTCAACAATGCTATGAAGCGCGCGGCGTCTACATCTTCGGAAGAAGAGGACGAAGCCAAAGAGGAACGGCGCAAATTGAGCGAATCGCTCAAACGCACGACTGCTATGCTCACCGCCGACACGGAAGATATTCGGCGCGAACTTCTCGAAGCCAAAGAGCAGATAGCGGAAGAAGAGCGTATTGTAGTCAAGCAGAAAGAAAAAGACAAGGCGAAACAGGCGCAAAAAAGTCCGTCGGAAACCGAGCAGGATAAACTCGACGGGCAACTGCACGCCCAGCGCGCCGAAGAAAAACGCCGCGCGGCGATAGAAAGAATGCGCAAAGCGGCAAACCCGACTATCGACGACGAGCGTATCAAGATAACCAGTCCGGAAGTGGAATTGCAAAAGGACACGCGTCCCAAAACCAACTTTGACGTTGCGACAAAGGAGCATGTCAGTTCGGTTCGGTTTATTCAGGCGTTTAAGTATGTAGTTCACCCCGCGGTGTACGCCGTTTTTGCGGGGCTTGTCGTGTTGGCGGTTGCCACCGCGCTCATGATAACCATGACGTGGAAGGAAGCGGTAATAGATTTTTGCGCGGGCGCAGGCGCGGTTTCCGTCGGGTTCTTGCTTGTGTGGTATTTAAAACGTAGGCTGGAAGTGGACAGGCGCACATACTTGCTTCGCATACGACAGGAACAAATAGCTTTCGACAGCATGACGACGACTTGTTACCGCGAACTTAAAACCAAATATCCCATGATAAAAGCGTTGGCATGGCTGTTGAGCAAACTCTCGATCATACTTACGGTTGCGACGATAATAGGCGGAACTGCGGCTGCTGTAATACTGTCGTTCTTGGCTAAGTGGTGGTTGCTTGCGCCCGTGATTGTCGGCGCGGCTATCGGTGGCGTGCTTATGTACTATATATTCAAGTTCGCCGCGGACTTTGTCAGCTACAAACTCGATATAGAACGCAATCAACAGATTATGCAACAAACTTTTCTGGATATTCTGTCCAAAAAAGGAAAATAACCCGTCATACTGTATTGTGTACTACAAAACGCTTGACAAATAAGCATAAATGATGTACAATCATTTTGCTTTGCCGGTGTGGTGGAATTGGCAGACGCGCCGGACTCAAAATCCGGTGGGCTAATAACCCGTATCGGTTCGACTCCGATCACCGGCACCAATTAAAAAGGCAGGACGTTACGCCCTGTCTTTTTGATTATAAAAACAAAAAAACGTTCGCCGAGATTAGACGGTTAAAATATATATAATAAGATTGTCGCATAAATCGATTGTTGATAAGTCAAGCAATTTATTAGTATAAAAACGATTGACAATCGAAGTTTAAAAGCATATAATTGCCCATGAATATACTATCTTCGGAGGTTATATGTATTCGAGTAAAGCAAAACGCAAACCGTTTATAGCGGTTATGATCCTTGTCGCGGCGCTGTTTATATCGGCGCTTTTTGTCGGAATCAAATTCGGCGTGAGCGCGGCGGCGGACGAGGGTAATGTCGGAACGAGTTTCTACTATAAGGAACTTAAAGCAAGTCCCATGGCGGAGAAGTTTTACGGCGTTATTAAAGATATGTCCGAAAAAGGACATTTGGATAACGGCACTTACGAATATGATTTGTCCGCAGTGCTTACCGAAAGAGAAATTTCGGATTATGTGGACAATGCTTCGCCTAAAATTCCCGTTGCGTTCGGCGCGGCGCGCGACGCGTTCTATATGGATCACCCCGATCTGTTCTATATAGACGTTTACAAACTGTATTTGAGCGCCGGCATGAAAAACGGCAAGTATGTGGCTTATGTCGGCACGGGCAACGCCGATAATTATTACACCGATTACACGGTTAATAATGCTACGGAAGTCGCGCAGGTGAAAACCGCATACGAAACCGAAATTCAAAAAGCCGTTGCTGCCGCTAAAATAAATAACGCGGACGTCGTGACGCAGATTAGAAACGTAAACAATTACATAATGAGCAAAACGTCTTACGATTACGGCGCGTATGAGGACGCCATGAGCGGCAAGGTTACATACAACGGTTATGTCAACACTGCTTACGGCGCGCTTGTCGAGGGCAAGGCTATGTGCGGCGGTTATGCGCGCGCGTTCAAAGCCGTTATGGATAGGCTCGATATTCCGTGCGTGCTCATACAGGGCTCGGCGTATTCGGGCAAAGGCGTTGTTTCGGATAGTACGTCCGAGGAACTAAAAGCGGGTTTTGTCGCGCATATGTGGAACGCCGTCGAAGTTGACGGCATGTGGTACGGCGTGGACGTTACTTATAACGACGGCGCGAACAATCCCGAAAAATATATGCTTGTCGGCGACGAATATCTTTCGCAAACGCATATCGCCGACGGTGTTATTTCGTCGTCCGGTTTCGAGCTTAAATATCCCGCGCTTCGTCCTCTCGATTACGGCGATTTTACCGATATGAGCGGGTTTACTTTTAAAGACACCGGTAATATCGGCGATAAAGAATTCGGCTATTACAATAGCGGCGAACATGAAGATAATTACTCGCTCACGCTCGGCGTAAGCTATCTCGGCAAGAACTCCAAGCAGTTGGCGGAAGAAAACAAATATTTGGCTTTCCGCATGGGCGACAACGTGATGTGGATCGGCTTCGAGGCGTATGTCGAGTATATGAGCGCCAACATCGATATGAGCGACGCGAATATTAACGAATATTCCACGTTCTTTCTTAACTATTCCGTGTCCAAAATTCAGTGCGCGGTGTTCGACATTGCGCCCAATTTGGAAGTAAAGGACTTTTTGGGTTCTGCTATTATGGGTTATGAAGCCGATAGCCTCACTCCCGATCACATTATAGCGGTAAGTGCGGTTTACGGCAACAAGGCTTTCGGCAATTATGTGCCTGCGCCTTATGTCAAGAAATTGACACCCGACAACAAAGGCAATATAACCAACTTCGACCCTATGAAGGTCACGATTGAATACAGTGAAAAGTTGGTATACGCCGACGAAAACGATAAGACGGTCGGCGTGTCGGTTACGGGAACAAGCCCCGATCTCGGCGAAAAAGTCAAGATTTCCGATGTAGTTTGGAACGAGCAAACCAACACAATATCTTTTACTCTTACGCCGAGCAAGTATTATGCGCATTTCTCCGAGGCATATAACATGGTTCCCACCAACCTTGTAGGCGAGAAGAGCCGAAAAGTACCCGAGGCTGCGCACCTGTCGTTCAAGATGAAGCAAGTCGTTTGTCCCAAAGTATTCAACGACGGCAGACTGTATATGCAAGTGTTCGGTCAACCGCAGTTCGTCAGCGCGAGCGACGAATCGCTTAACGGATTTGCGGACGCCGACGGCAAACCTATTGTCGGCGACCAAAGAAGTCAGCTTATGCTTGTCGTTAACGAGCCGTCCGAGTCGGATAGCGCGGAAATGAAAGACGCCGCGCTCGATCCCTCCAACAACACGGGTTTGACGAACAGCGACGATATTAAAGCAAGCTCCACTTACGAAATAGATCTGCTTATGTGCGGACTTGTTCAAAAGGTTCCCACCGGCAGCTATATGCAAGTCGGCTTCGGATTCCCCAAGGGCTACGGTCCCGAGAGCGCGGGCGTAACGTTTACGGTTTACCACTACACGCGCAATCCCGACGGCACTATTAAGAGCGTTGACGCAGTGCCGTGCGTAGTTACCGAATACGGCATTATTGCTACCGTCAAGAGTTTCAGCCCGTTCATGATTTGCGTTATTGACGAAGCAAAAGCTCCCAAGTACAAAACTTTGTACGTCAATGTCAACGGCGAGGGCGGCAAGATAAGCGACGGAGAAATCCGTACGTTCGAACAGGGCGACAGCCGCACTTATACCGTTACGCCCGAAGAAGGGTATAAAGTAGATAAAGTTATCCTTAACGGTGTGGCGCAACAGCTTACGGGCAATGCGCTTACAGTAAAATACGACCAACTCAACGGCAAAAATAACAGCAACGAACTCGAAGTTACTTTTGTCGCGGAACGCGTTTCGACCTATCGCGCCGAGAACAACTTGGAAATCAAACAGCCCAAAGTAGTTGTGCGTCAAAGCGATATGATAGAAGCCGTCGCACCGAACGCTCCCGTAGTGCCCACTACGCCCGGCGCGGCGCAAAATGACAGCAATGTCGTCGGTATAGTCGTCGGTGTTGTAGTTGCTATCGTGGTCGTGTTAGTCGGCGGATGCCTTGCGTTCTACTTCGTAATGCGTAATAAGAAAAAGGCGGCTACCGCCAACGGCGCGTCCGCTAACGGAACGAAGCGCGCCGAGGTCAAAGCGCAACCCGCAAAAACGGAACAGCCGCGCAAGACCGAAACGACGGCAACCCGTCCCGTTGCGCAAAATCGTCCCGCGCCGCAGAACAGACCGACGCCGCCCGTAAATCGCAATACGGCAACGCCGACTGCCAACGCGCCGCGCAATGCGCCTCCCGCAAAGCCCGCCGCGACTACTCGTCCCGTCGCGCAAAACAGACCGACGGCAAACGGTAACGGTCAACAGCGTCCGCCCGTAAGTCGCAATGTACGGCAGGACGGCGCAAATACCGCACGTCCCAATGGCAACAAGCCGACGAACAATCGTAAATAATAGTAAGGTCAAGCAATCCCGTCGCAAAATCGCGGCGGGATTTTTGCGTACCGTGTTGACTTTTTACGCGCGGCGTGATATTATTGGGCTATGACGGATTTGCACATGCATACTAACTTTTCGTTCGACAGCGACGAATTGCCCGAAAATTACTTAAAGCAAGCGACGGCGCGCGGCGATACTCATATAGGGTTTACGGATCATTGCGAATATAATAATCCGTCATTTCCGACTATTGTCGATTTCGATTTGTATTTTTCAGTTTGGAATGATTTGGCGAACAAGTACCCGAATATAAAGATATTAAAGGGCGTGGAGTTCGGATATGCGGACGGCGTGATTGGGAAGTATAAACAGATATTAAAAAAATATCCGTTCGATTATTGCATTTTGAGTATTCACACCGTCGGCACGCGAGGGGATTGTTTCGATTTAAAGTATTACGACGGGCTCGACAAACACGCCGCTTACGGACAGTATCTCGACGAAACGCTTAAAGCCGTGCGGTCCGATATAGATTTTAAAATATTGGGGCATATAGGATACATAACCAGATATGCGCCGTATGCCGATAAAAGTCTTGTTTACGGCGATTTTGCGAGCGAAATAGATAAAATTTTGATCGCGCTTATTGACCGCGGGGCGGCGTTGGAAATTAACACTAGCGCGGCGGGCTTGCCGACCAAAACAGTTACCGATATAAGTATAATAGCTCGATATGTCGAACTGGGCGGCAAAACTTTTACGTTCGGTAGTGACGCTCACTCCGTCGTGAGATACGCGCAAAACGCGGAGTTTGTCAAAAATCTTTTGACCTCTTTGGGAATAAATTACGTCGTGCGTTACGAAAACGGCATGCAGATTAAAGAATTTTTTGAATAAACTATAAAGTAAAAGATTCCGCCGATTCAGTCGATAACGCGGAATTTTTTATTTTGATTTTTTATGTTAAAACGCTTTACTAATTTAGCGCGATAAAGTATAATGATTATACAGTACGCAAATACAGATATTGCACTATACGCGAATAAATTTTTAAAGCGTGCAACCGCAAAAACGGTATCGCATAAATCGGATCGTATAGTTGCAAAATACGCGGTCTGTTTGACGGTAAAAGGAGAGTGCGCTCATGGATAAGACCAAGATGTCGGAACATATACAAGAATTGTGCGAGGCGATATTGCGGCTCGAAAACGCCGAGCAGTGCCGCGCGTTTTTGGACGATCTTTGCACGTACAAGGAAGTCGAGCAAATGGCAATGCGCATATATGCGGCAAAGCTGTTTTTGCGCGGTAGCACATACAACGACATAATAGACAAGACCGAGCTGTCGAGCGCGACTATAAGCCGCGTATCGCGCGCGCTGTCGCACGGAAGCGGCGGCTACCGCTCTGTGTTGGACGGAAATGCGCGCGGCGCGTCGGTAGAGGCGGGTAATATAAATGAAGATTAACGGCATACGGACGGACAGTCTTAAAAGCGAGGAACGCGCGGCTTTGGCGCTTAAAGCGTTGTATCGCAGTTACGGTTACGGC
Source organism: Anaerocaecibacter muris (assembly GCF_943192945.1). Taxonomy (GTDB): domain Bacteria; phylum Bacillota; class Clostridia; order Christensenellales; family Pumilibacteraceae; genus Anaerocaecibacter; species Anaerocaecibacter muris. Next base: position 182,826 of record NZ_CALPCE010000001.1, read on the forward strand.
GAATATAAACTTTCGGGGTTCGAGGATTATTCGCTGTATTCGGATAACAGCAGTTTCCTCGACGGCAAGGGCGTATTGTCGTTCGGCGTAAACGGCAGATTGCTCGCGCTTCGCCCCGATGTGACTTTGAGCGTTGTTAAAAACGTAAATGCGATCGGCGCAACCGATAAATTGTTTTACGACGAGCGTGTGTATCGCAAGGCGGCGGGAAGCGGCGAATTTTCGGAACTGCGGCAGATAGGCGTGGAAGTTATAGGCAATATCGACGGTGTTACGGAAACGGAGGTTTGCGAGCTTGCGCTCAAAACTCTCGATTGCGTGAGCGACGGATATATTCTCGACGTGTCGCATGCGGGTATTATAGAAAAACTGTTGAACGGCATGGGGCTTACGGGCGGCGCGCGCGCGGCGGCGACGGCGTGTTTGCAAAACAAGAACGCGCACGATTTTTTGCGGGTTGCGCACGATTGTCGCGACAGCATTTTTGCCGACGAGTTCGTCAAACTGATAACGCTGCCCGTACAGCCCGAAGCCGCGATTGCGGCGTTAAGCAAAAACGCCGCGACCGTCGGAATACAGTCGGAGCTTGATGAATTGTCGCGCATAGCGGCGACCGATCCAAAACACATGGAAATAGATTTTTCCATAGGCGGTGATGCGGACTATTACAGCGGTGTTGTGTTTAAAGGTTTTACGCGCGGCGTGCCTTACGCGACGCTATCGGGCGGGCGGTACGATAAGTTGCTTAAAAAGTTCGGAAAGTCGTCCGCCGCCGTCGGCTTTGCTCTGTACCTCGGCGAGCTGTGCGACTGTTTTTCGGACGCGCCCGATCGCCCCGACGCCGTGGTCGTTTACGACCGAACGACAGCGGAACAAGCGGTTAAAAAGGCGGCGGAATTGCGTGCGCGCGGGCTTAACGTGCTGTTGAGCGGCGAAAAGCGCGACTACGGCGACGGCGTTAAAGTTTACGGAACGGAGGGCGAATACGGTGATTAATATCGCGTTGCCAAAGGGCAGGCTGGGCGAAAAAGCATACGCATTGTTTACCGCCGCGGGTTACGGCGACGGGCGGTCGGATATAGGCAGGCGGTTGTCGTTCCGCGACGAAAAAAGCGGGTTCAATTATTTTTGGGTCAAGCCGTCGGACGTTGCGATTTACGTCGAGCGCGGCGCGGCGGATGTCGGGGTTGTCGGTAAAGACGTTTTGGACGAGGACAGACCCGACGTGTACGAACTGACCGATTTAAAAATAGGCAAGTGCAAGATGTGCGTTGCGGCGCGCGCCGATTTTAAAGACGATTTTTCGCGTCCGCTACGCGTTGCGAGCAAGTTTGTGCGCAGTGCGGAGCAATACTATTCGTCGGTCGGTCGGCGCATTACGGTTATAAAGCTCAACGGGTCGGTCGAGCTTGCGCCCATACTCGGACTGTCCGACGTTATCTTCGACATAGTGGAAACGGGCGACACGCTAAAAGCCAACGGCTTGCGAGTGATCGCGCAGGCAAACGAAATAAGCGCGCGCTTTATCGCCAACAAAGCGGCGTATAAATTCAAGCGCGATATAATTTCGCGGCTTGTCAAGCAACTGGACGGAGTGACCGAAAATGATTAAACCTGTAATTTATAACGGCGAAAAAGCCGAGGCGTTGTTCGGCGCGCGCGAGGAAGCGAGCGACAAAGCGGAACAAACCGTCAAGGCTATAATATCGGACGTGCGCGACCGCGGCGACGCGGCGTTGCGCGAATATTCCGCCAAGTTCGACGGGTATACGGGCGCGGAACTCGAAGTTACGCAAGCGGAGTCAGACCGAGCGGAACGCGAAGTCGCGCCCGAATTCAAAGAAACGCTTTTGCGCGCCGCGGACAACATACGCGCTTTTCACGCGCGGCAAAAGCGCGACGGGTTCGAGCTTAATGCGGACGGTCGGATCGTCGGGCAAAAGGTGATACCGCTTGCGCGCGCGGCGATTTACGTTCCCGGCGGCACGGCGGCGTATCCGTCTACCGTGCTTATGAACGCTATTCCCGCGAAGATAGCGGGCGTGGGCGAGGTGATTATGGCGACACCCGTGAAAGCGGACGGCAAAGTCAAGCCCGAAGTGCTTGCCGCAGCGCGCGTTTGCGGCGTTGACAGGGTGTTTAAAATGGGCGGCGCGCAGGCGATAGCCGCGCTCGCATACGGCACGGAAAGCGTGCCCAAGGTCGATAAAATAACGGGGCCGGGAAACATATTTGTAGCGACTGCGAAACGACTTGTTGCGGGCGTTGCGTGCGGAATAGACATGATAGCGGGTCCGAGCGAAATATTGGTTGTGGCGGACGGCGGCGCAATTGCGGAACACGTCGCGGCGGATTTGCTGTCGCAAGCGGAACACGATGCGCTTGCTTCCGCGGTGCTTATCTGTGACGACGTAAAGTTTGCCGAGCGCGTTATTTCGTGCATGTACAGGCGATTGGAGCGATTGCCGCGCCGCGAAATTGCGACGGCGTCCGTCGAGAACAACAGCAAGGTTATAATTACCGACAGCGTGGCGACTGCCGTCGGGCTTGCCGACGAATATGCGCCCGAGCATTTGGAACTGTGCGTAAAAGACCCGTTCGCTTTGCTCGATAAAGTGCGCAATGCGGGGTCGGTGTTCCTCGGCTACAACACGCCCGAAGCGGTGGGCGACTACTTTGCGGGCGCAAATCACACACTGCCGACAAACGGCACGGCTCGGTTTTCGTCGCCGCTCGGCGTGGAGGATTTTGTAAAAACAACGCAGTACATATACTACGACGAGAGTGCGATTTGCCGCGCCGCGGACGATGTTGCTCGGTTCGCAAGAGCGGAAGGGCTGACGGCGCACGCGGAGAGCGTGGAGGTGCGGGCGGAGAAATGAGCGAGTATTTTTCTCAAAGGCTGGCGGAGCTAAAACCGTATACTGCGGGCGAACAGCCCAAAGACGGACGGTATATAAAACTAAATACCAACGAAAATCCTTACTTCCCGTCGCGCTATGCGGTCGGTAAAATAGACGGAGCACGGCTTGACGGATTGCGGCTGTATTCCGATCCCGATTGCGAACAGCTTACGACGGCGATTGCGCGGTATTATAACGTAAAGCCGAGCAACGTTTTGCCCTCTAACGGGTCGGACGAAGCGCTTGCGTTTTGCTTTGCGGCGTTCGGCGACTGCGGCGTTGTTTTTCCGGACGTTACTTACGGGTTTTATAAAGTTTTCGCGCGACTGTTCGGCGTGAGTTACGACGAGATCCCGCTCGATTCGGATTTCTCGGTGCGAGTAGACGACTATATCGGCGTGGGCAAAACCGTTGTGCTTGCCAACCCCAACGCGCAGACGGGTATGTATTTGCCGTTAAAAGAAATAGAACGCATTGTTGCGGGCAATCCCGACAACGTCGTGATTATCGACGAAGCGTATATCGACTTCGGCGGCGAGAGCGCGGCGCGATTGACGGAGAAGTACGGTAATCTGATTGTCGTCCAAACATTTTCAAAATCGCGTTCGCTCGCGGGCGCGCGCGTCGGGTACGCAATTGCTTGCGACGCGCTTATAGCGGACTTGCAGCGCGTAAAGTTTTCGTTTAACCCGTACAACGTCAACAGTTTGTCATGTGCGCTTGCTTCGGCGGCTATGGACGACAAAGCGTATTTCGAGCAGTGCACGGCTAAAATAATCGCGACGCGCGCCGACTTGACAAAAAGATTGCTCGCGCTCGGTTATACGGTTATTCCGTCGTCGGCGAATTTCGTGCTTGCCAAAAGCCCTGAAATAGGCGGCGCGGAGCTGTACGCGTTACTTAAAAAAGCGGGTATACTCGTCAGGCATTTCGACGACGCGCGCATTGCGGATTATATAAGGATTACGGTAGGCACGGACGAACAAACGGCGGCGCTTCTTAAAGCCGTCGGAGAATTGGAGGAAAAATATGCGTAACGCACAAATAAGCCGAAAGACGGCGGAAACGGATATAACTTTGTCGCTCGATTTAGACGGCGGCGCGCGCGCTATCGGTACTGGGTGCGGGTTCTTGAACCACATGTTGGAACTGTTCGCCGTACATTCGGGTTACGGTTTTACGGTGTGTTGCGTAGGCGACAGCGACGTGGATTTTCACCACACGACGGAGGACGTCGGAATTGCGCTCGGTCAGGCGTTTAAAGCGGCGCTCGGCGACAAACGCGGCATTGCGCGATATGCGGATATAACTTTGCCAATGGACGAAGCGTTGGTGCTGTGCGCCGCGGACGTAAGCGGGCGCGCGTATCTTAATTTCGACGTGGAGTTGCCCGCCGCAAAGGTGTTTGACGGCGAGGACGAAATAACCGTTAAAAAAGTGGGGTTGTTCGACAGCGAACTTGTCGAGGAATTTTTTATAGCGTTCACGCGCGAAGCGGGCGTCACGTTGCATTTTAAAAAGTTGTACGGAAAGAATACTCACCATATTATAGAGTGCGTGTTTAAAGCGTTTGCGCGCGTTATGCGCGCGGCGACTGTAATTGTCGGCGGCGGCGTGCCGTCGAGCAAGGGCGTGTTATGACGGTCGGGATCATAGATTACGGTTGCGGAAATTTGTTTTCGCTCCGCAGTTCGTTTAGCAGAATAGGCGCGCGCGCGACTGTCACGTCGGACAAAGCCGAGCTTATTAAGTGCGACAGAATTGTCCTCCCGGGGGTGGGCGCGTTCCCCGAAGCAATGCAAAAACTTAACGGAGCGGAGCTTGTCGGCACGGTAAGAGACATGGCGGCAGGCACGCCGCTACTCGGAATTTGCCTCGGCATGCAAATGCTTTTCGACAGAAGTTCGGAGTTCGGCGAGTGCGACGGATTGGGCATGATAAAAGGCAACGTCGTGCCGCTCGACTGTGCGGCTGTCGGACTTAAAGTGCCGCAGATGGGCTGGAACGCGCTTAAAATCGACAAGGGCTGCCCGCTGTTCAAGTATACGCGCAACGGCGACTATGTTTATTTCGTGCACTCTTATCACGCTGTCAACTGCGGCGAGAGCGTGACGGCGACCGTCGATTACGGCGGCGACGTGACGGCGGCGGTTTCTTGCGGACATGTGTTCGGAACACAGTTCCACCCCGAAAAAAGCGGCGAAGTCGGGCTGAATATTTTGCGCGCGTTTACGGAGTTATGATGTTATGAAAATTTTTCCTGCGATAGATATTTTGGGCGGTAAGGTAGTGCGACTGCGGCGCGGCGATTACAACGACGTTAAAACTTACGAAACAGATTGCGCGCAAACGGCGACGGCGTTTAGGGTGCAAGGCGCGTCGTGCTTGCACGCCGTGGATTTGGACGGGGCGCGCATTGGTAAAGCTGTTAATGCCGGTGCGGTCGAGCGCATAATTTCCGCCGCGGATATGTTTGTCGAAATAGGCGGCGGCATACGCACGGAGGCGCAGATACAAAGCTATATCGAGGCGGGCGCGGGCAGGGTTATTCTCGGCACGGTCGCCGTGCGCGATTTCGGATTTACGTCGGCAATGGTCGAAAAGTATGGCGATAAAATTGCCGTCGGAGTGGATGCCGCGGACGGCAATGTGGCTGTCGCGGGCTGGCGCGAAGTGACCGATATTCGGTCGGTCGAGTTTTGCGAGCGGCTTGCAAAAAGCGGCGTTAAGTCTGTTATCTACACCGATATATCGCGCGACGGCATGCTCGGCGGAACAAACATGCAAATCTATTCGCGGCTCGTGCAAATCGACGGGCTTAATATAACGGCTTCGGGCGGGATTTCGTCCATAGAGGAAATAACCGCGCTCAAAGATATGGGCGTGCATGCGGCAATACTCGGCAAGGCGTTATACGAAAACAGGCTGTCGCTTAAAGCCGCGCTCGCGGCGTCGGAGGATTTATAATGCTTGCAAAACGCATAATACCGTGCTTGGACGTAAAAAACGGACGAGTGGTTAAAGGCAAAAATTTCAGCGGGCTTGCCGACGTGGACGACCCCGTCGCGCTCGCCGAAAAATACTCGGACGGCGGCGCGGACGAACTCGTTTTTTACGACATAACGGCGAGCGCAGAGGGGCGCAAGCTGTTTACGGACGTGCTTCGGCGCACTGCGGAGCGCGTGTTTATTCCGCTTACCGTCGGCGGCGGCATAAATTGTACGGACGACTTTGCGGCGGCGCTCGATAGCGGTGCGGACAAAGTGAGCGTCAATTCGGGCGCGATTGCCGATCCCGGAATAATAGACCGCGCGGCGGCAAAGTACGGCAGTCAGTGCGTCGTGCTGTCTGTGGACGTAAAACGATCGGGAGGCGGTTTTACCGTTTTTTCGCACGGCGGGCGGGTCGATACGGGATTGCGCGCCGAGGATTGGATTAAGCAGGGCGAACAGCGCGGCGCGGGCGAAATAGTAATAAACAGCATGGACACCGACGGCGTAAAGCGCGGGTTCGATTTGGAAATGCTCGCCGCGCTCACTCGAGCCGTCGATATTCCCGTCGTTGCGAGCGGCGGCGCGGGCTGTATCGACGATTTTGTCGAGCTATTCAAAAACAGCAACGCGGACGCGGGTTTGGGCGCGTCGGTGTTTCATTACGGCGAGATTGCGTTTTGCGATTTGAAACGCGCGCTGAAAAACAACGGCATTGCCGTCAGAATTTGAGAGGGTAATATATGTTAAAAATAAGCGAATTGAAATTTGACGCCGACGGACTTATCTCCGCGGTCGTGACCGACTTTTACACAAAAAAAGTTTTGACCGTTGCGTACATGAACGCCGCAAGTCTTGAAATAAGCATGCGCGAAGGCAAGACGTGCTTTTATTCGCGATCGCGCAAAAAGCTGTGGCGTAAAGGCGAAACGTCGGGCAATTATCAAAATATCGTTGCAATCAAAGCCGACTGCGACCGCGACGCGCTCACGGTCGAGGTGGTTAAAAGCGGACCTGCGTGTCACCTCGGAACTGACAGTTGCTTTAACGACTACGTTTATATGTCCGACGAACTCGAAGAGTTTTCCGTCGCCGATCTTTATAAGCTAATCGACGGGCGCAAGACCGATAAAAAAGAGGGGTCGTATACCAATTATTTGTTTGAACAGGGCATAGATAAGATTTTGAAAAAAGTGGGCGAGGAGAGCGCAGAAGTGCTGATAGCGGGCAAGGGCGGCGACAAAGCCGAAACGGTCTACGAAATTGCCGACCTTGTTTATCATTTGCTCGTGCTGATGTCGCAAATGCAAATCGCGCCCGCCGACGTTATCGACGAGCTTAAAAAGCGTCACGTGATTGATAAAAAAGTCAAGCAACAACGCATGCAATAGCGTCGGTTGTTGACGGCGCGGCGACAGCGTTATCGACTAATCGCCGACGTGATATTCTCCGTCGTCGTCTGCGGCGTTGTATATTTCATCGTATTTAAACGCCAATTCCTGTGCGAGTTCGAGTTGCAATAGATTGGCGGTAGTTTGTTCCATGCCGAGCATGCCCATTGACGAAGTAACGGCAAGCGCTTCGTAAGCCGCTTCCGCCTCCGCCCTTTTGACGCGTTCGGCGGCGAATTTGCCGCTTTTCGCGTTGTCGAGTTCCGCCGCTTCGGCTATGGTGTCTTTATAATCGTGAGTGCGTTTTTCCATGCGTTTAGTATGCGCCGGAAAAACGCTTTATATTTGCTTTAATAAAAACCGTTGCGGCGCGGATACAGGTACGGCGAAGGTAATACAACGGGGAATACGAAAACGGAGTTATTTGGCGGCGTTGTATATTTTTGCCATGCGTTCCGCTTCCGCGCGTATTGTTTCCACAAGTTCGGGCGGATTTAGCACTTTTACGGACGACCCGTAAGACAACAGCCGTTTGACGAGCGCGTCGTTCATGGGCACTTCCGCGCTCGCTATAAGGCGCGTCCCTCGTTCGGTTATTGCGGACAGGCCGAGCCAATCGATAACGCTGTCGGTGACGGGCGAGTAAAACTCGAATTCGAGATCGGCATACACTTCGTTGTAATATTCCAGTTCGAGTTTTTCGGTGAGTTTGCTTTCGTACTTTATAAAGCCTTTACTTGTAAGTCGCAAGTCGCTTATGCGCGACAGTTTAAACAGTCGAAAATCGCCGCGAAGTTTGCACATGGCGTAAATATACCACGCGCCCGATTTGAATACGAGCGTATACGGTTCGATTGTGCGGTACGACGAAAAACCGCGCGCGTCGGTGTAATTGATTTCCACGGCGCGCGACGCTTCTATTGCGCCCGATAGAATTTTCATGCGCGGGCGCAGGAACGCCGCCTGTTCGTAATCGCAGTCGATATACAGCGCATCTTGCTTGACGGCGAACCCGTCCTGCTCGCGGCTCTTGTTTACGCTGTTAAGTTTTTCTATTATGGCGAGGTTGGCTTTGTCGTCGAATTCATCTGCGGTGCGCGACAGCGCGTTTTTTATTCTTATGGTTTCCGCCTCCGACAGGAACGATTTGTCGATTATATAATCGTCGGCGAGCATAACTCCGCCGCCGCGTCCGGGTACGGACGTAATGGGCACGCCTGCGTCTTCGAGTATGTTTAGGTAGCGCGACACCGTGCGTTTGCTTATGGAAAAACGCTCGGCAAGATAGTCGCGCGATACCTTGCGTTTGCTCATTAAAATCATCAGAATGGAAAAAACGTTTGATTGTTGCATTGTATTACCGTTTTGCGAGCGTTGTTTTTGAGTATAATTATAGAATAATCCGCGCGCCGTGTCAAGATAAAATTTTTTAAAAACGCCGTTAAATCAATTGTAATAATCGCGGAAGTATGATAAAATATCGGTATACCTATAATTATATTCGGAGCCGTAATGAGTAACGAAGAGAATGTAACATTGCAAAACGCGGAAGATTCCGCTGACAAGGAACAACAAAAGGAGCAAACGCCCGATATGCAAGAACCGCAAACGGATAAACCCGTAGAGGGAATGCAGTCGGATACGTCTGCGGACATCAGCGACGATAGCGCGAAAAGCGACGACGTCGCGCTCGCGCCCGAAAAAAAATCGGACAAGCCCGATAAGCAAAAAACGCGCGCCGTGTCGGCAGGCAAGAGCGCCGCGGAAAAACGCAAGCTGTTTAAGGTTATTTATTATCCCGTGCTTGCGCTGTTTGTCATGCTCATGCTTGTATTTTCGGTAATCGACGGTGCGTTCGGGTACAGCCCCGCGCCTTACGGCGACGCTTACTATAAGGCGGTCAACGCGCATATAGCAAAGCTCGCCGAAAACCCGCGCTCGGCAATGTCGCCTTCGGGCGGACAGGGCAGTGCGATCGGTTTGGTCGCCGCGCAGGACTATATAAGAGAAACGCTTATCGACGGCGGATTCGGTTATAACGAAGAGAAAAAGCCCGAAACGAACGACGGCGACGATTCGGACGAAAAGTATAACACCGTCACGGACTGGTACAGAGCTTCGGGCGAAAAGAAGCCCACAGTTACCGTTCAGTCGTCCGTGCTTGCCGCAGACTTGCAAAACGGCATCAACGGCGGGGAATACCTTGTCGGTGCGGAAATTAAAAATATAATTGCGGCTATTCCGTCCAAAAAACAGAACGCCAAATCTATAATCGTTACTGTGCGTTACGACAGCCGTCCCGATACGGTCGGCGCGGCGGATAACGCGGCTTTCGTCGCCAACGCCATGCAAACGCTTATCGAATACGTAAAGTCCGGCGCGCAGTTCGACAACGACATAATAATCGTGTTTACGGAGGACCTGGACAAGTCTTACGGCGCGTATGCGTTTTTCAATCTGTTTAAGGGCTTGGACGACGTGACGGAACGCGCCGTCGCGGGTATCAGCCTCGACGCATACGGCAACGGCGGCACGCTCGCGCTTACCGACGCTTCGGGCGCCGGTTTGGATTATATCAACGCCTACACCAAGGTTTCGGGCAACGTGTTTAATTCGTCGTTCGTGCCGAGCGCCGTTCCGTCCGAACTGATTAACAAAAACGCTGTCGCCGCGTTCGGCGATATTCCCGCCGTTCAAGTAGCCGTTCTCGGCGGGCTCGACGCGGCGCAATCGCCGCTCGACACGGCAGGAAACATATCGCAAGCGATAGTGCGTCAACAGTCGAGCTTTATTAAAGACTATATCGACGAATTCGGCAACATCACTGCCGCGTTCACCGATAAAGCGGACGACGGCACGGCGATATTCTCGTATCTCGACGGCGGTACCGTCGCATATACAAGCGTCGCGTCGTATGTGATAGGCGCGTTGATTGTCGCGCTTGCGGCGGTTGTCGTTATCGTACTCGCGCTCAAAAAGACGTTCTCGCTTAAAAATATGTTTGTCGCGCTCGGAGTGCAATTACTTGTAGTACTCGGCACGTTTATAGCTTTGGTGGGCGCGTATTTCCTCGTAACCCTCATGCTGACGGGCTTCGGCGTATTGCCGTTGCGCGCCATCACCGCGGTAAGATACTTCAATGCGGGAATACTGATTGCCGCAATGATCATATCGCTCGCGGCGTCGTTCGGCTTTACTTCGCTGTTTAAAAAGTTGTTCCGCGTAACTTCGTCGGACGTCGTTCGCGGCACGGCAATGCTGTTCGGGCTTGCGGGCGCGGTAATGAGTTTTGCTTGCCCTGCGTACTCGTTTGTCACGTCGTGGCTCGGCATGCTCATGCTCGCCGTATTGCTTGTGTCGGTGTGCTTGCACAAAACGTTTAAATCCAAGTTCGGCATGGGCATGGACCAGTTGTATCTGTACGCTGTGCCCGTCGCGCTGTGCTTGCCGCTTATAATGTCCAACATAACCATGCTTATGTGGTTATTGCCGCTTGCGCTCATGCCCGTAATCACGACATTGTTTACAGCAACGCTCGGCGTGGGCGTGCCTTACCTCGACCGCACGAAAGCCGTGTTCGATAAGGTAGCAAAAAAATTGCCCAAGCGCACAATCCGCGTCGAACGCGTCGTAACCGAAAAAATTGAGGACAGAGCCAAAAAAGGCAAGTTCACCGAAAAGACGTTTAAGCGCGTCGAGAAAGAAAAGATCGCGGTCAACTATAAAAACTACTTCGGCATAAGCGTTATAGCCGTGCTCGGCATTGTAATAGCGTTGTTCTCCGGCGGGTTCGGAGTTGACTTCGGCAAATCGCTTACGGGCTACACAAGCTATGCAGACAGCGTGTATAACGACGCGCTCGTATACGAATGGGAAAAGGGCACGGGCGACAGCGTTACGCAACGCATAGTCGTCAGCGACCTTACCGCGTATAAGTTTATTCGCTACTCGCTTACCGATCTCGAATGGGACGGGGACAAAGGCAGATACAGCAAGACCGTGCACTACAAGCACACCGATATAGTATCGCGCGAACCCGATATCGAAAAGAACGGCGACGAATACCGCGTAACGACGTTTGACGGCGCGCGTTCCAACGTGACCGTGACAATCCCGTCTGCGCGTGCGATAACCAAGATAACCGTAAAGGAAGCGTCCAAGAACTACGACGACTACGAAGGTTATGTTTACGAATTTACCAATCAGGACAAAATCGTCCTGCGCCTGCCTTACGGTTTCGGCGACTTCACCATGGAGTTCGAGGGCGCATCGCCGACCAAGTTCGAGTACGAAGAACACCGTTCGGTCGCTTCCGACGGCACGGACGGCGCGCTCGACAATATCGACGAATGGAACAGAGTGCGCGTAGATTATTCGGGTACGGAAGTCGGAAAGTCGTTCCGCGGCGCGATCGTGTTAAAGCGCACAATCAGTCTGTAAGACGCATAGTATAGTAATACGCATTACAAAAGCCGTGCCAATCAAGCGCGGCTTTTTTGTGCGTTGCGGTGCGGCGGCGCGTATTTGCGGTATCGTAAACGGCGGCAGTAAACGGCGCGTAAAAATCCTTGCCGATATCAAACGCCCCGCAGAACGGCTGTTTTGGGCAAAAAACGGGCGGTATTTCGATTATTTCGGTATTTTATACGACTAAAATCGCGTCGAACAGTAGACAAATGCGAAAGCGGTGTGATATAATTACACAAGTAATAAGTTGAGGCGAGAAGGAGAAAAAAAATGGCAGTTACACGCAAACCGAAAAATACGTTGAGGTTTTCCCAACCTTCGTCATGGTGGGGAAGTCAGTGGCGCGAGGGTTTGCCGCTCGGCAACGGCGTAATAGGCGCGTCCGTATACGGAGGCGCTGCCAGCGACGTAATTATGCTTACGCACGGCGATCTGTGGTGGCAGGGTAAAGACTCCGCATTGCAGGACGTTGCCGAAAAAGTAGCGGGAGTTCGCAAGAAAATAGACGACGGCGATTTTTTGGGCGCGGAAAAGATTTTATCGACCGAGCTTATTCGCAAGGGCTATCGCCCGCAGTTGTCGTACCCGTTGCCGCTCTGTGATTTTAAAATAGATATGAACCTCGACCGCGCGGCAAAGGAATACAGCCGCACGCTCGATATGGAAAACGCCGAAGCCTCGGTGTCGTTTAAGGACGGCGCGACGCGCTTCGAGCGCAATGCGTTTGTTTCGCGCGCGCGCGATATAATAGTGTACGAAATTACGCGCACGGGGCAGAAGAATATCGACGCGAGCTTTAAGTTCGAGTTGCACGATAAGTTTAACGCGCGCACTCCCGTCGCGGTTTCCGCCACGCCCGAAAGCGTCAGCGTCAAGAGCGAAAATTACTGGTTGTATTTTTCCGCGCGTTCCTCGTCGGGCGCGGACTTCGGCGCGGTTGCAAAGATCAACTTTTTCGCGGGCAAGCAGGAAATCAAGGACGACAGGCTTGTAATTACGGGCGCGGAAAAAATCCTCGTAATAATCAAACCGTTTATCGAAGCGCAACGCGACAAGGCGTGGAAAGACTGCAAAGCGGCGATTATGGAAATTAAATTGCCGTATGATAAATTGCTCAAAGAACATCAAACACTGCACCAAAAACTGTTCTATTCGGCGGAAGTCGATTTTGCCGCCGACCAGCAGTCGCGCGACGAATTTGTAGACAAGTCGGTCGCCGACGCAGTGCAAACGGGCGAAACCAATGCCGCCACGCTCGAAAAACTGTGGGCGTTCGGCAGATACCTGATGATCACGGGTTCTTCGCCCGACGCGCGTCCGTTTGCGCCTTACGGCTTGTGGTGCGGCGATTACAAAGCGGAAAAAGCGCAGATCAATGCGGCAGGCGATTTGCAAGCCGTGTACGACATGACGCAGAGCGGAAATCTTAACGATTTTGCGGAAAGCGTGTTCCACCTGTACGAAGCGGTCATGCCGTCATTAAAGACCAATGCGTCGCGGCTTTACGGTTGCCGCGGCATATTTGTGCCGTATACCACTTCGCCCTCGACGGGCTACCTCGGCGACATAAGCGATTCCATGATTCACTTCACGGGTGTCGCGGGCTGGTTGGGCAACCTGTTTTACGATTATGCGCTGTACACCAACGATCAAAAGTTTTTAAAGACGCGCGCACTCCCGTTCATGAAAGAGGCGGCGACGTTCTACGAAGAGTTTTTCAAGCTCGTCGATCTTAAATATTACGAATCTTCGCCGTCGTATTCTCCGTTTACGACCCCCGGCAACCTTGCGGGAACGGGCGATGAGCACGGTATTGCCAAAAACGCAACGGTCGATTTTGCGGTTGCGCGCAGTCTTTTGACAAATCTTATCGAGGGGTCGAAGTCTGCGGGCATGAACAAAGCGGAAGTCATTAAGTGGGAAGACATGCTCAAAAAGATTCCGCCGTTCAAGTTCAATCCCGACGGCACCGTAAGCGAATTTATAGACGACCGTTGCACGGATAACCCCGCGTCGCCGTCGCTTGCGCTGTATTATCCCGTTTATCCCGATTACAGATGTCGCGAAAACGCCGAGCTTAACAAGGCGATGAGCGCGACCGCGCGTAAAAAGACCTCTACAGCAAAGGAAAATATGTCCGCGGCGGACGTCGCGCGTTATGCGCAGGTGTTTGCGCGGTTGGGCGACGGCGATCAGTTCTATGAGCAAATAAACGCGCTTGTACGCGGCATGGCTATGAACAACTTGATGTTTGCTGAAAGCGATTGGCGCGGCATGGGCAGCGGTAAAAAGGACTTGTGGGCGCAGCCCGTTCCTTACGTCAATCTGATGGTAACGGGCGCAATGCAAGAGGCTCTTGTCCAGTCCACGCCCGACCTTATCCATTTGCTTCCCGCCGTTCCGTCGGAAATGAATAAAGGCGTGCTGACAGGCTTCCAGACAAGGGCGAACGTGGAAATTTCGTCCATGGAGTGGGATATGTCGCGCGGAACGTTGCTTGTCAAGCTAAAAGCCAAGCGCGCGGCTGTGATTGACGTTCAGTTCCCCAAAACGGCAAAAGCGCCCAAAAAGGTGGACGCGCAAAAGTTCGACGATACGCGCGGCTTGCTTATAGGACTGAAACTCGCGGCTAACAAACTTGTAACACTCGATATAAAATTCTAACACAAAAAAACGTGCGGTGACTGTCGCACGTTTTAATTTTGAATTTATTCACTTGTTGTTTGTAAGATAGGCGACTACGTCGTCCATGTCGTATAGCGCGGGTTTTGCCGATAATACGAAGTCCGCCGCGCGGAACGCGCCCGCCGCAAAAAGTTCTCTGCTTCTTGCCGAGTGCGATATTGTAACCGTTTCGTGTTCGCCGTAAAAACCGATTTCGTGTTCGCCAACAACCCCGCCGCCGCGCACCGACGTAATGCCCAGTTCGCCGCTGTTGCGCTTGCCGTCGCGGTTTATTATTTGTTTGTCGCGCGGCGCGAGCGCATCCGCGAGCAATAGCGCGGTTCCGGACGGGCTGTCCGCTTTTTGATTGTGGTGTTTTTCGACGATTTCGATGTCGAACCCGTCGCCGAGTATCGCTTGCGCGGCTTTAGCCGCCGCCTTGGTCGCGGCTATGCCGAGGCTTGTATTGCCCGAACGGAAAACGGGCACGCGCTTTGCAAGCAGTCTTATGCTCATCAGTTCGCTGTCGTTATAGCCGGTCGTGGCGATTACGCAGGGCGTTTTGCGCGCGTCGGCGAGCGATATTAACGGCGTGAGCGTTTGCGGACGTGAAAAGTCGATTATAACGTCGAACGGCACGTTTATGTTGCGCACGTCGTCAAACGTCGGAATTTCGGGGTGGGGAAAAGCATCGAACCCGCCTGTTATTTCGTAACCGAACGACGGCGCACATTGCACGAGCATTTTGCCCATTTTTCCGCTTATGCCGAATAAGAAAGCCTTTTTCATTTTTGTTGTACCTATGCGACTTATTTTATAAGCCCGATTTCTCGCATTGCCGCGGCGAGCCTGTCTGTGTGTTCGGGTTCCAGTTCGGTAAGCGGCAGGCGCGGCGTGCCGACGTCCAGCCCTATGAGTTGCATGGCTTTTTTGACGGGAATAGGGTTGACCTCGCAGAAAAGACTGTGTACAAACTCGCTAATACGAAATTGAAGCGCGCGCGCCTCGGCGTAATTGCCTTTGTCGCACAGTGCGCAAAGTTCGCTCATGATTTTGGGCGCGGGGTTTGCCGCTACCGATATTACGCCTTTGCAACCGAGCGCCATGGCGATAGTCGTAAGACTGTCGTCGCCGCAGTACATTGCAAAGTCTTTTTGCGCGCATACCTTTGCCGCGTCCTGAAATTGGTCGATGTCGCCGCTCGCTTCCTTAATGCCGATAATGCCGTCTATGTCGGCAAGCTCCGCAATGGTTTTTGGCAAAATATTTACGCACGTGCGAGTGGGGACGTTGTAAACAATGACGGGCGCGCCGACAGCGGCGACCGCTTTGTAATGTTCCACAATGCCGCGTTGCGTGCATTTATTGTAGTAGGGGGTTACGACGAGCACGGCGTCCGCGCCCAAGTCCTTTGCTTTTTTAGCGCGTTCGCACGCGACGGCGGTGCTGTTACTGCCCGCGCCGACTATGACCGGTACTCTGCCGTTGGTTTTTGCTATAACAAACTTGACGGCTTGTTCGTATTCCGCCGCTTTGACCGTGGCGGGTTCGCCCGTGGTGCCGAAAGGAATCAGCGCCGTCGTGCCGCCCGACAGCAGGTGCTCTATGTAGCGTTCGAGTACGTTGTAATCGATATTTCCGTCTTTTCCGAACGGCGTGACCATAGCCGCGCCCACGCCCGTAAACAGTGTCATAATCTTACCTCTGAATTAGTCTTGATTATTGTATGCCGCGCGGTTCGCGCGTATGAAATGCCTTAATAGCCGTTGCCGTGCAACAGTTCCGCTATTTGGACGGCGTTGCTTGCCGCGCCTTTGCGAATATTGTCTGCGACGACCCAGATGTTAAGTCCGTTATCGACGGAGTGATCCTCGCGCACTCTGCCGACAAACACTTCGTCGTGCCCTTCCGAATCGATAGGCATGGGGTAGACGTTGTTTGCGGGATCGTCGCACACTACTATGCCTTTGGCTTGACGCAAAACGTCGAGCGCGGCGGCGCGCGTAACGGGGTTGTAAAATTCTATGTTAATGCTTTCGCTGTGACCGTAATATACGGGCACGCGCGCGGTTGTAGCGGTGATGCGCATAGCGTCGTCGCCTAAAATCTTGCGCGTTTCGTTTACCATTTTAAGTTCTTCTTTGGTATAGCCGTCGTCGGTAAAAACGTCTATATGCGGTAAAACGTTAAACGCAATGGGGTGAGGGAACTTTTTGGGCGGCTCGCCGTTTATTCCGTTTTGAAGATCGTCGTAACCTTGACGACCCGCACCCGACACCGCTTGATATGTAGAGTACACTATGCGTTTTATCTTGAACGCGTCGTGGAGCGGTTTGAGCGCGACCACTGCTTGTATCGTCGAGCAGTTTGGGTTGGCGATAATTCCGTTATGCTTGAACGCCGCTTCGGGATTGACTTCGGGCACGACGAGCGGCACGTTTTTATCCATGCGCCAGTAGCTGGAATTGTCTATCGCCACCGCGCCGCACGACGCGAATATAGGCGCGAACTGTTTGGACACGTCGCCGCCCGCGGAAAATATTGCGTATTTTACATTGGCTTTTTTTATGTTTTCGGCGGTTAGTTCTTCAACCGTGTATTTTTTGCCATTAAACTCCATTATTGCGCCCGCACTGCGCGCCGACGCAAAAAGGTGCAATTCTCCGACCGGGAAGTTGCGTTCTTCGAGTACTTTGAGCATCATGCGCCCGACAAGACCGGTTGCGCCTACTACCGCTGTTGTTACGTTCATATAAAGCCTCCGACGAATATATTATCATTATCGTTCGGCATTGTCAAGCGTATGCGATTACGCGCGCGCACAAGGCGCGTCGGAGCGTGCGTTCTTATTTTTAAAAATGCCGTCTTTTTACTTGAAAAAAGGCGCGATAAGTAGTATAATGTAATCATGGGTGATCTATCTTTGCAATACCTTACCGATACGCGGCGCAAGCTACACTCGCTTGCGGAGCTGTCGGGCGAGGAGCATAAAACATCCGCATTTATCGCGGACGAGCTTAAACGGCTCGGCTACAAGCCCAAGTTAATAGGTACGGGCGTATATTGCGACGTAGGGCGCGGCGCGCCGCGGCTGGCGTTTCGTGCGGACATAGACGCGTTACCCATAACCGAGGACGTCGCAACGACGGGCATGTCCGCTTGCGCGGCTTCGGGCAACGTCATGCACGCTTGCGGTCACGACGGGCATACAGCCAACCTGCTAAACGTCGCGCGCATACTCGGCGGAACGAGCGACGTTCCGATTAGATTTATTTTTCAGTTCGGCGAGGAGGGTATAGGCGGCAGTCAGGTCATGATTGACGGCGGAGTGATGAACGACGTCGGCGAAATTTATGCGTTGCACCTTTGCCCCGAACTCGACGAAGGCAAAATCGGCTACTGCTACGGCGGTATGTTTGCGGGTTGTTGCGAATTCGACGTGGAAGTCGAGGGCAAGGCGAGCCATTGCGCAATGCCGCAACTCGGCGCGGACGCCGTTAAAGCGTCGATAGCAATCGCCAACGCGGCGTTCCGCGCGGCGGAGGAACGCGGGCTGTTGTTAAACCTCGGCAAAACCGTCGGCGGCGCGGCGCGCAATATCGTCGCGGACAAGTCGAAGTCGGAATATTCGTTGCGGTTTTACGATATGGCAAAGTGCGAAGCCGCCATGCTCGACATAGAGCGAGCCGCGCTTGACGCGGACGATAAGTTGGGCACAAATCACCGCATAATAAGTCAAGCCGTTTACAAACCGTTAATCAATTCCGCGTTTGCGGTTGACCGAGTGCGGAGCGTAATGGGCGAAGCGTGCGTTGCGGTCGAACCGCGCAACACCGCGGAAGATTTTTCCAACTATCTCTGCGAGGCGACGGGTTGCATGGTTTGGCTGGGCACGGGCGCGGACGGACGCAGATCCCCGTTGCACAGCGAAAGTTTTTCGTTCGACGAGCGCGCGTTGCTCACGGGAACGGAGTTGTTTCTTAAAATAATCGAATCGTACTCGAAGAAGAAATAGGAGAGCTAATGGCTAAAAGCGACACCACGGTAAAAAAGAAAAAGAAAGGCATAGTTCAGCGCATGATGTTCGGCGACGACACAAAGCCCGATCTCACGCCCGAACGCATGAAAATGTCCAAGTGGGCAATGTTTAAACACCTGTTTTTCCACAGATTCGGAACTATGGTGTTTTTGAACTTGCTCACCGTTTTGTTCGCACTGCCCGCGGCGGCGGTTATGGTGCTGTTCTATTTGAACACGGCGGTCGCGGCGAGCTTTATTCCGTATTCGGGCAATCTCGGCATCGGCTATCCCATTGTCACCGACGCAATCACGCAGGGCGTACTTACTAATTTTTCTTACGAACTGATGGAGTTTTTAATACTTGTTCCGTGTATTGCGGTGTTTGCGCTCGGCGTTTCGGGCAACCTGTACGTCATGCGCAAGCTCGTTTGGGAAGAACCCACAAGGACGTTTAAAGACTTTTTCCGCGGCATTAAAAAATGCTGGCTGCCCGCGCTCGTCATGGGCTTTGCGTTCGGGCTTACTATACTGCTTGTACAGTTTTCGTTCGGGTACTTCGACGCTTACCGCCTGTCAACGGGCTTAAAAGCGTTGAGCATAACGCTGTCCATTATTTTCTTGGTGTTTATGATACTGTTTGCGTCGTTCTTCCTGACGCAGAACGCGGCGTTCAAAATGCGCCCCATGGTGTTGATACGCAATTCCTTGCTGTTTGTAATCGGCACCAACATACAGGCGATACTGATAATCGGGCTTGCGCTCGCACCCGTGTATTTGATGTTTATCCCCGGGATAATGATGATACTTGTAATGGTTTACGTGTTTTTGGGCGTGTCGTTCTCCACGCTCGGCATAACGCTGTACTGTCATCACTGTTACGAAAAGTTTTTGTACGACAAGATTGAGAACAAACCCTCTACCGTGTACGCCAAGCGCGCGAGCGATTTCGACGACGAAAAAACGGAGCAGGTCGGCAAAAAGAAGCAACAGCCCGTCGCGTACAAAAATCCCAAAAAGCGCAAGAAGTCCATTGACGAAGGCGCGTCCATTACTCCGCTTACTCCCACGTTCAGGCGCGAGGATTTGGAGCGTTTGGAGAAAGAACACGAAAAGGTCATGCGCGAAAGCACGGACGACGACGGCGAGGACAGCGCGGAGAGCGACGGCGAAGTTGCGCCCGCTGTAACGGAAACCGCGCCGACCGTTCCCGATAGCGCCGCTTCCGAAGTCGGCACAGACAAAGCCGACGGCACGGATAACGGTAAGGAATAACGATTGATAACCGCATTTGATAAAAACGGCGCTGTTGCGCTGTATAAACGCGAGTTTGCGGAACGGCTTAAAGAGGACGATTACGAAGGCGCGCTCGACAGGCTTTTAAAGTATTCGGAAGCGACCGAAAATCCCGATTTTCACATGGCTTGCGGCATGCTTTATCTTGTCATGTCGCAGTCGAGCGACGATCGCGAATTTTTAACGTTGGCTTACCGCGAATTTATGGAGCATATTCGCAGGTTCCCCGACTGCACGGCGGCATACCGCAATCTTTTGGCTACCGTATATTTGCGCCGCGACCCCAACGCAATGCTGTCTTGCGACGAGTTTGTGCAATCGAGCGGGCAGAATTTAAAAGAAATCGTGAACGAGTTGGCGGACGTCGGAATAGGCGTAATCATGGGCGATTCCGAATACGTGTTTGTGGAGGAGTTGTTTCGCGCGGGCGAGTACGGCGCAATAGATCCCGCCGAGCCTGTCGCAGATAAAGACGAAGCCAAAGCGGACGGCGCGAACGTCAAGGGCAGCGGTACGGCGTCTAAAATAATTAAATTTCGCGGCGCGACAAATTCGGAAGCGGCGGAGGATAACGGAAACGGCGGCGACAGGCACAAATTGACGGAAGAATTCGACAGCGATAATCCCGTGTATGATTTTTTGCAAATGGCAAAGATGATTGCCGAGGACGACGACGCGGTCACTGATTTGCTTGCAGACGACGAGGAAACAGACGCCGACGAAAAAGAAAACTTTTCTTTCGAAGACGCGTTTATAAACGATTTAAATAACGAAAACTTGCCTGCGGAACTGCGCGCGCGAGTTGCGCTTCGCACGGCGGAACACTATTGCGACAAAGGCGAATACGACGCGGCGTTGTCCACGCTCGATAAAATAGGAACGCACGACAAGCATTTGTACTATTGCGGCGAGTGCGTGCGCGCGTTTATACTGCTGGAAAACGAGCGGTACGGCGACGCGGAACGCGCAATAAGACGCGCGCTCGGCGTTCATGCGGACGGCGCGCTTGCGGGCACGCTGTTGTGCACGCTTTACGAAGTTCAGCGCAAGTTCGATGAAATTCCCGCCGCGCTCAAAGCTATCGCAACCGACGATTTTATAGACGCAGACCACGTATACAAAGCGGCGCGGCTCGCCATAAATTACTGCACGCCCGACGACGCGCTCGAACTGTTGGAAGATTATATCGACGAGTTCAATATCCTCGACATACGCCAACTGTATGCGCAGGTTTTGTATAATTACGGCGAGCGCGAGGACGCGACCGCCGAGTTGTACGACCTTACCCGCATACTTTACGACGATTTTAACATCAGATATTATTATCTGGCGGCAAAGGCGGGCGCGCAAGAATTACCCATAGGCGAGGAAGCGCCGCAACATGCGTTGAGCATGATTGTAGAAAACATTTCAGGCGTTGCGGCGGCGGGCATAGTAACCGACGAAATGCTTAATAACGAAGCGTTTAGGCTCGGACTCGAAGTGTTTTTGACGCTGGAATATCGCAACGACCGCAAGACGACCGTCGCGATGTTCGAGGCGGCGCGCAGACTGGCGGCAATCTACAAGCTGGACGAAGTAATGCGCGACGCGCTGGTTTCGCCGTATATCGAACCTATGGTCAAGTCTGTTATACTTGCGGAGCTGTTAAAGCGCGCCGACGAATTTACCGTAAGCGTCGCTTACTGCCCGTATTCGGACAGCGTCGTTTGCTCGCTCGGCGAAAATGCGACCGCGGGTAGCCGTATCGCTTATGCGTTTATACTTATTTTGGAGCGGGGCAAGACCGCCGCGCTATCGGAAAAGGTCAAAGAGATAGAACCGTTATTGCAAAGCGGAATATTCGACGACGACGAGAATAGCGAGCGCGACGTTGCGTATTACTTAATCAAGTCCGTTATGACCCCCGAACGGCGTAACGGCACGGTGGGCGACAGAATAGAATACGCGCTCGGATATTCGACAAAGACCGCCGCAAACACGGCATACAAAGCAGTTGCCGCAAAAATACACGGCGCGGCAAAAAATTAACGATCGGATAAAAGTCCGTAAGGAGAAAACAATATGAACGACGAAAACAAAGAACTGTACTTTTTCGACTTTGACAAGCTGTTCGAGAACTATGCCGATAAATATTACAACGAACACGAAGCCGAATATTCCTCGCCGGAGGACTTTGCCAAGCGCGATTTGGACAACGTTTACCATACGTGGGCGACGTCGCCGCAAACCTCGCTCGGCGGAATTTCGCCGTCCGAATTTTTTAACAGAATTCCGACCGAAGAGCTTATAGACATTCTTAAAGGCGCGTGCGTCGGCGAACTCAATCCGTGCTCGCTGTTGTTTGACAGAATAGCGACGGAACCGTCGCTTTTGGACGATCTTGTCGCGCTTGCACGGTCGGCGACGGACGAAAAGTTGCTTGCCGTTACGGTCAGTCTTATATCGGAACTGGGCGGCGCGGACAACGACTTTTATTTGGCAATGATAGAGCGCGATATAGACGAGTCTATTCGCGAAGTGTGCGTGGAAGCGCTGTGCGACCGCGCGGAACAAGTCAAGGATATAATTCTCGAACGCGCGGAAACAACGGACGACCTCGATAAAAAAGAACAGTATGCCGAAATCCTTACGTTCTGCGATGCGGGCGACGACAAAATACTCGCGCTGTTGCGCGATCTGTTGGCGACAGATCCCAAAGTCCCGTATATTGCGGCGCTGATAGGCAGGTACGGCGACGACCGCGCTTGCGCCGATTTGTACAAGCTGATAGACACGTGCACGTTTGCGGAGTTTATAGAAATTCGCAATTCCATAGAAATGATGGGCGGCACTGTTGACGAACACTGTCGGGATTTTTCGGACGATCCGTTATATAAAGCCTATTACGGCTTATAATAATAAGAGTGAATATGTCGAAAGAAATAACGCTTAACGACGTCAAAGAAAACGACGAGTTTAAACAGCTTATAAACGCGAGCAACAACAGCCTTAAAGTTCTCGGTTACACCGAGCACGGGTTGCGGCATGTCGGGTATGTGTCCAAAACTACCGCGAATATTTTGAGCACGCTGGGCTTCCCGCAACGCACCGTCGAACTGGGCGCGATAGCGGGCTGGATTCATGATATAGGCAACGCGATTAACCGCAAGCACCACGGTCTTACGGGGTCGCTTTTGGCTTACGATATACTTGTGCGCATGGGCATGGACGCGGGCGAAGTCGCTTTGATTATTTCGGCGATAGGCAACCACGAGGAAGAAACGGGCACGCCCGTAAACGAAGTTGCCGCCGCGCTTATACTCGCGGACAAATCGGACGCGCACCGATCGCGCGTGCGCAGAGAAACCGCCGACCGCAAGGATATTCACGACCGCGTCAATCTATCCATCAAAAAGAATTACCTCGCCATCGACAAAAACAAAAAGACAATTCGCCTTGTCATACAAATGGACAATACGTCCGCGACAATGGAATATTTGCAAATATATTTGTCGCGCATGGTACTGTCCGAAAAAGCCGCGGCGTTTCTCGGATATTGGTTTGAGCTTGTTATAAACGGAAACGTCATAAATCGCAGAAAGCCGGTCGCTTCTACCAACGTTCACCCCAAAGCGGGCGAAACCGAAGTGTCGGAAGAGTAGTTTGTAGCGCGCGTCAACTCGCGTGTGGAAGTTACATTATCGTTTTTACAGCGAACGTCGTATAAAATTCGGCGTTCGTTTTTTGTGTGGTAAAACGGCAGTGCAACGGGCAAAAGCGCGACTGCTCGGCGCATTTCTAAATGCGCGCTGTTCGACATACAATATAATATGTTTAAATCGTTTTTACGCGCAATGTCGGTATCTATGCTTATAATCGGCACTATGATAGGCGCGGGGTTCGCTTCGGGCAAAGAGGTGGTGTCGTTTTTCGGCGACGTGCCCAACGTGTTTATCGCGTTGATAGCGGGCGGGCTTGTGTTCGCGTGCTCCGTGCTGTTTCTGTTTGTCGGGCGGCGGGTAAAAAAGACGGACATAGGCGAGGTGAACGGCGCGGTTTTCGGCAAACTTCGCCCGTTCGCGGACGTGTTTATGCTGTTCAATTCAATGACGGTGTTGGGCGCAATGCTCGCGGGCACGGACAGCCTTGCGGCGGAGTTTATAGATATACGCCCGCTCGCTTCCATTGTTTTGGGCTTGCTTTGCGCCGTAACTGCGGTTAAAGGGCTGTCGGGCGTGATAAAAGCCAATGCCGTGCTTGTGCCCGTAATGATAGTGTTTTTATGCGCTTGCTCGATATGCGCAATGGAGTTTCCGTTCCGTCCGCAGTCGAGCAATATCAGCGTATATTCGATAGTGCTTTACGTGTCTATGAATATGATTTTAGGCGGCGGGGTATTGACTACCGTACATAAGCTGTCCCCGCGCGAAATAATACTGGCGGCGGCGGTTGCGGCAACGGTAATCGCCGCACTGTTATTGTGCATCATGGGCGCATTGCAGTCGTGTTCGGCGGCGCACGCGGATATGCCGATATTGCTAATTGCGTTGAAAAGCGGGAGGGCGATGTATTTTGTGTGCATGCCCGTTATTGCCGCGTCGATATTCACGACGGCGCTGTCCGCGTTCAAGTCCGTTTACGATTATGTCAGTGTGTTTTTCAAGCACAAAATAACAGCCGCCGGCATTGTGCTTGTCGGCGGACTGATTGTAGGTGCGTTCGGGTTTTCCAACGTCGTCGGCACGCTTTATCCGATAATAGGAATAATAGGTTTGTTGTATTTGGCTTGCAACTGTTGGTTCCTTATCCGTACTCGCGTAAAACGCAGGGTAAAGAGCAAGGCGAAGCGCGTTAAGTCAAAACTCAAACGTCAGTCTATGTGATAGCGTTTTTTCGTAAGTCGTTCCACGCCCGCAACAGCAAGATACATAACCGTTGCGAGTATGCACAATACGACCGTGCTTGCCATTACCAAATCCATTTTAAATACTTGACTGCCGTAAATTATGAGATAGCCCAAGCCCGCCGTAGACACAAGGTATTCGCCCATGATTGTGCCGACCCAAGCAAGTCCGACGTTTATTTTGAGCATGTTGACGAGCGCGGGCACGTTTGCGGGTATGATGAGTTTGGTAAGGATTTGAAAGCGCGTCGCGCCCATGGAGCGCAGCAGTAAAATTTTGCCTTCGTCCACAGACATAAAACCGTTGAGCACGCTGATGACTGTCACTATTATGCAAATAAGCACCGTCATTACTATTATTGCCTGCGCGCCCGCGCCCACCCAAATTATTATGATAGGTCCGAGCGCGATTTTGGGCAGGGCGTTAAGAACGACTATATACGGTTCGAGCACACGCCGCAACCGCGTAAACCGCCACAGCAGTACCGCAATCAGTATACCCAGTCCGCTTGCGACGAAAAAGCCTATAATGCACTCGATAAGGGTGTACGCTATGTGCGTAAACAAGTCCGCCATGTCTATTTCGGACAGTGTTTTGGCAATTCGCGAGGGGCAGGACGTGATAAACGGGTCTATCCAACCGAGTTCCGCGGCGAGTTCCCATAGCCCTATGAAAAACGCGAGTACGCCTATGCGTAACAGTATAACTATTATTTTATCGTTACGCCGCTTTGCAAGATATGTTTGTCGCGGCGTTTTGACTTTTGTCATGCGACAGGGAAGTCCTTTGTTTGTCTTCATGTTTGTTGCTCCTTAATGTAACCCGCGGCGGACGGCGCGAATGTTTGTCGCGTATAGTCATACGGGTTGCGATGTAAGTAGTCGGTGATTATTCGGTCGCTTTGACGGCTTCGGGCTTGTTGGTCTTGCCGTCGTCGGCGAGCGCGGTTTTAACCGCGTTGTACACGCGCTTGCCGAGGTCGATAAGGAATATTCCCGTATCTTTGGCGAGCGTGGCGGCGTCGAGTAAAACTTGTTTGCCCGTAACGCGCGGCTTGTAGTCGTTTTTCATAACGTAACCTCCTTCCACACGCGGTCGAACCAGTATGAAAACCTCGGATTTTCACGGCGTTTGAGTGGCGTGGGCGCGTCGATGTCTATATCGAACACGGTTTTGACTGTCGCGGGGCGCGCGGTGAGTACGACTATCCTGTCCGCCATGGACACCGCTTCCGCTATATCGTGAGTGACAAGCACGGCTGTCTTTTTTTCGTGCTTGATAATGGAATGAACGTCGTCGCATACGGTCATGCGCGTTTGGAAATCCACCGCCGAAAACGGTTCGTCGAGCAATAACAGTCGCGGCTTGAACGCGAGCGTGCGTATAAGCGCGGCGCGCTGGCGCATGCCGCCCGATAGCTGGGTGGGGTACGCCGCTTTAAATTCGCCGAGTCCGTATTTGTCGAGCATATCGAGCGCGTATTTGCGACTTTCGTCGTTGAGTTTTTTCTGTACGGACAGCCCGAGCAAAACGTTGGATTCGATAGTGCGCCATTCAAACAGATTGTCGCGTTGAAGCATATATCCGACGTTTCCCGACGAGGCGACGACGGGCGTGCCGTCGATTGCGACCGTGCCGTTGGTGGGCGCGAGCAAGCCCGCTATCATGGACAGTAAAGTCGTCTTGCCGCAACCCGACGGTCCGACGAGGGCGATAAATTCACCCTCGTCAACCGATAAAGTCAGGTCGCGCACAGCCTCGGTCTCGCTTTTTTCGGTCTGATAAATAATATCCGCGTGACTTATTTCGAGTAGCGCCATGAGCGGTTATCCTTAATTCATGCCGAGCTCGGCGATTAGTTCGTTGGCAATGGTGTTGTCTACCGCGAGCTTGTAATCCGCGCGGGTAGATAGCGTGCCCGCGTTTTCCATAATGTCTTGTAAGCGCTCGAACGCCTCTTGCGACAGCACGGGACTTGTCGCCCACGCGTTTATTTTCAGATAGCTCTTGACTGATGCGGCGATGGACGTTTCGCTGATGCCGGGGAACGATTTGGCAAGGTCTTTGGCGACGACTTCGGGCGTGTTCTCGGTCATGAACTTGTAGCCTTTAAGCACCGCGCGCAAAAACGCTTTAGCCGTGGCGTTGTTGTCTTTGAGCCAAGACTTTTGCGCGGAGAACGCGGTGTACGGCACTTCGCCCGACGCTTCGCCGACAGACGCGACGATGTAGCCTTTGCCGAGCGCAACGTATTCTGATGCAGTCGGCTCGAACATGGTGGTGTACGAAATGGATTTATCGGTGTCGAACGTGCCGACCATTGCGTCGAACGCGACGGACGTGTCGAAGTTTTTGCTGTCGGTCGAAACGCCGTGATTGTTAAGCACCCATTGCAATGTCATTGCGGGAACGCCTCCGGCGCGTCCGGCCAAAATGTGCTTGCCTTCGAGGTTAGCCCAGTCGAAATCGGGTTCGGGATTGCGCCCGACAAGGAACGACCCGTCGCGCATTGTCAACTGCCCGAAAATAACCGGGTAGTCCCGCTGTCCTTCCACGTGACAGTAAATAGTCGCTTCGGGACCCATGAGTCCGATGTCGGCGGAGCCGGAAATGACGGACGTCATGACTTTGTCTGCGCCGCCGCCGTTGGAGAGTTCGATTTTGATGTTTTCCTCGTCGAAATAGCCTTTATTCTGGGCTATGTACAGAGGCGCGTAAAAGATTGAGTGGGTGACTTCGCACAGGCGCACCGTGGTTTTGCCGTCGTCGTTGCAGGCGGTAAGCGACAGCGGACACAGCATGAGTGCGATTGCGGTGATAAAAGCGGTGATTTTTCCTTTCATAAAATTCCTCCGAGTGATAAATATATTCCAGTGTATGCGGTGTGTTTGGGTATAGTGAATACGCAAAACACGTAAATATTTTCGCAGTGCGATATAAATAATTGCTATTTCTGATTGATTGTGTTAAAATGCGATATATATACAATGTTATCGGGAGCGCGACGTAATGGACAAAACGTACAATCCGCAAAGTTTTGAATCACGCATTTACAAAAGATGGGTGGACAACGGCTGTTTCGAGCCCAAGCAGGGCAAGGCTAAAAAGAAATTTTCAATCGTTCAGCCGCCGCCCAACATCACGGGACAACTGCATGTCGGACACTCCATGAACGTCACTATACCCGACGCGATAGTGCGTTACAAGCGCATGAAAGGCTACGAAACGCTATGGCTTCCGGGTATCGATCATGCCTCTATCGCCACCGAAATGAAAGTGGTGGAGGCTATGCGCGACGAGGGGTTAAGCAAAGCCGACGTCGGACGCGACGGGTTTTTGGCGCGCGCGTGGGATTGGAAAAACAAGTACGGCAACCGTATTGTCGAACAGCTTAAATATATGGGCGTCAGCCTCGATTGGTCGAGAATGGCGTTTACTATGGACGATCGTTGCAGTAAAGCCGTGCGCGAAGTGTTTGTTTCGCTGTACGAGCAGGGATATATTTATCGCGGCGACCGCATTATTAACTGGTGTCCCGGTTGCAAAACCGCCATTTCCGACGTCGAGGTCGATTATACCGCCGAGCCGTCGCACCTTTGGCACATCAAATATCCGTTTAAGGACGGAAGCGGCTATGTTACTGTTGCGACGACGCGTCCCGAAACGCTGCTCGGCGACACCGCCGTCGCGGTCAGCCCCAAGGACAAGCGTTATGCGGGTATGGAGGGCAAACTTTTGATTCTTCCGCTCGTCGGCAGGGAAATACCCATTGTTTACGACGAATACGTCGAAGCGGACTTCGGCACGGGCGCGGTTAAAATAACGCCTGCGCACGACCCCAACGATTTTGAAGTCGGGTTACGTCACAACCTCGAAGTCATACGCGTTATGAACGACGACGGTACTATGAACGAAAAGGCGGGCGCGTATTGCGGCATGCCGCGCGACAAGGCGCGGGCGGCGGTTGTAGCCGATTTGCAAGCGCAAGGCTTGATGGATAAAATCGAGGACTATACGCACAACGTCGGGCATTGCAGTAGATGCAAGCAGACCGTCGAGCCTATCGTGTCCAAGCAATGGTTTGTCAAAATGAAAGAGCTTGCCGCGCCCGCAATCGACGCGGTCAAGACGGGTAAAATAAAATTCATCCCCAAACGCTTTGAAAAATCGTATTTCAACTGGATGAACAATATCCGCGACTGGTGCATATCGCGTCAGCTTTGGTGGGGACACAGAATACCCGTATATTATTGCGACGGGTGCGGCAAAGAAATAGTCAGCCGCGAGGACATTACGACCTGTCCGCACTGCGGCGGCGCGGTTCGCCAAGACGAGGACGTGCTCGACACGTGGTTCAGTTCCGCGCTGTGGCCGTTCTCGACTATGGGTTGGCCCGAACAGACCGACGATCTCAAAAAATACTATCCGACGGATTTGCTCGTCACCGCATACGATATAATAACGTTCTGGGTGTCGCGTATGATATTTGCGGGTATTAAATTCGCGGGCGAAGTGCCGTTTAAGGAAGTGTATATACACGGGCTTGTGCGCGACGGCATGGGGCGCAAGATGAGCAAGTCCACAGGCAACGGCGTCGATCCGATAGAGGTTATACAGACCGCAGGCGCGGATGCGTTGAGGTTTTCGCTCGTAAACGGAATAGCGCGCGGCGGCGACGTGTGCTTTTCCAACACGTCGCTGACTGCGTATCGCAATTTCATGAACAAGCTGTACAATGCGGCAAAGTTCGTTATAGGCGCGTGCCAAAACGGCTATGCCAAAAATCCCAAGGCGCTCACCGCCGCCGACGGCTGGGTTATCGGACGAATAAACGATCTTATCGCCGCGGTCAACCACTCTATGAACCGTTACGACGTGGGGCATGCGGCGCAGTTGCTGTACGATTTTATTTGGGACGAATTTTGCGACTGGTATATTGAGTTTGCTAAAGTGCAGTTAAAGGGCGAGAACGCGCTCAACACTGCGGGCGTGTTGCGTTACTCGCTCGACGTGCTGTTGAAACTCGTTCACCCCGTTATTCCGTTTATAACTACCGAAATTTACGACAGCTTGCCCGATTCGGACGGAGAACTGATGCTGTGCGATTTCCCCAAGAAAAGGCGCGGCGAATACGACGGCGCGGTAAAACTCACCGAGCGGCTTAAAGACTGCGTGCGCGCGGTGCGCAATCTCAAACAGACAAACGCCGCCGTTGCCAAATCGCCCGAAGTATATTGCGACGGTGATAAGGAGTTGTGCGAGCTTATCCGCGTATACTTGCCCACGCTCGCAAAGACGGAACAGGTTAAAGACGGGCGAGCCGACAACTGCGCGCTTATCGCGCTCGACGGAATTAAACTGTATATTCCGTTGGCGGACACCCAAAAAGAGCGCGAGCGGTTGGAAAAAGAGCTCGAAAAATGCAAGTCGGAACTTGCGCTTGCACAGTCCAAACTGAATAACGCGGGTTTCTGTCAAAAAGCGCCGCAAAAACTGATTGACGCGGAGCGCGAGAAAGTAGCCAACTATACCGAGCGCATAAACGTTTTGACCGAAAAATTGGGTTAAACGGCGACGCGCCGACGGCATAAATTTAACAAAACCGTTTACTTTTGCCGATAAATATGCTACAATAATACTCTACCTCAAATTAACCGACCGTTGGGTGACGTATTGGAACAGTCCGAAGAGGAATTACTTAATAAACTTATTGTATTGTTCGTGTTTGACAAAATGGACATTGCGCTCGATTACAATACTATTATCAACATCTGTTACACGCAGAACGGGTGGATGATGCCTTTGTATTGCATGGACGCGATAGACAAACTTGCCAAATCGAACTTTATACATAAGGTGGACAGGGGCAGGGAAAAACTGTACTCGATGACGCCTGACGGCAGAGCGTGCCTTGCCAACTTCTATTCGCGTATTCCCGAATCGTTGCGGCAGGAAATAAGCGATTATGTCAAAGCCAACAGAATGTCGTATAAACGTCGGCAGGAGTACAAGCATACTTATTATAAGAACAAGGACGGCACGTATACCGTGTGGTTGCGCGTCGTGGAGCCGTCCTCAACGCTATTGGACTTAAAGTTTGTCGTCGCAAACAACCGCACCGCAAAGTATATCCACGAAAACTGGGAAAAGAATGCGGCGAGTATTTACCTTATGTTGCACGACAGGCTTACGGAGTGAGGTGAAATATGTATTCTTATAAAACTTCCGGAACGTGCTCGCAAGAGATACTGTTCGATGTAGAGGACAACAAAATAACGTCGGTCAAGTTTATTCGCGGCTGTGCGGGCAACACGCAGGGCGTGGCAAAACTCGCGGTCGGGCGCGACGTTGACGAAGTTATAGGACTGCTGTCGGGTATACAGTGTCGCAACGGCACGTCTTGTCCCGACCAATTAGCGCGCGCGCTTAAAGAATACAAGGCGAGCAAGGCGTAACGGCTCGCAAAGGAACTGCATGAATACTCGGCGTTTGGTTTCGATAGCGGTTTTTACCGCGCTGATAATTATAGGCGGGCTTATATCCGTATATATTCCGTTTACACATATATCGCTGTCTTTTCAGACGGTGTTCGTGATTATGGCGGGAATACTGCTCGGCGGACGCGACGGCGCGCTTGCGTCGCTGGTGTATCTTGCAATGGGGTTGCTGGGCTTGCCCGTGTTTACCAAAGGCGGCGGCTTGGGTTATGTCATGATGCCTTCTTTCGGATATTTAATCGGCTTTCCGATAGGCGCGTTTGTTGCGGGCGCGCTGTGCTCGCGGTTAAAAACGCCGACGCGCGGCAAAGTTTTTCTGTGCGGCATAATAGGCATGGCGCCCGTGTATATCGTCGGAATTACTTATCAAGTCCTTATACTTTATTATTATACGGGCATAGGCTGG
The DNA here is from genome assembly GCF_943192945.1 of Anaerocaecibacter muris. Lineage (GTDB taxonomy): Bacteria > Bacillota > Clostridia > Christensenellales > Pumilibacteraceae > Anaerocaecibacter > Anaerocaecibacter muris. The sequence goes on from NZ_CALPCE010000001.1 coordinate 214,343, forward strand.
GCGGCGGCGATAGGCGTGCTTCCCACAATGGCGGTGCTGTTGCTTAAAGATTCGGTGCTGTGCGGATTTGTGGCGATACTGTACCCGTCGTTGCATAGAGTTATGCGCAGTCGCGCCGTCGATAAGCGTAAAAATACAACCGCATTTAAAATGTCCGAACCCGATTAAAGTCGGGTTTTTTATTGCCGTAAAAACGCTTTTGCGGCATGGTCAAATTGTACAAAATAGGCGCGCAAAATTTATGCGGTTTTGCATTGAAATAGCCGCGGCGAAGTGTTATACTATTTATGTAATAAAAATCGGAATAAGGAGAAAATTATGGCAAGTTTGTCTTTAAAGCACATCTACAAGGTGTACTCCGGCGGTGTAAGAGCCGTCAGCGACTTCAACCTCGATATCGACGATAAAGAGTTTATCGTCTTCGTCGGTCCGTCCGGTTGCGGAAAATCCACGACGTTGCGCATGATTGCGGGCTTGGAGGATATTTCGTCGGGCGAGCTCTATATCGACGATAAGTTGGTAAACGACGTCGAACCCAAGGATCGCGACATAGCGATGGTTTTCCAAAACTACGCGCTTTATCCGCACATGACCGTTTATGACAACATGGCGTTCGGTTTGCGACTTCGCCACGTTCCTTCCAAAGTAATAGACGAAAAGGTGCAGGAAGCGGCGAGCATACTCGGTATTCAACACCTTTTGAGCCGCAGACCCAAGGCTTTGTCGGGCGGTCAGCGTCAGCGTGTCGCGCTCGGAAGAGCTATCGTCCGCGAACCGAAAGTATTCCTTTTGGACGAGCCGCTGTCCAACCTCGACGCAAAACTGCGCGTTCAGATGCGTACCGAGATTACCAAAATTCACCACCGTCTTGCCACAACGTTTATTTACGTCACGCACGACCAAACCGAGGCTATGACCATGGGCACGCGTATCGTCGTTATGAAAGACGGTATTGTCCAACAGGTAGATACGCCTACCACGCTTTACGATAACCCCGCCAACCTGTTTGTAGCTTGCTTCTTGGGCTCGCCGCAAATGAACATATTTAAAGCGAAACTCGTCGAGGAAAACGGCAATCTTTACGCGCTTATCGGCGAAACCAACAAGGTCATGATACCCAAGTCGCGCGCCCTGCGCATTATCGACAACAGCATTATCGGCAGCGAGGTGCTTTTGGGTATTCGTCCCGAGGACGTGCACTACGAGCAGGCGCTTGTGGACGCGCATCCCGAATCGGTTATCGAGGCGACTATCGACGTTATCGAAAACCTCGGAAACGAAACAATCCTTTATCTCAATGTCGAGGGTAAAGAGGACTACACCATTTCGCGCGTCAATTCCCGCTACACGTTCGAGCAGGGCGAAAAAGTCAAGATGTATCTTGCAACCGACCATGCGCACCTGTTCGACCCGACGACCGAATTTACGCTCATGGGCGTTCCCGATTACAACCTTATCCCCGCACAGGCTGTTGCCGTCGAAGGCACGCTCGCGGTTATGTTCGGCGATACGGTCATCAAACTTCCCGAAGAATTGCTTAACCGCATTACGGACAAATCGGTTATCAACAATCAAGTATTGCTCGGAATTCCGCCCACCGCGCTCAAAGCGGAAGGCGAAGAGGGCGACGCGTATATCGAGGGTGTTGCGGAGTTCTATGACAACTATCCTCGGTTCAAAGCGGTTTACGCCGCCGTTCCTGGCATGAAGAATTATCTTATCGTTTCGCGCCCGCTCGACAGCGAGTTCGTCGGCGGCGAAAAGATAAAGACTTACGTCGATATAAGCAAGATCCAGTTGTTCAGCGCGGACGGCGAACGCCTTATTGCGGACGCGCCGCTTGCGGGCAATACGACCAAAGGCACGATTGCCAATGTCAACGGAACTTTCGGTTACAGATTTGCCGCGGACAACGGAACGAAGAACAAAATGTCGTTCGACAACTACACTATCGAAGCGGACGAGAGCGGCGTAAAACAGCACAAGACCAAGTTCGACGATTTGCAGACGGCGGACGTAGAAACGCCTATGTACATCATGCCGCGCGGCATGGCGATCGACAAAGAATCGCTTGCGCAAACGCCGAAAATGGTGCTCACGGGCATTATCAAACATCTTGACGAATACCGCAAAGACGCTATCGTCACCGTGGAAATGGCGGGTATCAACGGCGACTTGACCGCGATAATCCGCAACTTCGCGGGCTACAATACCGGCGACAAGATTAAACTTGCCGTAAATCCTCACGCGGTCGTCGTCGGCGAATACGAAAGCGTTGCCGCTGTCGTAACGAGCGAAGCCGCGCAGAACGAGGGCGAAGTACGTCGCAAAGAAATAGAAGCGGCGCGCGCGAAAGAAAAAGAACTCGAAGCCGCCGCGAAACAGCCCGCCAAACCCAAAAAGGAACAGGCGGCGACTACTGCGGAACCTGCGGAAAAAGCGGAAGCGGCTAAAAAGCCTGCGGCAAAAGCAAAGCCCGCGGCGCGCACGACTGCCGTAAAACGCCCCACCGCTAAAAAGAAATAATACGTTTCTTTAAATAAAATTTAATTAAAAACAATAAAACCCCGAATTTGTCACGCGACATGTTCGGGGTTTTATGTTATGCGAAAAGGCGATACGCGTATTACTTTAATTGCTAAAATATCGCTATTGCGTTTGAGCGCGATGCGACTAAATAAACGCAACATAAAAACCGCACATATTACAGTGCGGTTAAAATGTCGATTATTTCTTTTTGAGTTCGTAACCAGTTTTGCTGTCGAGCACTGCGTAACCGAGTGCGTCGAGCTTGTTGCGGAGTTCGTCCGACGTTGCCCAGTCCTTGTTTTGCCGTGCCGCAAAACGTTGTTCGGCAATCTGTTTCACTTCGTCGGGCGCTTCTACGGTCGGCGCGGCGCTAACGTGCGGCACATGCAGGTCGAGCCCGAGCACTGCGTTAAGAACTTCCGCCGCGTCGTAAATTTCTCGGCAGGCGGGGAGCTTTGCCATTGTCCACAGTTCGCCGAGCGCGAGCGGGTAGTTGAGATCGTCGTACACGGCGGCAATGACGGCGGCTTTTTGCTCCGCTACTTTTTGCGCAGTGTTGTTATCGGCGTGCGGCGCGGTTTTGCACGCGCTTATAAGTCCGCACAGCCTGTTGTAAGCGGTCGCCGCTCCCGACAGCCCGTCGAAAGTGAAATTGAGTTTGTTGCGATAGTGCGTGTTTAGGCAGAAATAGCGGAACGCGAGCGGGGAATATCCGCGCGCGATTAAGTCGTCCACGGTGTAAACGTTGCCGAGCGACTTGCTCATTTTTCCGCCGTCCACGAGCATAAATTCGCCGTGCATCCACGTGTTGACTACTTTATGTCCTTCGTATGCTTCCGACTGCGCAATTTCGTTTTCGTGGTGAATGGGAATATGATCGACGCCGCCCGTGTGTATATCGAAGCGTTCGCCCAAAAACTTTTTACTCATGGTCGAGCACTCTATATGCCAACCGGGGTAGCCCATGCCCCAAGGCGATTGCCATTGCATAATGTGGTTCTTTTCGGCTTTTTTCCATAACGCAAAGTCGGCGGGGTGACGTTTTTGCGTGTTTACCGCAACGCGCGCGCCCGCGAGCGCGTCCTCTATATTGCAACGCGACAGCTTGCCGTACTCGTCGAACTTGGATATATCGAAATATATTCCGTCGTCCGTTTCGTACCCGTAGCCCTTTTCGCACAGAGTTTTGACAAAGTCAATCATTTCGTCGATATTGTCTGTCGCTTTGGCTATAATTTCGGGTTTGAGTATGTTGAGCCGTTCCAAGTCCTTAAAAAAGACCTCGGAATAAAACGCGGCAATTTGTTCGGGCGATTTATTTTGTTTTTTTGCGGCGGTTTGCATTTTGTCCTCGCCGTCGTCGCCGTCCGATGTGAGATGCCCCACGTCGGTAATGTTCATGACGGACTTGGTTTTGTAGCCCGCAAATTTAAGCGTGCGGCGAAGCTCGTCCATAAATACGTAAGTGCGCAGGTTGCCGATATGCGCGTAATTGTAAACCGTCGGACCGCATGAATACATTGTAACAAGCGGGGGATTGACGGGCGTAAATTCCTCTTTTTTTCTGGTAAGCGTGTTATAAAATTGAAGTTTATCCATATTTACTCCGAACCTTTTGTTGCTGTATCGTTATTATCGGTCGCGCCGAGCGCGCCGTTTTCGGCAATGTCGTTGCACGTCTAATTGTCCGCGCCCAGCCTGCGTTCGAGGTCTGCGACCCGCTGTGCGAGCTTGGTAATATCGTCCTCGACGGGGTCGGGGAGCGACTGACACAGACTGTCGACGCACACGTCCTCTACGCGCTTGCCGGCAATGCGCACTATGCGCCCCGGCACTCCCACGACCGTGGCGTGCGGCGGCACTTCGTTAAGCACTATCGAGCCTGCGCCTATCTTTGCGCCCTCTCCGACGGTGAACGGTCCCAAAACTTTCGCGCCCGAACTAATCATGACGTTGTCGCCGATAGTGGGGTGGCGTTTGCCTTTGTCTTTGCCCGTGCCGCCGAGCGTAACGCCCTGATAAATAACGACGTTGTTTCCCACAACCGCCGTTTCGCCTATAACTACTCCGGAACCGTGGTCAATAAACACCCCGTGCCCGATAGTAGCTCCCGGGTGTATTTCTATGCCCGTAAAAAAGCGGGTGAGCGCGGAAAGAATACGCGCAAGCAGAAAATATCTGTGCACGTGCAAAAAGTGGAAAAATCGGTACATCAAAAGCGCATGGAACCCGCTGGAACACAGCGCCGCTTCAAACTTGTTTCTCGTGGCGGGATCGTGCAGCATAACGGCATTTAAATCCCGCCTTACGGCTGAAAAGGCTTTTACGGACTTCATACGCTCTCCGTAAGATGATGTCGGGGCTAAAATCCCGAAAATAAAACGCCGCACGCAAACAAAACGTAATGCGGGCAGGCGTTTACAAAACTACAATACCGAGCGTTTATTCAACGCCGTTGAGGAAGTTGATAGCCGCTTCGAGTTTTTTCTCGCCCTTTTGCACTTCTTTTTCGTTGAGTTGAAGTTGTTTGGCAATAGACTCGTCGAGCTCGGCAATCATGCGATTGAGTTCCGCCGTACCCTTATCGGTTATTTTATAATGCACGGAACGCATGTCGCGTTCGACGCGCATTTTTTCTATAAGCCCCTCCGCAATCATGTTGCGGGCGAGGATAGTGAGGTTGGGTTTGGCGATACAAAGCTCGTTTACAAGCTCTTTGGGGGAAAGAACCTCGTTGCGAACGAGGTACAGTAAGCGCATTTTTTGGGAAATAATAGCGCCGTTATCGCAATTTTTACAAAGTTTTCTCGTGGATACGTTTATTGTAAGGATTTGTTCGGCAAGCATGATAATCTCCTATAAAACGATATAACAGGATTCTACCACATTATATGTATAATTGTCAAACAAATTCACGACTTTTTTCAAATTGCGGTCGGCGCGACGGGCGGTTATGACGGTATTAGGCTGTCGCTCGCGTTCATCAACTGTTAGCAATGTTTATATGCGACTGCTAATTTTTTCATATATTGCCTTATATGTTATTGACAAATATGTCGATATATTGTATTATATACTCGTATTATTGCTACAAGAGGTGTTTTATGCCCATTTCCGATGAAGTCATCGAACTTGCGCCGGTAAAAAAAACCAAGAAAAAACTTATAGTCGTGTTCGTGGCGATGGGCGTATTGCTCGCGCTTGCAGTCACGTTCTTGGTAATGTATTTGATAAAGCCGAGCGTCGAAAAGGACAATTCGGTCGTTAAGGACGTTACGATCGAAAGCACGGGGCTGTTCAGCATGAACGGAACGGACTATTACGCTTCGATCGGGAATGAGTACACCGTTTACGCGGATATTACCGTGGAAAACGGCGCAAGCCCCAATATTGCTTGGGAGGTAACGCCGCGCGAAGCCGTTACGGAAATAAAGAGCAGTAGCGGCGACGGCGAGCGCGCATATTTTACGTTTGTGCCTAATGTCGGGCATCACAATAAAGATGTTTCCATAAAAGCGCGTTCTGCGTCCAATACGTCCAAATATAAAGAAGTAAAGTTCAAAGTAGTTAATCAAGGCGCGGAATCAATCAAATTAACCGACTTTTATGCGCAGGGAAACAGCGCTAATAAAGAGCAGATTAAAAACGACGAAATTCGCATCCCGCATTATGTTGCGGACGTAAACAACAGAACTTATACGGTGCTGTTCGATCAGTACGGCAAGTATAACGAATCGACGGGCGAGTACGCCAAAATGTCCATAACCAAGACTGCGGACGGTTTGGAATCCAACGCCGTAACGGTTACTTCCGACAATACGTCCGTCGTTGCCGTGTCCGGTTCTTCGCACGAGGGTTTTATGTTCCGCGCGCGCGGCAAGGGCGTTGCCAACATAAAGATTAAAGCCAACATCAACAACCCTGACGCGCCGCAGAACGTAGAAAAAACGCTTAAAATAAACGTTCAGAGCAGTACCGAGCTGGGTTACATAGAAAAGATATATCTGTTTAATACCGCTGTGGTTGACGGCGATTTTATAGAGAGCGTTCTCGATAAAACGCGCACGCAACTGGACGTAGCCGCGCTTACGGAACTCGTTAAAAACGATCCCGATCTCGTTATGGATCCCAAGGAAATAACGTTCCCGTATAACACGACTTACGACGATATTTTCTCGCACGTACTTATCAGCCCCATAACGATACAGTACGACAGCGCCGCAAAAACCATTAAGAATAACTGGTATAAATCGCTGTCCGTAAAATCGTCCAACGATCAAGCTATGAAAGTCACTACCGATAAAAACGGCGCGGTTTCGCTTGCGGCGACGGGGCTTGCGAGTACGGCGCAGTCGGCGACGACTTGCAAACTTACTTTTTCGGACACGACCGCGGGCAACATCAAGGTCGATAACGAAGTGAACGTAAGAGTAGTTGCGCAGAACGAGAGCGGCAAATTGAGCGTTAAGGTCGGAACGTCCGATTTTGCGGAAGATGCCGTCGCGCCCGTTGCGTCCAACGTATCGGCGACCTTGTCCGCCATATACAATATAAGAATGTCCGGCAAAACGGACGTAAACGAAGTAGTCGATAAAAAGTATCTTACGGGTACTTATATGCTCGACTTCGATCCCGCGATTATGGAAGTGCGCGTTGCGGGAAGCACGGGCGCGTCGCTTACTCCCAATAAGGTGTACGAACTTACGTCCGAAGCCATGAAGATTGAGCGAAAGGGCGCAGACACTTCGTCTATTACCAATTTCGAGGGCACGGTCAAGTTCACCGTCAAAATTAAAGACGGCGTTAAAGACGGTACGTATACGCTTAAATTTATTAAGGTCGGCACGTCCGTAAGCGGCGGCGAGGACTGGAACGGCAAAGACAAGAGCGACCGCACGTGGGAAAAAACCGCGTCGTTCGAGGTTACGGCAAAAGCTACCAAAGCGTTTTTTATAGACACGGAAGACGCAACTGCGCTTGTAACCAAAAACAATGCGTTTGCGGGTAAGTTTGTGCCGAGCGCGGGCGAAAACCCGACAAGCGCGACTGTGTACGTTCAGAACCAACAGCAGGGCACGACGTGGAACAAGGAAAACTTTTTCAATATAGCGGAACTTGTAACGACGGACGTCACGAGGTTTAAGACGCAAGTTAAAATAGTTACTTACAATCAAAACGTGTTCAGCGCGACCGGTAACGTTTTGACTTTCCGCGGTCTTGCGCCCGACGACGCATCCTTGCCGTGTGCGGAATTCGATATTTCGGTTTTCGATATCGAGAATAAAGAAATAGGCGTTCTCAAAGTAAAAGTTTACGTTATCGACGCGATTACTGCGTTTGAAGAAATCGGCGAACAGTCCGTCGAATACGATAAAGACAATAAAAAGGGCACGGGACTGGCTTACGCAGATCTTGTAAAAGTCAAGCGCACGCTTAATACAAAATTCGAGACGTACAACAACTATACGATTAACTTGTATTTCGGGCATATAAGCGAAGATACGAAACTCGTCCCCGAAGAAGACACCGTAAACAAGATAACTTACTATAAGCATAACGGCGTGCGGCTTTATCAAATCCAATCGTTCGTTATTAAACCCGTAACCGATCTTTACGCTTACAGCTATAACAATAAAGTGAATGTCGCCGATTTGCGCGTCGAGTTCTCCGTAAACGAAAAAGACTTTTACCATGTGGAAGGCGGCGATTCGTCGGTGTTGGTTACAAGCGTTATGACTTGTAAGTTTATGCGGCTTGCGGACGGCGTTGCGGCGTTTACGAGTAGCGATTACAGCGAGCAATCGCGCATAAAAGATAACAAGTACAGCGTAAACCAAGGATCGCAAGTCGATATATACGTTTCTTCCACCGTCGAAATAACAAACAACGAAAGCGATAAAGAAATCGTTTACGTTATGCGATACAACGACGGCGCGTTTGCCGTTAAATCGTATATTCAAATACCCACAGGCATAAGCGCGACGGGCGACGCCGCAGGAAAAGGCGATAATACGTTCTACACCGTGCGTTTTGAAGCGCCGCGTATTTCGTCGGGTTCGACGACGGGCGAGGACAATTATAATCTTACATTGTTCTGCGGTTCTACTCCGACGACGGTGGTGCTTACCGTGCAAAATCTCGCGCGCAGTATTGTGAGCGTGGGCGTGTACGAAGATATGCATTGCACCAACGACATTTCAAGTTCGGTTTTGGAATTCGGTAAATACATAGGCAAGAGCGGCGTGTACAGCAAAACAGTTTACGTCAAGATCGTGTATGAGGCTGTTCCCGCATCGGACGCTCACGCCACTCAAAGCACTTCTTGGCAGTATTACGAAGCGGCTGTATTGACATTGCCCGATTATTTGACTGCGTCCGGTTCGGGCGTTGCGGGCAAGAACAACGGCGTATATCATCTTGCTCCGACCGATTCCGATATTTATAACGCAGCTTACGGCGTGGGCGGCGCGGTTATAACTTGCGAAATCAAACTTAAAACAACCGCGAGCGAACACGATTCCGATTATTTGACTATTCACCGCGCCAACAAGATAGACGAGCAACTTATCAAGCAAAGCGTAAAAGTCGGTACGGGCTTGGCTAACATAACCGTAAGCGACGACAACGGACACGGTTGTATCATAAATGCGGGTAATGCGGGTACGGTCGAATATACGTTCGAGCTTAAAAACAACGGCGCGACGCAACCGTCGTACAAACTCAATCTTAATTACGGCGCGTTGACTGCGTCCGAATATCCCGGCATTGCGTACAACAACAAGAGCGAAACGGAATTTACGTTGACGTACACAGCGATAAACGGGCTTACCGTTTCCGATTTTTCGCATGGCGACAATCCTTATATTTTGATAGGTATTGCGTCCGACGTTAAGACGTTGATCGGAACTTACAGTTTTGTTTTCACCGATAAATCGGGCAGGGCGTCGAGCGGCAATACGTTTACGCTCAATGTCAAGATTACCGTCACTATGGATATATTCGCGCTCGACTTCGGCGACGCGGGCAGCGAGTACAGAATTAAAACGACGGGTAACCAGGGCGGAGCCGTTTCCGACGTTGCGTCGTTGCCGATAACCGTTTTGTATAACGGCGGCGATACGACCGTTCAGCCGACGGCGCAGATAATCAAAAACAACAACGTTGCGGACATTGTTACCAAGACCGCCGACGGCAGTTATATCGAATATACGGGCGGCGATATTTACATCCGTCGCAGCGGCACGGACGGCGAGGGATATACGCTGTACGTCAAAAACAGCATAATTACCGCCGCAGACTATTACGTGCGCTTAAAATACGGCGATATAACGCCCGTTTACAGAGCTATCAAGATTGAAACCAACTCGCACACGCTGTATTTGGCGGACGATAATAATGTTTCTGTAACCGAAACGGGCGGCGAGAAATCGGCGGTTGTGTCCGTGTCGCAAGATAATGTTGCGTTCAAACTTGCCGCGGTCGTCAAAAACGACGGCACGCAAGAGGTTGCTGCGGGAAAAAACGTTACATACGCTATCTATACCGATAAAACGTTTAATACGGTTGCGTCGGACGTAACGTTCGATTCGACGAGCGGCGAAATAAAAATCAATCCGTCCGCCGTGACGAATACGGTATACTATAAGGCGAGCTATACCGACGTGGGCGGTAAAGGCGATACGCAGGAAATTGTAATCAAGTTTACTTATCGCGTCGAAATTTCGTCCGTACAGCTCCAAGGCTTGGACGGCAACACGTTTGCCGCGGACGACAAACTTATTACGCTTTATATAGGCGGCAATAAATATACCGAACTCGATTTGTCGAGCTACATCAAACCTATAAACGTATTCGGCAAGGATTTCGGCAATGCCGTTACCAATTCGGTGCGGCTTGCAAATCAGAGCGACGCGAGCAAACTCATCGTAAACGGCTTAAAGCTCATACCCGAATCGCTTACGGGCACGGCGGGCGTTCCGATTATAATCACTTCGCAGTATTTCGGATCGGAAAAGGAATACCGTTGCAACGTCGCGGTCAAGTCCATAACCTCGCTTGCGCTTACGACAGTTAGCGGTAAGATTAACGTTGCGGACGAAGATTCGTCCGTGACCGTATCGTCCAACGTAAAGGATTATGCGGGCTTCGTGGTCGAGTACACCTTGACGTCCGATAAGACGGGGCTTGACATAACGAGCGCGGGCTACGAAAAGACGGTTGCGCTTTCAACGCGTTCGGCGGCGAGCCTCGGCACGTACACGCTTACGGCTACTGTCAAATATAAACTCGCAAGCGGATCGAGCCTTACTTTGAGCGGCGGCGAATTTATGTTCGAAGCGATTTACTCTTTGACGGTAGATTGCGATTACGCGCCGCAATTCGGTTTGGTGTACAACTCTGCCGAAACCGTACTGCCTTACGATACGACCGACGCGACAAAACACACCGTTAAAGACGCATCGAAGTATGCTGTTAATGTTATCGGCGCGACGCACGGCGACGCGAACGCGCGTTATTCCGCGTCGGCGACCAATGTTATCACCGTCGGCACGTTTACGGGCGATAGCGGCGCGGTTACGATAAACGACAATGAAAGCGGCGAATTTAACGTGACGCTTACCGCGGTCGTTTACGGCAAGACGTTTACAGTCACTCAAAAATACTTCTTCTCTTACGGCGCGGACGCTTCGGCTAAACTGTACGGCAAAGTTGACGGACAGGAATATACCGAGCTTACGGCGAGCGACGGACAGCCCGTTATCAATCAGAATATCGATTTCGTAAACGGCAAGCCGTACACGTTTAAGTACGAAATATCCGACGTGGATATTGCCAACAGCGTTGTAGATATTATCGTAAACGGCAACGTGACCGTCGGCGAAATGGTTAAAGCCAACGGAAAATGCTATGTCGAAATAACCGCCGATAAGGAAACGACTTTGCAGGTCGGCGGCATAGTAAAAGTGGGCACGCGCACCGTGTATACGGAGAGCTTTACCGTAAGGCTTACGGCAACCGCGCCCGTGTTCGAGATAACCGCTTCGCGCGACAAAATACTTCCCGCCGAAACTGCTACGTTTACCGCGGGCGTAAAGAACAACGGTTTTGCCGGAAACATCGCGGTGCAATATTCGATAATTTCAGGCGGGAACATGGCGATAAATTCCGCGAGCGGCGTTTTAACCGCAGGCAGCAATATTACGGTGAATACGCTTGTTACCGTGCGCGCGACGATAACCGTAACAGACAGCGTATTTAACGGCGTATATACAGTTGAAAAATCGATAATTGTTCTCGGCGTTCCGCTCCCGACGGTAGCTTGGAGCAATCCAACCGTCGATATAGAAATCGGCACGGACGGCGCGATTGAATTTGTTGCTGATACCGATTACATTTTCGACGGACATAAAGTCTTGTCCGACGGTATTACTTACGACTATGTTGCTAACTATGCGATTACTGTATCGTCCGCGTCGGGCTTGACGGCAAACGATTACAAACTTACAAACGGCAAGCTCGAAATTATAGGCACAAACACGACGTTGGCGGGCGGAAAAATTACGCTGTGCTTGACCGCAACGGTCACGAGCGACGTAAATAAAGGCGCTATCGCTACCGATTATATCGACGTTGTTATCGCGCCGCAAGCGCGCAGCGTTGCGGGGGCGACTGTGTCCAACGGCGTAGGAGTTTACGACGTGCGCGACGCGGTTAAACCCAATACGACGAGCACAACGGGGCATTTTATAGCCGATAGCGAGGCAAACGATTACACCGTGACTTCGGTCGTTGTCGTCAACGACGCCGACAAACAGTTTGTTCAAGCGAGCGGCGCGCGGCTTGCGGTTGTGCGCAACATTACGGAGCTTGGCAAAACCATAGATTTGGACGTTACTATCGTCATGACGAAAGGCGTGTATGCGGGTAAAGAAATGACCTGTCGCACAAGCGTCGCCGTGGTCAATCCCACTGTTACAAACTCCGCCGCGACGTGGAACGGCGATTTGCTCGCATATAATCAAGTAACAGTCAAGGACTGCATTAACATTGCGGAAGTTGCGGACGGAGTAGCGGTAACGCGCATTGCGGTAACCGCAATAGAGGAAGATCAAGCCTCGGCGTTCACCGTTATAAACAACAATACCGTCAATCCCGTGATTACGGTTGATCGCGCGTTCAATACGAGCATAGGCGCGGACGGATCTGACAGCGCGATAAAAGTCGCTTACGTGATAACGCTATCCAACGGCAGAGTGTACTACGGCGAAGGTCAGATTTCCGTTGCCGACGTGAGAGTGGACGTAACGGCGAAAGTGGGCGAGCAAAATATCGCGCTTAACAAAGACTTTGCGGATAACGACATTACGAGCGTACTCATAAACGCAGGCGAGGCAGCCGCGCTCGCGACTTCGGCATCTAACGGGTTCGACGTGCGCGTTAAGTCCGTGGAAATAACCGACGAGCAAGGATTGACGACCGACTATCTTACAGGTCTTGCTAACGGCGACAGCGCAATATTTACCGCTGCGGTCATTAGCTCCGACAAGACGTGCAACGTAACCGTCAAAACGGACGTTTGCGGTACAGAATATATTATCAAATTCAAGGTTAATATCGTTGCGCCCGCAACGTCCTCGGCTTACGACGTCGGCAATACCGAAAATACCGACTTTGCGGTCGGCGAGGGCGGCGAGGTTATTTCCAAATGGGCAAACAACGGCGGATCGGCGTATAAGTACGGATATTCGGTTACTATTACCGCGCCTGCGGGAAATCTGTCCGATTATCTTGCGTCGGCAACGTTGCATTTGACCGAAGGCGGCGCGACGCTCGACACTCTTAACCTTAACGGTCAGTCTGATACGCTGTACTTTAACAACGCAAACGGCAGCAGTCATTCGCATAACGTCAACACTTCCAACTTTGTGTTGAAACTTGTGTTCAAAACGACTGCCGCAGTCAAGCGTTGCAATATAGAAGCGACTTACCGCGCATATAATAAATCGTCGCTCGGCAGTGCGCAGAACTTTACGGGCTGGTACCGTTTTGAAGTAGTGGGCAAAGTTACCGTTACTCTCGATACCAATGCGCACGGCGACGACAGCGCGACTTGCGATAAATCGACGGTTGACGTCAATTATAAAGGACTTTACGGCAACTTGCCGGTAGCGAGCAGAACGGGTTATGACTTCCTCGGTTGGTACACCGCGGCGGTAGGCGGCGACAAGATAGTGTTTGTGACAGGAGAATCGGGCAACACTATGGTTACTAACCGCGAAAGCCATACGCTGTACGCGCACTGGGCGGAAAAAACGTACACAGTCGCGCTCGACGCTAACGCGGACGGCGACAGCGTAACAGACAGCGCGGCTTCGGTAACGGTCAAGTTTGGCGGCACGTATTCGACACTGCCCAAAAATCCCAAGCGCGTCGGATATGAATTCCTCGGCTGGTTTACCGCGGCAAACGGCGGCGACAGAGTGGACGGCGGCGACGAAGTTACCGCAATGCCTCATACTCGACTTTATGCGCACTGGACGCCCGTAATCTATACGGTGACGCTTAACGCCAACGGCGGCAGTATCGCGGGGCTTGACTCTTTTGAGTTTAACGTGCCGTTCGGAACAGAGTTTACCCGCCATGTAAGCGTTATGCCTACGCGCGACGGATACACATTTAACGGTTGGCGCACTGCGGCGAGCGGCGGCGACAGCGTTGGCGCGAGCATAACCGTAACGGGCAACACCGTTATTTATGCCGATTGGTCGGTTATCCCGCAAAAGACGGTCGAGGTAACGTTCGATACGCACGTCGTCGGCATGACTGTCGCGGGCAAAACCGTTAATTACGGCGGAACTTACGGCGAACTCCCGACGGCGGGCGAACGCGCAGGCTATACGTTCCTCGGCTGGTTCACCGCCCAAACCGACGGCGAGCTTGTTACCGAAAATACGATAGTTCCCGACGTTACGTCCGTAGAACTGCATGCGCATTGGCAAGTAAACGTCTATACCGTTACGTTTAACGCCGCCGGCGGCGATATTGCGGGCGTCGAAACAATCGCGTTGAACGTTGCATATAACGAGGCTGTTACGCTGTTTAATCCCGTCAAGGCGGGCTACGTGTTCGACGGGTGGTTCGATGCGGACGATAATAAAGTCGGCATGGGCGGCGACGCTTATACCGTTACGGACGACGTAACGCTTACGGCAAAGTGGTCGCAATATTCGGTGTCGTTCGACCTCAATTATGACGGCGCGGCCGAAACGATAGACGACAAGATTTATGCTGTCGGAGCTAAATACGGCGCGGATTTGCCTGTGCCTACGTCCGCAAGGGACGGTTTCGAGTTTAAAGGCTGGTGCACGGACAAGAACAATGCGGCAGCGACTGCCGTCACCGCGGACGACGTTGTGGAAGGCAACGTCACGCTGTACGCCGTGTGGGAAGCCGTAACGGTCGAGCCTTAACAAACGGACTTACAAATAAATTCCTAAAAGAGGATAGGTTTACCATGGATAAATTTTTCACTGTGGATATTTGCGGCAGAGAGGAACATTTGCCGATTCTTCCGTTGCCGTCGGGAATAAATATCGCGTTTTTCAATCTACACGGCAACGTCGAGCTTACCGAACATTGCGCAAAGCACATAGCCGAACGCATTAAGAAGTATAACCCCGATGTGCTTATTACGGCAGAAAGCAAGGGCTTACAGCTCACTCATTGCGTGGCGCGGGACTTTGGACATAAGATGTACGCCGTTGCGCGCAAAAGCAAAAAGCTGTATATGCAGGACGGAATAGAGGTCGAGGCTAAAACGATTACGACGGGCGAGGTGCAACATTTATACTTATCGGCGCACGACGTGGATTTAATCAATGGCAAGACCGTCGCAATCGTAGACGACGTTATAAGCACGGGCGCGGCAAACGCGGCGCTCGAACAGCTTGTTGCGACGGCGGGCGGCAAGGTTGTGTGCCGCGCGTTCGTGCTTGCGGAGGGCGACGCAAAAGATCGCGACGGCATAGAATATCTTGCGAGTATTCCGTTGCTGTAATAACTTTTAAACGACGCAAAGGTTGTCAATATTTGCGCCTCAATAATTTATGCAACAAAAAATCCGTCGTTTGTTTCGGCGGATTTTTTATATTAGCTGTAATCAGTCACAGCAAGTGTCGCAACCGCAGTTATGGCAGAGCGGCGAGAATTGCTGTTTCGCTTCCGAAATTTTTTGCTCGCTCGCTTGCTCGGTCTGATACATGCCGCGTTTTTGCATAAACTCGAACGCTTTGTATTGATCGGCGGCGGCTTCGTCGAGGTTTTCGCGTAGCAGGTTGCGGAACGGTTCTTCCGACGCTTCGCACAACGCCGTGGAGTAAAGTTTGACGATTTGTTTTTCCGAACCGAGTACGTCCGAAATTATTTCGTAATCGTCGAGTTCGCAACGCTCGCGCGCCGACGGCTTGTCCGTGGTATACCATTCGTCAATGGTCGCCGCGGTTTCGTCGCTGGGGTCGTAATCGTCGGTCACGTTGTAATCTACGTCGTTGCGCGGATTGCAGTTGCGACCGTCGCAATCGTACTCTTCCGAAAATTCTTCCGACGTTTCGGTATCGTAAGGAATTCCGTATTCCTCGGCGGTTTCCGTCTGATAGTCCGAGGAGTCCTCGTAATTGTCCGATTCGTATAAATCGGTGGCGCCGTAAGCGCCGTCGAAACTATTGTAGTCGTCGGTTGCGGCTTGTTCCTTTTGCGGATCGAACTCCTCCGAATTTTCCGCGTCTACGCCGAGCGGGTATTCCACGGGCGGCACAAGAAGTCCGTCGGGATTGTTTACGCCCGTTTCGACAATAAAGTCGCTTGCAAATTCGGGCGAACGGTCGGTGCGGTAGTTGCAATCGGCGGGATCGCAGTCCGCGTTGTTGCGATAGTTGTTGTTATTGTAATCCATAATCGAATCTCCTTTAATTCTTGTCGAGGTAGGTCAAAAGCGTTTCGTAACGCTGTCTGTGACCGTTGGCGAGGTTGCCGAGCGCACACCGCAAGTCCTCGTTATCCGTTTCGGATACGTAGTTGCAGCATTTTTTGTAGGCGAGTTTTTCGCTTCTGCAAAGCTCGCTCAATTCGTTGAGGCTTTTTGTTGTCATGGAAATCTCCTTGATTTATTAGTGAGTTTAATATGCGCGGTATTGCGCCGTTTTATTCGCGCGCACACGGTTGTCGCAAAGTATAGGCAACAAAAACTTGCAATCGGCGCATATTAGTGTTACAATAATCGTGTATGGGCAAAATAACCGACATAACGAAGCAAAAGCGCAACAAGACGCGCGTCAATATATTTATCGACGGCGAGTTTGTTTGCGGACTGGACGAAGTCGCGGTAGCTTCGGCACGGTTTAAAATCGGCGACGAAATTTCCGCCGACGAGTTTAAAAACCTTGTTAAAAAAAGCGAGCTTAACTCGGCGTTCGAGCGCGCCGTGGGATACCTCGGACTTGCGCCGCGCGCGCGTAAGGAAATATCGCGCTATCTTAAAGACAAGGGTTACGACGGCGAAGTGATTGACGCGACGCTCGCCAAGCTCGACGCTTATCACTACATAGACGATTACGGCTATGCGCAGACCTATATAAAATCAAAATCGAAAAAATACGGCGCATTCCGCATAGCCGCCGAACTTCGGCAAAAGGGCATACCGTCCGATATAATCGACGAACTGCTGGACGAGGGCGCGGACGATTCGGCATTACTGGTCGCGCGCAAATATTTGAGTTCGCACAAATCCGCGGACAAGCAAAAGCTAAAACGGTTTTTGGCGGGGCGCGGGTATTCGTGGGACGGCATATCGTCGGCGGTGGCTGCGCTTTCGCAAGAGGGCGCGTTCGACAATATCGACGACGACAAAACGGAAGAAACGGAAGATTACGACTAATCGGAGGAAAATGATATGAACGGAAATTTCGTACTGCCGCAAGGCATTAGGATAGGACACGCCGACGACGGGTATACGGGCGTGACTTGCATACTCACAGATAAGGCTGTGGGCGGCGTGTCGGTGCGCGGCGGCGCGCCCGGTACGCGGGAAACGGACATGCTCCGCGCCGAAAAGTCGCAGGGTTTTGTGGACGCGGTGGTGTTGTCGGGCGGTTCTGCATACGGCTTGGAAGCGGCTTGCGGCGTAACGGAGTTCTTGCGCGAGCGCGGCGTGGGATTTTCTGTGGGTGACAAGGTTGTGCCGCTCGTCGCACAAGCGATACTTTTCGACTTGAACGACCCCGAAAAATACCGCTATCCCGACAAGGCAATGGGCTATAAGGCGGCGCAGACGGCAAAGCCCGATGGCGTCGAGTTCGGCGCGGTGGGCGCGGGCAAGGGCGCGACCGTGGGTAAAATTTTGGGTTTACAGGCGGCGTGCAAGAGCGGAATAGGCGGCGCGACTGTTTTCTTTAACGACGTGTTTGTGTCCGCTGTCGTGGCGGTAAACGCGTTAGGCGACGTGTACGATCGCAAGACTGGTCAAATCATAGCGGGCGCGCGCACACAAGACGGCAAATTTTTAAACACCGTCGAGTGCATGACTAACGGCGTTTTCGCGGCGCAAATGCGCATGCGCGCGGGAACTAACACGACCATAGGTTGCGTGATGACCAATGCGAAGCTGGACAAAACGCAGGTAAACAAACTGGCGGAAATTTCGCACGACGGACTGGCTATGTCAATCCGACCCGTGCACACCGACGCGGACGGCGATACCATGTTTGCGCTGTCGCAGGGCGACAAATCGGCAGACCTTAATATACTCATGGCGCTCGCGGCGGAGGTCACGGCGCAAGCGACCGAAAACGCGGTTAAGCTATGATAGGCGTAGACATAGCGCGTATTGCGCGCGTCGGAAAAGCCGTCGAGTCCAAGCCGTTCCGCGACAGGGTTTTTACCGCGGAGGAACAGCGGTACTGCGACGGCAAACCCAACCCGTCCGAAAGCTATGCGGGCATATTCTGCGCAAAGGAAGCGGCGGTTAAAGCTATAAAGTGCGGGTTCGGCAAGGGAATAATGCCGACGGATATAGAAATTTCGCACGACGGTAACGGTGCGCCCGTGCTTAATGCGCACGGCGATGCGGAAAAAAAGTTTTTCGGGTATTGCGCGGACGTTTCTATTTCACATGAGGGCGAATATGCGATAGCCGCCGTCATGCTATACAAAAGGACTTAAAAATGAAAAACGTGCTTAAAGCCGAACAAATCCGCGAGGCGGAACGCGTTGCGGAAAATGCGGGACTGGACGAAAAACTGTTGCGCGTCAACGCCGCGCTCGCCGTCGCCGACGACATGCTGGATAGAGTGCAAGACCGGCTCGCGCATACCGCGGTGTTTTGCGGAACGGGCGGCAACGGTTATGACGGACTTTTGGCGGCTTGCCGATTGCACCGCAAGGGCGGCGACGTTACGGCGTATCTTGTGGGCGCTCCCGATAAGTACGAAAAATCGGTTATCGCATACGCGCAAGCCGAGGGCATAGCGGTAAAGCCCGCGTCGGAATACGTCGGCGGCGCGAGCATAATTATAGACGCGATTTTCGGCATAGGCTTAAATCGACCGATAGAAGGTGCGACCGCGGAACTTATAAAAAAGTTGAACGCCGCGGAAAACGCGTTTCGGCTGGCAATAGACATACCGTCGGGACTTAACGCGGATAGCGGCGAAATTATGGGCGTGGCTTTTTGCGCGCACGCAACCGTTTCGTTTTCGTGCTACAAGCTCGGCATGCTGTTCGGCGCGGGTCGCGACGTGTGCGGGCGCATAATAGTGGACGATATAGGAGTTAAAACCTCGTCTAATATAAAGGTTTTCGACGGCGAGGACGTTGCGCCGTTTGTAAGAAAAGCAACCGCGCATAAAGGCACGGCGGGCAGGGTCTTTATTATAGGCGGTTGCGGAACTATGATAGGCGCGCCGCTGATGGCGGGCGCGTCGGCGCATGCGGCGTATCTTAACGGTGCGGGAACCGTTACCGTATGTTTGCCGAGCGTGCATCGCGCGGCGGCTTCCGCGCGCTCGACCATGGCAATGATGAAGTTTTTGCCCGACGACAGTAACGGATTTATCAAGTTCGTTAAGCCCGCGCTCGACGGCGTTTTAAAAACAGCCGCGGCGATAGATATTGGCATAGGCATGGGCGCGACGCCCGACCTTAAAAAGATTTTGCGTTACGTGTGCGAAAACTTTTGCGGCACGCTCGTGATAGACGCCGACGCGCTTAATGCCATAAAAGGCGATTACGCGTTTTTGCGCGACGCTAAATGCGCGATTGCCGTCACTCCGCACGTCGGCGAGTTCGAGCGCATGACGGGGTATTCGGCTACCGTCGAAAACGCCGTTAAACTTGCAAACGAAATTAACGGCACGGTCGTGCTCAAATCCGCGACGACTATTATAACGGACGGGCGCGAAGTAAGACTGAACATATCGGGCACGCCCGCAATGGCAAAGGGCGGCATGGGCGATGTGTTGGGCGGGTGCATAACCGCTCTGTCGTGCGCGTTCGATCTGTTCGATGCGGCGACGATAGCTTGTTACCGCAACGGCGTGGGCGCGGAAAAAGCAGTAAGCTCGTATGCGCAAATGATGCTCACGCCGCGTGACGTGCTTAAATACGCCGATTACGACGAACTTTAATTAACGTGGTATATCGGATTAAACGGCAAACATAAACGCGCCGAGGCGCGTATGTATTTGCGGACGATAGTCGATTATACAAAGCCGAGCGAAATGAGCGTGGCGCGTTCTATCTTGCGCATTGCAATCGCGTCCACTTCGCCGACGCGCGCTTTTAGTCTGCGTTTGTCGAGCGTTCGCATTTGTTCGAGCAGGACGACCGAGTCTTTGGCGAGCCCGAATTCGCCTGCGCGCAGTTCGACGTGGGTGGGGAGCTTTGCTTTGGTAATGCGACTGGTTACGGCGCAAACTATAACGGTGGGCGAAAACTTATTGCCCACGTCGTTCTGTATGATAAGAACGGGACGGACTCCGCCCTGTTCCGATCCGATGACGGGGCTTAAATCCGCGTAATATATTTCTCCGCGCTTGAACAGTGGCACAGTTTTCTCCTTTGGTAAACTACAAGTTCGCCCAGTCGAGGTTGACGGCGGCACATTCGTTAATGCCGTTTTCCCAAAGCTCGCTCTGATCCATAATATGCGCGTCGATTAAATAACGTTTCAACATTTCGGCAATTAGCGCGGGAACGGGAACGTTCCGTCTGTTGGCGTTTGAAGTAAGTACAGTGTTCAATTTTTCGTCCACCTCTATAATATACTTCATGAATTTTCTCCTTTTTGGATTGTTTTATACTGTTTAGTTTGCTTTATTTGCGTTGCGTTATGTACGAAATCCGCCCGTATTCGACAAAAATCGGTAAAACAAAAACCCCGCAAGGCGAGTTCGCATTGCGGGGCGGTAAGTTTACGGTATTGTTGCCGAAATTTATTTGGCTTCGGCGGGCTTGGCGGCAATGCCGCAGTAAACGGGCGGGGAGATCATGGGGATTCCGTTGGACGCCTGCGTGAGCTGGGCTATAACGAGCGACATGGACGAAAAAACGTTTCCGCACAGCATGTTGAAATCGGCGGCGGTAAACGTGCGCAAAAGCTCGCGGAAGTCTATATCCTGTCCGACGAATTCGTCGTTGAGCGTGCGGCGCACGGTGTAAACTGCGGTAATTTCAAACACGCCTTCCGGCTCGAAGTCCATTCTGCGCACGATTTCGTATTCGACATTTGCGCCGTCCTGTTTTTGGAAGAACACTTCGTCTTGCGTTCTGCCGCGATAGTTGATCTGCGGGCGGATTTGCAGTCTGTCGAAAGTAGCGCGGCGCATAGTGACCTGAACGGGCGCTTCTTTGAAAAGTTTGGTAAGTTCTATTTTCTCCATTTTTTCCTCCGAAGAATTTAGCTTTTTTTCAATTATATATCATTTGTCGCGCAATGTCAATCATATTTTTTGAATTTTAACTTTATACTATAAAATTATATATACAACTTGACAATGTTTTATATATGATGTATAATTATATCGCTGTTTCAATACGCTAAATAGAGGTGAACCAATGAAACTGTTTGTATCGGGGCTGATTAACGTAGAAACCAATTTGCGAATAAGGTCTTTTCCCGTGACGTATTATCCGATTGACTATCCGTTTTTCGGCATAAACGCTACTATTTCGGGCGTGGGCTATAACGTGTCCACCGCGGCGAAAACGTTGGGCGACGAAGTAGTTTTTTCATCTCTAATCGGCAAGGATCACGAGGGGCGCAGAATTGCGCACGAACTCGATTACAGCGGAATTTCGCGCGAGTACGTGTTCGAGAGCCTCGACGAAACGCCCGTATCGGTTATTCTTTACGAACCGGGTGACGGCGGAAGACGGCAGATATACTGCGACTTAAAAGACATACAGGATAAGTCGATCGACGCGGAGCGGTTGCGCGGCGCGATTGAATCGTCCGACATGTGCATACTTTGCAACAGCAACTTCAACCGCGTGCTTTTGCCGATAGCCAAGCAAGCGGGCAAGCCGATAGCGACGGACGTGCACGTTTTGCGCGACATTTACGACCCGTTTAACCGCGACTTTATGCAGAACGCGGATATACTGTTTTTGAGCGACGAGGACCTGCCCACGTCGCCGCGCGAATTTATTACTTCGCTTAAAAACACATACCCCGCAAAGATAATAGTTATCGGGCTTGGTAGCGACGGCGCAATCATGTACGAACGCGCGACCGACAAAATTACAG
This sequence comes from Anaerocaecibacter muris, assembly GCF_943192945.1. Taxonomy (GTDB): domain Bacteria; phylum Bacillota; class Clostridia; order Christensenellales; family Pumilibacteraceae; genus Anaerocaecibacter; species Anaerocaecibacter muris. The sequence goes on from NZ_CALPCE010000001.1 coordinate 236,670, forward strand.
CCGTGCCGGCAGTCAACATAGGCGGAGTGGTAAACACCGTCGGCGCGGGCGACGCGTTGTTTACGGCGTTTAACCATTACTATTTGCGCAGATACGACGCGCTGGACGCGTTAAAACGCGCCGAGGTTTTTGCCGCGCTAAAAATACGTTACGACGGCGGCGCGCGCGGGTTTGCTACCGAACAACAGGTGGACGAGGTTTATAACTCGTATAAGTTCTAAATGACCGACCGTGTAATATTGCACTGCGATTTGAATAATTTTTACGCCTCGGCGGAATGTATTTCTCACGACGAATGGAAATCCGTACCGCTCGCGGTGTGCGGCAACCCCGAGTTAAGACACGGGGTTGTTCTTGCAAAGAACGAAATTGCCAAAAAGCTGGGCGTAAAAACGGGCGACGTCATTTGGGAAGCCAAACGCAAAGCGCCCAATCTTGTTACTGTCGCGCCGCACTTCGACTTGTATATGTCATATTCGCGCCGCATGTTCGAGCTGTACAACGAGTTTACGGACATGGTCGAGCCGTTTGGCGCGGACGAGTGTTGGTTGGACGTGACGGGGTCGCAAAAGCTGTTCGGCGACGGCAAGACCATTGCCGACAAAATCCGCGCGCGCGTAAAAGATGAGAGCGGGTTGACCTGTTCTGTCGGGGTTAGTTTCAACAAGGTGTTTGCCAAGCTCGGATCGGATTTGAAAAAGCCCGACGCGACGACGGTGATTGACCGCGAAAACTTTAAACGCCTTATTTGGGGTCTTAAAGCCGACGACATGCTCATGGTCGGCAGACGCACTTACGAACGACTGTTAAAGCTGAATATTATAACAATAGGCGACCTCGCTCGCGCCGACGGCAATATGCTTAAAAGCAACTTCGGCATTAACGGCTTAAAGATGAAGGCTTTTGCAAACGGCGAGGACACGGAGCCGGTGCGCGAAGCGGTAAAGAGCCGCGACGTAAAGTCCATAGGTCACGGCATGACTGCGGTACGCGACATAGAAACGATTGACGACGCGCGCGATCTCATTTACTATTTGTGCGAGCGCGTCGCGGCGCGTATGCGAAAATCGGGTTTTCGCGGTTCGTTGGTGTCGGTAGGCATGCGCGACAGCAGCCTTTTTTCGATAGTACGACAGCGCAAGCTGAACGTGCCGACGTATTCGTCCACGGAGATAGCCGAGTGCGCCTTGGCGGTGTTTGCCGATAATTGGAACGGCGACCCCATGCGCACGATTACGGTCGGCGTGTCCAAGCTCGAAAAGTTTGACGAGCCGCGACAGCTGTCGTTCTTGACAGACAGCGCACGCAACGACAAGCTCGAAAAACTTGACGAAACGCTTGACAAGCTGAATTTTAAATACGGAAATATCGTGCACCGCGCGTCGCTTTTGGGCAAGGATTTTATTTACGACAAGAACGACGCAGAGGACTTTTTGCCTTTTCAAAGATAATTATGTCGGAAAAAGTGAAAAATTCGTTATTGACAAACGGTCGCGCGCATGATAAAATATAAAAAATCGATAGTGTGGGGCGTGAAACATGAAAGATAATGATTATACAAAGTGGATCCTCAATAACGAGATAATTTATGACACGCCTACGCGTATGCACATTCGCAGTCAAGACTCTTGCATGGCTTTAAAGCACTTCCATGGAAATATCGAATTTTTTGGCGTGTGCAAAGGTGAAGTAATGGCGACTGTGGCGGACGAAAAACGCGTTTTGCATGCGGGAGAAATAGTTGCGACAAACCCGTTCGAGGCGCACGGTTTCGAGCAGATCGGCGATATTACCGTATTTGTCGCTTCTATCGGATCGCTGTATTTGAGCAATTTCGAATCGATTTACAAACGAAGCAAGCTGCCGCGTTTTTTGACGGACGCGGAATACAACAAAACTATATTCGATAAAATGACGCTTGTCGATGATAAATACAATTTGCCCGAATTGCGGAAATTCGCGGTGGTCAACGATTTACTTGCCGATATAGTGGAAAGATACGGCGTGATCGCGGTTGATTCCGACATAGCAGACGACGACTTGGCGGCAAACGTCGTTCAGTATATTTACAATCACTATGCCGACGAGCTGTCGCTTACCGTGCTTGCCGATAAGTTCGGCGTAAGCCCCACGTCGCTGTCCAAAAAACTGTCCCCGTTTATAGGCAAGGACTTGCGTGCGTTTATAAACGACATACGCGCTATCAAAGTACAGTATATTTTAAGCGACCCGTCCATGCGCGATTTGCCGCTTAAAGATATAGCGTTCCGTTGCGGCTTTAAAAACCCCGAAACCTTTTACAGGGTGTACGCCCGAAACTTCGGAAGGGGGGGGGGGTGAGGTCAAATAACATAATCTGGAATAACGGCAATATTATCGCAATTATAACTTTGTTCGTCCGCAACCGTGCGGGCGTTTTTTTTTGACGTAAACAACGCAAAATACAGTATAAAACGGCATATATGCGCGTGTTGCAAGATATGTCATAAATTCGGAAAATCTTATCATTTACATTAACGATAACGTGTGTTATAAAATATACAGTAGTCGCATGCGTGATAATATGCGGTTAATAAACGGAGGTGACGGAAAATGAAAAGGAAATCGGCTATTGCGTTAGCCGGCTTGATGAGCGCTTGTTTTTTAACGGGTTGTTCCAACGATGGTAACATAAACGACGGGAAGTATGAGTTGCCGCATCATTTGCAAACTTCGACGAGCGGCATGAATAAGGATTTGTATTATCAAAATGATTGCATAGAAGGTTCCGACCCGTCCATTGTATATTGCGACAACGAAGCGGATACAGAAAATTACGGCTGGTTCTTTTTGTATACGACGGGCGTATTCAATATTCCGGTATATAAAAGTCGCGATTTAAACAACTGGCAGTCTGTCGGATTAGCATTTTCTCCTGCGCAGGGCAGTTGGGCGCGCGAACAGGTTTACGCGCCGGAGTGTGTTTATTCGGACGGCAAATATTATCTGTTCTTTTCTGCGAACGATAATTATTACAGACCGGACGGAATGTTCTTTACCTCGCGCGAAGACCAAAAGGCTTACTATGTAGAAAAAGCCAAAATCGACGCTATGGATTTGGCATCGGCGTCTGCGCGCATGAACGAACAAATAGCAAAATTCGACGGCAAAACGGAGCTCGAAGGCTACTCCGATAATCAGTTGTCGCGGGCGCAGGAAAATATAGACAAATATAAATCGCTTAAAGCGGGCATAGACGCGTCCGAATCCGAGCAGGATGAAAAAGACGCGGAGCTTTTGGAAATTACGCGCACTGCGTTGGCGGAATTCGAGGCAATGGAAGTAAACGCCGATTTATATTTGGGTTACTCCGCGACTTTTTCGATAGGGCTTGCCGTATCCGACAGTCCCGCAGGTCCGTTCGTTCAGTATACCAACGTCGCAGGGCAAGAGGGGTACGATCCTAACAAGCGCGAAATTACTATCGGCGAACCGTTTGTCACGCACGAAGATTTGGCGGGCGTGCCGATTGAACGTCGCGAGCGCATAATGTCGCACATAGACGTTAATCCGTTCGAAGATCCCAAAACGCACAAAAAGTATATGTATCTGTCCAACACTTATCAGGGACAGACCGAAATGTACGGCGTGGAAATAGGCGACGACTGGACGGACGATCTCAATCGCGACAGCGTTACGCACATGACGACGCTCGGTTATAAGGACGTGGATAAAACCGAACCCACCGATTATATCATATCGACCAAGATCGAAGAAGGTCCGCACATGTACTACGATGCGGAAAGCGACAATTACTATTTGACTTTTTCCATAAACGGCTGTTACGACCGCAACTATTCGGTCGCACAGGCGTTGGGCAAATCGCCGCTCGGCAAATTTACAAAAGTGAACGAAGCGGACGGCGGAATATTGTGCGCCGCCGATCCGTACTGGGATCACGTAACCGCGACGGGGCATCACTGTTTTGTCAAGTACGGCGACAAAATGTATATAGCGTATCAGACGCTTGTGGACAGAGCGGGCTCCGGCTCCGGTCCGCGCGGAATATGCGTTGACGAAGTTAAGTTCATCACCAACGACAAAGGGCAGAAGCTGTTGTACACCAACGGTCCCACGTATTCTCCCATGCCGAAAATCGGTCCCGACGCGCAATATCGCAATATTGCGGAAAGCGCAACCGTTACCGCGACTAACGGCGAAGCGGGCATGGACGCAAAATATCTTAACGACGGTTTGCTCACCGCGACGCTTGTACACGAAATCGTAAAAGAATACGACGCGAAGAAAGGCAAGACCGAAATAACGCTCACGTTCGACGATTATCGCACTGTGCGCGCTATAATGGTGTTCAACTCCAAGTGGGCGGAACGGTTGTTCGACGAAGTGTCGCGCATCGAGCTTGATTTTGTTAAAACCAAAGACGGCAAAGACGTGACGGGCACGGCGTATATGTCGGGTCTTAAATTCGAGAAAGACCGTTATCTTACCGCATGGGAAGGCGACGAGGAAGAGGACAGATTCGCGCGGCCTTGCGGCGCAGTGGCGGTAGAGTTCGACGAAATAAAAGTTAAAACCATACGAATAACTATAAATTCCGACAAGCCGATTTCGGTATCCGAAATAATGGTTCTCGGAAAATAGAGGGGTGTAAAATGAAAAAGAAGATTTTAGCGGGATTGGTCGCGGCAGGCTTGCTTTGCGCTACTGCGACGGGCTGTTCCAAGACCATAGACAGCGACAATCGCATTAAAGACTTATTCAATCCTTACGACCGCGGCGATAATATTGCGGGCGAAAATTATTCGGATCAAGACGTCACCGTGGACGGCGATTTGAGCGAGAATATTTGGAAGAACGCGGTATGGAACGACATGAAGTCGGAACCCGCCAACCGCGACAGCGGCAACAGCAAATACGAGTTGGAGGATTGCAACATAAGCGCGACGGCGATTGTGCGCGAAAACGGTTTGCTTGTGGGCATTAAATCCACCGATAAAGTGGCGTATGCGGGAAAAATTTTGCAAGTAAACAATAAGGCGTTACTGTCGGCGTTTGCGCAGACCGGCGTCAGCATATATTTCTGCGATTCGGCGGACACAGTAACGGGCGGACGCCCTTGTTACGAAATAGGTTTCAGCGCGGCGGGATCGATAAGATGTTATTATCGCGACGCGAATATTACATCGGAAATGATTTTATCCCAAGCGAGCGTCAAATCCAAAATCGACGGTCAAGTCAACTCCTCCGACAATAACGGGTATTCAATCGAGGCGTTTATCCCGTGGAGCGATTTGCAAGGTATCGGCGACGGCGAAATAGAATCCGTTATGGCGACTTTCGCTTCGCACCGTCATCCCGAATTCGATATATCAGGCGCTTACGACGGTAAAAAACTGACGTTTGAAATGCTGGAAGTGCAACAGGGCGCGGGCTGGCTTGCGCCGTTGACGTGGAAGGAGTACGGCGAATCTGGTAAAAAACTCGTCGGCATGACTTCGAGCGACAAATACGGCGATTACGACGATACGCTCAAATCCAATGCGATAGTCGTGTATCCTAAAAACAGCGTATTTGCAAACGCTACAAACGGACAAAAATACGTCTATGTTAAAGACGTTAAGGGCAAAAGCCTGTACGCGGAAGCTACTATCAGCAATGCGAGCGTTAATTGGGGCATGGCGGGCTTTGCGTTCCGCGATGTGCTCACGCCGCCTACTTATGAACCCGAAAGCGAGGGAAGCAACAGACAGCGCGAAACGGACAAAGGCGCGGTTTGGGCGGGCTTGCGCTACGGCGGCGACAATAAAGGTCAGCACTTGTATTGCATAAGCACGGATCTCACCGATACGGGCGACATATCCAAAGCGGGCAACACTTACGTTATAGGCACGCCCGAAACTTACGACGATTCCAAGGGCGCGACGGGCGTCAAGATCGGTACGTATATATCGGAAAACGGCACAGTGTTGCTGTACGTAAACGGCGAATTGAAAAAGGTCGGCTATGCCAAGCATTTGTCGGGCAAGGATATGTGCGTATCGTTTGCGGGGCGCGACATGAGTTGTTTGTACGGCGATATAACGGTGCTGTCGGGCGAGCAGGCGTTTGAAAAAGTAAAAGACGATCTTGCCGCAATCGAAAGCGACGTTTACGGCGATTACAGCGCGGAAATCACTGCCGACGCGAGCGCGGTTTACGGCAGTAACGGCGACTTAAGTTTAAACAAGACCCAAAGTCAGCAGTACTTGTATTTTAAAAACGTACACGGCAACAAGCTGTATGCAAAAGCGACGATTAGCAACGTTGATACTAACTGGGGTATGATAGGTTTTGCGTTCCGCGACGTCACCGATTTAACCAAAACCGCATGGATGGGCTTGCGTTACGGCGGCGCGGAAAAGAGCAACCACTTGTACGCAATAAGCACCAATCTGTCGGACGTCGGCAACACCAGTCTTGCGGGCAATTACAGCGCGCAGGGCACGGAGCAGACTTTCGATAACTCCAAGGGTACGGCGGGCGTAACCGTGGAAGTCATGATTGATTCGGACGGCACTGCGCTAATAGCAATAGACGGAGTTGTCAAAAGATACGTAACGCTCGACTTTATGGTCGGCAAAGATATGATTGCGGCTATTGCGGGACGCGACAGCGGAGCGCAGTATAAAAACGTCCAAGTTCTTGCGGGCGAACAGGCGAGCGCGAAAATAACCGCGTATAAGTCCTCCGTCATAAGCGACGTTTACGGCGACTATAATGCTAATATCGCCGCCGACGCGCGCGCTATATACGGTCAAAACGGTGAAGTAAATCTTGCCAAAACAAGCGGACAGCAGTATTTGTACGTCAAGAACATTCACGGCAATAAGCTGTATGCAAAGGCGACAATAAGCAACGTTGATACTAACTGGGGTATGATAGGCTTTGCGTTCCGCGACGCTACCGATTTGAGCAAATCCGTATGGGCGGGCTTGCGTTACGGCGGCACGGACAAAGGTCAACATTTGTACATGATAAGCGCAAAACTTGCGGACGTAGGCGATATAAACGGCAATCATTACGTCATAGGCAAGCCCGCGACTTACGACAACTCCAAAGGCTCGACTGGCGTAACGATAGAAGCGTATATCGACGAAACGGGTTTGGTAGCCCTGTTTGTTGACGGCGAGCTTGCGCTTAACGTCAGACTTGCCGAGTTTGCGGGCAAGGACATGATAGTATCGTTTGCGGCGCGCGACTGCGCGGCGACGTACAAAGACATAACCGTCAAAGAGGGAACACAGGCGTTTGACGCGTTCAACGATAGCGCGAAAGTCAAGGGCGCAACGTTCAGCGCGACTAACATCGACGGTTTGTATCAAAACGGCATAGACCTGTCGCGCGACGTAATCGGCGCAACTAATCCGTCGGTGGAAATAACCGTTCCGTCCAACGGACAGCGTTACGCAATGTACAACAACGCGATCGACAGCAACAAGATTTTTGCGCAATACACTATCAAATCGTTTGGCACGGTAACTGCCAATAAGTGGGGCGCGGTTTCGTTGGCTTTTGTCAATGCCGACGGCAACGGCACTTATTACGGTCTTAAATACGAGCAAAACGAAAGTACTGCCACAAATTTAGCGGCAATCGTTTCGTACCGCACCGAAAATAATGAAATAGTTTCTTGGTCGGATAACGGTAAAGACGCAAACAATATGACTTATGCGAACGCCGGTTTTCCCGCAGACGGCGGTCTGCTCGATAAACTCAACGCCGACGGTCTCACGTTCACCGTTTACTGCGACGGAACTAAATATCACTACTTCCTTAACGGCGTACCCATTGCGGGTTGGCACGGAAGTTACACGCGCAGTTTAATTAGCAATGATCAGAACTTTCAAGCAGTCGGAACGAGCAACATAGTAAAAGCGCTTATAGTAGTGGAAAACGCGCACGTTAATTTCTCCGATTACAAGATAGTATCGGGCGACGCGGCGGCGACGTCTTACGACGACTTTTTGGAAAGCGCGGGCGGCGGAAAATACGGCGATTATAACGCAACGCTCAAAGCGGACGCAGTTGCGGTAATAAACTCCGACAACGACGTATGCTTGGTTAAAACGAGCAAAACGCAATATTCTTATCTTAAATCAGTCAAAAGCGACACGCTGTATGTCGAAGCGCGGGTCAGCAATGTAAATGCCAACTGGGGCGCAGTTGGCTTTGCGTTCCGCGACGTAGACGCTCCTGACAGCGTTGCGTTTTCGACGCTGCGTTACGGCGGCAACGCGGTAGCTGAATTCTTTTATACCGTAGCTACCAATGCCGCCGACGTATGCGCTGATGTGAACCATGCATATAAGAGTGCCGGCACGGAAGCAGACCTCCAAGCCACTTATGGCAAAGACAAATCGAAAGGCGTGCTGTTGCAGGCGTATGTAGACAATGCGGGCAACGTGTCTGTCGCTGTAAACGGCGTTGTCAAAGCTACGCGTAATGTGGCTGCGCTTGCGGGCAAACAGCTTTGCGCGGCGCTGTTCGGCGGCAACGCGGGATGCGTTTACAAAAACGTTTCCGTAAAGACGGGCGCGGATGCGACGGTGGCGTTTAACGCGCTGACGCAGGCGTAACGTTTAATTATTGCTTATTCAAATTCCTCCCCCTATATTATGAGCTTGCGCGGCTTTTCTTACGGAAAGTCGCGCAAGTTCGTTTTACGGCGGAAATATTATGCCGATAATAAATGCGGGTATTTTTCGGGCGGAGAAAATATAGGGCGAAACGCGGCGAAAGAATTGACAAAACGGGTCGAATTGCGGTATAATATATGTCAAAGTTTTCGCGGTAAAATCGGAGAATTATGGAATTTAAGTTGCACAGCGCATACAAGCCGACGGGCGACCAGCCGCAGGCGATAGAAGAACTTGCCAACGGCATAGAGGACGGGCTTGCGGCGCAGGTGTTAAAGGGCGTTACGGGTAGCGGCAAGACTTTTACCATGGCTAACATTATCGAACGCGTACAGCGTCCGACGCTTGTTCTTGCGCACAATAAAACGCTTGCGGCACAGCTTTGCAACGAGTTCCGCGAGTTCTTCCCCGAAAACCGCGTAGAGTTTTTTGTAAGTTATTACGACTACTATCAGCCCGAAGCGTACCTGCCCACAACCGATACTTACATCGAAAAGGATTTGGCAATCAACGACGAAATAGACAAGCTCCGCCATAGCGCGACTTGTTCGTTGCACGAGCGGCGCGACACGATAGTCGTCGCCTCGGTGTCGTGCATTTACGGTCTGGGCGCGCCCGAAGAATATTACAGGCTTGCGCTGTCCGTGCGCCCCAACGACAAGATGTCGCGCGACGCGCTTATCGCTCGGCTTATAGACATCAACTACAAGCGCAACGATCTCGCGCCCGAGCGCACCAACTTCCGCGTGCGCGGCGACACCGTGGATATTTTCCCCGCCAACATGTCCGAGCACGGCATACGCGTCGAGTTTTTCGGCAACGAAATAGACGGTGTGAGCGAGTTCGACATTGTGTCGGGCAATATCGTTGCGCGGCTTGCGCACGCCGCGATTTTCCCCGCGAGCCATTACGCCGTGGAACATCAAACAATGATGAACGCAATCGAGCAGATAGAGCGCGACTGCGAACAGCAGGTCAAATTTTTTACCGACAATCACAAGTTGATAGAGGCGCAACGCATAGGCGAGCGCGTTCGTTACGACATAGAAATGATGAAGGAAATAGGCTATTGCTCGGGCATAGAAAACTACTCGCGGTACTTTGACGGGCGCGTAGCCGGCGAGCCGCCGTTTACGCTTTTGGACTATTTCCCGCATGATTTTATCATGTTTATCGACGAAAGTCACATGACAATTCCGCAACTGCGCGCAATGTATAACGGCGACAAGGCGCGCAAAACCGCGCTTGTCGATTACGGATTCCGTCTGCCTGCGGCGTTCGATAACCGCCCGCTAAAATTCGAGGAGTTTAAAAATCGAATAAAGCAGGTCGTGTACGTGTCGGCAACTCCCGCGCCGTATGAGCTTGAACTGACGGGCGGGCGGTTTACGCGGCAGGTAATTCGCCCGACGGGACTGATGGACCCGCCCGTGACAGTTCGCCCGACAAAGGGGCAAATAGACGACTTGCTTACCGAAATAAAGGACACGGTGCAGGCGGGCGGGCGCATACTCGTTACCACGCTCACAAAGCGCATGTCCGAAAGTCTTGCCGACTATCTCGCCGAGCAGGGTGTAAAGGTCAAGTATTTGCACAGCGACATAGACACCATGGAGCGTGTGAGCATAATAAACAGTTTGCGCCGCGGCGACTACGACGTGGTTGTCGGCATCAACCTTTTGCGCGAAGGTTTGGATATTCCCGAAGTGCGGCTGGTCGCTATTCTCGACGCGGACAAAGAGGGTTTTTTGCGCTCCGAAACGTCGCTCATTCAGACTATAGGCAGGGCGGCGCGCAACAGCGAAAGCCGCGTAATCATGTACGGCGACGTTATAACAAATTCCATGCGCAAGGCAATGGACGAAACGGCGGCGCGGCGCGAATTGCAAATGCGCTATAACGCCGAACACGGCATTACGCCGCAGACCATTATCAAGCCCATTAAAAACACGATAGAAATAACGAGCAAGCAACGCACCGTCGAGCTTAAAGACATTGGCAAAGAGCTTGACAGACTGCGGTCGCTCATGAACACCGCGAGCAGAGATCTCGACTTCGAGTCGGCTATCATGTACAGGGATAAGATAGCGGAACTGCGCGATCTTCAACGCGATATGGATAAAAAGAACAATGCGCGCAAGCGCAACGATAAATAACCGACGGACGGACGGAAAATGAACGGAACAAATAACGAAATAGTGATAAAGGGCGCGCGCGCCCACAACCTGAAAAACGTAAGTCTTAACGTGCCCAAAAACAAGTTTGTCGTGTTTACGGGCGTGTCGGGCAGCGGCAAAACGTCGCTTGCGTTCGATACGATTTTCGCCGAGGGGCAAAGGCGATACGTCGAGTCGCTGTCGTCGTATGCGCGCATGTTTTTGGGGCAAATGGAAAAGCCGGACGTGGACAGCATTGACGGTCTGTCGCCCGCGATTTCCATAGACCAAAAAACCACGGGGCGCAATCCGCGCTCGACTGTGGGCACCGTTACCGAAATTTACGACTATATGCGGCTTTTGTACGCGCGCGTCGGCGACGTTTACTGTTACAACTGCGGTGCGGAAATCCATCAACAGACGGTGGACGAAATAGTCGATAAGATTATGGCGTTGCCGCAAGACAGCAGGGTTATGATAATTTCGCCCGTCGTGCGCGGCAAAAAGGGCGAGTATTCCAAGCTGTTCGAGGATTTTAAAAAGTCGGGTTATTCGCGCATGCGCGTGGACGGAATAATTTACGGCGTGGACGAACAAATAAAGCTCGATAAAAATTCCAAGCACGATATATCTGTCGTGGTGGACAGGCTTGTCATAGAGCCGGATATTCAACAGCGTTTGACAGATTCGGTGGAAACCGCGTTAAAGCTGTCGGACGGGCTTGTGATAGCGTTTTACGACGAACAGGAATTGTTGTTCAATACAAAATACACGTGCGGAAACTGCGGCATATCGCTGTCCGAGGTCGAGCCGAGGCTGTTTTCGTTCAACTCGCCGTGGGGCGCATGTCCGACTTGCGGCGGGCTGGGATTTTTGACCAAGGTCGATCCCGAGCTGTTGTTTTTCGGCGATTCGTCGTTGCAAGATCTTATCGACGGCGGTCAGCTCGACAATACGCCGCATTTCGAGCAGTGCTTTACCGCGCTCTCCAAAAAGTACGGGTTTTCCATGAAAACTCCGTTCAAAAAACTCAAACAGGAAGTGCGCGACGTTATTCTTTACGCCAAGGACGAGCCTATCGTCGTCGAGTACACGACGGGACACTATCACCACAGCGAGAGAATAGTGTACGAGGGCGTTGTGGGATTTTTGGAGCGCAGGCTCGCGGAAACGACGAGCGACGGCGTGCGTTGGCGCATAGGCAGGTTTACCAACTCCCAGCCCTGTCCCGACTGCGGCGGCAAGCGGCTCAAAAAAGAAGCGCTTGCGGTGCGCGTCGGCGGCAAAAATATCGACGAGCTGTGCTGTATGCCCGTTAAACAGCTTTACGAATTTTTTGCGGGGTTGGAGCTTGCCAAGTCCAAAGCGATTATTGCCGAGCGCGTGCTTAAAGAAATTCGCGCGCGATTGGAATTTTTGATGAACGTAGGGCTGGAATACTTGACGTTGTCGCGCTCGGCGCAAACTTTGTCGGGCGGCGAGGCGCAACGCATACGTCTCGCAACGCAGATAGGCTCGGGACTGTCGGGCGTTTTGTATATCCTCGACGAGCCGAGTATCGGTCTGCACCAGTGCGATAACCAAAAACTAATAGGCACGCTCAAACATTTGCGCGACCTCGGCAACACTCTTATCGTCGTGGAGCACGACGAAGACACCATGCGCGCCGCCGACCACATTGTGGATATAGGCGCGGGCGCGGGCATACACGGCGGGTCGGTCATAGCGCAAGGCACTGTGCAAGACATTATCGCGTCGGGCTCGGTTACGGGCAAGTTTTTGTCGGGCGAACGCAAGATAAAAATACCCGAAACGCGCAGACTTACGGACAGCTATATTACGATACGCGGCGCGAGTGAAAACAACCTGCAAAACGTAACGGTCAAATTTCCGCTCGGCGTGCTTACCGCTGTGACGGGCGTGTCGGGCAGCGGCAAATCGTCGCTTGTAAATCAGACGTTGTTCCCCGCGGCGGCTAACATGTTTAACACCGTAAAACAGCGCGTCGGCGCGTGCGAGGGAATTGACGGACTGGAAAAGATAGACAAGGTAATAAATATCGACCAAAGCCCCATAGGCAGAACGCCGCGCAGTAATCCCGCGACGTACACGGGCGCGATGTCCATTATCCGCGATCTGTTTGCCGAACTCCCCGCCGCCAAAGAGCGCGGATATACATCGGGCAGATTCTCTTTTAACGTCCGCGGCGGCAGGTGCGAAAACTGCGAGGGCGACGGCATTATCCGCATAGAAATGAACTTCTTGCCCGACGTGTACGTGCCTTGCGACGTGTGCCACGGCAAGCGGTACAACCGCGAAACGTTGCAGGTCAAATACCGCGACAAATCTATCGCCGATGTGCTTGAAATGACGATAGAAGAAAGTTACGAATTCTTTAAGAATATTCCGTCGCTGAAACGCAAGCTCGGCACGCTCATGGACGTGGGGCTGGGTTACGTCAAGCTCGGACAGCCCGCGACGACTTTGTCGGGCGGCGAGGCGCAACGCGTCAAATTGGCTACCGAGCTTGCCAAGGTTGCTACCAACAGCACGCTTTACGTGCTCGACGAGCCGACGACGGGGCTTCATTCGGCGGACGTGGAGCGGCTTATAGACATACTGTCGCGGCTTGTGGACAACGGCAACACCGTTGTCGTAATAGAACACAATCTCGACGTAATCAAGTGCGCCGATTATATAATAGACCTCGGACCTAACGGCGGCGACGGCGGCGGCAAGATTGTTGCGACGGGCACGCCCGAAAAGGTCGCGTCCGTCAAAGAGAGTAAGACGGGAGAATACCTTAAAATGATTTTGCCCGCGACTGCGGATTGACGGTTGCGTCAAGCGCGGCGGCTCAAACAATTTATAAATATCAAAAGACAAACCGCGGTTTCGGCTATCTTCCGAGCGCGGTTTTTTGTATGCGCAAACGTCGGGCGGCGGCAAGCATAAATGATAAAACGAAAGGCATACTACAATTATCATGTTTGTGGTATTTCTTAAATCGGTAATTACGTTTATAGTCGTGTTCTTTGTAATTCGGCTTATGGGCAAACGTCAGCTCGGCGAAATGCAACCATTCGAGCTGGTTATCACTCTTATTATAGCGGAAGTCGCGTGTATTCCCATGAACGACCCGTATATCCCCATATACTACGGTCTTATTCCCATATTCACGCTTGCGACGTTGCATATACTGCTGTCGCTGTTGTCGCGCAAGTCGATTAAGGCGCGCAAGGTGTTGAGCGGCAGCAGTGTTATCGTAATCGACAAGTCCGGCATAAATTACGCCAATATGAAAAAAATGAACATGAACGTGGACGATCTGATAGAGGCTGTGCGCACGGCGGGCTATGTGGATTTTTCGCAAATCGCTTACGCCATTTTCGAAACCAACGGACAGCTTTGCGTCGTGGAAAAAGAGCAACAGCAACAGGGTCAACAGCAGGATCAGAGCGAGAACGGCGAACAGCCGCAGACGCTTTTGCCGCTCGAACTCGTTATCGACGGCAAATATATCGAGCAAAATTTGTCGCTGTCGGGCACCGAAAAATCGGAGGTCGAGCGCGTGCTCGACGACAACGGACTGCGCCTGTCCGATTTGCTTTACGCAGACGTTAGGCAGGACGGAAATGCGTATTTTTCGCCCAAGCGCAAGCCCGCGTTTTGCAGTAAGCTCGCAATAAGCGGAGGACAGAACTGGTGAAAAAAGTAATAGTTATAGTCGTCGTGTTTTTGATTATGATAGGCGGCATGATAGGCGAAATAACATACGTCAATAAGTTTTACAACGGACTTCAAGCCGACCTCGAAGCTATTGCGCAGAGTATTGACGAAAACGAAGAACACGTTCAAAACCCGCAGACGGAGCAGCTGTGCGACGCAATGCTCAAAAAATGGGAAAAGGGCAAGCGCGCGCTGTTGATGTTGCAAAATCACAACACGGTGCGCAACCTCGACGACAAGCTCGTCAGCCTTGCGGCGGTTGTCGGGTCGGACAACTACAACGACGCGGTTATTTTCGTGCAGTCGGCAATCAATTATATAGACGACGTATTGCTCGACAGTGTTCCTTTTTTGTCGAATATACTGTAAAACACGGTTTTTTGCGGCGGTTGCTACGGTGCGACCGCCGTGCGCATTTGTCGGCAAATTCGCTTCGCATGCTCTTTTATACAAAACGATTGATTTTTGCGCGTGAATGTATTATAATATCGTTATGGAGTTTGTCGAGTTAAAAAAACATTTAAAAACTCAAAAGCCCAATGCGTGCTATGCGTGTTACGGCGACGACGATTTTTTGATCGATCGCGCGGTCGCGCTTTGTCTATCGCTCGCTTCCGAACCCAAGCCGTTCAACTGCACGGACAGGGAATTCGGCAGTGCGAGGGAATTGACCGACGAACTTATGCAACTGCCCATGATGAGCGAATATCGCGTTGTTGTGGCGCGGGGCAAGCCGGACGTTGCGGCGATTGCCGAATATCTTAAAAAGCCCAATCCTTCGTCCGTGCTGGTGTTGCCTATGTACACGCCGCACGACAGTTGGAACAGAACGTCCGCGCCGAGTTTACCAAGCGGCTGTACCGCAGTCGATTGTAACAGACTGCCCGTCAAGCACGTCGTGCCGTTTGTGCAAAAGATTGCCGAACAGTCGCAAGCGCGATTCGACGAC
Organism: Anaerocaecibacter muris; assembly: GCF_943192945.1. GTDB lineage: Bacteria > Bacillota > Clostridia > Christensenellales > Pumilibacteraceae > Anaerocaecibacter > Anaerocaecibacter muris. The sequence goes on from NZ_CALPCE010000001.1 coordinate 252,179, forward strand.
GAAGCCGTGGGGTTGCTTTACAACCGTTGCGGCGGGTACATGACGCGTATAAATTCGGAAACGCAAAAGCTCGCAATGCTGCGCGTGGGCGGCACGGTTACGGCGGCGGACGTTACGGAAAACGTCAAAGCCGATACGGAATTCGTCGTGTTCGAGCTGTGCGACAGCATACTTGCGGGCAACGCCGCGCGCGCGCTTGCGATCGTGGACGGCATGGCAAAAAACAACGATCTCGTCGCGGCGTTTACGCTTATTTATAATCGATTTCGCAAGCTGTTCGTCGCCGCGATCGATCCCGACGGATTGACTGCGCTCGGTGTAAAGCCTTTTCAGGCGGGCAAGCTGAAATCCGAAAGCGCAAAGTTTTCCAAGACCAAACTTAAAAATATTCTCGACATGCTCGAAAAAGCGGACTATTCCTACAAAACGGGCGTGATGACCGTTTACGACGCATTGACGTGTTTCGTCGCGCAGGCGGCATACGGAAAATAGGAGGTACGGTGGTTAATATCGCAAAAAAGAAGTTGCCGACGGCGGCGATTTCCGTAATAGTATATTTGAGCTATTGCGCCATGTCGTGGTTTTCCATGCGCGGCACGCTCGCGTATTTGGGTCAGCAGTACGGCATAGGCGGGTGGTTCGCCAACGACGCGTGGGCGTTTTTCCTCGGCGGGCTTATTCCGTTTTTGCTGTACGAAGTGTTTACTTCGTTCGTGTTTAAAATGACGGCGGCGCGCGCGGGCGGCGACATAAAATCATTGCAGTACGGTTTGAACTATGCCGTTATTGCAGCCAACCTGTTGTTGTTTGCGCTTAAATTCATGTATATCGCGCTCCCGTTGTATGCGGCGGTTATCGATATAATTATCGACCCCGCCGTGACGCTTGCGTTTGTCGGACTGTATATGTGGTATGCGTTCTATCAAAATTACGTGGACAAAACGCGTTATCGACTTGTGCTGTCGCAGGTTATGAGCACTTTTGCGGGTGTGTATGGCTTGCTTGCCCTCGTCAATATGATTGTCGCGGTGGCGTAAGGAGGCGGGCATGAAAAAACGTATAAACATTTTATCGATTGTACTTTGCATTATTATCGCCGCGCTTGCGTTTGTCGGCTGTTCGTCCGCGGGCGCGCCCGATCATTCCGTGACAAACCCGCAATACGCGGTGTCCGTCGAGAGTTTGGAAAGCGTGCTTGACGATTTTATAAACACGGTTGGCGACGACAGAACGAGCTTTACACAGGCGGAGGAGAACGCGGCGATTTATTTGCAAGCGCGGCTCATCGAATACGGCTACACCGACGCCGCTTTGCAGACGTTCGACACGACCGAGAACAATACGGAAGTGACCGGGCATAACGTCGTTGCGTATTACAGAACGAGCAACAGTACCGCCGATACGAAAAACGTTATTATCGGCGCGTATTTCGACAACAGATACAAAGCCGCGTATAAGGGCGCGGCGGTCTATAAATCGCAAGGCGCGCTCGCAAACGGTACGGGCGTTGCGACATTGCTTGCGATTGCCGAGTATTTTCAAACCGAAAAACCGCAGTACGATTTTGACGTAACAATCGCGTTTTTCGGCGGGTCGTTCGTGACGGACGTGGGCGCGCGCGAGTTTTACAAGTCGGGCATGACCCACGCGGAACGCGCCAATACCGTGCTGATGGTGGAGTTGCAACGCTTGGGCGTCGATCATGTTTACGCATATTCGGACGCGCGACAGACCAAGCGCGAGCCGTTTTTCGACGGCGTCGCCGCAAAGTACGGGCTGGACGTTTACAAAATAACGCAAAAAACGCCGCTTATTACGGATGCGACCGCTTACGAGGGAATACCGTATTATCAGTGGGCGCACAGCGGAGTTTTCGGTTTGTTTTTCGATTCGGGAATACCCACGCTCAACCTTATAGGCGCGAACTGGGAAACTATAAACATGACCGACGCAGAGTCGAGCAAGCACCCGAATATTGCTTATACCGACAGGGATAACCTCGAAACTCTAAAACGCTTACACCCGCAGTACGCGCAAAAAATGGCGACGGCGGCGACGCTTGTAATAGGCTCGCTTAATTCCGCGGATTTTCTTAACGTTATGAACTACGACCGCGCGCACTTCCCGAACACGGACGTTTTGACGAAAAATTGGATTTGGCACCTTGTCGTTTTGGGCATTGTGATTATATTTGTCGCGGCGTTCATGGCGATAAGCGCGCACCTCGGCAAAAAGTACCCGATAGTCGCGACAGCATCCGCGCCGCGTCGCATGAAAATGGCGGTGTTCGGCATGGATTACGAGGATAAAAATTCGAGCGATATTTTTATCGACATTAAGGGCGCAACGCCGCTCGACGATATTTTTCCGGGTGTGCCGAACAACGACAAGTCGGCGCGTGCCGATAACCCGTTCGACGATATTTTCCCCGCGCTGTTCGACGAGTCGTTTGATGAACATGCAGACAAGCCGACGGTACAAACACCGTTCGACGAAAAAGCCGACACTGCGAATACCGAGCATGCCGAGGGGGAGCAATCGGACGTAAATCGACCCGACGTGGAGCGGACGGAAACAGACGAAACTGCGGTTGACGTGCCCTCGGAACAAAGCGAAGTGAAATCCGCCGACGTGACTTTGTCCGAAAAGCCGTCCGCCGCGCCGCGCGCAAAAGCTCAACAAAAAACAGTCAAGCCTGCCGCAAAAAGCGGAACGACTAAACGGCGCACGGTATCGGCGGGTAAGTCGGTCGGCGCAAAGTCGGGCAGAAGCGGCAAAGCCGCGAGCGGCGATAAACATTCCGACGACGGCAACGCGCAGGACGGCGAATAGCTACAATCGATAGTGTTGTTAAATAGATAATAGGGCATGAAAAAAGGCGTTACGTTTTGTAACGCCTTTGATGTTTTAAGTTTATTTAAACCAACCGCTTATCGTACTGCCCATGTTTTTAAAGAAGTCGGAAATACCGAATTTATCGAACATATCGGACATGACAGTTACAAAATTGAATTTGTCAACCGCGAGATAGCACCAAAGTATGACTATCGCAAGGGTAAACACGATAAGAATAAGGATATTCAAAAGGCAACTGCGGACGTTAAGAGGACTGCGCAGTTTTTTAAGACGGGAATTGGGATCGTTGCTTTCCTTTATAGCTTGTTCGAGCTGTGCCGCCGTCATTTGTTCGGGCGACATGTTTGCAAGCGGAACGGACGGCGTGCCCGCGGGGGGAATACCGTTCGCGCCCGCCGCGCTCTGTGTCGCCGCCGCGCCCTTTTTATTTTTCTTGGATTTTTCTTTGCCCTGTTTTGCCGGCTTTGTTTTTTCCGGTTTTATCTTTTCGGGCTTTTCCTTTTTTGCCATAGAACCCTCTTGTACGGTGATCTATTGTATATTATATAGCATATCGACAAAAAAATCAAGCACTTTTTGAGATTTGTTCATTTATTATTCATACTTCTGCGTGTGATAAAGACCCGAGCAGGGGCGACAGGGCGAAAAAATGTAAAATATAATCGTAAAATATACGCAAAAACGATTGAAAACGCTACGACAATAATGTATAATATTTATACAGGTGTAAAAAGTATGTGGTTTTTCGAGAGAGTATACGATAAAATGGTCGATAAGCCGTGGGCGTGCGCGATCGATATTGCATTGACCGCATTGCTCATTTACGGCGTGATCGTGTTTTTGAGGAAGAACAACGCCAAACGTTTGGTGTTTGTTATTCTCGCGTTTCTCGCGATAGGCGTCGTGCTGTCCTCGCCATACTTGGGGCTTACCGTCATAGGCACTTTGCTCAAATACAGCATGGTGATTATTATTGCCGCAGTGCTGTTGCTGTTTCCGCAGGAGGCTCGGCGCGGCTTGCTTAAAATCGCTTCGCCGCGCGATACGCACGAGGCGTACACCACGGCTTACGACGTGTCGGACGAGCAGTTGCACGCCGCTATCAACGATATTGTTCGCGCCGCGCAAAACATGTCCAAAAAGAACGTCGGCGCGCTTATAGTCATTTCCACGCAAAATATGCCCGAACATATTATCGATTCGGGTACAAAGCTGGACGCTGTTTTGTCTTGCGCTTTGCTTGAAAGTATATTTAATACCAAAGCGCCGCTGCATGACGGCGCGGTGTTTGTTCGCGGCAACCGTATTGTCGCGGCGGGTTGTTTCTTACCGCTGTCGCAGTCAAATTCGATAGACAAAGAACTGGGCACGCGCCACCGTGCGGGCATAGGCGTTAGTGAAAACTACAACGTGCTTACGATAATAGTGTCCGAGGAAACGGGCGTAATTTCCATTGCGCAGGGCGGCGAGCTTACGCGGTATTTCGATTCGCAAATGCTCACCGATAAACTCGAACAAACATACGGGCTTCAAGCGACGCCCGAATCGACGCGCAGGCGCAAGCGCGGAAGGGAGGCTTAATCCGTTATGCAAAACAATAAACAGGACGAAAACGGGCGCGGCAAGTTTGCTGCCGTGCTTAAAAAAATCTTCGTTGACAACATCGGGTGGAAACTTCTTGCGATAGTGTCCGCCGCGGTTATTTGGACTTTGTCCGCGGGACTGTAACGATGGTTGTCGATTTTAACGACCAAATTTTAATACCCGACGGCGACGTCGGCGATTTCGGCGCGGTCGCTTGCGATCAGTTTTCCGCCGCCCCCGAATACTGGAACAACCTCGCCGCGGTCATGCCCGCGCAATCCGCGCTCGATTTGATATTGCCCGAGTGCTTTTTGGCGGACGCGGACAGGCGCATAGAAAACATTAAATCGGCGGCGAAGCGCATGCTCCAATCGAACAGGTTTAAAGCCTGTTGCGGCGCGGTGTACGTGACGCGTAAAACAGCTTACGGCAGGGTCAGGCGGGGCGTTGTCGCGTCCGTCGATTTGAGCGACTACGATTATAAAAGCGGCGCGCAGACGCTTATACGCGCGTCCGAGCGCACCATAGAGGAAAGAATACCGCCGCGTGTGAAAATTCGCGAGGCGATTGACATCGAATTGCCGCACATACTGTTGCTTGTTGACGACCGCGAAAATCTGTTAAAACAGGCGTGCGAAAGCGCAAAACGCGTTCCGCTGTACGACGGCGATTTGCGGGGCGGCGGCGGACACATTACGGGCGAACTGATAACGGACGCGCGCGCGCTCGACGACGCTGTGCAAAAGATAATAAAAGCGTCCGTAAGCAAGTTCGGGTGCGAGCTGTTCGCGCTTGTGGGCGACGGCAATCACTCGCTCGCAACGGCTAAATATTGCGCGGTAAACAATCCCACGCCGTTTAACGGCAGGGCGCTTGTCGAAATAATAAACGTGTACGACGACGGGCTTGTGTTCGAGCCTATTCACAGGCTTGTCAAAACGGACGACCCCGTCATGTTTATGGACAGTTTGCGTTCGGCTGTCAAAGGCAATGCCAAGACGACTGTGTACGCGCCCAATCCCATAGAAATAAGCGTGCCCGAGGATAAGATAGAAGCGATTAACGCCGTAGATAAATTTTGCGAAACGTATGTAAAGCATTTCGGCGGTTACGTCGAATATGTGCACGGCGCGGACGCGCTGAAACGCGAGGGGCATTTCGGCATAGAAATGCGCGGCATACAAAAATCGGAACTGTTTGAATACGTCGTTAAAAACGGTGTATTGCCCAAAAAAACATTTTCGCTCGGCGAGGCGGAAGAAAAGCGTTATTACATAGAGGCGCGCAAAATAAAATAACGCGCGCGTTTTGCGCGGCGTTACTGTCCGAATAAAAATTTTATTCGGTTATTCCAAAACAATAACCTTAATTCGCGGTTGCGAATATATTATATACGGAGTTACTTTTTGATGAAAGCGGTTAAATTCGGCGGAACTTCAATGTCCACGGCGGACAGTATACTGCGCGTAAGTCGGATAGTCAAGTCGGATGCGGAACGTCGGTTTGTCGTCGTTTCCGCGCCGGGTAAGGCGGACGGCGAAAACAAGGTGACGGATATGCTCGTCGCCGTAGCCGCGGCGCGCCCGACCGACAGAGCAAAACTGTTTGCGCACGTGCGCGAGCGGTTTGAAAACATAGTTGCGGGCGTCGGGCTTCCCGTCGGATTTTTAAAGTCCGAGCTTGACGGCATAGAGCGTGCGCTCGAAACTGCGGGGCGCGATTATATTGTGTCGCGCGGCGAGTATTTAAGCGCGTATATTCTTGCCGAGCTGTTGGGCTATGAGTTTGTGGACGCGGCAAAACTCGTCAAGTTTAACGGCGAGTTTTACGACGACGACTATACCGAATCGGTGTGCAAGATAGGTCTTGCGGGGCGGCGCTCCGCGGTTATCCCCGGGTTTTACGGCAGTAACGGCAACGGCGATATAGTTACGTTTTCGCGCGGGGGGTCTGATATATCGGGCGCGATTATCGCGCGCGCGGTCGGTGCGTCGCTGTATGAAAACTTTACGGATGTGGACGGGTTTATGACGTGCGATCCGCGCGTCGTGCCGCACGCTTCGGTGATAGACGTGCTTACGTACAAGGAGTTGCGCGAGCTTGCGTACATGGGCGCAAACGTGTTGCACCCCGAATCCATTTTCCCAGTGCGCAAGGCGAATATCCCCATTCATATATTAAACACGTTCAATCCGCAAGCCTGCGGCACAAAGATAGTGCCTACGGAGGAATTTTTGAGCGGCAAGTACAAGCGCACAAAAAAAATGCCCATCACCGCGATAGCGGGGCGGCAACACTTTTACTCGTTGCATATCGACAAATCGATGATGAACAGCGAGGTCGGTTTTGTGCGCCGCGTTCTGTCCTGCTTCGAGCAGTTCGGCATTGCGATAGAGCATATACCGAGCGGTATAGACTCCATGACCGTCGTGTTTTCGTCCGTCGAGCAAAGCGTGGTCAACGCGCTGACGGAAGCTATACAGAACGAAGTCAAGCCCGATCACATCAGCCTTACGACGGACGTCGCGCTTATAGCGATTGTCGGTCACGGCATGAAAGCCCGACCGGGAACGGCGGCGCGCGCGATTAACAGACTGTCCAACGCCGATATAAACCTGCGCATGATAGACCAAGGCGCGTCGGAAATAAACATTATTCTCGGCGTGTCCGACGACGACTTCGAGCGCGCGTTGGTAGCTTTAAACGGCGAGTTCGAGGTGTAAAAGTCGGCGCGGTCAAATAATCGAATAAATAATATTTTGTAACGTGCTCGCGTTCGACATTATGTCGTGCGCGAGTTTTAGTTGAGTGCGACAGCGCACTAAATTATGTTCGGGATATTGCGTTGCAAAGTATACGTCGCCGTCCAAATAGTCGGTTAAAAACCTTATGCCGCATTCCAGCGTCATTAGATAAGCCGAGTATGGCATGAGTTCGATTTCTTTATCGGTTACGCTGTTTTTGACCGCGTTTAAATATCCTTGCGCGTAAGCGGTAAAGAGCTTTGTATCGAGTTTAGCTTTTTTCGCGTCTTTTTCGTCCTCGCTCGCTTTGTTTGCCGCAAAACGTATCGCGTCGCCGAAGTCGTACAGCATAGACCCCGACATGACCGTATCGAGGTCTATAACCGCGCGAGCGTCGCCCGTAACGCTGTCGAAAAGAATATTGTTCAATTTGGTATCGTTGTGTGTGACGCGCAAAGGCAACGATCCGTCCGCAAGCCCTTTGATTATTTTGTCGAGAGTGTCGCCCGTCGAATTTATAAATTTTATTTCGGGCGCGCATGTGTGTGCGCGACGGGATTTGTCGTTTTCGAGCGCGGCGCAAAACGCACCGAACCTGCGCGGCGTATCGTGGAAAAAGGGGATTGTTTCGTGTAGGCTCGACGCGTCGAAATCCGACAGCGCGTTGACAAATCGCCCGAACGCATTGCCGCACACAGTCAAAGTGTTTTCGTCGCGCGCGGCTTGCAACGCAACGGTGTTTTCGATATATTCGTACATGCGATAGCCGCCGTCGCGCAAATAGCAATCGCCGTCGACCGTCGGCACGAGCGTGAGCGTGTTTTCGCCGCGACTGCGCAAATGATTCGTTACGGCGACGATATTGCTCATAAGATTTTCGACGTTTGGAAAAACGTCGGCGTTAATCTTTTGAAGAATATACCGCTTTTTGTCCGTCGTTACAAGATACGTCCTGTTGATATGTCCGTTGCCGTATTTTTGAACGTCCGACACGCGACCCGTAATATCGAACTTTTGCGCTATGCCTATAAGCGTCGAACTGTGCGATTCCGTCATGATGTTTGCTCCTATGCCGTTGACAAGCGGACTTTTATTTGATAATATAGACTAAATAGCAAAATTTGCATGTTTATGCGTTTTTTGCGGTTTTAATATAATTTTCGATAACGGTGAAAATGAAGTACAATAATTGGGAAGAGTGCCCGATAGCCGAGGTCTTGCAAATAGATTCGCTGTTTACTTGGTTTAGAAACAAGTTTTCGAGCGGCTACAAGTTCGGCGGCGAAGTGCATGATTTTATAGAAGTCGTGTGCGTAATGTCGGGAAGCGCCGGCATAACCGCCGATAAAGACGTGCATATATTGACTGCGGGGCAAATGGTTATCCACGAGCCCAACGAGTTCCACAACATTTGGGCGGCGGACGGCGAGTACGAAGTACTGATCTGCACGTTTAAGGCGAGCAAGTTTCCGCGCATATCGGGCGTTTATTCGCTGTATCCCGACGAGCTTAAAGAGTGGGGCGATATTTTTACCGTCGCAAAGCAAATATTTACTTTTGAGGGTATTGGCGTGTCGGGCATACTCGACGGCAAAACCGCGCAAGCATCGGCGGTCGTAAAAAGACTGGAAAGCGCGCTGATAAGAATAATGGACGCGGACGGCGTGAGCAAGCAAAGCTATAAAGGCGGCAGCGCGCAAAACTATATTAAGATAGTCACGGAAATGGAAAACAATTTATCCGCCGCGCGCACGTCCGAGCAACTTGCCGAGCTGTGTAACATGAGCGTGTCGTCGCTCGAAAAGACGGTGCGCAAGTATGCAAACGCGGGCGCAATGGAACTGTTTAACATTATGAAAATCAAGCGCGCGAGCGAGCTGTTGCAAGCGGGGAACAGCGTTAAAGACGTTGCGTATTCGCTCGGCTATGCCAATCCTTATTATTTTTCGACTTCGTTCAAAAAGCACACCGGCGTTTCGCCGTCCAAGTGGGCGCGCCGTTGACGCGGCAAAACAACGTAACTTTTTTCCGGCGTTAATTATCGTCATGCACTGCGAGCGTTTTTCCGCCCGTCAAGCGCGACTGCTCCGCGCGCAAAGCCATTAAATGGCTTTCTATCGATTGTTCGAGCGTAGTGACTCCCGCGGCGTTATTTCCGTTGAGCGCGGCGTAAAGCGCTTCGATTATTCCGTAATCGCCGCCGCCGTGTCCGCCGTTCGCGTCGCCGCCGAGCGACTTTATATCAATTGCGCGTTGCGACGCGCCAAACGGTTTAACGGCTATGTATCCGTTTTCTTCGTCGAGTACGAGTTCGCCGAGCGTACAGCAAAATCTTATGTTGCGTCCGCCGTTGGCGGTAAAAGCGGTCATCAACAGCGACGCTTTTACGCCGTTTTTAAATACAAAGTCGGACAGTTGGTGATCTACTACATTGTTGTCGCACGCAAACACGCATCTGCCGTAAGGTCCTTCGCGCAACGCTTTTATCAGCGCGGGCTCGGTCAGCGGGCGGGCGTTCGTGATAACGCATTGCGGCCATTTATGGTCGGGACAGCCCTTGTTCTTCCAATCGTCTACATAGAGTTTGACCGCGCTGTATGCGCAACTATCTACATGCGGACAGTCATAGCACCGCGCCGTCGCGCCGTCGGGCGCGTTGTCCGGATTGAAATACGCAAGGTCGCCGACGGACGAAACGCTGTCGCACTCCGACTGCGCGTAATATTGCAACAAGTCAATGTCGTGACAGCACTTTGCGAGTATCATGGGCGCGGTTTCTTCGCGGTTGCGCCAGTTGCCGCGCACAAAGCTGTGCGCTTGATGCCAGTACGCAACCTGTTCAATCGCTTGAATAGCTACAAGCCTGCCCAGCTCGCCCGACTGCAATATTTTTTCGCACTCCAAAAAAGCGGGAGAGTAGCGTAGGACGTGACAAACAATAATCTTGCCGCCGTACTTTTTGCGCGCCGCGAGCAATTTTTCGCACTCCTCGATTTTATCTGTGATCGGTTTTTCGAGCAGTATATCGTAACCGAGTTCGAGTGCGCGGACGGCTTGCCGCACATGATCGCCGTCGAGCGTCGCGATAACCAACACGTCTGCGCGCTTTTCCGCAAAAAACTCGACTTCGTCGATAAATCGCAATGCGTCGGGAACGTCGAACTTTTTGCCTGCAATGTCAAGCCGTTCGGCGTTAATATCGCACAGCGCCGTAATTTTGTATTTGTCGGGCATTCCGTGCATAATATTGCCGTAAACGTCCGTGCCGCGATTTCCGCACCCGATAATAGCCGCGGTAAAAGTTTTGTCGGGCATAATTATGTCCTCCGCGTAAAAAGATTTTGTCGAAACAAGTATAAAACATACGGGTTTATATGTAAATATGTTTTTTGACACAAAACATATAAATTTCGGCATTATAACATAGATTATATCGCGCAGTGTCGGCAGAATAAAGGTTGCGGACAATGTGCCGATAATGCGGTGCGCCGCGCCGAAACAGGTTATAAAAAATATCTTTTATCCCCGATTTCCGCTTGACAAAATTTTGCGCGGCGTGTATAATAGCAGAGAACCGCACGAAAAGGGTTTTTTAATTCGGTTTTTCCGAAACCCCGACGGCGAATACTAAACGGAGGTTATGCTATGTTTGCAATTATCGAAACGGGCGGTAAGCAGTACCGCGTAAATGCGGGCGACGTTCTCGACGTCGAGCGTTTGGACGCGGAAGTCGGCTCTACCGTCAACCTGAAAGTGCTTTTAACGGGCGAGGGCGACAAAATCGTCGCGGGCGCGGAGGCGGAAGGAAAAACCGTCAGCGCGACTGTCGTTCGTCAGTACAAGGCTCCCAAGGTTGTTGTCTTTAAGTACAAAGCTAAAAAGAACGTGCGTAAAAGACAGGGTCACCGTCAAAACTATACGCGCATAAAAATAGACGCAATAGTATGATAACCGTCACGCTGTTCAATAGGAACGGCAGAATAACGGGCGTGCGCGCCGTCGGTCACAGCGACCTTGCCGAAAGCGGCAACGACATACTGTGCGCGGCTGTATCGACTCTCGTACAAACGGCGTATCTTGCCATAAGCGACATAGCGGGCGAAGTTAAATACACGCGCGACAAAAAGTCGGCAAAGTTCGAGTTCGAGGTTCCCGACGGGGAACACAACCACGACGCGGACGTAATACTTCGAGCAATGCGCATTGGCTTACAGGACTTATCGAGCGGTTATCCGCAAAATCTAAAATTGGAGGAAACATAATATGTTTATAGATATTCAGTTATTCGCTCACAAAAAGGGCGGCGGTTCCACCAAAAACGGACGCGACAGTAACGCGCAACGCCTCGGCGTAAAACGTGCGGACGGTCAGTTCGTATTGGCCGGTAATATTCTCATACGTCAACGCGGAACGAAAGTTCATCCCGGCGACAACGTCGGACGCGGCGGCGACGACACGTTGTTCGCGCTTGTGGACGGCAAAGTCAAGTTCGAGAATAAAAACAATCGTAAACAGGTAAGCGTTTACCCGATGGCAAATTAAAAAAAGGGCGTTAAAGCCCTTTTTTGCAATAATAAAGTTTTCGCGCGCGGGCGGCGAAACGATTTGGCGTAGGCCGTTAAAGGAATAATAAGATGTATAAGACCGAAGCAAATAAAATAGCCGTGAGCGCGGCTGCGCTGGACGTAAAAGCGACCCTCGAATGCGGTCAGCTTTTTCGTTACGAAAAGACCGAAAACGGATACACGGTCAAGTCGGGCGGGCACAGTTGCGACATTTACGCTTCGGGTAGCGACGTGATAATAGAAACCGCGTCCGTCGATTATTTCGTCAATTTTTTCAATCTCGATCGCGACGTGAACCGCACCAAGCGCGAGCTGTCGCGTTTTCCCGAACTTCGTCCCGCGCTCGAAAGTTGCGGCGCGTTGCGCATTTTGCGTCAACCGCTGTTTGAAACGATAATATCGTTTATAATTTCCGCCAACAACAATATTCCGCGCATTAAGGCTATTATAAACAGGCTGTGCGGGTTGTACGGCGACGTTTTTCCCACGCCCAAACAGCTCGCCGCAATACCGCTTCGTCAGCTCAACGCAATAGGTTGCGGCTACCGTTCGCAGTACATATCGGACAGCGCAAAAATTTGCGCGCAAACGGATATACTCAACAGACTGCACGCCGCAGACACGACGGACGCCGAAAAAATGCTCATGTCGTTGCCGGGAGTGGGGCGCAAGGTCGCGGACTGCGTCACCTTGTTTTCGCTCGGGCGGTTGGAGGTTTTTCCCGTCGATACGTGGATGCTCAAAACGCAACGGCAGGGCATGGAAACGGAATCGCAACTCCGTCGGCGCGTCATGGAAAAGTACGGCACGTATGCGGGTTACGCTCAACAGGTTTTGTTTTACTATAACGCCATACTACGGAATAATTAAATTATGTCGCCGACCGAGAGTTTTAAAGAGCTGTTCGGCTCGATAAATATGCTTACGGTATGCCTGTGGATAACGGGCTTTATACTGTTTTGCATCGAGTTTTTTCAACCGATGCATGGCGTTGCTTACAGCCTCGGACTGGGACTTCTCGGCGCGGCGTTCATCTCGCGCATGATTTACGGATCGGCGGGCGAAGCGTTTATGTTTGTGATGTTGACATGCGTGCTGTTGTTCTGCGTGCATATTGTGTCTATCGCAACGCAAAAGCGCGACTGGCTTAAAGTGGCGCGTATAGAACGCGCGGGCGCGCGGCGCAGGCGGTATAACGCGCTTATAGACAGCGTGGGTGTTGCCAACACTCCCATAGACTTAACGGGCAACGCGACTATCAACGATATTAACCTTGTAGTGTACAGCGAAACGCCCATAAAGCAGGGCGAGCGCGTTAGGATTACCGGAATTACGCCCGACAAGATAATTGTCGAGCGCGTCGCGCAGGCGGACAGCGAAGCGTAAGTAAATAACGGCAATGTTCTACCGCGGCGATAAAATTCATAATATGTACCGTTATGAGTTTTATAGAGCAAGCGGCAAAAGTGTTTTCAAAAACCGCGGAATTTAAATTCCAAGCGGTGCTGTTCGGGCGCGACGCGTTTTATATAGAAAGCGCGCGCCCCGTCAAGATAGACGAAACGGAAATGATTTTCAAAGCGCCCAACGCGCTTATTTCCGTTTGCGGCGAAAATCTTGCCGTTAAGGAATTGTCGAGCGATTGTGCCGCGGTGACGGGTAAAATTACGGGATTTACGGTGAACGATCTATGAAAAACGTCAAACCGACAGTCGCGGACAGGGATAATAAACAACGCCGAAAAGCTGTCGCTTCGGCGACGGACAAGCGTAAAGCGGAAAAGGCGGCGGAGCGAGCGGCGCAAAAGGAACGCGAGGAGCGCGAACGGCGCAGACTGAAATCGCAACGCGATCTCGAAAACGCGCGGCGCAAAAAGATGGAAGCCGACAGGAAAGAGCGCGAGAACGCGCAGGCAAAGGCGCAACGCGATATCGAACGGCAGAGGCATAAAAACGCGGTTGCCGCAATGAAAAAGGAGCGCGAGGCGGAGCGCGCAAAACTGAAAAAAGCGCGCGAGGAGCTTGCCGCCGCTCGGCTTAAAAAGCGTAAAGCGGTTTATGCCGTGATTAAGTCCAAACTAAAAAACCTGCCCGACGGATTTAATTATCGCAATTACGGCATATTGCCGAGGACGGAGTTAGCGGTGAGCGGCGACAAAACGTCGGTCGCGGCACGGCTGTCCGCGGCGGGTATTACGGTGAGCGATCTGCGTGCCGTGGGCGGGAAAACACGCTTTAAAATACGAAAAAAAGACATGCCCAAAGCTATTGCTATTTTAGATGAAATGTGTTATAATTACGACGCGGGCGAGAAGTACGGCATGGGGCGCAGAATGGCGTTCTGGCTGTCGCGCGCGGGGCTTTTGCTCGGCGCGGTAGCTTCGGTCGCGGGGCTGTACATTTCATACGGATATGTTTGGCGCATAGAAATCGACGGCAACGAAAAACTGTCGGCGGCGGCAATCGAGAGCGCGCTCAACAGCGTAGGCGTGCGCGTGGGACGGAAAAAATCGGATATTGCGCCGATTGCGCCGTCCGCGCTCGACGGGCTGGAAGGCGTTGCCGACGCGTCGTGCGAAATTTCGGGCACGACGTTATACGTCCGCGTTCTCGAAGCAAAGGATTATATCGCGCACGGCAAAAACGGCGCGTATGTGTCCGATTACGACGCGACGGTCACTCGCATAATTATGCGGAGCGGCACGGCGACGGTGGCGCGCGGCGATATAGTCAAGCGCGGCGACATGCTGGCTAACGGCGACGTGTATTCCACAAGCGGCGAACTTTTGTACACTGCGGACTGCGACGCGGAAATATACGGCAAAGTTTCCGTAACGTTCAGCGCGGACGTTTCGCGCGCGGCGGTGGAGTATCGGCGCACGGGCAAGTCGAGTAAAAAGACGGTGTTCGGTTTGTTCGGACATTCGATCGGCAAGGTTAAATCGCCTTACGCCTCGTATGAAACGGTCGCGCACACGGCAAACTATGACGTGTTGATACCGCTGTACGTCACGACATACACGTTTTACGAAACCGCGCCCGTGGAAGCGGAACGCGACATTGACGAAGTGGCGCGCGACTATGCGACGGCAAAAATCGAAGAAATGAATTTTGCAGGCGACTTCGAGTATTCGTATAACGTAACGCAGTCTGTTGCGGGATTGTATTCCGTACACGTATTTTTAAGCGGCGAAGCGCTTATATCCCGCGGCGTGGAAAGAGAACAAGCCCCGCCGCAAGCAATTACATAAACTTCGGAGAGCGTAAAAACGTTTTGAAAAAGAGTATTCACAACGACGAATTGCGCGCCGTGTTCGGCGCGTATGACGCGAATATAAAGGCGTTGGAGGAGCTGTGCGGCGTGACTGTTCGCACCGCCGCCGACAGCGTGGAAATAATCGGGAAAAATACGGAAACGGCGGAGCTTATGCTCGATAAACTTATTGCCGCCGTTCGCCGAGGCGAGCACGTCACGCCCGACACCGTCCGCAGATATTTCGACATTTTGACGGACGATCCCGACGGGATAGAAAATATTTCCGCTCAACCCGTATGCGTAAACGCGCACGGGCAAAAAATCTACGCGAAGACGTTGCGTCAAAAAAAATTCGTGGACGCTGTAAACTCCAATCTATTGACTTTTGCGATAGGTCCGGCGGGCACGGGTAAGACCTATCTTGCCGTTGCCATGGCGGCTAACGCCGTCAAGAAAGGACAGGCGGACAGAATAATACTCACGCGCCCCGCAATCGAGGCGGGCGAAAAATTGGGCTTTTTGCCGGGGGATCTTCAAATGAAAGTCGATCCTTACTTAAAGCCGCTGTACGACGCGCTCGGCGAAATGTTCGGCGCGGACTATACAAAACTAATCGAGCGCGGTACGGTGGAAATCGCGCCGCTCGCGTACATGCGTGGAAGAACGCTGTCGCACGCGTTTATTATTCTCGACGAAGCGCAGAACACCACGCCCGAACAGATGAAAATGTTTTTGACTCGGTTCGGCGAAGGCAGTCGCGCCATAGTGACGGGCGACGTTACGCAAATCGACTTGCGCGGCGAACCGTCGGGGCTTGTCGAAGCGGAACAGGTTTTAAAGGACGTGGACGGCATAGCGTTTGTGCGGCTGTCGGAAGACGACGTAGTGCGGCACGGGCTTGTTATGAAAATAGTCAAAGCGTACAATAATTACAACAGACAGACAACTCAAAGGAGAAATCATGCGGGAAGCGGAAAAACCGAACGACAATAGCGCAACGTCATACGAACCGCCGCGCGGCGCGTACTTTTGGCTTGCGGGAATTTTTGCGATAGTTTTCGCCGTTATTTACATAACGCTCGTATTGTTTGTGCACTTCGTAAGTCCGGGTAAGGGCATATTCGGCATGAACGATACGGAAGCATACACGCTGTACGTATTCGTATTTGCGTTTTTTCTTGTCGCGCTGTACGTGTATATGGTCGTATCGCGCAAAGAATTACTGTTTTCGTTAAAACGCGCGGGCGCGTTAATGGCTATATTTACTTTTGTAGTAGTCGTGAATATAGTTGTGGTCGCGTTCAATCCGTACTTGATATGCGTCGCGCTTACGTCAATGCTTGTGTTGCCGTTTTCCAAACGGAGCGACGCGTTTGTCCTTAATGCGTTTTCGTGCTGGATTTCGTCGTTCGTGTTAATAGCTACGCTCGATTACAGTCAATTTCCCGCCGTTGCGTTTACTCTGCTCGCGGGCATGATTTGCGGCGCGGTCGCAACGTATTCGTTCCCGTCGGACATGACGCGCGCCGTGTCTGTATTGCGTTCGTTCGTTACGGGCGTTGTCACGTTGTTGGTGTACGGCGTGTTGCTGTCCACGTACAAGCTCGACTTTAAACCGTTTTTCGATAACGTCATGTATATAGGTTTTTCGGTCGCGGGCGAACTGTTGCTTACAGCGGTTATCGAGCCTATTATCGAGTGGATTTTCAATCTTACGAGCGACTATAAACTTATGGAGCTTACCAACCACAAAGCGCCGCTTATTCGCAGGTTGAGCACGGAAGCTCCCGGAACGTTTAACCACTGTTTGGCGGTAGCCAACTTTGCCGAAATCTGCGCCGATGCAATAGGCGAGGATACTTATCTTGCGCGCGCGTGCGCTTACTATCACGACGTAGGCAAGCTCAATAACGTCGAATATTTTACCGAAAATCAGGCGGGCTACAACCCTCACGACGAAATTCTGCCCGAGGTGTCCGCGGAAATTATTCGCAAGCACACGGTCGACGGATACGAGCTGTGCAAAAAGTACCGCATACCCGAGGAAGTGGCGCGCGTTACGATAGAACATCACGGCACATTGCCGATTATGTACTTTTTCAATAAAGCGAAGTCTCTTACCGACGGCGACGTCGATATGGACGAATACCGCTATTACGGCGAAATCCCCACGGGCAAGATAGGCGCGATCATCATGATTTGCGATTCCGCGGAAGCGGCGATCCGCGCCATGGACAACCCGACGGGCGAAAAGGTGGACAAGCTGTTGCGCGGCATGATTGACGAGCGGTTAAAGCTCGGACAGTTCGACAACTGCGAAATAACGATGAAAGACTTGACGGCGATACGCGAGGCGATTGTCGGCGCGTTCGGCGGATTGTTCCACAAACGCATAAAATACAATATCGGACGCGGCGGCATAAATGTTTAAACTCACGGGAGAAGTGCAAGCGGGATTCAACAGGCTTGCGGGAATTATTTTTCACATGCTCAAACTCAAAGGCGACGCAACCGTCGATATAGCGGTTACGGACGACGCGAGTATGCGCGAACTTAACAAGACGACGCGCGGCGTGGACGGCACGACGGACGTGTTGAGTTATCCCGCGCTCGACAGGATAGTCGATTTTACGCGAAAAAATTATCCTAACGATTACGACGAGCAGCAAAAAGCTGTCGTTTTGGGCGAAATAGCCATAAACCTCGACGCGGCGGCGCGTCAGGCGGAGGAGTACGGCACGGGCGCGCGCGAGGTCAATTATTTGTTCGTGCACGGCATGTTGCACTTGCTCGGTTACGATCATATCGACGAAAACGACAAAGCGAAAATGCGCGAACTCGAAGAAGCTGCGCTCGCCGAACAGGATAAATCGGTAGTGGTCGCGGTTGTCGGCAGACCAAACGCGGGCAAGTCGTCCATAGTAAACGCGATAGTAGGCGAAAAAGTTTCCATAGTTTCGCCCAAGCCGCAAACGACGCGCGACAGAATAACGGGGATTTGCACCGAGGGTAGCAGGCAGATAATATTCCTCGACACCCCGGGTATGTTTAAACCGCGCACCAAACTGGACGAACACATGGACAAAAGCATACGAAGCTCGCTCGGCGGCGACGCTGATGTTGTACTGGTGGTGCTCGACAGCACGAAAGGCATGACCGAGGCGGACGAAAAACTTATAACCGAACGGCTTAAATGCAAAGCGCCGCTGTATATAGCGGTAAACAAAACCGACTTAAAGGGTTACGACGGCGTTTATCCCATTTTGGAAAAACTAAACCCGCTCATGACGCGGGGCGAGGGTAAGTCCGTCAAGGACGTTATCCCCACAAGCTGTAAAACGGGCAGAAATATAGACGTGCTTAAAGCCGCGCTGTTCGAGGAGTGCAAGGACGGCGGGTTCTTATTTCCGGCGGACGAGTATACAGACAGACCCGTTAAGTTTTTAATAGCGGAAACGGTGCGCGAAAAGGCGTTGTTGTTTTTGCAGGACGAAATCCCGCACGGCGTGGGGGTAAGCGTCAGACAGGTGGACGAATCGGCGCAACCCATACGCATTTCGTGCGACGTGATAGTCGACAAGCAGTCGCATAAACAAATAGCGATTGGCGACGGCGGAGAAATGATAAAACGCATAGGTCAGTCGGCGCGGCGCGACATCGAGCGCATGCTCGGCGAGTCCGTTTACCTCGAACTGTTTGTCAAGGTGCGCACGGGCTGGCGCGATCGATCGGACATACTCAAAGACATAGGTTATTAGTCGCGGCGCATATTTTCTTTGCCGATATGCAAAATAACGGTGGAGGGATTATTATGGAAAACGACGAAAAGATGTTTTGGGATTTGTTTTGCTCGACGGGCGAACCGCGGTACTATTCCATGTATGTAAAAGAACGCGAAAAATCCAACGAAAAGCGTTAGGATATACCAAGCAAAAGTTTTCGCGGAAAAGAGGGCGCAATGATTGATTTTACCGATAAATGCGTTACGCTTAAAATAAGCGATTACCGCGAAAACGACAGGCTGGCAAAAGTGCTTACCGCAGAGCACGGTATGGTTACCGTGTTGCTTCGCGGCGTGAAAAAAGCGAAAGCAAAGTTAAAACCGTTTGCGCAGGAGTTTACCGTTTACGACGCTCGGCTCACAGCCAATAAGGGCGCGTTCTTGACGGTTATAGACCCGTTCCTGATAAGCGACGGTTTTTTGCTTTGCGCGGACTTGAAAGTTTTTACCGCGGCTTCGGTCGCGGCGGAAGCGACGGTTGCGGCGCTCGGCGACGAGCAAACGCACGCGCCCGTGTTTTTGGAATTTTTAAAGCTGTTGCAGGCGTTGCGCCCCGATTGCGACCCGTACTATCAGGCGGCGGTATACATGACGCGGCTGTTGGAGCTTACGGGGTTTTTCAGAGAATATACATACGTCGGCGGCGAGCCGACTTCGCCCGTGCAAATGCTCGGCTATGCGCAACGCAACGGTTACGAGCAGGCGAGCGACAGGGATCTGTCGCGCCGCGCGCTCAAATTCGTGTGCGGCGAGTTTCAACGCAACTTCGACATCGGGCTTAAAAGCGTGGACTCGATAGATTTATACGGAAAATAGCGAAGGGCTTTTACGCGTGCGACAAAACGCTGCAAAATTCGACCTAATAGTTGCGGGCAAATACGGCAAAATCCTCTAAAAATTGCAAAAAGTTGTAAAATTGCTTGCTTTTTCTATTTATTTTTGTTAAACTACTTTGTGGACAAAAACTATATTCAAGGAGAATAAAAACAATGGCAAAAAAGTACTGTTATCTTTTTACCGAAGGTAACGCCAAAATGCGCGAGCTTTTGGGCGGCAAGGGCGCGAACCTCGCCGAAATGACTAACATCGGCTTGCCCGTACCCCAAGGCTTCACTATTTCCACCGAGGCGTGCACCCAGTACTATGAAGACGGTCGTAAAATAAACGACGATATTCAGAAAGAAATAATGACCTACATCGACAAGATGGAGAAGATCTGCGGCAAAAAGTTCGGAGACAAAGAGAATCCTTTGCTTGTTTCCGTGCGAAGCGGCGCGAGAGCGTCCATGCCCGGCATGATGGACACCATTCTCAACCTCGGTCTTAACGAGGACGTTGTAAATACCATTGCCACCAAGTCGGGCAACCCCCGTTGGGCGTGGGACTGCTACCGCCGTTTTATCCAGATGTTCTCGGACGTTGTTATGGAAGTCGGCAAAAAATACTTTGAAAAACTCATCGACAAGATGAAGGAAGAAAAGGGCGTGGAGTTCGACGTGGACTTGACTGCGGACGACCTTAAAGCTCTTGCTCATCAGTTTAAAGCGGAATACAAAAACCAGCTCGGCAAAGAGTTCCCCAACGACCCGAAAGAACAGTTGTTCGAGGCTATCAAAGCCGTTTTCCGTTCGTGGGACAACCCCCGCGCAAACATTTACCGCATGGACCACGACATTCCGTATTCGTGGGGCACGGCAGTCAACGTCCAGATGATGGCTTTCGGCAACATGGGCGACGATTGCGGCACGGGCGTTGCGTTCACGCGTAACCCCGCCACGGGCGAAAAAGGTCTTATGGGCGAGTTCCTTATGAACGCGCAGGGCGAAGACGTCGTTGCAGGCGTTCGCACGCCGATGCCCATTTCCAAAATGGCGGAAGTTCTTCCCGACGTTTACAAGCAGTTCTTGCAGGTTTGCAACACGCTCGAAAACCATTACCGCGACATGCAGGACATGGAGTTCACTATCGAGCAGGGCAAGTTGTACATGCTCCAAACCCGTAACGGCAAGCGCACCGCCGCCGCCGCTATCAAGATCGCTTGCGACCTTATCGACGAAAAAATGATTTCCGAGCAGGAAGCGTTGATGCAGATCGACGCCAAATCGCTCGATATGCTTTTGCACCCGCAGTTCGACCCGAAAGCGCTCAAAGCCGCCGACAAGAGCAATGTAGTCGGCAAAGGCATTGCGGCGTCCCCCGGCGCGGCGGCAGGCTCTATCGTATTTACTGCGGAAGACGCGGTTATCGAGGGCAAAAAAGGCAACAAGGTTGTTCTTGTCCGTTTGGAAACCAGCCCCGAGGACATCGAGGGCATGAAGTACGCACAGGGTATTCTTACCGTTCGCGGCGGACAGACTTCGCACGCGGCGGTCGTTGCGCGCGGCATGGGAACTTGCTGCGTGTCCGGTTGCGGCGACATCAAGATGGACGAGGAAAACAAGCGTTTCACCCTCGGCGGCAAGGTTTACAAAGAGGGCGACGCGCTGTCTTTGGACGGATCTACGGGCAACATTTACGACATAATGATCCCCACGGTTCCCGCCGACCCCAACTCCGGCTACTTCGGCAGAATTATGTCGCTTGCCGATAAATACAAAGCGCTCGGCGTTCGCACCAATGCGGACACCCCCAACGACGCGAAACAAGCCGCGGCGTTCGGCGCGCAGGGTATCGGTCTTTGCCGTACCGAGCACATGTTCTTCGAGCCGACGCGTATCGGCGCGTTCCGCGAAATGATCTGCTCGGACACCGTCGAAGAACGCGAAGCGGCGCTCGCCAAAATCGAGCCCATGCAACAAGCAGACTTCGAGGGACTTATGGAAGCGCTCGAAGGTCAGCCCGTTACAATCCGTTTCCTCGATCCGCCTCTGCACGAGTTCGTTCCGACCGACGATGCGGACATTGCGGCGCTTGCCAAAACGCAGGGCAAGACCGTTGCACAAATCAAACAGCTTATATCCGACTTGCACGAGTTTAACCCGATGATGGGTCACCGCGGTTGCCGCCTTACGGTCACGTATCCCGAAATTGCGGTTATGCAGACCAAAGCGGTTATCAAAGCCGCAATCGCGGTGCAGAAACGTCATCCCAAGTGGAAAGTCGTTCCCGAAATCATGATACCGCTTACCGGCGAAGTCAAAGAAATGGCGTTCGTTAAAAAGACGGTTGTCAACACTGCGGACGAAGTTATCAAGGCGTCGGGCGTCAACCTTAAATACGAAGTCGGGACCATGATAGAAATCCCGCGCGCGGCGCTCACCGCCGACGAGATCGCCAAGGAAGCGGAATTCTTCTGCTTCGGCACCAACGACCTCACGCAAATGACGTTCGGGTTCAGCCGCGACGACGCGGGCAAGTTCTTGCCTAGCTACTATGCCAACAAGATTTACGAGTTCGACCCGTTTGCAAAGCTCGACACGGTAGGCGTCGGTAAGCTCATGGAAACAGCGGTCAAGCTCGGCAAGGGCGAACGCAAAACACTGCATTGCGGTATCTGCGGCGAACACGGCGGCGATCCTTCGTCTATCGAGTTCTGCCACGCGATAGGTTTGGACTATGTGTCCTGCTCGCCGTACCGCGTGCCTATCGCCAGACTTGCCGCAGCGCAAGCTAACATCAAAAATCCGAGAAAGTAATTAAAAATCCGGATTTCGATAAAGCCGAAACGCCCTATAAAAGCTGTTTCGGCTTTTGGAATACTTATGGACTACAAAGCGATCGTATATGAAATTCAAGACAAATATTTGTCGCCTTATGCGTGTAAGGACTGCGACAGCAGGGGACGCGCGCGTCCGTTGCCGTCCTGTCCTTTGCGCACCGAATTTCAGCGCGACCGCGACCGAATTATCCACAGTAAGGCGTTTCGGCGTTTAAAGCACAAAACGCAAGTGTTTTTGTCGCCCGAGGGCGATCATTACAGAACGCGCCTTACGCACACACTCGAAGTAAGCCAAATTGCGCGCACTATTGCGCGCAGTTTGCGGCTTAACGAGGATTTGACGGAAGCAATCGCGCTCGGTCACGACCTCGGTCACACGCCTTACGGTCATGCCGGCGAGCGCGCGCTCGGCAAGTTCACGCATTTCACGCATAACGAGCAGAGCTTGCGCATGGTCGATTGTATCGAGAACGACGGCAAGGGCATGAACCTCACGTTCGAGGTGCGCGACGGCATACTCAACCACACGGGCGAAGGCAAAGCCGTTACGCTCGAAGGCAACGTCGTTGCTTTTGCGGACAGAATAGCGTATATAAACCACGATATAGACGACGCGGTGCGCGGCGGAGTTATCGCGGCAAACGATATTCCCAAGCGTTTTACGGATTTATTCGGCGACAGTCACTCCAAACGCATTTCGTCCATGATTTCCGATATAATAACCGAAAGTTATGGCAAAAATACAGTTGCGCAGACCGCGGAGTTTGCGCAGGGCATGAACGAACTTCGGCAATACATGTTCGATAAAGTTTATACTTCACCGCTTGCGAAATCGGAAGAAAAAAAGGCAATCAAGATGATCGAATATCTGTACCTGTACTATTGCGATCACGAAAACGAAATGCCCAAACAGTTCATTTACGAGTCCGAACCTATCGCAAGGCGCGTATGCGACTATATATCGACCATGTCCGACAGATACGCCGTTTGTAAATTCGAGAGCATAACCGTGCCGCAAAATTGGTCGAAGCTGTAATATAGGCGTGCGGCGTTGGTCGCGGTTTGCGGTGTGTTTGCGGCAATCCGTTTAACGGACAGTGCGCGTTTGCGCCGCGCCGCTCTGTTTTTTACGGGGCGGACGTTACGGCGATCGTGCCCGCATAAAGTCAAGGAGTTTTGTGGAAGACAGGGAATTTTCCGATTACATTACGAGCGTGCTCGACAAGACAGATATAGTGTCGCTGATTTCGCGATATGTCAAAGTCGAGCGCAAGGGAAACACCTATTGGGCGTGTTGCCCGTTTCATCACGAAACGCAACCGTCGTTTTCCATATCCGCGGACAAGCAGATGTTTCACTGCTTCGGTTGCAAGGAGAGCGGCAACGCTTTGTCCTTTGTTAAAAAAATGGAAAACGTCGAATTTATCGACGCGCTTAAAATGCTCGCGGAACAAGCGGGCATGGAAATTCCGGACTTTAAATCGGGCGGACGCGGAAGCGGTCACGTAGACAAAAAACGCCGCGAAACACTGCTGAACCTAATGCGCGACGCGGCGCGGCACTATCACGAAAACTTGTCAAGCCCGCGCGCGAAAATATTTAAAGACTATTTGGAAGAACGCGTTATAACTCAACCTATGGTGCGACGTTTCGGACTGGGCGCGAGCCTCGATTTTAACGAAATGCTTGACTATCTTAAATCCAAGGGCTACACTTACGAGCAGATCAACGCGGCGGGCATAGCCGAAAAAAAGGACGGTCGGGAATACGACGTATTCGGCAGACGGCTGATGTACCCGATAATCGACAACATGAACAACGTGGTTGCGTTCGGCGGGCGCACGCTCGAAAAAGACGTGCATTTTGCCAAATACCGCAACAGCTCGCAAACCGAAATATTTGATAAGTCCAAGGTAATTTACGGCATAAACCTGCTTAAAAAGCGCAAAGCCGCCGCGCCTATTCCTTACGTGATTATGGCGGAAGGGTATATGGACGTAATCGCTTTGCATAAAGCGGGTTTCGATACCGCCGTTGCGTCAATGGGCACCGCGCTCACTACGCGTCAAGCCAAGCAACTGAAACTGTACAGCGATTTGGTGTACATCAGTTACGACGGCGACACGGCAGGGCAAAAAGCCACGCTTCGCGGACTGGATATTCTTCGGGAAACGGGTATCACCGTCAAGGTCGTAAGGCTGCCGAACGGACTCGATCCCGACGACGTTATCAAGCGCGACGGCGCGGCGGGTTATCAAAAACTGCTCGACGAGGCAATCCCGCTTACAGCCTATAAAATCGACGTTCTGCAAGCTCGGTACAATTTGAACGATCCCGACGAGCGCGCGCAGTTCGCAATAGAGAGCACAAAGGTCGTCACCGCACTCAATAACCCGATAGAGCAAGAGCAGTATTTTAATTATATTGCCAAGCACACTAACTTTTCGGTAGACGCGTTGAAGCGGCAGGCGAATTATGCGGTTAAAACCGCGCCCGAAAAACCGCAAGCGCGCATAGAACAGCGGCATGCGGCGCAACGCGCAAAACCGCTCGACGACGCGGTCAAATTCTATCTGTCGAGTATAGTAAACGGGCGCGAGTACGCGCGTTGCGAAAAGAACGTAAAGGAAGCAATGCCAGACGACTTCACTGCCAATCTGTACGAGTGGTGCCGCGACAACGTCGGGTTCGACAGGACGGATTTGGAAGCGGCGTTCGGCGACGACAATCCGCTGTTGAACGAATTGTTTGATTACAAGCAACTCCCCGGCGACGACAGACAAAAGTTCGCCGACGTGGAGAACGAGTTGTACCGTCGCGTACTCGAAACGGAAATCGCGCGGCTTAACGAAATAGTAAAGACGGCGAGCGACAAGAACGAAATAATAGAACGAATAGGCAAGCTGTCCACGGAACGGTCAAAGCTGACCAAATATCGCAGTTAAGGAGAGATACACATGAAAGACAAGAATAAAGAATCGAAAAAACAGTCCGCGTCGGATATGTCCGATATTGACGCGCAGTATGCGCCGCGCGCCGAAATACAGTCTGCGCTGTTCGACCTGTTGCGTTCCGCCACCGACGGCGGTATCGAATATAACACGCTGTTGGAACGTCTTGTTCCGCTCGAAGCGGGCGCAAAGGACATGGATTACGCGCTCAAACTGTTCGAGGATTATTCGATAAATATTCTTAAAGACGGCGTAAAAGCGCCGATACTTACGTCTAAAATGAACAACGCGTTGTCCAAGCTAATCGCGCTCGGCAAAACGCGCAGTTTTCTTTCCAACGTGGAAATAGGCGAAAAATTAACCATAGAGTGCGGCGCGGACGCGCAACAGCTCGAAGAAGCCATGCGCATTATCCGCGAGAGCGAAATAGAAATCACCGACGGACAGGTCAAAAACGCAGAACTTAAAAACATAGAAACGCTTATCGGCGGCGAGATCGGCACGGACGACCCCGTCAAGGTTTTTCTTAAAGACATAGGCAAAATTCCGTTGCTAAACGCCGACGAGGAAACCAAGCTCGCAAAGCTAATGTCGGACGGCGACGAGGACGCAAAGAACAGACTTACCGAAGCCAACCTGCGCCTTGTCGTTGCTATCGCCAAGCGTTACGTCGGGCGCGGCATGCAGTTGCTCGACCTTATTCAGGAAGGAAATTTGGGTCTTCTGAAAGCGGTCGAGAAATTCGACTACACCAAAGGTTTCAGATTTTCGACCTATGCCA
This sequence comes from Anaerocaecibacter muris, assembly GCF_943192945.1. GTDB lineage: Bacteria > Bacillota > Clostridia > Christensenellales > Pumilibacteraceae > Anaerocaecibacter > Anaerocaecibacter muris. The sequence continues at coordinate 278,354 of NZ_CALPCE010000001.1, forward strand.
CGTGGTGGATAAGACAGGCGATAACTCGCGCGATAGCCGACCAAGCCCGCACGATCCGCATACCGGTGCACATGGTGGAAACAATAAACAAACTCGCAAGGACAAACCGCATACTTGTGCAACGGCTCGGCAGAGATCCCACACCGGAGGAGATAGCCGAAGAAATGGAATTGCCCGTTGATCGCGTTATGGAAATACAGCGCATAAGTCAAGACCCCGTGTCGTTGGAAATGCCTGTCGGCGAGGAGGAGGACAGTCACTTGGGCGACTTCCTCGAAGACGAAAAATCCAAAGCCCCCCACGACTTTGCCGAGGCGGGCATGCTGCGCGAACAGCTTGCGGCGGTGCTTAATACGCTCACGCCGCGTGAGGAAATGGTTATACGCTTGCGTTACGGCTTGGACGACGCGCACCCGCGCACGTTGGAAGACGTAGGAAAGGAATTCGGCGTCACTCGCGAGCGTATACGTCAGATAGAAGCCAAAGCGTTGCGTAAACTTCGCCATCCCAACAGGTCGAAGCGACTGAAAGATTTTACCGATAGATGAGCGGGCGGCTCGACGTAATTAAATCGCTGATAACGCCCGCGACTATTATAGCCGATGTCGGTTGCGACCATGCAAAAATCGCCGCTTACTGTGCGGAAAGCGGTATCGCTCAAAAAGTTATTGCGTCCGACATAAGCGAAAAATGCTTGCAAAAAGCCAAATTGCGATTAGGCGGGGCGGACAACGTCGAGTTTAAATGTTGCGACGGCATAGCTTATATTTGCGACGAAGCGATAATTGCGGGCATGGGCGGACTGCTTATATGCGAAATTTTAAAATCCGCAGAACGCTTGCCGCAAACGGTTGTGCTGTGTCCGCACCGCGACGAAGACGCCGTTAGGCGTACATTGTTCGCGCTCGGTTACGGCATTACGGACGACATACCCGTCGCGGAACGCGGCAAATACTATTCGGTTATACGCGCGCGATTGGGCGTGGAGCACGGCGAGGTGAGCGAACTTCAATTACTATTCGGCATGAACGTCGCGCGCCCCAGCGCCGTGTTGACCGAAAGACTGAAAAAACTACACGCGACATATTCGCGCGCGCCCCAAAAAAACAAAGCGCGACTGCAAGCCGTCACGGCGGCTTTGCGACTGCAAGGCGCAGACGCGGACGTAACTTTAAATTGAAACAACACATATATAAAAAGGAGAGAATTATGGACGAAAACGTTAAACAAAAATTTACCAAACTGATAGAATACCAAAAAAAGGATATAGAGCTACGTAAGCTCAACGCCGTGCTCGAACGCGACGACGCGCTCGTCAGCATGAACAAGAATAAACGCGCGTTTAACGAAGCGAAACAAACGCTTGTCGATTGCGATCAGCAGGCGAGCGGGCTTTTGGAAATGTACGGCGAACTGCAAAAATATATAGACGACAACGAAGCGTTGCTCGCGGAACTCGAAAACGGCGTGGGCGACAGCGAGGAAGAGTTGGAAGCGCGCGTCAAGCGGCTCGAAAGTCTTAAATCCAAATTCCAGTCCGCCGATAAAAAAATGCACGACGTTGACGAAAAATCCAAGTCCGTGTGTAAGCGTCGCGCAGATGCGCTCAAATCGGGCAAAGCCGCACAGCAACAGCACGCCGCGGCGCGCGAAAAGCATGCCGCGCTTGTCAATTCCAAAGCGGCAGAGCTTAATAAACTGAAAGCCGAATTGGAAGAATTGCGCAACTCGATCGACGCTCAATTATTCGGAGAATACAAAAAACTCGTAGAGGACAACAAGTTTCCGCCCGTCGTCAACGCGTCGGGCGACGACAAGAAAAATATGTATAACTGCGGCGGTTGCGGGCTTAATCTTCCGCAAAAAGGCAACGCCATGCTCAAAGAAAACGGTTATTGCCGTTGCGAAAACTGTCGAAGAATAATCGTTCTTTTAAAATAACCGATAAATCGAGGTTGATATGAACGCTATCAAAAAAGCAATCATACCGTGCGGTGGACTGGGGACTCGTTTCCTCCCCGCGACAAAAGCCGTGCCGAAAGAAATTTTGCCCGTTATAGATACTCCCGTGCTTGCGTATATAGTGGAAGAGCTTGCGGCAAGCGGCGTCGAACAAGTAATGATTATTTTGGGCACGGGCAAGGAAGCGATACGCGATTACTTTACCGATAGCCCGCGGCTGGAAGCGGCGCTCGAAAATAAGCCGGAGCTGTTGGAAAAAATACGGAGTATCGGCAAGGACGTCGAAATACGGTTCGGCATGCAGGAAAACCCGCGTGGTAGCGGCGACGCTGTTATGCGCGCGCGTGACTTTACGGGCGCGGAGCCGTTCGTTATGTGCAACGGCGACGACTTGATTGTTGCGGACATTCCCGCGTCAAAACAGTTGATTGATGCTTATGAAAAAGATCCCGCGCTGGTTTTGGGCGTGCAAAAGGTAGCGAGAGGCGAAACCGATAAGTACGGCATAATTAATCCGATTGCAATATCGGGCAGGTTTGTACGATGCGACGATATAATAGAAAAGCCCAAAAACAATCCGCCGTCGCTGTACGCCGCGCTCGGCAGGTATGTGCTTACTCCGGAAATTTACGAATATATCGAAAAACTGCCGCAAACGAACGGCGAAGTGGGTTTGACCGACGCTATCTGTGCAATGATCAAGAACGGGCGCGGCTATGCGTATGAGTTTGACGGCACAAGGTACGATATGGGCGACAAGTTCGGCGCATTGACTGCAACCGTGGACTTCGCATTAAAGCGCATGGAGTTCAAGGATAAATTCAAAGACTATCTTAAATCGGTGCTACGCAATGAAAATTAACGCGCTGTGCACGGCCGATATCAGACAAGCGAAAAAGTTTTGCGATAAGTTAGTTGGCGTGAGCGCCGACGTACAGCAGTGCGACGGCGTTACGTTAATACAGGAATACGACAAAACGCAAACGCGCGGCGATATATATTTGCCGACAATGACGGACGAAGACTTGCTCGAAAACGCGTGCGACTACATTGTAACGACAGGCGCGCGCGCAATAGTGCGCGCCGCTTACGACTTGAACGAAACGGGAATAATCGAAGCCAAGTATAAACTGTCGCCCGTGATGTTGCTTCACCGATTAGGTGTTTTGGATAAATGCACTGTTGCGGGCGGGGTGTGCCTCGATAACGACGATTTGGATTTGATGGCGCAAGAGAATGTGCCGCTGATAATCCTGCCGACAGCCGACGCCGGATACGGTCACGGTTTTGCGCCCGTGTGCGCGGCGTTAAAGTGCGGCGTGCGCGTCGGAGTGGGTACGTTCGACGGAAAATATAACAGGGCGTGTGATATAAATTACGAAACGGATTTTTTAAAACTTACGGCTAACGCCGAAATGAGCACGGAAAACGCATTGTCCGACGCGGATATAAAACGAATACTTGCGTTTGAATAGCGTGAAAAATAACGGTCATAAAGTCGGGTAAGCCTTGCCCGCAATTAAAAATTTTCAAAACTGAAAATTTATCGAATATAACGATAAAAATGAGTTGACAAACCGAACAATATTTAGTACAATAACAAGGCTTGCGAGGGTGGCGGAATTGGCAGACGCGCACGTTTGAGGGGCGTGTGGGCAACCGTACGGGTTCAAGTCCCGTCCTTCGCACCAAAGCGGCGCTTATGCGCCTAATAGAATAGATAAGAGATAAAAGATAAGAATTAAGGAAGTTGTGTAATGCTCTGCATGCCGCTTTGTACTATTATCTTTTATCTCTTATTTTTTATCTATTAACTTAATAGAGGTAGCTATGGCACAAGATAATATATTGCAAGAAAAATCACTGTTGTTTGCTGCGAGGATAGTTAAACTACATAAGTATCTGTGTAAAGAAAAACACGAAACGGTAATATCAAAACAGATTATTCGCAGCGGCACAAGTATCGGTGCAAACATAAATGAAGCAACATACGGAGCGAGCAAGGCAGATTTTATTGCAAAGTTACATATTGCATTGAAGGAAACAGCCGAAACAGAGTATTGGTTGAGGTTGATTACGCTATCGGAGTACTTAAATGCATCAGAAAGCAAATCGCTTATTGATGATTGCTTGGAGATAAAACGTATTCTAATATCGACACTGAAAACTTCTAAAGCGCAATAAAAATTATTGCTAATGTAAAACATTGTTCGGCAAATCTATCGTGTTTGTCGATTTTTTATTGCCGTCAATTATTAAGCGATGGTCGGCAGTATAAGTTATGAACGGCTAATTCGCTTAAAACCGATTGTGTAAAGCGTTTTTGCGTCGGGGTTTGCGGAGGCGACAATATGCCTCACATACGGCATATTGTGTGACTTATTTGCGTGTAATTGCGAATATATTGTAAATTTACTATGAGAAATCCCATGTAAAAAGGTATATATGTTTGACAAATGTCAGTTAAAAGTCTATAATATAAGTCGGTATCGGTATTGGCTTATGACAACGGTGTCAGCCAACGCCGATATTTGCATATAAAAAATCCGCCTTTTGAACGTGCGAAATCCTATTTTTATCGTTCAAACCGCTGTCGATTGGATTATGCGCGTAGGCAAGTGACACCGTAAAGACAAGAGGTTATTATGAATAAAATCCGCAAATTCTTGTATTTGGTTTTCATGGCAATGGCTATTGCCGCAATAGCCGTATTCGCTTCGGCATGCGGTGATAAGGAAAAAGCGCCTGCGACCAAGTACACGCTTAAATTTATGAACGGTACCGCCGTTTACGATACGGTTACCGCCACTGCGGGCAGTACTGTCGAGTACAAGCCCGATCCTTCGCGGGCGAACCTCGTGTTTGACGGTTGGAGCCTTTCCGAAAACGGCGAGGTCGTGGAACTGCCCGAAAAAATGCCTGCCGAGGACAGAACGTATTACGCGGTGTTTTCCGCTCGCTACAAAGTAAGACTTAATGCGGGCGAGTGCGGCACGATTCCCGCCGAGAGCGCGGAATTGACTGTTAAGTCGGGCGTTAAGCTGTACGACATTGTTGCGGGCATCACTCCGACGGTAAGCGGCGACGCGACGTTCGGAGCGTGGTTCTATAACGGCGTCGAGTTGACGGCGCAGTCAGCTACGCTCATGCCCACCGTTGATATAACTCTCGAAGCAAAATATACTGTTAATTACGAGCTTAACGAATATAAGCAATTAAAGTACGGCGAAAACACTTACAGCGACGTTAATAAAGTATCGGGTACGGGATATGTCGGCGATTACGTTGTAATATCCAATCATACCGGTTACGAATATTACGAAACCGAAGAAAACGACGGCGACAAAGCCGTTACCGTTCCGCTCTCCGCGAGCAAGTCGGCTAACACTTACAACATCTATTATAATCTTCGCGCATACAACGTTATATTCAATGCGAATATGCCCAAAGACGTAACGGTAAGCGGCACAATGGATAACGCATTATGGGGCTACAACGAGCAGAACGTCGTCCCTCAATGTCTGTATTCGGCTACGGGCTACCGCTTTATCGGTTGGTCGGACCGGTCGGAGGGTAAAGCCAAATATTTCGAGGGCGACAAACTGTCGGTCACTCGCGCGACCGTGCTTTACGCTATTTGGAGCAAAGGCTATACCGACGCAATCGGACAGTCGTCCGACTATATATTCGTTGTGGAAAACGCCGAGGGCAATAACGAAGTTTATCTTCGCCGTTCGTACATAAAAGATATTAAAGGCGAATTCAACGCTGTTAACAATACGTTCGTATTTAAGAACGATAGCAATCAGGTTATACTTCGCGGTATCGTTTATCCCGAAACCGAAACGTATACGTATCTCGATACTCAATCGCAAACTACATACGTCTTGAACGAGCGCAAAGGCGTTATCGGCGCGGACGGTTACGTGACCGTTTCCGATACTGTCAACCGCGACGTTACCTTGGTCGTAAAAGAAAACGGCGATTTGGTTTATAACGACGGCACTGCCGCGCACAACGGAACGCTGTCGTTCGATCAAGAATCCGAATCCATGGTGTTTGACGGCGGGGAAGATTGTACGTTCGTTTTCCGTTTGGCTACGCGCACCGTCAACGACGAGCTTGTGCCCGTGTTTGAAAGGCGCGACGAAACAATGTACGGCGTGCGCTACGGTCTTAATCAGAACGGCACGCTCGACGCGACGACCTATATCGATTTCGACGGGTACGGCGGCGTTGTGATGTACGTTATCGGTTATAAATCGCTTGTTCGTTCCAAAGATACTCTTGTTGTTTCTTCCGCCGGCGGATATTATGCGAAATTGACCGACGGCGGTCGCGCGGACATTTGCGTATCGCTGTTTAAAAACGATTATGTGCGCACGACTTATCTTGCTCTTATCGACAGCGATAAGAATTTGGGCGACAAGGATAATCCCGTGTACAAAGTTTTTGCCGAGCGCCTTCTCGACAAAACCGTGTACGCCAAGCCCGAAACGGAAGTCGGCGAAAACTTCCAGTGGGCTGATTATATTCAGAATGCGGACACCGCGCGTATTACGCTCGACGGGTTCGGCATGTTCGACAACAGCGCAGTCTATACTTATAAAGACGGCGCGGGCGCGCAAAAGACAATTTCCGGCAAGTACGTAATCGATACGGGCGTAAACGAACTCGTTTTGATCACTGCGGAAAAGAACTATTTATTCATATTGTCTTACGTAACGACGGACGCGGAAAGCAAGACGGTTGAAATACTGTTTACCATTGCGGACGAAATGACTTATACGTCGCGCCCCATAATCGGGCTTGACGCGCAGAATTTGAACCTTATGTACAGGTTCCGTCTTATCGACGGCGAAAATGCGGAGTTTGCGTTCGCGTTGCCTATCGCCGATCAGTTCTTCGGCGTTTACGAATACAGCCTGCAACTTCAAACGGCGTTCGGCGGCAAATACGTCGAGGTCGGCAAGGACGAGGATAGCAAAAAGGTTTACGAGTTTACTGCGGGCGCGGGGCTTACGGACGACCTTATTCAGTATATTTTCGCAAACTACTATTACGCAATGCAAAAAGGACTGGACATCAGCGTTTTCCGTCAGTTCAAGTTTATCAGCACTACGGGTTATTTGAGCGACGGTAGCACGCTCGATTGCTTTGCAACGAAAGGCATTTACGACGGCTATAAAGGCGTTACGCTTAAATACGACGGCGTGACTTACACGCTCGACGGTTACGGCATTGCCGTTTCGCCCGACACGTCCGTTGCCAATAAGGCTTATAGCATATCGAGCAACTTTGGCATTGCGACGATACTTGCTTTGGAAGTTTCGCCGAAAGTGGGCACCACCGCCGCCGTTATTAAAGAGTATATGCAAATTACCGAAAACGGCGTAAAAACTTTTAAGTTGATGAACGCACATTATAACACGGTAAACGGAAAATACATGTTCCGCGTAGTTATGCTCGAAGACGGTTTTGCTGCAGTCGGTTCTTACAATTCGTCGGCGAGAAAATTTGAGTTTTATTCGTTCGGCACGCTGTCCGAAACGGACGGACTTTATACATATACCGAAACGGAGTCCAACACCGTGAACGGTATTCCTCTGTTGAGCGTATACGGCGATTTTTCGTTCCGCATCACGCAGGAGCAGGGCACGAGCGTCGGGTATATCTATATACAGGATAAACTGCAAGAAACGTTGGATGTGCCGAACGTCGGTACGCTCACGATAGACAAAGACAAAGTAAAGGCTACTTTCACCGACAAAGACGGCAAAAAGTATTCGGGGACTTATAGATTATTCGAGGATATTCTCGAAATCGTTTACACCGTACCCGCGGAAGGCGAAACGGCAGCGAAATCGATGGTTAAGTCCTTAAAACTTATTTACGACGGCGGCGCTATAACTTCGTTTAAAGAGATAGGCAACGAAGCGGGCACGTGGTGGAACTATGAACAGACAACCGACAAGATCGTTCTTTCGGGCGATTACGACGGCGAAATGGAAATAGACTCATACGACAAAGACGGTAATCCCATTAAGAAAACCGTCAAAACGGCAAAAGCCGTCTGGACGTATCATAGCGAGGATCAGCCCGTAACTGTAAACGGCAAGTATTACAGAACGGATAACGCAATGAATATCGAATACTGCTTTGTGTACAATAACGGCACAGCCGACGTAGAAAAACCGTTCACTACGGCGTACACGGTTATCAATAAACCGTTGTTTAAGTTCAGAAGCGAAAACGTCGCGTTTTTGTCGGCAATATACGGCAGTGTTTCCGACGAAAAGCCCATAGCCCAGCTTATTTCCGACGGATACTTTACATCGCAATTAGTGTTGGGCGCAAATCAAGCGTTGCCGGGCGTGGTGACAATTCACGAGGAAGAGGGAATTGTTGCGTTCGCCGTCAACAGCAGTACGGTATTCTATTTCGGGTTCTTCCCCACATCGCAGACAAGCGGGAAGTGGGTGTTACTCGACGAAACGATAACCGATCCCAATCTCGGCACGTTTAAATGCGTAGAGGGCAACGAACTCGAAATCGACGGCGTCAAAGTTACGCACGTGCGTTTTACGGGTTACGGTGTTGCGTGGATGTATACGGGCGTTGCGGAGAGCGACCCGCAGGGCGTGTTCTATTCGACGGTCGGCAATACGTACTTCCTGTATAACTTCGACGAGAACGATAAGATAGTAATCATTTCAGCTATCAGTTTGCGCATACGCAATAACGGCGAAAATGCGGACGACTATATCATACTTTTCGCCGATAAAGATTTGTACGATTTGAGCATACAAGGCAATATGTTTGTCATGAACAATTCGTTTACTAACAGTGACAATCATGTTCTGGTGTTTGACGGGTACAGCAGCGCTGTTTACATCGACGGCAAGGGCGTGCGCCGCAGTGCGGTATACGCAAAGGTCGAAAACCCGCTTGCTGGCGACGACTCTATAATTGTTCAAGTTATATATGTAGGCGATAACGGTTACGAAATGATAGTAGTCGCTATAAAAGACGGCGAGTTTAAAGTGCTCACGGAGGAAGACCCGCGCTATCCCCGGCCTTCGGAGGACGAACCCCAAGCGCAATCAAGTTTGCCGCTTGCCGCATAAAACGGGCGCGCACATATAAATTTGCCTTACGCAAGGTCAATAAACTTGACAAAGCGACGGAAATCTTGATAAAATATATCAGTTATTTTCCTAATTTGTCGAAATTGCTTGTTCCGTCGATATTTCGGTAAACGGGCAATCACGTTCGAGAGGATATATTCAATGACTAAAACAGCTCGAAAATCACTAATCAATAAATTCATAGTTTCGCTTATTATAGCGTTGTTATGCGTGGTGTTGGCTTTACAGCTTATTTCAGCACCCGTATTTAACATTGCGCCCAACCGCAACGGCGTTGCCAATGCGGACGGCATGGGCGACGTAAGCGTCACTTACGGAAAGTCGGATAACGGGCTTGTCGAAAACGAGTATATTCGTAGCGATTCGTCTGTCGCGCCCTCTACAGTCGGCGGCGTTACGCCCGCTCCCAACGAAAAAATAACCGTAATCGTGTCGCTCAAAGGCACGTCTATGATGAAGTTTGCTTCCGATAACGGTATTTCCGTTGCGGCGGCGCTCAATACGAAAGAGGGATTGCGTAACTACGCCGAGCTCGAAGATATACGTCAAAAAGCATACGGCGGCGTTTCGCAATACATAGAAGAATACGGTTACGAATACAGCACTGTTCTTAACGCTTTTTCGGCGACCGTGCGTTACGGCGATATCGATTCGATTAAAGCCAATAAGTATGTAGAAGAAGTCATTATTTCCAATAAGTACCTCGCGCCCCAAACCGTTACGGAAAACTATGTCGATGTTTACGAAACGGGTATATTCAATTCGTCGGGCATAGGGTACGACGGAACGGGCACTGTCGTCGCGGTTCTCGATACCGGTACCGACTATACGCACGAAGTGTTTGACATGGAACTCAATCCCAACACTTTGGCATTGACAAAAGACGATATTGCCGCCGTTGTTCCGTATCTTACCGCTACCAAGCAGTCCGCGCAGCAGAGCGAAAACGTAAACGAAGATAATCTTTACTTAAAGAGCAAGTTGCCGTTTGCATACGACTATGCGGACAGCGACGCCAACGTATATCCCAAGGAAGCTCACGGCACGCACGTCGCGGGCATTATCGCAGGCAAGTCGGACGAAATTACGGGCGTTGCGACGGGCGCGCAGATTGCTACGTTTAAGGTATTTTCGGATTTCAGAAACGGCGCTGAAACCGAATGGATTTTGGCGGGCTTGGAAGACGCCGTTATACTCGGTGTGGACGCTATCAACATGTCGCTCGGCACGTCGTGCGGTTTTTCGCGCGAAGTGGACGAGGAAGCTATAAACAAGGTTTACGACGCTATCAACGAAGCGGGCATTTGCCTTGTCGTTGCGGCGAGTAACGACGCTTCGTCGGCGCAGTCCAGCACGTGGGGAAATACCAACCTTGCGAGCAATCCCGATTCGGGCACCGTCGGGTCCCCCGGATCTTATACAGCCTCGCTGTCCGTCGGTTCGGTCAGCGGCGTTAAAACCAAATATTTCACAGTTGACGGCAGAGAGATTTACTTTGCCGAGTCGCGGCTTGTAGGTAAAACGGACGCAAACGATTTTGTCGGGGAGTTGCTTGGCGATAAAGAATCGGGTGAATACGAATACGTCGTTATTCCCGGCGTAGGTTTGTCCGCCGACTATATGGGCTTGGACGTCAACGGCAAAATAGCGGTTGTCAAGCGCGGAACGACCAATTTTGAAGAAAAAGTTAAAATTGCGCAAAACTTGGGCGCGGTCGGCGTTATAGTTTATAACAACGTTTCCGGTACAATCAGCATGTCTGTCGGCACCAAGCCGCTTATTCCGAGTTGCTTTGTAACAATGGACTTGGCGGAACCGATTGTGGCAAGCGGATCTGGCACGCTCAAAGTGTCCAAAGAATTTCTTGCCGGTCCGTTCATGTCCGACTTTTCGAGCTGGGGCGCGTTGCCCGATCTTACGCTCGCTCCCGACATAACGGCGCACGGCGGCGAAATTTATTCGTCAATCCCCGGCGGCGACAAGTACGACAAAATGAGCGGCACGTCCATGGCGGCGCCTAACCTTGCGGGCGCGCTTATTCTCGTGCGTCAATACGTAAAAGAAAAATACGGCGAGAACGCAAGCACTACGTCTATTCGCGACGAGTCTTACAGCCGCATGATGAGCACGGCTACCATTGTCAAAAACGAAGAGGGCAACCCTTATTCGCCGCGCAAGCAGGGCGCGGGCATTGCCGACATTGCGCACTCAATAAACACAAAGGCTTATCTTACGGTGGACGGATCGAATAAACCCAAACTTTCTTTGGGCGACGATCCCCAACGCACGGGCGAATATACGTTGCAGTTCAACATAGTCAATACGTCCGAGAGCGCGTTGAGCTATAACCTCGATCAGTTTGTAATGACGGAAAGCATGTCGAGCGACGGCAGAACGGTCGCCGAAAAAGCGTACATGTTTAACGACACCGTCAATACTTACGCATTGCGACAGGTCAAGGGTAAGGCGTTTATAAACGACAAAACGATTACCGTCGGCGGCTATGGCGAAGCGGCGATAACAGTAAAGATCCAACTCTCGCAAAAGAACAAAGATTATCTTAATTCCAACTTCAAAAACGGCATGTTTGTCGAGGGCTATGTAAGACTTGTCAGTAACAACCTCGACGGAATAGACCTTAATATCCCGTACATGGGATTTTACGGCAACTGGGCGGACGCGCCTATGCTCGACGTTACCGCATATCAGGTAGGCGAATCGGAAGCTGACGACTCGATTCTTCCCGAAGAAAAATTGCGCCCCGACGTGTACGGCACTTTGCCTTATTCCGGTTTCGCTTCTTCGAGCGGCGTTGACGGCATGGGCTATTGGGGCATGGGTAAATTCACGTTTATTCCCGCAAGCGGATATGCCGAGCCTGCCGCGCAAGAGAAGTACGCGGCGCTTACTACCAATACCGACGGCGACTATTTGTTCTATATGGTCAGCGCGGGCTTGCTCCGCGGCGCAAAGCGCGTAGATATGGAAATACGCAACAGCGCGACGGGCGAGCTTATTTGGTCGGGCGTCGATTACAATGCGCGTAAAAGCCATTCTTCGGGCGGCGAGCAATCGGGCGGCTATGTGGAAGTCGATCTCGATATAAGCAAACTCAACCTTCCCAACAACTCCAAGTACACTTTTACAATGAAGTGTTATCTTGACTGGAAAGACGGCGACGGCAACAATACTTACGGAAACAATAACGAGTTTTCGTTTGAATTTACCGTCGATAACGAAGCTCCGTCCGTTTCGGACGTTGCGGTTAGAGAGGAGCAAACTCAAAACTCCAAGCGTCATATACTCGAATTGACGTTGTTTGATAACCATTACATACAGGGTTATGCTGTTTATACGTATTCGGGTAAGGACAGCGACGGCATGCTTACAGGCGTAACAAGTCTTGCCGACGGCATGATCCCCGCAGATTCGGAATTTAATACTAACACCAAGTTCGAGCTCAACGTTTCGCAGTATTGGAGCACAATTCAAGCTAACGGCGGTAAAATGTACGTAACGGTTTACGACTATGCCAAAAACCAAGCGTCTTACGAAGTCGTTGCAAAGCAGGAATCGGACTTGCGCATAGAAAAAACGCGCAATGCAAAAGATTCGTATGTGCTTGTGCCCAACGGACAGATCGACATGTCCGATAATATCATTGTTAAGGCTAACACCTTTGACGACGTTGACGAGGAAGACAAATCTTATGTCGAAGGGTATTGGTCGGAAGATCTTATTTGGGAAAGTTCCGATCCGTCGGCTGTCGAGGTAGACAGACACAGCGGACTTGTTACCGCGCTTAAAAATTGCTCGGGCGTAATCATAACCGTGCGCACGAACAATGTAGACGCATTTGACGAAAACGATAAACTGCACTGCTTGAAGTTCGAGTTTTCGGTAAGCGGCACGCCGACTACCGTCAATATTTCGGGCGTGGATATGTACGAGGTCAAGCAATCGCCCGACGGCGGCGACGGCGTTAAGTATCTTACGGACGGGCTTGCGCTCGAACGCGGCGAGAGTGCGACGCTATCCGCCGAAATCAAGCCTTACAATTTCAAAGGCGATTTCGAGTTGGAGTGGACGAGCACGAGTTCCAATGTAAAAATTACAAACGTATCGCAAGATGGCTTGTCCGTTGATATATTTGCGGTGCAAAGCGGTTCCGCGACAATACGCGCTACCGTAAAGGGCAGTCGTATATCCGGTTATGTTTCGGTGCGCGTAAAAGAAGAGTTCACCATACATAACAACGTTTATTTGAAATCGTATACCGGTCGCGGCGGCGATTACGTAAACGAGCGCGGCGAAACCGAGCACAACGTTGTAGAAATCCCCGGAGATAAGGGTATTGTTTATATTTACCCGAACGCTTTTGCGGGCAACGAGTATATCAAAAAAGTAATTATACCGGAAGGCGTTACAACCATAATGCGCGGCGCATTTGCAAGCTGTCCGTCGTTGGAAGAGGTTGTATTGCCGTCTACCGTCGAAACGATCGAGGAATTGGCGTTCTTCCAAGGCGTAGATAAATCGGGTAAATACACGGGCAATCTCAAAAAGATAAACCTCGGCAATGTAAAAACAATAGGCGAACGCGCGTTCTTGGGCGGCATGATGGAAGAAATCGATCTGTCCGAATGTACGTATATTGACGCGCTCGGCTTTGCGTATTGCAACAAACTCAAAAAGTTCGACCTTTCGCGCGTCGGTACCGTCAGCGGCGGGGCGTTCTTGGGGTGCGGCGCGCTCGAAAGCGTTAATATTCCCGAAAATACGACGCTCGGCAGCAGAACGGCTAATTTCGGCGAACTCGGTGTGTTTGAGGGTTGCTCGGCGCTCAAAACGGTTACTATTCGTTCCAAGACGGTAGGCAACCGTGCGTTCTTGCAGTGCACCGCGCTTAAAAGCGTAACGTTTATGAACGACGTCGATGTAATCGGTATAAACGCGTTTGCGGCTTGTACGGGCTTGACCCAAGTCACATTTAACGGTTCCGTTTACAAGATTGACTCCGCGGCGTTTTATAAATGCAGCGGTCTTACAAGCATTACGTTGCCCGCAGGTCTAACCATACTCGGCGCATACGTATTCTCCGACTGCGCAAACTTGAAAACAATCAAAATTTCGTCCGGCGCGCTTTTGACCGACGTAAATATGAGCGCTCTGTTTAACGACAACTTGCAAGCTCCTATACAGTCTTTTGTCGTAGAAAACGGCAATAAATATTTGTCGTCAGAAGACGGTGTGTTGTTCGATCGCGGCAAAAAACGCCTTGTTGCGTACCCGTTCGGCAAAATGAGCACGTCGTATAAAATTCCCGACGGCGTCAAGACAATAAGCACCGGCGCGTTCTCAAACGTGTTAAATCTTGAAACAATCGATTTAAACCAAGTCGAATTTATCGAGTCTTATGCTTTTGCCTATGCGCGTTCTTATACTTATACAAACGGCAGCGTAGCGTTGCTCGGAATAACGAATTACCAAAACGTTAAGCATATCGGTACGGGCGCGTTTTTGAGCGCAAACATAACCGAATTGCCCATTTCCGAAAATACCTCTTATATCGGCGACGGCGCGTTCCAAGGCTGTGTCAAGCTGTCCGCGGATATTGACAGCTTAACGATTGGCGAAAACGTTAAATATATAGGCGATTTCGCTTTTGCGGGATACGAACTTAAAGCCGGCGGAATTGTGTCTTTACCGTTAAAAACAGTATCGTTTGAAAACAGTTCGCTCGAATATGTCGGCGCAGGCGCGTTCGCATACAATACCAATATTTCGTCCGTCAATTTAGGCAAGCTCAAAGCGGTGAGCGAGGGCATGTTTATGAAATGCACGGGCTTGTCACGCATAAAAATCCCCGACACTGTTACGAGTATCGGTGCGTCGGCGTTCGGAGCAAGCGGTATTGCAAGCGTTACGTTCACCGATAAATCCGCGCTTACATATATCGGCGACAGTGCGTTCCTCGAAACGCGGATTATGACTTTTAACGTACCGAGCGGCGTTAAAGCAATCGGCGACAATGCGTTCAGAGGCTCGCAGTTGATTAATATAAATCTTAACAATGTGGAAAGCGTAGGCGAGTATGCTTTTGCCCAAACCCCGTTGGTGTCGGTGTCGTCCGACAAGTTGACCAAAATCGGCGAAGGCGCGTTCAACGGCTGTGCGCGGTTGACGGAAGTATCGTTGGCTAACGCAACCGATATTGGCGCGGCGGCGTTCTCCACTTGCTATAATCTCGCCACCGTATCTTTGCCCAAAGTCAAAACGATAGGCAACGACGCGTTTGTCGGCTGTTCCGCGTTAGAAAAACTTACGCTTGCAAATGTCGAAGAAGTAGGCGACAGAGCGTTTGAAAACGCGAGCAAACTTAAAACGCTCGAACTCGACAGCGTAAAGAAAATAGGAAAACGCATCATTGCGGGCACGGCTGTTTCGACGCTCAACTTGCCCGTATCGCTCCAAAAGGTAGCCGAGGGCGCGTTTGTCGGCGCGTCAAACCTCGAACGCATTTCCGTAAACGCGGCAAACAAGTCGTTCGTAACCGACGAGCACGGCGTGTTATACAGCGTAAACGACAAAGGTTTTTACACTTTGTTGAGTTATCCTGCGGGCAAGACCGATAAAGAATATACCGTTCTCGACAGAACGATTAAGCTCGGCGCGCGTTCGTTTAACGGTAACAAGAGTTTGACGAAATTAACGTTGCCCGTGCATTTGCAGGTGATCGGTATTTCCGCTATGAGCGGCATGAGCAGTCTTAATCAAATTGTACTCAATGCGGTTGACGCTCCCACGCTCGAAAGCGAAGTTTATACGTACTACAAGACGAACGGAAGCGGGAAGCCGGAACTCGACGAAAACGGCGAACCCATTATCGATCGTATTGAAAACGTGTACGACAACTTCCCGTTTGCAATAAACGGCGAGGCGGGCGCGGGCTTCTCTATCGTAACGCCCAAAAATCACAGCGGTTACGACAATCGCGTATGGAAGATGTACGTCGGCAAGTATATCCGTCACTCCGACAAGGTTCACGCGTCGATAGCGACTTTGGACTATATCGAGCAAATAAAAGCGCTGCCCGAAAATCCGTCGGCGGAGTATGCCGCGGAAATAACGGTGCTTGTGCGTATTTACAACATGCTTACCGCCGAACAGAAGAAGTTTGTAACGGGCGACTACAAGACCAACGACAACTCGATCGACGTCGATTATTACACCGCGTTGTTGGGCGGAAAGAATTACCGCGAGGAACTTCTTAAAAAACAGAGCAACATGCAAAAGGCTTCGGCACGCGCGCTGATTTCCGCGGTTGCGGGCAATACGTCTGTGCGCGCCGATAGCGGCTTTGCCGTTGCGCCTTGGATAATAGTCGGCACTGTTGTGTCGGTGGTTGCTACCGTGATTGCGTTCGCCGCAATAGCTAATAAAAAGAGGAGCGGCAAATAATGAAAATCGGAAAGATAAAAACAGGAATAATTTGCGGCTTGACGGCTGTGTCCGCGACGGTGGCGTTGTGCGCGTGCGGCGATAAAAATACCGCTAAAAAATATACGGTATCGTTCGATACTCGCGGCGGCACAAATGTTTCTTCGTATTCGCTGGAAGCGGGCGCGACGGTGCGCCGTCCTTCGGGCACGCCTACAAAAGAAATGTTTGTGTTCGACGATTGGTATACCGACACTTCGTATACGCAAAAGTTTGAGTTTAATTCGCGCATGCCCGCTTACGACATTACCGTATATGCGGGGTGGATTGGCGAAGCGAGCGTTATGGTTACATACGACGCAAACGGCGGCAAATATGCCGACGGCGCTAATACCATGGACGGCATAGGCGTTGTGGGCGAAGCGTTTGCCGCGCCGACGACCGTGCCGACGCGTAACGGCTATGTATTCGGCGGGTGGTTCACGGATCGCGCATGCACTGTTCCTTACACGTTTTCGTCCTATCCCGTGGACGCTTTGACGCTGTATGCGGGCTGGAATACCGACGCGGCTTATGCTTACTATTCGTATTACGGCAACGGCAGACTTATAGACAAAGTGCCTGTCAAAAAAGGCGAAACTGCGGAAGCCCTTGAATTTTTGGACGACGAGCTTGTGTTCGACGGCTGGTACAGCGACGAGAACTTGACAAGAAAATACACTTTCGGAAGTGCGGCTGCCGATGTTAATCTGTATGCGGCATATTATACCGACGGACTGACCGTGAATAACGGCAAAGTAGTAGGTTACAGCGGCACGGTGGGCGACGTAATTGTCCCGCACATTTATAACGGCGTAAAAGTAACCGAAATAGGCGATTATGCGTTTTACCGTTCGAGCGAAACCACGGCGATCACTTCCGTAACTTTGCCTGATACCGTAAACAAAATAGGCAAGGGCGCGTTTTATGACTGCCAGTACTTGACGGACGTTAATCTTAATTCAAATATCACGGTTATAAGCGACGAAGCGTTTTACAACAATATGCGGTTAAAAAACTTCGGCGACATTTCCAAAGTAACCAAAATCGGAGAAGCTGCGTTTATCGGTTGCAAAGCGATAGTCGAATTGACTTTGCCGAGCGCTCTCACATCGATCGGCGAGTACGCTTTTGCGGATTGCACTACGCTCCAAGAATTGACCGTGCCTGCGGGCGTTAGGGTAATTTCCGACTATATGTTCAGCGGTTGCACGTCGCTCAAAAAGGTAGATATTCAGTCGCCCGTATTGAGTACTATTTATACAGACGCGTTTGAAAGGTGCTCGGCGTTAAAAGAAGTATATATCAGATGCACTCAATTCAGATCTACGCTGTTCGAGGATGCGGAAACCTCAATGGAAAGTCCGTTTGCATACATTGCAAACGTTACGGTTTACGTTCCGTCGTCTTTGCTCGATTTATATAAAAACGAATACGGCGTGCTCGATAACGGCACTTTGGCGGAAAAATTTGCGGTGATAGGATAAACAATGAACAAAAACATCAGCACAATACGCAGAAAGATAACTCTGCCGATAATATTACTTATCCTTGCCGCTCTTTGCCTGTTCGGTTGCGTCGCATGCGCGCACGAATTTCTTACGGAAGAGGACGTCAAAAAGGATTTTCCGATTGCCGTAATATTCGACTACAACGGCGGAAACGTCGAGGGCGAGGCGACAACCAAAATTCGCGTCAAAGAAAACAGCTATGTGCCCGAACCCGGGAACGAGCAGTTGAGCAATCTTGCCGCGCCGACGCGTGCAAAGTACACGTTAAAAGGCTTTTTCTTGGCTAAAACCGACGAGGACGGCAAACCTATTCGCGGCGAGGACGGCAAACCCGTTTTAGACAGAGAGTGGGATTTCAAGACAGACAAGCCCGACGCGGATATAACGCTTTTCGCCGATTGGTGGGATAACTACGAAATGATCTTGCATTACGGCGACAACCTCACCAAAAGCATAGATATTCCGCGTAATCCCGACGGAACGCCTACCGCAGTAACTGCGGCGGACGCGCGAGTGCTCAATTACACGTTTATAGAGTATTACAAAGACACTCAAAAGAAAGAGCCGATAACATTCCCGCATACGTTCGAGTTTGAACAAGGCAAACTCAAAGTCGATATTTACAGCGATTCGCTCGAAGGCACGTTCAGAATAATCCGCAGGGCGAGCGATTTAACGGGCTTTTCGTTCCTTAACACGACAAATATCTGTTTGCTTGCGGACATTGATATGAATGAAATTTACGACGCGGGCAAAAAATTCTCGCTCCCCGCGACGTATAGCGGACAGTTCTTGGGCAGAAACCACACTATTTCCAATTTAGTCGTTACAGCAAAGGCGTCAGGTCCGCGCGACAGCAACTTCGGACTTTTCAACATAATAGACAGCGGCGCTAATATTTCCGACGTAACGTTTGAAAACGTAACGCTAAATTACGACCTGTCCAACTTGCTTGTATCCGATTATTATGTAGGGTTGCTTGCGGGCAGAGTTCGCGACGAAGCCACAGTTAAAAACGTGCATGTATCGGGTACTCTCAATTACAGTGTTGTAGCGGGTTACGACGGCAGTAAACTTAACGTACATGATATGTGCGGTATAGTTATCGACGGCGCTGAAATGACGGATGTGACAGTTGACGTTACTGCTATAAACGGCGCGGCGGTTGCTTACACCGAGAACAGAGATTATGCCGTTTATGTCAAGTATACAAAGACCGCCGCCGGCACGGTTGCTGGCGATGTGTACGGACTTGCGTCGCGCAACAGCGAAACGTCCAAGCATACCGTCATAAAAGCAAAAGAGGACGGTATCGTAAAAGTAAGCGACGGACAGTGGACGTTTACCGACGAAAGCGGAAAAGTTTACAATATAACGGTTTCGGTATCCGGTAGCAATATCACTTCGACCGTTTCCGCGGCATAAGATTTCGACAAAGTAAATAAAACATAAAATTAACGTAATTGTTTCTGAAAGGAGGCTATAATGAAGAATAAAAGACTATTGAAAACAGTGGCAAAGACCATGTGCGCCCTTACTGTTTGTACGGGCGTTGTAACGCCGCTTATGGGTTGTAAAAAAGACGGTATTTCCAACGAAACCACGCCGTTGGTTCTTGCGACCGATGTTTTGGACGGCGTGTTCAATCCGTTTTTCTATACTTCGGGCACGGACGGCGAAATAGTAGGTCAAACGCAAATAGGCATGCTCACGAGCGACGAGGACGGACAACCGGACGCGGGCTGGGACGAAGCGTGCGTGGCGTTTGACTATTCTGTAGTCACGACAGGCAATAAAGACTTGGTGCAGGGAAACGATTACAGCAATTATTACACCGATTATTACTTTGCCATTAAAGACAACGTCAAGTTCAGCGACGGCGTATTGCTTACAATGAACGACGTTTTGTTTAACGTGTATATGTATCTCGACCCCGCCTATACGGGTTCGAGCACTATGTATTCGGTTGCCATCAAAGGCATCAACAAATACAGAACACAGACCGATAGCGAGGGCGATCAAAATGCGTCGGACAGCTACTTTAATTCGTTGACGGACACGCGTATCAACAGTATTATCGCATGGGCGACCAACGACGAAGAGGGCGATTGGGGCGCGTGGAGCAATTACGAGGACACAAAATATCCAAATACAATGGAAAAAGATATTTTGCAAATTCATAGTTTGTTTAAAGAAGAGCTTGAGAGCGATTGGCGCAATTCCGAATCCATCGATGCGGAAAAAGAGTACGTCAAATATAAAGATCAAAGCGGCAAATTGCTTATAACGACGCACGAGGACGTGTTCCTTTACCAGTACGGCATTTTGGTTATGGTGCCGCACTACGGCGATGACGGTAAAATCGCGTATTACGAAAAGCAAAACAACTATCCGTTTACCGATTACAGTCAAGATAAAGTTATCAATTACGTTTACGCGCGTATGTTTGACAGCTATGAAAATGCGTCTAAAACATACAAGCAGAATTTGTTAAGCGCGATTACTCAATATGCTACCGCTTCCACTTTCCGCAGCTATGTTCGTGCGGACGTTATTCAACGCGAACTTGCCGGCAGTCAGCAGTTCAAAAACTGCGAAGGCGTTATGCCCGAAAAACTTACGGAGATACCTACCGCAGTGGATGCGGAAGGCAATGTTACCGCGACGCGCGAATTAAAGGACGCGGAAGGCAACAACCGCACGTTTGATGTTTTGCATATAAGAATAGACGGCGTTGACCCCAAAGCGATTCAAAACTTTTCGTTTACCGTCGCTCCCGGGCATTATTACGGCAAAGATTGGGATAATGTCGACGGCGTAAATTATTTCGGCGTTAAGTTTGCAAATTACGACTTTATGAACGAAGTGCGCGCAAATCAAGTGCCGCTCGGCGCGGGACCGTATCGTGCAAGCGCGGAAAACGGCAAAGCCAATCCCGCAAAATCCGAATTCTACAAGGATAAAGCGGTATTTTTGGAACGCAACGATTATTTCTTGCTCGGCAAACCGAAAATCAAGAAATTGCGTTACAAAGTAGTTTATAACAACATGTTGTACAACGTCGTTAAGACGGGCGAGGTGCACTATGCGTCGCCGTCGCTTACCGCAAACATGATTGCTTCCCAGCTCGAAGGTTCGGATAAGAGCATAGTACAGTATGCTATGGCGGATAACCTCGGTTACGGCTATATCGGAATAAGTGCTCAATACATTAACAATATTTATATCCGTCGCGCTATTATGTCCACGCTCGACGCGCAGGAATGTGTCGATTATTACGGCGGCGGTAAATACGCTTCGCGCATAGCAAGACCTATGTCGAGAACGCTTAAAGATTATTATCCGACCGATGTAACCGATTTGAGCCGTATCGAATGTATTGACGGATCTATTTTGGATTATGAATATGATTCGCAAGCGGAGCCGGCGGATCGCGGCGCAAAAGCGTTGGCATTTGCTCTCGAGGCCGGCGCGGAACCGCGCAACGGCTTGCTGTATTTGGACAATAAACCGCTCAAATACACGTTTACGATAGCGGGCGACAGCGACGATCACCCTGCAAACGCGTTGCTTTTGAAGTCTGCGGATATACTTAACGATATAGGCTTCCAAATCACGGTAACGCACGACTCGCAGGCTCTTGCAAAGCTCGCCAACGGTCAGCTTACCGTATGGGCGGCGGCGTGGAGTTCTTCGTCCGATCCCGATATGTATCAGGTTTATCACAAAAACTCCTCGGCAACCAGCACCAAGGCGTGGGGCTATTCGTACCTTACGAGTTCGCTGTGCGACGATTATCAGCGCGGTATTCTCGATACTCTTTCCAATTACATCATGGAGGGTCGCGAAACGACAGATAAAAACGAACGTAAAGCTACTTATAATAAAGCGCTCAATGCGTTGATGGAGCTTGCCGTGGAATTCCCGACCTACCAGAGAAAAGTCTTTTACGTATGGCAAAAAGGGTTGCTTGACGAATCCACTATGTTTGCGGAAAAGGAAGGCAAAACTTACCGTTCGCCGTTGTCGGAAATTTGGAACGTAAGTTTTATCGAGGGTTAATCACAAAGGTTAAATAAATGGTTAAGTATATTCTAAAAAGGGTATTGTACTCGATACTCATACTGTTTGCCGTATCGTTGTTGCTGTACTTGCTCATGCGTTTGTTGCCCAGCAACTACATAGACGAAAAGTTCAGAGCACAGCTTGCCGACGGTACGATCAAACAAGAGGAAGTAGACCGCATTAAGGCGCTGTACGGGCTTTTGGATAATTCGTTCGGCGGAATAATGGCGGGCTACTGGGGCTGGCTTACCGCCGCGCTTTCGGGCGATCTCGGTACGTCGTTCTTGTACGGCGTGCCGGTTGGCGAAGCCATCGCCGACCACATGTGGGTTTCCTTTTCCGTAGCTATCATAGCGTATATATTGCAGTTTGTAATAGCTATTCCGCTCGGAATAAAGGCGGCGACAAGGCAGTACGGAGCGGTTGACTACGCCACGTCTGTATTCGCCATGGTCGGTATTTCGTTGCCGTCGTTCTTCCTTGCGATATTACTTATACGCGTGTTTGCGGTAGGTTTGGGCTGGTTCCCGTCGCAGGGCTTGTACGAATTGACGGGCGGCGACGTGAGCGGCGGCGAGCGACTTTTGGATATGCTTTACCACATGGTTTTGCCTATGATTACGATAGTTATAGGCTCCATCGGCGGACTTATGCGGCATACCCGCACAAATACGTTGGAAGTGCTTAATCAGGACTATATTCGTACCGCGCGCGCGAAAGGTCTTTCGGAAAACAAAGTCGTATACAAACATGTATTCCGCAACACAATGGTTCCTATCGTAACAATGACTGCCGGCATTATTCCCAGTCTGTTCGGCGGTATGATGATTTTGGAACAGGTTTTCGCGCTCGACGGAATAGGCAGTTATGCTTACGCCGCATTGAAGTCGGGCGATATTCCGTTCGTCATGGGCTACAATATGTTTATTGCCATACTCACGGTAATAGGCACGCTACTTTCGGATATAACCTATATGCTGGTTGATCCGCGCATTAAGATATCGAAATAGGCGGATTAAACAAATGGCAAAGAAAATTCAAAAAATTACGGAGGAGCGCAACGTTCCCGACGACATTGTCGAAAACGCCGCTACTCCCGACGTGATGCCTGACGCAAATACGGTAAACGGCGATAATACAGTTGCACCCGATTTGAACGTCACCGAAAACCCGTCCGCATCCGTATCGGATTCGACGGTGGCGGAAGCGGTTTTGGAGCAGGAAACAACTGCCGTTGCAAATTCGGTCGCGCTTGACAGCGATCCGATAAACAGACCGATTGAAGGCGAGCAAAAAAAAGCAGAAGAAGCGTTAGCGGATAGAGTGCGCGTTGTATCGCCCATGAAACTCGTTGTAAAACGTTTTTTCAGATCCAAACTGTCCGTTATAGGTTTGGCGGTATTTTTGGCAGTACTATTGTTTTCGTTCCTCGGACCTGTTTTTGTACCGTGGGGCGAGAGCGAGGTGGACAGATCGCCCGCTCAACGTATTCAGTACAACAACATATCCTATACGGCGAACGATCCGAACGACCCTACAAACGAAGATAAAAAATATACATATTACGTTATAGACTTCAACCAACCGCAGGAGTTGAACGCGCATGCGCCTGCGGGCACATACGGAATAAGAAAAGACGGCACGCGTGCGTTGCATGTTCTCGGAACGGACAGAAGCGGGTACGATATATTAGTTCGGCTTATGTACGGCGGACGGTTGTCGCTTTTGTTGAGCTTTTTGGTCGTATTGATTTATACCGTGCTCGGAATTATATTGGGCGGACTCGCAGGATACTTCGGCGGGTGGGTAGACATGATTATAATGCGTATAGTCGATATACTCAACTGTATACCGTCTTTGCCCATACTGCTGATTATCGGCGCGATATTCGACGGATTTATGTACACGACGGGCATTGACGAATCGTTCCGAATTTATTTCATGATGGGCGTGCTTACGTTGTTGAGCTGGCCGGGGACGGCGCGACTTGTTCGCGGTCAAATTCTGTTCTTGCGCGAACAGGAATATATGGTCGCCGCCGACGCGCTCGGTTTCAGTTCGGGCAGAAAAATATTCAAGCACCTTATTCCAAATGTCATGCCGCAGTTGATTGTGTCCATGACGCTCGGACTGGGCGGAACAATCTTGACCGAGGCGTCGTTGAGCTTTTTGGGCTTGGGTGTTCCGAACACGCTCGCTTCGCTCGGACAAATGGTCAGCCTTGCGACGCAACACACCGAAATTATGGAATTCTATATTTTGGACTGGTTGCCCGCGGGCTTGATAATAATAATGGCGGTTGTTGCGTTCAACTTTATCGGCGACGGATTGCGCGACGCGCTCGACCCGAAGATGAAGAGGTAGGTGTCGCATGGCAGAAAAAAAACCTATAATCGCGCGTGTAAAGGCTTGGTACAGACACTTCACGCATAAAGACGATCCGCATTATATTTCGGGCAAGGAAGCGCGCAGAATATCGCGCGAAAATCGCAAGACGACGCGCATGTACGAAAAGAAAAAATTGCGCAAAGCGAGCGAAAGCGAATACGTTACCCAAATGCGCGACCCGTCTAATATTTTGGAAATAGACAATCTTTGCACGTATTTCTTTACCGATGCGGGCGTGTCCAAGGCAGTAGACGGCGTGTCGTTCGATATTCCAAAAAGTTCGGTCGTCGGCGTTGTCGGCGAGAGCGGTTGCGGAAAATCTGTAACGTCGCTGTCCGTCATGCAACTTGTTCAAGCTCCGCAGGGACAGATAGTCAACGGGTCTATTCGGTTTAACACGCAGGACTATAAGTCCGACGAAAACGGCAAGCCTATTCCCGTTTGGGAGTATGAGGAAGTAAACGGCGAGCGCGTTATCAAGACCGAACCCGTGCTCGATAAAAAGGGCAATCCCGTACTTGATAAAGACGGCAAACCCGTAATGAAAAACGTTCAGGCGTTGGACGGCAACGGTTTTCCCGCGTTCGAGCTCGAAGATAAAGTTTTCGACATTACAAAAATGCCTACAAATGCGATGCGGCGTATTCGCGGCAAGGAAATCGCAATGATCTTCCAAGAGCCGATGACCAGCCTTAATCCGCTGTTCACGATAGGCAATCAGTTGGACGAAGTCGTTTTGCTCCACACCCCTGGGGCGGATAAAGCGCTTGCAAAAAAGCGCACGCTCGAAATGTTGGGGCTTGTCGGCATAGCTATGCCCGACATTGTTTACAAAAGCTATCCGCACGAGTTGTCGGGCGGTATGCGTCAGCGCGTTATGATTGCCATGGCGCTCGCTTGCAATCCCAAATTGATAGTAGCGGACGAGCCGACCACCGCGCTCGACGTGACAATACAAGCCCAAGTTTTGGACTTGCTCAAAGAAATCAAAGACAAAATCAACGGGTCTATCATGCTTATTACGCACGATTTGGGCGTTATTGCGGGCATGGCGGATTACGTTGTCGTTATGTATGCGGGACGCGTAATAGAAAAAGGCACTGTCGAGGACATTTTCGATATGCCGTTGCACCCTTATACGATAGGACTTCAAAAAAGCAAGCCCGTTATCAACAAGGATACGGATTGGCTGTACAGCATAAAAGGTCAGGTGCCTAATCCGATTGATATGCCCAAATACTGCTATTTTAAAGACCGTTGCGAGGAGTGTAAAGAGTGCTGTGAAGGCGAGTATCCGCCGCTTGTTCAAGTAACGCCCACGCACAGCGTGTCGTGCTATTTGGCTAAAGAAAAAATGGCGGAAATTGAGTCGAAGAAAAAAGCCGAAGCGGAGCGCGCGGCAAGCAGTCAAACTGTTGAGGAAGTCGCCGAACCGATTGCCGAAGAACCTGCGCCGCAAAGCGAACCCGTCGCGGAGCAAGCCGAAAAATCGGTGAAGGCCAAAAAATCGAAATCGACGGCAACAGCAAAGTCAAAATCGGCAAAATCCGATACGACCGCAACAGACGCGTCAAACGCGAAAAAGAAGACGGCGACAAAAAAGCCCGCGACTAAAAAAGATATAAACGGAGGCGCGGCTAAAACGGCTTCCGTTGCAAAAAAGACGGGCACTGCGGCAAGTAAATCTACATCGGCAAAGAAACCCGCGGCAAAAAAATCGACGGCAAAACCGAGCGCAAAGGAGAATAAATAATGTCAGAAGAATTATATACTCCCGAAACGGCGGAGAATACAGTCGATACGCCTGAAAACGGCGATAATGCAGTTGTTTCGGAAACGCCCGACGCACAAGATAACGGCAATATTATTCTCGAAGTAAGGAATTTAAAAAAGTATTTTCTCACTAAAAAAGAGTGGAAAATAGTAAAGCAATTAGTGCCGGACGTCGGCGAAACTTCTGAAAATACGAATAGCGACGAAACGTCGCGAGCCGATGCGACAGCGGAACAGGGTATCGAAGAACCGACAGCGGAATTGAACGCGGTCGAGCAAGAACCCAAGGTCGTTGACGTACAGAGCGAAGCGAACAAAACTCAAAAGTACACGCATAAGATAGTGCGCGAAAAAACTTTTGTAAAAGCCGTGAACGGAGTCAGTTTTAATATGACTTACGGCGAAACGCTGGGCATAGTCGGCGAAAGCGGTTGCGGTAAGAGTACTATGGGCAGAAGCGTTTTACGCTTGCACCCTATAACGGAAGGCAACGTTATTTTCGAGGGAACCGATATTACTCGACTTAAATCGAGCGAAATGCGCAAGTTCCGCACGAAAATGCAAATAATATTTCAGGATCCGTACAGCAGTCTGCCGCCGCGTAGTCCCGTAGGGGAAATTATAGGCGAAGCGGTCAAAGTGCATAAAATAGTGCCTAAAAGCGAATACCGCGATTACGTCATAGATATAATGCGCAAGTGCGGACTGCAAGACTTTTACTTCGACCGTTATCCGCACGAGTTTTCGGGCGGTCAGCGTCAGCGTATTTGCATAGCGCGCGCGCTTGCCGTCAAGCCCAAGTTTGTAGTTTGCGACGAGCCTGTGTCCGCGCTTGACGTGTCGATACAAGCGCAGGTCATTAACCTGTTGAAAGAGCTTCAACGCGATATGAACCTTACGTACCTGTTTATATCGCACGATTTGAGCGTTGTTCAGCATATTTCGGACAGAGTGGGCGTTATGTATCTCGGCAGTTTTGTCGAGTTGGGCAGTAAACGCGATATTTTCGATAAGCCTATGCACCCTTACACTCACGCTTTGCTGTCTGCCGTGCCTGTGCCCGATCCGCACTACAAAGGCAATCGCATTGTATTGCACGGCGATATTCCCAGTCCGGCGCACCCGCCCGAGGGTTGTAAATTTCACACGCGCTGTTCGCGCTGTATGGAAATTTGCAAGCACGTCGAGCCTAAATTCAAGGATTACGGCGACGGGCACATGTGCGCTTGCCACTTATATCCGCAGGATTAAAAAAAATGTTCGGAAAGAACAAAAAGAAAAAACATTATGATGACGACGACGGCAGAACTATCGTAAACATGAACGTGGACGGTATGCCGTGGTATCAGCCTCACGCCGATAAGAACAAAAAGGTTAGCGAGGAGGATAAGCCCACGCGCAAGGAAACTTGGGCAATGGTGAAGGCATGGTTTGCCGCTTACGCGCCCAGAATTTTGGCTGTGCTTATAGGTTTCGGGCTTACGATTGGTATAATAGTTTGTTGGCTTAACGGTTGGTTCGTTAATTAAAAGTTTATTGTCGGCGCGCTTTGTCGCGCCGATTGTTTTGTTAAGATTTTATTTAATATCGATTATAATACGATAAAGCAAGGGGCGGCGAATGTTTCCTTACAACAGAGTTATCATAGTAGGCAACAGCGGTTCGGGTAAATCGACTTTGGCGCGCGAAATGGGCGAGCGGTTCGGCTTGCCCGTTGTTCATTTGGATAAATTGTTTTGTGTTTAAAATTTTCTCAATTACAGTCGGCAGGGCAAAGGTCTTGACAATATTGTCGAATTATTGTAAAATACTAAAAAGGAAGAACAAGTTTTATGGATAAAGACACCGAAAAAATGCGCGACGGCGCTACACAATGCAATAATACCGCCGAGTACATCAACGGCGAAATTTCGAGCTTGACAAAACAAGACCAAAAGGAACTTTCGAGTTTGGAAAAATGGAAGCGCAAACGCACCGTTCGCAATGCGAAGTTGTTGTTTCGAGCGATTGACGTGCTTTTTAAAAAAGCGCAAAATTCTTGCCCGTATGTGGACAAAGATAACGCAAAGTCTATACACTGCATAAAAGATATTGTTTACGACGAAGCGCACGCCGAGGTGTGCAAATTCGATTTTTACAGGAAAAAAACGGGTGGGAAATTGCCTGCCGTAATTCTTATTCACGGCGGCGGATTTATTGCGGGCGATAAAAAATACAGGAGAGGCAGAGCGCAGTATTTCGCACTAAACGGATTTGCTGTTTTTTGCATAAATTACGGGCTTGCGCCGGACTTTACTTTTCCGGAGCCGCTTATTCACATTGTCACCGCGGCAAATTATATTTACGACAATGCCGAAAAATACAACATAGACATCGGTAAAATTTTCGTGGACGGCGACAGCGCCGGCGGATATTATGCGGCTATGCTTTCCGCATTTAATTGCAATGATAAATTAAAAGAGGTGTTCGGTTGCGCGCCCAAGTTCCGTATTTTCGGCGCGCTGTATAATTGCGGCGTATACGATATGCAGACCGTTATCGATACCAAATATCCGTTCGACATTGCTGACGGCGTTATTTTGAGCCTGACGGGCGTGCGGAGTTCGGACTTCGAGAGCTATGAACATAAAGACTATTGCGTGCCGATTGAATTTGTGTCCGCCGACTATCCGCCGACTTTTTTGATTTATTCGGATAACGATACTTTTTGTAAAGGACAGGGGAATAAAATGCTCGCCGCGCTTGATTCCGTCGGCGTGTATTGCGAACATTACGTCGCTCGGCACTCTACGTCAAATCACTGTTTTTCGCTTACGTGGACGGGCGAGGACGCGTCGGTCGCTAACGAGTTGATGATGTCTTTTGCAAAGCGTCTTGCTGCGGACAAAATCAAGCTGTAAACGGAAACGCGGTGTAAATCGCCAACAACATATAAATCGCCGCGATAAAGGCTTGCTTTTGCTTTATTAAAGTTGTATAATAATCGAGATGAGAGAAAAGTTCCGAAAAATAGTGGAAAGCCCCGTCGGCGTTCGCTTGGATAAATTTTGCAATTCTGTGTGGTACATCATAGCGATAGGCTCGGTGTGCGTGCTTTGTCACTCCTTGGATATACCTGTCGTCGGCGCGGCGTTATTGACGGTGTTGCTTGTTCCTGCACTGCTGTTTTGCAAAAATTCGTTTGTTCTTGTACCTTTTTTAATGATGTGCGCCTTTGTTTTGTCCGAGGAAACAAAACCCGATACGGGATATTATAATACGCCGTTGCGCATTTCTGTTTTATGTATAGCTCTTGCAATTATTATTACGGCATTGTTGTTTAATTTAATTTATTACGGAAAATGGAAATATATTTTTAAAAAAGCTTATTTTTCGGCGTCGTTGTCGTTGATGTCGGGCGCTTTATTGATTGGCGGTATCGGTGCGTCTACTTTTACGTTTAGCGGCGTCGGTACGGCTATTTCTATCGCTATTGCGTCTTTTTTACCTTATTCGCTTATGATTAACTGCGGCATATACGAAGGTAAAAAAACAGTCGATTATTTTTCGTGGACGTTAATCACTGCCGCGGCGGTAATCGCACTCGGATTTTTACAGCAATTCGTCAGAAACGATTTCATTTTTGAAATGAGCGCGGTTAAGGATTTTCTGAAACTCGGATATGTCGGTCCGAATACGGGCGCGACGATAGTGACAATGGCTATACCCGTAACTTTTTATTTTGTTTATAATTATAAGCACGGATATTTATTTATGCTGTTGGTTGCATTGGAACTTTTTGTTGTAATAGTAACGTATTCGCGTGCTTCGCTGGTCGTTGCCTTACCGGGAACGGTCATAGTATCGATTGCATTGTGTTTTAAAAAGAAATCCGGAAGATTAGGTTATCTTATTACTTTCGGTTTGTGCGTGATTGCCGTGGCTGTTATAGCAATAGTATTTAGAAATTATATTATCGATAAGCTAACTGCACTTTTTGCGGGTAACGTAACGGGAAGCGGAAGAACTAATCTGTGGAAGAGCGGATTTGACGCTTGGTGCAAAACGCCCATATTCGGAATAGGAATTTGGTTTTTGCGTATCGACGGCGCGCATTGGTATTATTCTTTTCACTGTACGCCTTTGACTTATCTGTTTTGCGGCGGTGTTGTCGGGCTTGCCGCATATCTATATCACAGATATAAAACCGTGCGGATCGTGTTTTCGGCAAAACTGACTTCCGAACGAGTGTTTGTCGCCTTGACTATGCTTGCAATGCTTTGTAACGCATTGCTTGATATTGCCATGACGTCGCCGACGCATTTGCTGTATTACGGAATAATGCTCGCGCTTATGGAGTGCGACGTTAGGAAAATAAAATCACAAAGTGCGGTGCAAACTACCGCTGAACAGGTTGAGAAAAATTTGAACGCCGTCAATCTCGAAATTTCGAGCGACGGCGAAACAAACACTGAAAATCATAGCGAGGAATTTAATAATGAGCGCGTGTAACCACAACTGCGAGAGTTGTAAAGAAAAATGCGACGCACCGCAACAGGAACAGCCGCACGAATTGTCGCGCATTAAGCGCGTTATAGCCGTTGTAAGCGGCAAGGGCGGGGTCGGCAAATCGTCTGTAACGGCGTTGCTTGCGTCGGCAATGCGCGGCAAAGGCTATAACTGTGCCGTGCTGGACGCGGATATTACGGGCGCGTCGATACCTAAAATGTTCGGCGTAAACGGCGGACTTAACGGCGACGGCACCGGGATATTTCCCGCACAGGCGAAGTCGGGTATAAAACTGGTATCGTCTAATCTGCTGCTCGAACACGAAACCGATCCCGTGGTTTGGCGCGGTCCTATAATAGCGGGCATGGTTAAACAGTTTTGGACGGACGTAATTTGGGGCGACGTTGATTATATGTTTATCGATTGTCCGCCGGGAACGGGCGACGTGCCGTTGACTGTATTTCAGTCGATAAAAATCGACGGCATAGTAGTCGTAACTACGCCGCAAGAGCTTGTTTCCATGATAGTCGAAAAAGCGGTCAACATGGCTAACATGATGAAAATTCCCGTGTTGGGCATTGTGGAAAATATGAGTTATGTTCTGTGTCCGCACTGTAACGATAGAATCGACGTTTTCGGCACGGGTAAAGCGGTTAAGGAAGTTTCGCAAAAATTCGGCTTGCCGTTGCTTGCCGAAATCCCTTACGATAAGGGCATTGTAAAAGCGGCGGACGAAGGCAAAATCGACGAATGCGATAAGAAGTATATCGCATCCGCCGTCGATATTTTGGAAAGCGGTTTGCCTGTGTCAAAGCACACTGACTGATTGCATAAAAAAATAAAAGCTCGATAAATGAAATGCGCCCAAAAGTTAGACAAAACTAACGGATGTGTATTTCACTAGTCGGGCTTTTTCTATTCGATAATTATCGAGTATGCGGCAATCAGTTCTTGTAACGATGTTTTGCAGTTTTGCGGACTTGTAGACGGCAAAGAAACTGCGGCGGCTATTACGGGATTATTGACGACTTTGTTATATTTCATTAAAAGTTTGTTCGCCGTGCCGCCCGTTGTGTAAATCTTTTTAACATTAGGGTAACGCGTCAATAATGTGTCTATGTCGTTAAATTCGACGTTTTTTATCGTGCTGTCGGACGCGCCTACAATGTCGCAACTTTCTATGACGTCCCACAACGCAACTCCGTGCGACAATGCGAGCCGCGCGCGCCCGTCGCTATCGGCGGGGCAGTCGCAATCGAACAGTGCGGCGAGCACGCGCCAAAACCTGTTTTGCGGGTGCGCATAATAAAATCTGCGCTCTGCGGATTTTGGCGAGAGCATGGAGCCGAGAACAAGAATGCGGCTGTTTTCGTCTATTAACGGTGCGACAATATCGTGTTTTGCGTGGCGTATGTTGTCCATATAACGGTAAATACTCCGAGAGTTTTGCGGCAAATTTAACACATTATCATTATAACATTATTCGGGAAAAATGTCGAATAATAAATAAAAAACTTATGTTAATTTGCTATCTTTATAGGCAGATATGTGATAGAATAGGCGTAAATCTACAACGGAGAAGGTTATGACCGAAAAAGAAAAAATGCTCGACGGCAAAATATACGATCCGTCCGACAGCGAACTTGCCGAGTTGAGAATCAACGCGCACAAATTGAGCAAGCTCTATAACGATACGTTCGACGACGAAGCCGACAAGCGCGCGGAAATTCTCGATAAGCTGTTGCCCAATAAAGGAGAGGGAGTCAATCTTCAAGGCCCCATATATTTCGATTACGGCGTTTTTACGACGGTAGGCAAAAACTTTTTTGCAAATTTCAATTTGACGGTTTTGGATACATGCCCCGTAACGATAGGCGACGACGTGTTTATCGGTCCCAACGGATCGATACTCACGCCCAAACACCCGCTCTGTCATGAGGATAGAAACGTATATAAAAAAGCCGACGGACGTATAACAGATAAAGAATACGGCGCGCCGATAACAATCGGTGACAATTGTTGGCTTGCGGGCAACGTGACCGTGCTTGCCGGCGCAAAAATCGGTGCGGGTTGCGTAATCGGCGCCGGTTCGGTCGTAACGGGCGAAATCCCGCCGAACAGTTTTGCATACGGCAATCCTTGCCGTGTCGTCCGCAAAATAACCGAGCAAGACCGACTGATTTATAAAAAGGATTTGTTTTAGTTGATTGCAAATTGAATTAAATAAAATGTTACAACAATACACGTTTTTTGTTTTATACGCATAAAATGGATAAGCGGAACGTAAAAATTAGTCTAACATGTGACATAAGCGGATTTTAAATATATAGAAATCGCTTGACAAAAGAAATAAACGTGTGATATAATTACTCAAATCGACAAAGGCGTCGCAAAGTGATTTGCGGTGCCTTTTGTTTTTTGAATATTTACGCGCACAATTTGGAGGCAGTTTATGAAAAGAACAAAACTGTTATCGAGTATCATAATCGGAGTAACTTCGTTGGTTGGAACGGTCGCCGTTGCATGCGGAAATGATAAAGTGCCAGCGCAAAAGAAAGACGGCGTGGAAACGGGCGTGTATTATTACGATTCCATCGGCGGCAGCGAATATTTATTGTCGCTTTACGGCGGGGATAAAGCAACTCTTGTCATGGAAAACAAATTTTCCGCAGGTACATATTCCAAAAAACAGGACGAGATAAATATCATATTTAATTCCACCGATTTAGGCACACTTTCGGCTGTGTTTGACGAATCTAACGGCATTGTTACATTGACTTATAACGATGTCGATATGCGTTTTTTGCGTCGAATAGATTATACGGTTAAGTATGACAGCAACGAGGGGAGTTCCGTAAACGACGATGTGGTTATAAACGGAAAAACGTTGGCTAAACCAGAAGACCCCGTGCGTGACGGGTATACTTTTGTCGGATGGTATATTGACGAAAATTTCAAAAGTCCGTTTATGTTTGGCACGCAACCTGTTGTTGCCGACACGACTTTATATGCGCAATGGGTGCGCAAAGAATACGGAAAGAGCGAATATACGATTAAATTCGATGCGGGCGAATATGACGGCGCGCCGAGCATAGAAAGTAAAACTACCGTAAGCGGTAAACTTTACGATTTAGAAACGCCAGAACGTGATAACTATACGTTTAAGGGTTGGTGGTATAGCATGAGCGGTAAGCGCGACGAACTAACTTATGTTGTCACGACAGATACCGTATTTACCGAAAGCACCACTTTATATGCCTTGTGGCAGGGCGCGACAGAAGGACAGAAGTTGCCCGCGCCGATAGTAAATATTAATCAAAACAATGTCAGTTGGGAGCCTATAAACGGTGCAAGTTCGTACCGTGTAGAGGTCACCGGTCCGAGCGGTTTCGATACAATAACGCAAAATCCGTCCGAGACTAATATTAACGTAAGGTTTACGAACCCCGGGGATTATACGATTAAAGTGTCCGCCGTGTCGTCTGCCTCTGCGGAATTCGATTCCGACGTAACCGTCAGACATTACAGACACAAGGCATTGTCCAAAGTATCGCTATTCAGTTTTGTAGAACCGTCAACATTGCTTTTTAACGAGGTAGAGCACGCAGAAAAGTATTTGATTTATATCGATTGCGGCGATAAAGGACATAACCATGCGCCGTTCGATAACGGTAAATCTACCAATTTCAATTTTGCCAACTGTGCAATGCAAGACGGCGGAATCAAATTCAAGGTAGAGGCGGTTGCCGAAGGATATGCGTCGTCTATTTCGGAAGAACATGTTTTCAACAAAACGCTCGAAAAAATTTCGGGATTGAACTATGACGCGCAAACCCAAACGGTTTCTTGGGCGGCGGTGCCGTATGCGACTAATTACGTCGTTTCCGTAAATTGCGGAATTTCCGATCATGACCATAAAATTGTTGATATAGGCAATAAAACTAGCTATTCAGTAAAAGAGTGCGAGCAAAAGTCGGGCGGTATAACCGTAAATGTTTATCCTCGAACAAAGGGATACAACTCGCCTGTACCTACATCAATAACTTTTGAAAAAAACATACCTGCGACGCCGCGCAATATAAAAATTGTAGGCAATAAATTGCGTTGGACGCCTGTATCCGGAGAAAATATAAAATATAGCGTTAATATTTCCGATACGGAATATTTGACCGAAACGAACGAACTTGATTTATCTGAATTGGAAGATTTTTCTTTGGAACAAGGCAAGGACTATATGATACGCGTTAAAGCCGTTATGGAAAACGGAAGCGAAAGCGTATCGTCGATTTGGAGCGATCAAGTAGACGCGCGTTGTTTGGCGTTATACAGCACAATGTCTTATAGCCGTAATACCGTGTCTTGGCGTCATGTTGTGGGCGTAAGCGGTTACCACGTGAGAGTGAACGGCGATAACGGTAGCGTGCAAAAGATAACCGACGGGTCCAACTGTGCAAAAGTTGTTCTTACGCAATCCGGTATAAACAAAATAGAAGTTAGGTATTTTATCGGCGAAGAGTCCAACACAAGCGATTGGGTAAGTTTGAGTGTGCGCGCTTACGCCATGACGTTTGATACTCGCGGTGGGGTTGTGGCCGAAGACGGCGCGTGCGCTCCGCGATATTATGCCGTCGGCGACGAAGTGTCGCTTCCCGATAACAGTTCCGTAACACAGCTTGGATTTGAGCTTGACGGTTGGTATAATGCGCCCGGCGGCGCATACGGCAATGGCGCGCGATACACCGATAAAACTTTTGTCGATGTCGGCGATATTGTGTTGTATGCCAACTGGAAATCCAAAGAATATAAAGTTACGCTTGATTATAATAACGGTGGCGACGGAATTAAAGAAGTAACGGTAGAGTACGGTAAAGAATTTAAATTGCCGATGCCTACAACAACATTAGACGCAACGACCATATTCGGCGGTTGGTGCACTACCGCGTCAGGCGACGGCATAATGCTTACCGACGTATACGGAGAGAGCTCTGCGGCATGGCGTTATGACGGCAACAGAACAGTTTATGCGCGTTGGATCGCCGCGCTCCAATACGAAAAAATTGAGGGCGGGGATGCCGGATATTATTACATGGCTAAAGCAGGTAAGAACGGAAGTGGCGCCGTCCGCAGTATAACCGTGCCCGAAAAATATCAGGGTTCCGGCGACGTCGTCGCTTATCCCGTGACGCAGTTGTCCAAAGACGTATTTACAAAAACCAAATATCCCAATCTCGAAGTAATAAATATTCCGGCTACTATCGATACAATAGCTCCCGAAACTTTCAGAAGCGCGGCGGAAACCGTCAAAGAAATTCATGTTTACGATGTTGCGGGAATTCGCGCGCCTGTGTTTTGGTCCGATGCAGACGGAGTTATATATTACAATAACGAAACAACTTCGGCAGTTCAGTTATGGTTTTTTCCCTGCGCAAAAACAGGCGAATACACAATCTCTGACAGAGTTACCGATATAGGCGAACGTGCGTTTTATTATTCTCCATTGGACACTTTGAATATACCTGCGTCCGTAAGCAGAATAGACTCCAATGCTTTTTCCAGCACCAAAATAAAGAATATAGTATTTTTATCTGCCAAAGAAGGAGAGCCTGCTCCCAGAGGCGTAACTATTTTCAAAGGCGCTTTTGATTTAGCGTCGTCGATAGAGTCTATCCATTTCCCGTCGCATAAAATTTTTATAGCCGATAAAAAAACAGAAAATGTTATAACCAATGAAAAAATAGATTATTACTGCGATTTGTTTTACGGCACGACTAAACTTAAATCGATTACTGTTGAACAAGGTAATCCGGATTATAAAGACATTGACGGATTATTCTGCGCTAACGATGTAAATTCGACTTTGTTATATGTTCCGCGTGCGCTTACAGGTGAAACAGTTGACGAAGTCGATAATGTATTTACAATTCCGCAAGGGATATTTTCTATTGGGAAGAGAGCGTTTTCCGGTTGTACTTATATACATACGGTAATTATCCCTAACTGGGTAATGTCCATACAGGACGGGGCTTTCTCCGGCTATAATGGCGTTATTCCAAGCGGAAGCACGTCCAGCTTTAATCCGTGCGGCGGAGCTTTGGCTAACGGCGGACTATCGGTTATTTTTAAAGGTAATGCCGCCTCTGCAATTACGATTGGCGATCGTGCTTTCGGTTCGGATGTTGTAGCTCATGCCGCAAAATATAAATCGGTAGTATTTGAACCCGGTTGTATGCTTACGCATATAGGCAAATATGCTTTTGCCAACGGTAATTTAAAGAACTTGAAAATACCCAAGACCGTCGCTTTAATCGACGAAAGTGCGTTTGAGGGTTCGCAGTTTGACGAAGTTGAATACGAAGAAAACGGCGTTGATTTGAGTTTTGAAAAAAATGTTTTTAGAAACTGCACGTTATTGGAAACTATGTATTTTCCTGCAAACGTCATCAAAATAGGCGACGGTATATTCAGCGGTTGTAAAGTATTAAGGGAAGTTGTAGTTGCAGAGGAAAATGAACGTTATGCGACTTTTGACGGCGTATTGTTCGGTAATTTATTGGACGATAAAGGTTCGCCTGTTTTAGACGAGACCGGTAAAGCCATTCTCGATATAATAATTTATTATCCTGCCGGTAAAACCGACGGTTTTACACTGCCGTCGAGTATTACTAAAATAGGCGGCGGATTGTTTAAAAACAATAAGGATATACCCGGCATAACAATCCACGAAAACGTTACATATATCGGCGCCGAAGCGTTTTACGGTTGCACCAACCTTTCGGAAGTAATTATTGCAGACGGAAATAAAGCGTTGGAAATATGTGCAGGCGCATTTTACGGTTGCACAAATCTTTCTACGATCACCGTTCCGTCGCGCGTTGACATAATATCCGACGATTTGTTTAACGGTTGCAAACTTTTAAACACCGTATACATCAACGGAGATATTACTTCTATCGGTGAGCGTGCGTTCAAGGATTGTGCGACGCTAAATAAAATTATCAAATCCGATTTAACTCAATTTGAGGGAAGTTCGGAAATTCCCAATTTGATTTATATCCCGTATACTGTAACGAAAATAGGCGACGAGGCGTTTTTGAATTGTAGCGCGGTAACTCGCGTTTACTTTGCCGAGCAAAGTTCGGTTGTAGCAGAGGGCGATCAAACGCAAACCGTTGCTAATCCTTATACAATCGGAAATTCTGCTTTTGCTAACTGCGGTGGATTGATTAACATAAATTTACGCGTAGGCTTGACGGAGATAGGCGAGCGGGCGTATGAGAAATGTACGTCGTTGAAAAATATCAATATACCTTATACTGTCAAAGTAATCGGCACGTATGCTTTTAGCGGCTGTACAGATTTAGCAATCATTGCTTTTGACAACACCCCGTTAGACGAAAACGAAGAACATATTGTTCGCGCCGATATTGCGATCGGATCTTTTGCAATGTACGGTTGCTCCAGCTTAACAGAAGTTATTTTGCCGAGCGGTCTTGATAGAATATCCGAATCTTGCTTTGAAAATTGCGTCAACTTGCAAACGGTATATATTCCTTCTACTGTATCTAATGATTTAACTTGGCAGTCCGGCAGTACTGCACAGCCTGTAGCTGTGGGCGATAGAGCTTTTTACGGGTGTGTGGCGCTTCATGACGTAATATTTGAGCCGGGTGACGGTGATCCGTTAAGTTTGGGCCACAATGCTTTTTACGGTTGCACTAATTTGACGGAAATTAACTTGCCTAAACGGTTGCAAGACGCTAAAGATAAAAACGGTAAAGATGCAAGCGCTTTGGGCGAATCCTTTTGGTCCGGAGCCGTACAGACAGGATTTAACAAAACAATTTATACAGCTTTTGCTATGTGCGAGAATTTGTCTGCCGTACATATCGAAGACGGCGGAAAATATTATAAGTCAGACGCAAACGGTTTGGTATACAAATTGGGAGAATTTACATATAGCGAATACGTTTACGACGAAGAAACAGACGCTTATGTGGATACCGTAAGAACAGAAAGCGACGGGGTTAATCTTGTTTATGTGCCGTTTGCAATCGGCGATACCGTAACGGTTGCTAACGATTGCACGTTAATTAACGATATGCTGTTTCAAGGCAAAACACCGTCATTAGGCGGAGCCGGTTTTTACAAGAAAATAAAGAATTTTGTTTTTGAAGATGGCGGAACCGCAGATCTCCGCATCGGGAACGGAACGAATACTACCACCGGTTTACAGGGTTCGATATTTAATTGTACCGGCGTAGAAGAAATTAACTTCCCGTCGAGAGTCGTTTCTATCGGCAATCAGGCTTTTGCGGAATGTAATTCATTAAAGAAAGTTACGTTCGATGCCGATAGCCGATTGAAAGAAATTCGGATGCAAGCATTTTCCAAATGTCAAAATTTGCAATATATTGAATTCCCGGCGAACTTGGAAGTAATAAGCGAATCTGCGTTTGAAATGAACAAGACCAAGACGTCGGCGCTCATTAACTTGCGGTTTGGTAACGGCGCGGCAAAAGTTGATGACAGCGGTAATGAGTTAAAAGATATAAACGGTAATACAATATACGAAGTAGACGAAGCGTGTAAATTAAAAACGATTATGACGAAAGCGTTCTATGGTACGGGGATAACGAGTTTTGTCATACCCAATTCCGTGGAAACGTTGGGCGAGTTTATATTTGAGAGTTGCCGTAAACTTAATACCGTAACGTTATCGAGAAATTTAAAAGTATTCGATAATGCGTTTAACGGTTGCAAGGCGGTTATTCAAATGCCGGAAGGCGGTGGGATCAATTTCGACGCAATAGACGGCGGCGTAATTTATAGCAAAGATAAAACTACGCTATTGATGTATCCCGTCGGAAAACGTGACGAAACGTACACCGTTCCTTACGGTATAGAAGAAATCGCAACGGGAGCTTTTGCTGGCAATAAGTTTATTAAAAAAGTTTTTATTCCCAATACTGTGAGCAAGATCGGCGAACAGGCATTCTTAAATTGTTATGCGCTTGAAGAAGTAGAGTTTGAATCGGACAGTGTTATTCATACCGACGAGGATGGAAACAATATTCCTATTGCTCAATCTTTGACGGTAGGCATTACAAACAGAAAAAATAATACATCCTCTTATCCCAGCACTCCTTCGGCAAGTAGCCTTCTTGGCAATTCTCATGTCTTTAGAAGTTGCGAGTCGCTTAAAAGAGTTAATTTCCCCAAGCGTACAGTCAGCGTTGGACGGTTTACGTTCTATAATTGTCTGAATTTGGAAGAAGTTACGTTTGAAAGCGGTTGTGAAATGCAGGTAATGGAAGCGCTTATGTTTGCGAATTGCTCTAAACTGCGTACTGTAACGTTACCTGACGGGTTAGAGCGCTTGGGTGTTGCTTATAACACATCGACGGAGGAAATTAACAATAACTCTTTGGCGTACGGC
This sequence comes from Anaerocaecibacter muris, assembly GCF_943192945.1. GTDB lineage: Bacteria > Bacillota > Clostridia > Christensenellales > Pumilibacteraceae > Anaerocaecibacter > Anaerocaecibacter muris. Next base: position 318,604 of record NZ_CALPCE010000001.1, read on the forward strand.
GCTGTTTTTTCAAATTGCACAGCGCTTCAATCCATTACGTTGCCAAATACTCTTAAGTATATTTCAAAACAAGCATTCTACAACTGCGGAATAACAAGTATTGTTATTCCGGCTAATGTCGAACGTATCGGAGTAAATGCATTTGAAAATTGCTTAAATCTAAAAACGGTAGAGTTTGCAAGGGGAAGTAATTTAGAGTACTTTGTTTATTTGGATACAGGCGTCAGTGATGAAGATGGTAATTCTTATATTTTCCAAAATTGTTCCGCTCTCGAATCTGTGATATTGCCGTATAGTTTGTTATCTCTCGGTAAATGCGCTTTCAAAAATTGTGAATCGCTTACGACTGTTAAGTATTGGAACGGATCCGGTACTTCCGAATCTGTAAATGCTGTAGTGGGACTGCCGACTAACTTAAAATATATAGGGCAGTCGTCGTTCTTTAATACTGCGTTGGGCGATATTACCGGCGCGGCAGATCCTCAAACCGTATTAAGTACGCTAAATATTCCGTCTTCGGTTTATTTTATCGGGCAAGACGCTTTCTTGGGTACAAAAATCAAGGAAGTAAGATTTGCGGAGGGCGAGAATGTTGTTATAGAAGCGGGTTCTAAAAGCACGGGCGGTGTATTTAACGGTTGTACTTTATTGGAAAAGGTTGATTTTGGCGGACGTACAATCAAGAGCGGAACAGCGGCGTCGGCTGTTAATGTGCTTGGTAAATACACGTTTTATAATTGCACAGCTTTGGAACAAGTGATTAATGTCTCCGACGCATTAAAAACCATAGATCAATATGCTTTTTACGGGTGCACTGCGTTAAAAGATTTTCTTGTTTCTGGAGATTCCAATACCTCTGGCATAATAATCCCTGGTAGCGTAACTATTATAAATAAGGCGGCTTTTGCTCAAACCGGTATAGAAACGGTTAAGTTGCTCGACGGTAGCAATATTTTGCAGATAGTCAACGGTAGCGTAGATAGTAAAGACGTTTGCGCAGGTGTTTTTGCTCAATGTCCCTTGTTAAAAACCGTAGATATGAGCAAGCGAAAAATAAAAGCTTCTAAAGATAATTATCTCGGTATGTATATGTTCTATCAATCGGGATTAGATGTGTCGGTTGTTGACGGTAAGGGCTTTACTGTTATTTTACCTGACAGCCTTACCAATATCGATAATTATAGTTTCGCTGAAAGCGGGTTAACCGACATAGAGATTACGGCTTCCGTAAAATCTATAGAAAAAACGGCTTTTGTAAAGTGCACAAAATTGACGGGATTGACTTTTGAAAGTCGTTCATTAAGCATTGCTTTTGTAAACGGCTTGAATAGCAATGAGGGCGCGTTTAACGGTTGCACTGCGCTGACTTCCGTTGTATTGCCCGATCATTTAAGTAACACCGGCAACTATACGTTCTACGGTTGCACTTCGCTTAAAAATATTAATCTCGGTAGCGCTACGACCGTCGGTAATTATTCTTTTTACGGTTGCACTGCATTGACCGATATAAATTACGGTACGGCGACTAACGTTACGATTGGTTCGTATTCGTTTGCAAACACCGGTGTCGTAAACCTTGTAGTAGGCGATAACGTCAAGGTTATAGGAGCTTCGGCATTCCGTAATTGCGGCAATTTGTCGTCTATCGTATTTGAAGACGGAGTGTTGAATGAAATCGGTAACGACGCGTTCACGTCATGTGTTAAACTTACAGCTGTCGAAATTCCTTCTACCGTAACAACAATAGGATTAAGTCCGTTTGCAAGCTGTGTTGCGCTTGCTTCCGTTACGGTGGCGGCGGAAAACGAAACTTTTATTTCGTTTGAAGACGGCGTTTACAATAGCGATAAATCTGTGTTGTACTTCTTTGCTACGGGCAAGGCTGTGGAATTCGTTTTGCCCGAAGAAACGGTTGAAATCAGACAGGGTGCGTTCTTCGGCGGAAAGATAACAAAACTCACAATTCACAAAACAGGCGAGAGCGAAGTCGAGATTGCGCAATATACTTTCCAAAACTGTCAAAATCTTGCCGAGATTGATATAAATTGCAAGATTTCGGTTGGGTATAGTGCGTTTGGATATTGCGATGCTTTGACTGTTGCCGAAAAGACCGTGTTGGGCAACGACTGCGTGCTTGCCGATAATGCTTTCCGGTATTGTGAGAATTTAGAGGGAATTACCGCTCCCGATAAAATAGTAATGTCATTGACTGCTTTTAACGGTTGTGATAAGTTTAACAACAAAAATATATCGGATATAGCCGATTTTACGTACAGCGGTTATAAAGTCGATTCCACAGGCGCTGTTATAATTACATCGAGCACAAATAAGATAGCTGCTGATGCATTTAAAGGCAATACCGATTTAACTTCCGTTGTGCTTGCCGAAGGTATTACGCATATAGGCGCAAATGCGTTTGAAGACTGCGTAAATCTTAAAAACATTAAATTGCCGAGCACGCTTATCGAAATCGGAAAATTGGCTTTTTATAATAGCGGTTTGACAGGTTCGTTGACTATTCCCGCAAGCGTAACCGATATTAAAAATGCTCCTTTTGCAGGAACTGATATTTCTTCGGTTATATTCGAAAAAAGCGATACAACATTAGCTATGGTAAGTGGCGGGAGCTTGACTGTAGTCGGCAGTGCAAATGCTTTCGGATATATGGAAGAGTTGGTGTCGGTCGATTTTAATCAAAGACCTTTTAAAAACAACTCAATGCCCGGATTTATGTTTGTCGGCAGTACAAAATTGAAAGAAGTCAAAAATATTTCCCAATCCGTAACGGCTCTTCAAAATTCTATATTTGCGAAGTCGGGATTGGAGAGCTTTGTAATACCGAACGAGTGGGCGACTATTACGTCCGCGGCAAGCACTATGTTTACGGAATGTGAGAACTTAAAAACAGTTACGTTCCCTAATGATATGCCTGTAATAAAATGGACGTCTATGTTTAAAAATTGCACGAGTCTTACTTCCGTGACTTTGCCGAGCAACTTGACAGTAATTCCCGCAAATACGTTCGAGGGTTGTACGGCGCTTACAAACATAACTTTGCCGAATACACTTGATAACATAGGAGAGGGGGCTTTCCGTTCATCCGGTTTGTACGGCATGCTTACTGTTCCTTCGAGCGTAACGTTTATAGGCAAATCCGCTTTTTCCGGAACAGCGATTAGCTCTGTGGAGTTCGAGGCGAGCGATGAAGTGCTTACATTGAAAAAAGGCGGCGGTTATACTACAATCGGTAGCGTCGGTGCTTTCGGCATGATGTCGGAGTTGCAGTCAGTCAATTTTAACGGCAGAAAACTCGATGCTCAAATGTCATCAAGCACAACTATCACGAGCGAAACATTGGCTGATTATACATTCGCTTGCGATCCCAAGCTCACATCCGTAACAAACTGGTCAAACGAGGTTAAATCTATCGGTCCGTATGCTTTTTACGGTGCGGGTTTCACAACGTTCACAATACCTGAAACTTGTAACGTATCGGTAGGCAATTACGCTTTTGCCGAATGTGTAAATCTAAAAGTATTCAACGCGCCTAATCATGTTAACAATGTAAAGAACGAAAACCAATATTATTACCTGGGTACGCATGCGCTTAAGAATACCGCAATAGAGAATTTCGATGTTCCCGAAGGTGTTTTAGCTGTTGCTCCTAACTTGTTTATGGATTGCGAGAAGTTGAAGTCGGTTACTCTTCCAAGCACATTGAAAAACGTCAGATCAAATTCGTTTGAGGGGTGTATTTCGCTTACAAGCATCGATATTCCGGAAGGTGTAGAATGGATTTACGCAAGCGCGTTTCTTAACTGTACTTCGCTTACGCACATTACTATACCTACCACATTGACAAAAATAATGAGAAATGCATTCGAGGGCTGTACGGTATTGACCGATGTTGTTCTTTATGAGGGTATCGATGTTATAGAGGCTGACGCGTTTGTCGGCTGGACGGCTAATCAAAGAATATATGTGGTCGGTAATATTGCGCGACCCGATGGTTGGGTATCCGGTTGGAGCAGCGGTGCTACCGTTGTGTGGGATTACAGTCTGCCTGAACAGTCGTTAGCGGCATAATGTCCGCATAGTACGTTAACAATTTGAACATGGATAGTTCGGCAATTTCGTTATCAAGAGTTGCGAAATTGCCGAATTATCGCATTTTTTTGCGATACAGCCCTTAATTTGGGTGACATAGAGCATTGAATATGGTATAATAAAATCCATGGTATTTAAATATCGGTTAATCATATTTCAAGGCTGATATCGCTAAACAATCTATAATTTACTTTTTAAAAGGAGGCTCATATCATGGAAGCACATCAAGACGTTTTTGCCAAATGTCGTAAAGACTTGGTAAAAGAAGGCGTTATCAAATCCGCTATTTGGGGTTTGGTTGTAGGGTCGGCTGTATGCTTTATTATTGCATTGGCTACTTGGTTTACCGATTTTAACGGCTTATGGCTGTCTATCGGAGCTCTTATTGTTTTGTCGATAGCGATGACGCCTGTTTTTTATTTTACGTTATATCGTCCCAATAATAAACGCGTCGCGGAAAGATTGGACAGACTGGGTTTTGACGAGCGCATTATTACTATGAATGAGCTTAAAGACGACGATTCGTTTATTGCAAGATTGCAACGTCAAGACGCTGTAAATACGGTAGTTGAGGCAAACAAACGCGCCGGCGGTAAACTTCTTACCGTCAAGGTTGCAATTGCCGCTATTGTTGCAGTAAGTGTTATCGGCGCTTTCGGTGTCGGAATGACGGCTGTAACCGGATTGGCGGCATACGGCGTCATCCCCAACGGCGCGGACTTATGGCACAAAACGTTCTCTTCGGACGACAATGTAGTGTATACCGTAAAATACAACGCCGATAACGGTGGAAAAATACAGGGCAATGTTGTTCAGTCTGTTCAATCGGGTAAGAGCACACTTGCTGTTGTAGCAACCGCTGATGACGGATTTATGTTCGTAAAGTGGATTGATTCCGACGGTAACGAATATACCGAATCGCCTTCGCGGTATGAGGATAAAGTGTATAAGAACATGGTCTTTACTGCGTATTTTGAAGAAGTGGACGATGTCGAAGACGACCCGTTAGAGGGCAACGAGCCGCCTGATGATAGTAATCAGAATCCGTCAGATGATTTTGCGCCCGGCGATCCGAATAATTCCGACCAGCAAGGTCCGTCTGATCCGGGCGACCCCGGCGACGGTAATGGCGGCGGAGGTACCAATCAAAACGATTGGATTATAGACGGCAATACTCCGTATGAAGAAAAGTTTGACTATTACTATCAAATGGCCATGGATAAACTTGCTAATAACGAGGAAATTCCGCCGGAATTGCGGGAAATAATCGAAGGGTATTTCGGTATACTTTTGCCGAATAATTAATTACAAATAACTCACGAGGTACTAATATGGTAACAGAAGCCAGTATCGCAAAATTCAGCGAGCAATGCAAAAAGATTTTTGAACAGGTCGAGCGCGACGTAATAGGTCAGACCGAAGTTGTTGAAGGCACGATTATCGCAATGATAGCGGGCGGCAACGTATTGCTCGAAGGCGTTCCGGGCGTTGGCAAAACCCGTCTTGTAAGATCGTTAGGGCGAGTGTTTAATTTGCCGTTTTCGCGTATTCAGTTCACGCCGGATTTGATGCCTGCCGATGTTACGGGTACCAATATTATTGTAAAAGACGATAAGGGCAATTCCGGTTTTCAGTTTCAACAAGGTCCTATTTTCAGCAATATAATACTTGCCGACGAAATTAACCGAGCGACGCCTAAAACACAAAGTGCGTTGCTTGAAGCTATGCAGGAGCATACCGTTACCGTTATGGGCGTTTCCCGTAAACTTAACGAGCCGTTCTTCGTCCTTGCTACGCAAAACCCTATAGAGCAGGACGGTACATATCCGTTGCCCGAAGCGCAAATGGACCGCTTCATGTTTAAACTGATAGTTAAAAACCCCAGTCTTAACGAACTTATGGACATAGTCAACATGACGCAAAAGACTATGGCGGAAGTTGCGGACGCTGCTTGTAGCGGTAAAGAGCTTTTGGAAATGCGCGCGACCGCAAACCAAATTCCGGTAGCGCAAGACGTTATGCGTTATGCTATGACGCTTTGTTCCGCTACTCATCCCGACAGCGAATGTGCGTCCGATGCCGCAAAAAAATATGTTCGTTTGGGCGCGAGCCCGCGTGCGGGGCAGGCTTTGATTTCGGCGGCAAAAGTCAAGGCATTGCTTATGGGTAGATATAATGTATCTTACCGCGATATTAACACTTTGGCATATCCCGTTCTTCGTCATCGCATGAAAATGAATTTCGAAGCTATTGCCGGACGCGTTTCGCCTGACGATGTTATTAAACTCATTATTGAAGAATTGGGAAAAGACTATAAACTTCCGACGGACAGTATGGCTGTAAATAACGTTTCCGACGTGAATAGTGTCGAAAACACCAACGACGAGCCTTCCGTTACCGCGGTAATCGACGAAAACCAAACCGTGGAAAAATCTGCGGATGAAGAAAACAAAGCCGAAGCAAAAAAGAAACGGAGATTTTCTAAAAAATAATGGCAGTCTCTTACTTAAATGATGACTTTTTCAGTCGGTTAGAGACGTTGGCATTAAATCTTAACTCGGATTTGTCAGGCTTTTTCGGTGGTAAACATTTAGTACGGACTTACGGACAGACTGTTGAATTTTCCGATTTTCGGGAGTACATGCTCGGTGATGATATTCGTCGAATAGATTGGAATTTGTACAGTCGATTTGAAAAGTTTTTTGTAAAGTTATTTACCGATGAACGGCAAATGCACGTCCAGATTTTTTTGGATTGCTCTGCGTCTATGGGAAAAGACAACCCGCAAAAAGCCGCTTATGCGGTTGGCGTATGCGCCGCGCTGGGTTTTCTTGCCGTTCATAATACCGATAAATTGTCGTTCAAACTTATGAAAAACAACGGTATCGATGATCCGTTCGGAACGATTGTCGGGAAAAATTCGTTTTTTAGGGCTATTAATGAACTTGGTAAAATGGAGTTTTCGGGCGAAAGCGATATTGCGGCTGCGGTAACTCAATGTCAAAACGTCGGGTCCAATGACGGTTTGACGGTTATAGTTTCCGATTTCTTCACAGAAAGCGATTGGAAAAAAGCTATAGACTATTTGTGTTATAAAAAACGACAGGTATTACTTGTTCAGGTGCTTACGCCTAACGAGGTAGAGCCGGTGTATGACGGACGCGTTAATCTTATAGACGTTGAATCGGCGGATTTGATGGACAGTAAAAACATGAAAGTCCGTATCACACGAAGTTTGCAAAGAGCATACGCACAAGCTCTTAACGACTATAAAGACGAGTTGAAAACTTTTTGTAATTCGCGCGGTGCGGATTTTATATCGGTTACTACCGATAATGCGATTGAAAAAGTTTTGTTTGGAGAGTTGCTCAAGGTAGGTATAATGGAATGAGCTTTTTACTTCCTTTGGGTTTTCTCGGTTTGTTGGGATTAGCGATATTAATCCTGATTTACATAATAAAACCCAATTATCAGCAAAAACTTATTTCCAGTACGTTTGTATGGAAATTGAGTTTAAAATATCAAAAGAAGCGAGTTCCTATCAGCAAATTCAGGAATTTGTTGATTTTAATTTGTCAAATTCTGATATTGACTTTGTGCGCATTTCTTCTTGCTAAACCTGCCGTAAAGCATGACGTTGCCGGTAGTAGTGCGGAAAAAATTATTATAATAGATGCTTCGGCAAGCATGCTTGCTTCCTATAATCAGGAAACACGGTTTGAACGCGCGGTTTTTGAGGCGAAGAGTTTGGCGGAAAGCACGCTTGACAAAGGCGGTGAAGTTACTTTGATTTTAGCGGATGATTCGGCGGATTTTATTGTCGAACGAATCGGCGCGGATAAAAAATTGGAAGTATCTACCGCGTTTGACGATTTGCTTAAAGGCGAGGGAACATGCACTTACGGATCGGCGGATATTGACGGCGCAATAGTTCTCGCGGAATCTATCACTGTTGCAAATCCGCTTGCGGAAGTGTTACTGTTCACCGGTAAAAAATATCTTAACCCGGGCGGTGTTACCGTTGTTGACGTTGCCAGACCCGAAGAGTGGAATGTTGCTATTCATAATGTTCGCGCTACAATGGACGAGGGCTATTATACGTATGCTGTGGACATTGCATGTTACGGAATGGATAAACAGGTACAAGTAAACTGTTATATCGAAATCGACGAATACACGGACCCCGTGCAAATGGGCAAGGTTGTCAAGTTAAACGACGATATAGTTCACACGATAGAATTTAAAACAGGTGCGGCGGATAACGTAAAGGATAGGGTGTCCGAATTTACGAGCGTTCGTATTTCCGTACAGGAAAATGATTCTTTTCAGGAAGATAATTCGTTTGTTTTGTACGGCGGAATGAAGCCGACGTTAAAAATACAGTATTACAGCGCTAAACCGAACACATTTTTCAGTGCGGCGTTTATGATCGTTGCAAGCTCTTTAAGCTCTCGGTGGGATATAGATATAGATGAAGTTCGCGGCGACTCGCCTGCGGCGATAAGCGGTTATGATTTTTATGTGTATGAGGATAAGGCGCCCGCGACTTTGCCTAAAGACGGCGTTGTATTTTTGGTTAATCCCAGCGCTTTGCCCGCAGATGTAGAGGCGCGGTTGAGCGAACCTAAAACAGGCGAAAAATTTACGCTCGCGCCCGGTGTGCCGCATGAATTGATGAACTTTATAAATTTCGGAAATATTATAGTATCGAATTATCGAGCTATAAATATCGGCGGACAATCTGATTTCGAGCCTATTATGTACTGTGCCGGCGAGCCTGTGTTTGTAGCTAAAAATACGCCTGATTCTAAAATTGCAATAATGTCTTTCAGCGTCAATTATTCTGATATTTCCATGCAATGGGAATTCCCCGGGCTTATTTACAATATGTTCGAGTTTTATTTGCCGTCTACATTTACAAAGTATGTATTCAATGTCAACGAGTCGATTACGTTAAAGGCGCGCGGTACAAATTTAAAAATTAAGGGCGTAAACTTGGAACAGAATATATCCGAAACGCCTTATACTATGATTTTGAAAAAAGTCGGAACTTATACTACTACGCAAGACACTCTGTTGATGCGCGATGTGCGTGAGAGTTTTTACGTAAAAGTTCCCGACGACGAAAGTAATATTAAAATAGTTATAGACGTACTTCAAAATTCCGTTATTAAAACTATCGTTTCGGATACGTTTGACGATTTATTGTTATATTTTGCAATAGTTCTTGTAACACTGCTTTTTGCCGAGTGGTGGTTGCAATCTCGGACAAGGATTTAGCGGGGTATATATGTCGAATTTCAGAATTGAATTTTTAAACTCCCCGTGGTGGTTATTACTGTTGATTCCGGCGTTCTTTTTGACGCTATTCCCGTATTTTCGTATACAAAAAAAGTATCGTCGGAACAGAAACAGAATAATATCTATGGTGTTGCACCTTGTTATAATGGTGTTCTGTATCACCGTACTTTCGGGAATGTATTTTACTTACGACACGCCCAATACTAACAATGAAGTGTTGATTTTGGTTGATATGTCGTACAGTAATAGCGATAATAGCGACATGAAAGACGATTTTGTTAAATCTGTTATTGACGAAAGCGCTTCTCAATATCGCGTGGGTGTAGTTACGTTCGGGTATAATCAGGTTTATGCCGCTCCGTTCAGTACGGACACCGAAGAAGTATATAAACAGTATATTAACGCTGAATTGCCCGATATGAGCGCGACGGACGTATCGTCCGCGCTTAACTATGCGAGAAGTTTATTTACTTCGCGCGCGCAGAGCAAAATAGTTTTGTTATCGGACGGCGCAGAAACCGACGGCGATGCTCAAATGGCTGTTCGCTCGCTTGCCGCGCACAATATACAAGTGAATACCGTATTTTTTCCCAACGACTATTCCGATAACGAAATGCAGTTGATAGATATTGTTTTACCTGAAAATAATGTCAAAGTGGATGAAGAATTTAAAGTCAATGTGACTGTTCAATGTCGTAATTCTGGAGTTTCTTCGGCTATTCTTAAACTGTTTGTCGGCAACGAAATAGACGGGGAAAAAGAAGTTATTTCCCAAACCGTAACGGTTAAAGGCGGAACCCAGAACTTCGAAGTTGGATGTACCTTGACTTCTCCGGGATTGCATCGTATTAAGTTTACGCTGTCGAGTGAAAACGACGACGAACTTCAAGAAAATAACGAATACTATTCTTATGTTTATATAGAATCTTTTAACAGCGTATTGATAATTGAACGTGATAGCGGCGAGTCCGATAAACTCAAAGATATTTTGTCGAAAGATTATACCGTTGATGTTGTCGATGTCAGCGATAAAGGCGCTATGCCGAGTTCTTTGGATGCGTTGCGCAAATATGACGAAATAATTATGTTCAATGTTGCTAACCGCGATATGCCGAGCGGGTTCGACGCGATTTTGTATGACTATGCTAATAAAGTAGGCGGCGGCGTTTTGACCGTCGGCGGTAATTATGTCAATGAGTACGGCAAGACGGTAGCAAATATGTACGATCGTCAAGATATGGCGGGAACGCTGTATCAAGAAATGTTGCCTGTTCAAGCGGTAGATTATACTCCGCCTTTGGGCGTTATGCTTATTATCGATCGTTCAGGCAGTATGAATAATAAATTGCAACAGGCAAAAGAAGGAGCGATAGCCGCATTGTATGCATTAAGCGAGCGTGATTATTGCGGTGTTATGACTTTGGATACCGAATTCAATATCGAACAGAATATTATTCCCGCGACGCAACAGGCACGATTGATAAGAACTATCAACGATATTCAAATCGGCGGCGGAACAATGTATTCGGGCGCAATAAGGCGTGCGGGCGAAGCGTTAAAGTCTTGTAATGTACAACGTCGGCATATAATATTGATTTCGGACGGTCAACCCGGCGAAAATTATGAAGATTACGCGTCGGCGATAAGAGCTAATTTTAAGTCTGATATTACTTTTTCTATGGTCGCTATCGGAATTTCCGACGGTTCCAAAGAAAATAAAGAGATGGAAGATGCTGCAAAAGAGGGCGGTGGTAGATATTACAGAATAGAAGACGAATCTCTATCGGACAAAATGAGCCAAGAGCTTAAACTTGAAAAAATAAAAGATATGAATCAAGAGGAATTTCGTCCGAAAATAAATGACTATACGACTGTCGTAAACGGCATTAAAGCAGAGGAAATACCGATATTGGGCGGTTTTTACGGCGTAAAAGAAAAAGAAGGCGTTGTTACTCCGCTCATGAGTGCATACGCTCCTGTCTATTCGCAATGGAATTTCGGACAAGGACGTGTCGGGAGTTTTATGTGTGATTTGAATGGCGTCGATTGGTCTAAAACCTTTATGCAGGACGCTATCGGACAAAAAATATTGTGTAATATCGTTTATGCGTTGTTGCCGTCGCGTAACATAAGACCGAACGAAATAACAGCCGAATTTAAAGAAAAAAATTACACGACAAACGTTAGCATTTATACTGATTTGAAAGATGGCGATCGTGTTGAATTAACGGTTACTTCCGTGCCTGTTGACGGTAGTGAACCCGAAGTTGTACAAAAGTTAACGCCTTCCGATGAAGAAGGATTTTCGCGTATGACGTTTGCTATAACGAAAGCCGGTATTTATAATGTGACTATAAGTAAACTCGATGCCGACGGCAAACTATTGGCGCAATTAAGTACATTTAAAGCGTTTTCGTATTCGGACGAATATAATATGTTTCTCGACATGGAAGAATGTGAAAACAGATTAATCGCCATGGCTCAAGCCGGACACGGGCAGGTAATAAATATCAGCGAACCGTGGAGTGTGTTTGAGGGTATGGAAAAATCAATCCACAATAAAGTCGATCCACGAATTGCGTTGTTGATTATTTCTATTATTTTGTTCTTGCTCGATATAGCTGTACGTAAGTTCAAGTTTAAATGGTTGCACGAAATTATCAGAGAGAGAAAAGAATTGAAAAAAACGACTATTGATCAGCAATGATTGGTCAAAATCTTCGTTACGGAGGAGTCATGAAAAAATTAAGACTTTTTATAGTTTTATATATAATAATATCGTGTTTGGGATTTGTTGTGGCTTGCAGTTCTCCGCAACTGGCAAGCCCTTCCGATTTGCATGTTGTTGATGGCGAAACTTTAATGTGGAACACCGTTTCCAATGCGCGCGGTTATACGGTGAGTATAAACGGAGTTGAAACGGATACGCGTCGTACATCTATTTCTTTGGTCGATCTCGAACCGGGTAACTATGTTATTAAAGTTAAAGCGCGCGGGGACGGAGATAATTACGAAGATTCGGCTTGGGTTCAAATACAGTATAATAGAGAAAAAAATTTAGGGCTTAAATATTCGCTTATAAATAATAATCGAGAATATGAAATTACAAGTATCGGTTCTGCATCCGGTGATATTGTTTTAGAAGACGAGCATAACGGAAAGCCTATTACTCATATAGGCGAGGGAGCATTTGCGAATGCCGGTGCAATCACAAGTATAGTTTTTGGAAACAACATCAAATCTGTCGGAAGTCGAGCTTTTTATAATTGTTCTTTTTTAAGCAGTATATCATTTTCCGAAGCGTTAGTAGAAATCGGCAGTCAAGCATTTCAAAGTTGTCGGAGTTTATCGGAACTTGTAATTCCGAATAACGTAACAATTATTGATAGCGAGGCTTTTTCTTATTGTCGTGGCTTATCGAAAATCACTCTCGGTAGCAATTTAAAAGTTATAGGAACTAAAGCATTTTTTTCTTGCGAATTATTGGAATCCGTATCTATACCCGATACCGTTTATTATTTAGGAGAAAAAGCCTTTGCCGAATGCGGTAGCATTGCGGAAGCAGAAATTAACGGAAATCAGTTGACGATAGGTAAAAACGCTTTTGAACGGTGTAATAATCTTGCGTCGGTAACTTTGGGCGAAGGTGTGCGCGCTATTGATTCTTCCGCGTTCTATTTGTGCGTTGGCTTAAAAGACGTTATAATACCGAATAATGTTGAAGAAATTAGCGAAAATGCATTTTATAATTGTAATTCTTTGAATAATGTTGTGATCGGTAATGGCGTGCAGCGTATTGGCGGAAATGCTTTTTACGGTACTAAAACTTGGAGTAGTCAAGAATCTACTGTAATTGTAGATCGATGGTTAGTTGATATTAAAGATAAAAGCATTAGTAGCATAAATATCGAGAACGAAAATATTTACGGATTGGCAGAATACGCGTTTTTTAAATGTAACAATATAACAGGCATAATATTGCCGAAAACGCTTGTCACAATAGGTGAGTTTGCATTTTACGGTTGTAAAAGTTTAAGCGCAGTTATTATTGACGATAATGTCACCACAATAGGCGCAGGTGCGTTCTGTTATTGTGAAAACATGCGATCGGTTAATATCGGCGATAATGTTGTTTATATCGGAGCAAATGCTTTTGCGGGCTGTAAAAATTTATCTGCCACAAACATCAGTTTGCCTGATACTGTAAATTATATCGGACCTTTTGCCTTTAAAGATACCGCTTTATGGAACGAGTCCGAAAACGTTGTATATATAGGTAAATGGGTTGTCGGATGTAAAGATACCGCGACGGGTGTTATTACTTTAAAGAACGATGTATCGGCGATTAGCGATTATGCGTTTAACAAATGCAATAAAATTTCAAGCATTTATATTCCCACAACAGTAACATTTATAGGTAATTTTGCTTTTAGCGAATGTTCTTCGCTAACATCGATAGCAATTCCGAATAGCGTTAAAGAATTAAGCACAGGCTTGTTCTATAATTGTAAGAATCTGAAAAGTGTTGAACTTCCCGACGGTATAAGTTCTATTCCCCAGTATGCGTTTGCTTTTTGTAACAGTTTAATTTCTGTTACAATTCCGAATAGCGTTACGGAAATAGGAGAATTTGCATTTTTGGCATGTAACTCTATGGAAAGTGTCAAATTCGGCGACGGTATCACAAATATAGGCAAACGCGCATTTAGCGGTTGTGAAAATTTGCTTGAAGTTGTGTTGCCGAACAGCGTGCGAACAATAGGCGAACGCGCTTTTTATAGGTGTTATAGGTTGAATAAAATTGACTTCGGCAATGGGCTTGTATCTATAGGCGAACGCGCTTTTTATCAGTGCGAGTCGCTTTGTACACTTGATATGCCGGACAGTCTTGTGACGATAGGTCCGTATGCGTTTTATAAATGCACTAATATCGGTAGCGTAAAAATAGGCGGTAGGGTCACGGAAATAGGAAATTACGCATTTTATAAGTGTACTAATTTAGTTGTTGTTGTTATTCCCGAATCCGTTACAAGTATAGGCGCTTATGCTTTTCGCGGTTGCGTCAGTTTACGTAGCGTGACTTTGGGTAGCAGTATCACTAATATCGGCAGTCATGCATTTTACGGTTGCGGGGATATGACAATTTACAGTTCCGCTACTCAAGAATATGCGAATTGGAGTTCCAAATGGAATTCATCGTTTAAACCTGTCGTTTGGGGCTGTGAGATTGTAGAGGGAAATTATGTTTATTCCATTACTGTAACTCAAAATACCATATCCAACAGCGACGCAAGCGGCGGGGTTGTTAAGCCTGTGCGAAAAGGGTACGAATTTGAAGGCTGGGCGACAGAAGTCGGAGGTGAAGTTGTTTACAATCCGTATGACATTACGACAGGAATAGAACAGGGCACAACGTTATATGCCGTTTGGCGTGAGAAAACAGAAGAGGAACTGAAATTAGAAAACCCCGATCCTCCTCCGCCGAATTCTGTCGGTCCTGATTTGTTTGGTTGGGATAAATAACGGATTATTGTGTCGCTTTGCTTGCGTAAAATTCATTAACTATGTTATACTACAACTAAATAATTGCGGAGGTTTGTATGCAAATTACAAATGAGATTAAATATGTCGGAGTGAACGACAGAACTATCGATTTATTTGAGGGGCAGTATGTAGTGCCTAACGGTGTGTCTTATAATTCTTATGTTATTATGGACGATAAGATTGCCGTTTTCGATACCGTGGATAAGCGCAAGACCGAAGATTGGTTGAGCAATGTAGAAAATGTTTTAGGCGGAAAAAAGCCCGACTACCTCGTAATTTCGCACATGGAACCCGATCACTCGGCAAGTATCGATGCGTTTCTAAAAAAGTATCCGTCGGCAACAGTTGTCGGCAATGAAAAGACGTTCAATATTGCCGAACGCTTTTTCGGCGATATTTTCAAAAACAAGCTTGTTGTTAACGAGGGCGAGGAATTATCGCTCGGCAAACATAATCTTAAATTTGTTTTTGCGCCGATGGTACATTGGCCGGAGGTCATGTTCACTTACGAAACGACCGAAAAAGTTTTGTTTTCCGCCGACGCTTTCGGTAAATTCGGCGCGCTGGACGTTGACGAAGAATGGGCGTGCGAAGCAAGACGGTATTATTTTAATATCGTCGGAAAATACGGCGCTACCGTGCAAAGCGTTCTTAAAAAAGCCGCCGCGCTCGATATTAAAATTATTTGCCCGTTGCACGGTCCCGTGCTTAATGAAAATCTCGAATACTATATCGGCAAGTATAATATTTGGAGTTCCTACCAGCCCGAAGATAAAGGCGTGTTGATTGCTTACGCTTCGATTTACGGAAACACCGCAAAAGCGGCGGAGCAACTTGCCGAACTTTTGCGCGAAAAAGGCGAGAAGGTGGCTGTTGCAGACCTTGCGCGTTGCGACATGGCGGAAGCGATAGAGGACGCGTTCCGTTACGACAGGCTTGTGACCGCGAGCGTGACTTACGACGGCGGTCTGTTTCCTGCAATGGAGTCTTTTTTATCGCATCTTAAAGCTAAAAATTATCAAAACCGCACAGTCGCTTTTATCGAAAACGGGAGCTGGGCGCCTATGTCGGGTAAGCTCATGCGCGGATTTTTCGACGGCATGAAAAATATTACCGTTATAGACAAATTAGTTACGGTCAAATCCGCAGTTAAAGACGATACAAAAGAGGAACTTAAACAGCTCGCCGCAGAGCTTGTCAAATAACTTTATTTAATATCAATCTTGATAGGGAATTAAACAAAATAAACCCGTTCGTTAATTTAAGTTTTACGGACGGGTTTTTATTTTACTTAATAGCATTTATTCGCAAATTAAATCGACTTGCGTTTAACAAGTCGAATATTTTGGTACACCCTCGGAGACTCGAACTCCGGACCCACTGATTAAGAGTCAGTTGCTCTACCAACTGAGCTAAGGATGCTCAAACATCAATATATTAGCACATACACGTTCCGTTGTCAAGGATTTTGCGAGCGTTATGCAAAAATTACTGCACACAATTTGGCGGTGCGAAAAAAAATTAAAAATCATTGAAAAATGCCGTTTATTTTGTTGACAAAATCTTTAATATAGTGTATAGTAATTAAGCTATTGAAGTAGGTTATGGACCTTTAGCTCAGTTGGTTAGAGCAACCGGCTCATAACCGGTTTGTCCGGGGTTCAAGTCCCTGAAGGTCCACCAAATTGTGGCCCGGTAGTACAGATGGTTAGTACGCCAGCCTGTCACGCTGGAGGTCGAGGGTTCAAGTCCCTTCCGGGTCGCCATATCTTGCCTCGGTAGCTCAGTCGGTAGAGCAAGGGACTGAAAATCCCTGTGTCGGTGGTTCGATTCCGCCCCGAGGCACCACAACCTACTCTCTGCGCGCCGAAGTAGCTCAATCGGTAGAGCAACTGACTTGTAATCAGTAGGTTGCGGGTTCAAGTCCCATCTTCGGCTCCAAAACATCGGATTGCTATTCGGTGTTTTTTTGTTTTTAAAATTTGTATGTATGCGACAATAGTGGCGGGCTAAACCGCGTGGGCATTGCGTATCGGCTAAAATCCGTGGTTGTTCAGACCTTCGCACAGTTGCGAATAAAATTCGCAGATGCGGGCTTTTTTCTTTTTGGTTATTGCAAAACCGACTATTTGCGAATGGGATAAAGACGCGTCAACGCAGTTGCCTTTATACTCGCCGAATTTACGGAAACAAGCCCGTCGGTAGGGTGATTTTCCGTGCGTCTCGAAAAAATGAGAGGTATGCTCATTATAAAATCGTCGCGGCATTTTTCGAGTGTTGTAGAATAGCTTTGACAGTAAACGTCGGTTGGCGCATACAAGTTGCAATCTTGTTCCGACAGTTGTAGCTGTTTGCATACTTTTAATGCGTCGGGGTGTTTGTCGCCGAAAATTTTATAAATTAAGTTTACCCAAAATGCGGTTATCTTTATTAAAAATTTGGGCAATCGCAATAGCTTTGTTGCAATAGGCGATCCTTTGTGCGGAGTGCAAAGCGTTGTAAGCGATGCTACATGCTCCGCAAAGTTTAGCTGATTTATCATATATTTGCTGTCGAGTCCGCCTTTGGAATGGGCTATCAGATTGACTTTGTCGGTGTGTTCGAGTTCGAGTATTTTTAGTATGTGCGATTTAAGTTGTTCGGCGTTGTTTTCTATACTGCCAAACCCGTCCGTTTTTGCGGTGTAAACTTTATAGCCCTGACGTTTTAAAGTTTTTTCGATACGTCCGAACGCCTTGAAAAACACAATGTCTTTCAAGATAATACCGTGTACCAACACGATCGGGTATCGGGTATGTTTTTGCGGCTGCGGCGTCTTTTTCATATCTATTACATTTTATCACAATCGGCAAATTAAATCAATAATTATATTAAAAAGTAACGGCATGGCGAACAATGTAGAAATCGGTTGACAAATATCGACTATTGACGATATAATAGATTTATGAACCAACCGAAAGATATAGCGTTAAACTATATAAGCGTCGCGCAGGGTAAGACGACGCAAAAGTGGTATAAGTTGCTTATACTTGCTGTGCTTGCGGGCGCGTTTATTGCGCTGGGCGGCGCGTTGGCGACATTTGCGGGCGCGGGTTTTACAGGCACACAGGCAAGTCTTATTAAAGGCGCGGTTTTCCCGTTGGGACTTATGCTTGTTGTCGTTTGCGGCGCGGAGCTATTTACGGGCAACAGTTTGTTGATTGCGCCGCTGATCAATAAGGATATTAAGATTACGGGCATGCTCAAAAATTGGGGCATTTTGTATATAGGTAACTTTATCGGCGCGGTCGTAATAGCCGTTCTTGTCGTGTTTAGCCATGCTTACGGCGACGCGGCTGCGGCGGCGAGCGTTGCGACAGCCGCGGCGAAGTGCAATTTGAGCTTTGGCGACGCAATGCTTCGCGGCATACTTTGCAATATGTTGGTATGCCTTGCGGTATGGGCGTCTATGGCGAGCAAGAACGTTGCGGGCAAGATATTAGCTATTTATTTGCCTGTATTCGCGTTTGTAGTATGCGGGTTTGAACATAGCATAGCAAACATGTATTACATAACGTCGGGATTGATGACGTCCGCCGAATACGGAATTGTTGCGGCGGGGCTTAACTTCGGCAACGGATTATTGTACAGTTTGCTCCCGTCCACATTGGGCAATATTATAGGCGGCGGGCTGATTGCCGTCGCGTATTGGGCGGTTTATTTTAAACGCGAAAAGCCCAAAGATCCGCAACAATAAACTAAAATAATACAGGTGATTTTATGATTAAATTATTGGTAGATTCCGCATCGGATATAGATTTGACCGAAGCGCGTGATCTCGGTATCGAACTTATTCCCATGCTTATTACAATCGGCGAAAAAGAGTATTCCGACGGCGTGGGTTTGTCGCACAAGGAATTTTTTGAAAAGTTGATAGAAAGCGACGAGCTTCCGCAGACAAGCCAGATAAACGAGTGTCGGTTCGACGAGCGGTTTTCCGCTTTGACGGCAAACGGCGACGATGTGATTGCTATTGTTTTGTCATCCAAACTCTCCGGCACTTATGATTGCGCTTGTCGCGCCGCACAAAAGTATGACGGCAAAGTTCGAGTGGTTGACAGTCTTAACGCGAGCGCGGGCGAGCGTATTTTGTGCATGCATGCCGTAAAACTTATTAACGAAGGGCGACTGTCTGCGGCGGAAATAGTTGACGAACTCAATATTAAAAAGACCAAGATACGCTTTTTGGCGTTGCTCGGCACTTTGGAATATCTTAAAAAGGGCGGACGAATTTCGTCGGTCGTGGCGTTTGCGGGCGAAATGTTTTCCATTAAGCCCGTCGTATCCGTTACTGACGGCGAAGTCAAGTTGGTCGGCAAGGCTATGGGCTCGAAGCGTGGAAGCAACTTGCTTTCGCAGTTTATAGACAAGTACGGAGTGAATTTCGATATGCCGTTTGCTCTTGTGTATTCGGGGCTTACCGATGAATTTTTGACTAAATACATCACCGACAGCGAAAAACTTTGGGTAGGGAAAACAGATTACTTGCCAAAGTATTTAATAGGCAGTACGATTGGCACGCATATCGGTCCCGGCGCAATCGGGGTTGCATTCTTTACCGAATAAAATCCGTTTGATCGTTATCGCGATTATAAGCTATAATGTCGGACGAAGGACGTTATGTTCGGATTGTTAATAACAATAATATACGTCAGTTTTATTAGTTTGGGCTTGCCCGATTCGCTTTTGGGCGCGGCGTGGCCTGTCATGCGCGTAGAGTTTTCCGCGCCGTTGTCGTATGCCGGTATAATTTCCATGATTATAAGCGGCGGCACAATTATGTCCAGTTTGTTAAGCGACAGGCTAACCAAAAAATTCGGCACGGGCTTGGTTACGGCGATTAGCGTTGCCATGACCGCCGCCGCGTTGTTTTGTTTTTCTGTAAGCACGCAATTATGGATGCTGTTTGTATTTGCCGTGCCTTACGGCTTGGGCGCGGGCGGCGTGGACGCGTCGCTCAATAATTACGTCGCGTTGCATTTGAAAAGCCGGCACATGAGTTGGCTACACTGCATGTGGGGCGTCGGCGCCGCCGTAAGCCCTTACATAATGAGTTATGCGCTTACGGGCGGAAGCGGCTGGCAACAGGGCTATCTTATTGTCGCTATAATACAGATTGTATTGTCGGTCTTTATATTCGTAAGTTTGCCGTTGTGGA
Organism: Anaerocaecibacter muris; assembly: GCF_943192945.1. Taxonomy (GTDB): domain Bacteria; phylum Bacillota; class Clostridia; order Christensenellales; family Pumilibacteraceae; genus Anaerocaecibacter; species Anaerocaecibacter muris. Next base: position 338,753 of record NZ_CALPCE010000001.1, read on the forward strand.
AAAAGAAACCGCTTGCGATCGCTTCCGAAGCGGTTGAAGTCGCAGAGGAAAACAAAACGGACGAGGAGCCGTCTGTGAGTGAATCGACGGGCGAAATTGCGGACAATATCGAAAAGTCGGAAACGAAAAGTAAGCCGCTGTCGTTTAAGCAGATTTTAAAAACGTCGGGCGCGGTGCCGTGCTTTATTTGCTTTTTTTGCTATTGCGCGCTCGAACAAACGGCAATGCTGTGGTCGAGCAGTTATATGGTATACCACAACGGATTGAGCGTGGAAACCGCCGCGGGCTTTGCGAGTTTGTTCTTTATAGGGATTACGTCAGGCAGGGCTGTAAACGGTTTTTTGACTTTTAAATTCGGCGATAAGACGTTGATAAGAGCGGGACAGTGCATTATGCTTTGCGGCGCGGCGTTTATATTTATTCCCGACGTTCCCGTAGTTACGTATATCGGATTTACTTTGCTCGGTTTGGGTTGTGCGCCTGTGTATCCGAGTATTATTCACATGACCCCGACGCTGTTCGGCGCGGATAAATCGCAAGCAATGATAGGCGTGCAAATGGCGAGCGCGTATCTCGGTTCGTGCTTTGCGCCGCCGCTATACGGGCTTATGGCAAACCATATCAGTCAAGCGGTGTTGCCGTACTATTTGTTGGTGCTGCTCGCGCTGATGGTTGTCATGCACGAACTGACCGTCAAAAAGACGGCTAAAAATGTAATGACATAGGTTGTCGCTTATAAACGCAATGCAAAAAATGACGCTTGTTACGTCGATTGGGTATTTTTAAAATATGCAGAGCGTAAACCCTTCGATTGAGTTGACATACGTGTTGCGGAGTGGTATTATATAGTTAATTAAACGGACAGTTCGTTTGCGCCATCCTGTCGTTAAACAAAACCAGGGCATCTTAATGAGAAAAGTCTTTTAGGGTGCAGTCGTTTTGTAGCGACTGTATTTTTTTCGCAACGGGAGAGATATATGTATTATTTAAAAACTTCGGCATGTTTTGACAGCGCGCACTTTCTTCACGGATATAACGGCAAGTGCGCAAACATCCACGGTCACCACTGGGTGGTGGAAGTAAAGATAAGCGGTGACAAATTGCAAAAAAGCGGTGAAAAGCGCGGTATGCTTTTGGATTTCGGCGATTTTAAGCAGACGGTTAAAGAGCTTGCGGAAGGCTTTGACCATAAACTTATTTACGAAAAAAACACCCTTAAACCCGTTACCGTTGCCGCGCTTAAAGAAGAAGGGTTTTCGATGATCGAAACGGATTTCAGACCAACTGCCGAAAACTTCGCCGCGCACATATATGCCGAACTTTGCAACAAAGGCTTGCCCGTATCCTGCGTGGAAGTTTATGAAACGCCCAAGAACTGCGCGGTGTACGGTGAGTAATATGTCATGTTTTAAAGTTGCCGAAAAGTTTGTAAGCATAAACGGAGAAGGTCAGCGCGCGGGCGAGCTTGCCGTGTTTTTGAGATTTTGCGGTTGCAATCTAAATTGCGACTATTGCGACACGCGCTGGGCAAATACCGCAGACGTAAAATACGAACTTGCTTCTGCGGAAGATCTTGTTACATACGTAAAATCGACGGGCGTAAAAAACGTTACCTTGACGGGCGGGGAGCCGCTTTTGCAAGCGGATATTGCGCGACTTATAGTTCTTCTGGGCGCGTCGGGCGCAGAGGTTGAAATAGAAACCAACGGAAGCGTGTCGTTGGAAGAAATAAATTCCCTTAAGCCGCGTCCCTCCGTTACCGCCGATTATAAACTTCCGTCAAGCGGAATGGAAAAATATATGTTGACCGAAAACTTTTCTTGCCTTACGTTACGTGATGCGGTCAAGTTTGTGGTAGGGGACATGTGCGATCTTGCGCGTGCGGAGGAGATTATAAACGAGTACGGACTAATAGACAGGTGCCGTGTTTATTTCAGCCCGGTGTTCGGAAAAATCATGCCCGAAGAAATCGTGGAGTTTATGAAAGAGCGTAAACTTAACGGCGCACGTCTGCAATTACAGTTGCACAAAATTATATGGAAACCCGATATGCGCGGGGTATAGGAGAAAGTATGAATATAAGCGAAATAGAAAAACATGTCCGCGGGTTATTAGTCGCCATTGGCGAAGACCCCGACAGGGAAGGTCTGCGCGAAACGCCCGCACGAGTGGCGCGCATGTACGAAGAAGCGTTTGAAGGGATAAAATACACTAACCGCGAAATAGCGGATATGTTCGGAAAAACGTTTGAAATTCCGTCCGACCCGAATTCGGGCGGCGCGGTAGTCATAAAGGACATTAGCGTGTTCAGCTATTGCGAGCATCATTTAGCACTTATGTACGATATGAAAGTTGACGTGGCGTATGTTCCGCGAGGGAGAGTTTTGGGATTGAGCAAAATCGCTCGCATTTGCGATATGGCGGCAAAGCGGTTGCAATTGCAGGAGCGTTTGGGGCGGGATATTGCCGAGATAATTTCGCTTGCGGCTTTATCTCCCGACGTAGGCGTAAGGATAGAGGGTTGTCACAGCTGTATGACATCGCGCGGGATAAAAAACGTATCGTCAAAAACGGTTACCAAAACTTACTTCGGGGCGTTCAAAGACGATGTTTCGTTACAAAATCTTTTAGGGGATAGGCTATGAAAGCATTAGTTTTATTAAGCGGCGGAGTGGACAGCGCGACTTGTCTCGGGCTGGCGGTTCAAAAATACGGCGCGACGGAAGTTTCCGCCCTTACCGTATACTACGGTCAAACTCACAGTAAAGAACTTGACGCCGCGCAAAAAGTTGCCGACTTTTACGGCGTCGTATTAAAACGGCTGGATCTTTCGGTTATATTCGAAGGGTCGGACTGTTCGCTCTTGGCGCAGTCGCATAATGATATACCGTTGCAAAGCTATGCCGAACAGCTTTCCGTAACGGGCGGCAAGCCCGTTTCGACTTACGTTCCTTTCCGGAACGGACTGTTTCTATCGGCGGCGGCAAGCGTAGCGCTGTCGCACGGGTGCGAAGTAATTTATTACGGCGCGCACAGTGACGACGCGGCAGGCAACGCCTATCCCGATTGCAGTGAAAAGTTTAATTCCGCGATGGGCGAAGCTATCTATACGGGCAGCGGCGGACAGCTTAAAATACTTGCGCCTTTTGTAAACTTAAACAAATCGCAGGTTGTCAAAAAGGGGCTCGAACTCGGAGTTCCGTATAAATATACGTGGAGCTGTTATTCGGGCGGAGAAAAACCTTGCGGCGTATGCGCTACCTGTCGCGATCGTGCCGCCGCATTTAAAGCCAACGGAATACAAGACCCTGCAATAAAAGGAGAATAACATGTCAAGAGATAAACAGAATGAAGGTATTACCTTGCTTGGAAACAACAACACCAAATATCCGCAGACTTACGACCCGTCCGTTTTGGAAACATTTGCAAACAAACACCCCGGAAGAGATTATTTCGTAAAGTTTAACTGTCCGGAATTCACAAGCCTTTGTCCGATTACGGGACAGCCCGATTTTGCTACGGTCTATATTTCGTACGTGCCGCGCGAAAAAATGGTTGAAAGCAAGTCTTTAAAGCTGTATCTTTTCGGGTTCAGAAATCGCGGCGATTTCCATGAAGACTGCGTGAACATAATTATAAACGATCTTATAGATTTGATGGATCCCGCATATATCGAAGTATGGGGCAAATTTCTTCCTCGCGGCGGAATTTCCATAGACCCTTATTGCAACTACGGCAAAAAGGGAACCAAGTGGGAACAGGTAGCTTGGGACAGGCTTGCGCGCCACGATATGTATCCCGAAAAAATCGACAACAGATAACTAAATATCCCCGCGTATTATCGCGGGGATATTTAGTTTACAACGCACGTATTTTCGGACAATAACGGGCAAAATTTTTTTGTTGTGTCTAACGCAAAAATAGGGAAATGACAACGAAAATAAATTTAATCCACGTCGTGTCGGGCATGTATTGCACGAAAAGGGGAAATACCGAAAATAGCACGATGCTCCTTTGCATAAAAAAAGACACACGCAACGGAGTTTTGCCTGCTCCTATTGCGTGTGTCTTTTTGGAGCGGAAGACGAGATTCGAACCCGCGACCCTCACCTTGGCAAGGTGATGCTCTACCCCTGAGCCACTTCCGCATAGTTTGTTGCGCTCTGTTTAAGAGAGCATAGTAAATATATCACTAATAGAATATATTTGTCAAGCATTTTTCATTAAAAATTCGTTAATTGCTTAAAAATGTTTGACAACGGAGTTAAGATGCGATATAATCGTGATGTAACATAAGGAGGTGGATTATGGCTGTCCCCAAACATAAAACGTCTAAACAGCGCACGCATACTCGCGGCTCGCAATGGAAGCTCGCGGCGCCCACGTTGGTAGAATGTAAGAATTGTCATCAGCTCGTTCAGTTGCATCGTGTTTGCCCGAATTGCGGTTTCTACGACACCGAACTGAAAATCGACAAAAATCAAGGTAACGACTAAAAAAATTTACCCCGTATATACACGGGGTATCTTTTTATGTGTGAGAGGTTGCAATGAAGATTATTATCGACATAGGCGGGTGTGACAATCCGCAAAAGATGATTGCCGGCGCGGTAAACGCCGCTAACGAATTCGGTAAGTATACTATGGTCGTCGTCGGCGACGAAAATTTTATTCGTGCCAACATTAAAGAACCTTTGCCGAAGAATTTGATTATAAAGCATGCGCCCGACGTTATCACAAACGACGATACGCCTACACGCGCAATCAGGCAAAAACCCGATTCTTCGCTTATTCGCGCGTTTAAAACGCTTACCGAATCGGACGACGCAGTCGGGTTGGTCAGCGGCGGAAGTACCGGCGCGGTGCTTACGGGCGCAACGTTGCTTGTGGGGCGCATAAAGGGCGTGCACCGTCCCGTGCTCGCGTCGTTGTTGCCGACGGCTATTGACGGCAAGCTCGTGTGCGTTGCCGATTGCGGCGCGAACGTGGACAGCAAGCCGGAGTTTTTGGCGCAGTTCGGTGTTATGGCGGATATGTACGTCCGCGCGTTGTTCGGCACGGAAAATCCGCGCGTAGCGTTGCTTTCCGTCGGCACCGAGGAACATAAGGGCGACGAACGTTCAAAGGCGGCGCATGCGTTGTTGAAAGAACAGCCTATCAACTTTGTGGGCAACATGGAAGCGCGCGACGTTTTAACGGGGGATTACGACGTTGTCGTAAGCGATGGTTTTTCGGGCAACGTGCTTATCAAATCGGTAGAAGGCACGGCTAAAATGGTTATGGGACAACTCAAAAAAGCCATGTTCTCATCGGTCAAATCAAAGCTCGGCGCGTTGATGATGAAAAAATCGCTTAAAGGTCTTAAATCTAAAATGGATTACCACGCTTACGGCGGCGCGGCGTTCCTCGGCGTTAAGAAAATAGTGGTTAAAACACACGGTTCGTCCAATGAGGTGTCCACCAAAGCGTCCGTTGCGAACATTATCAGATTGCATGAACATCACATTATAGAAGACATTACCGCGGGCATTACGGCGGAAGTAAGCGCGCCCGCAGAGAGCGAAAGTGAATAATTCGGATATTAACGCTATTCAATCGCGCATAGGTTACGTTTTTAAAAATCCCAAATTGCTTATAGCGGCGTTTACTCACTCGTCATACGTAAACGAACATGAGGTTGCAGGCAACGAACGTATCGAGTTTTTGGGCGATTGCGTGCTTAACTTTTTGGTCGGCGAGCGGTTGTTCGGACTCGATCCGTCGGCGAGCGAAGGTAAGCTGTCCGCGCGCCGCGCCGCGCTTGTTTCGCGCACTCCGCTCGCGCGCATTGTGAGCAGGCTGGGGCTTGTGGACTATTTGCGCGTCGGCGCGGGCGTTAACAAACTCAATTTTTCGGACAAGGCGCGTTCGGACGTACTCGAAGCGCTTATAGGCGCGGTGTACCTCGACGGCGGTATCGATGCATGCCGAAAACTGCTCGATTCGATATTCTTTCCGTTTGTCGAGCCCGAGCGCGACTACAAAAGCGCATTGCAAGAATACGCCGCGACGAATGGACAGACTGCGGAATATTCGACAACCGCCGCGCCTAACGGCGGATTTGCCGCGACGGTTACGGTCGGCGGGCGTAAATTCGAGGGGTTCGGCAAGACTAAACGGTTGGCGCATGCAACCGCGGCAAAGCGCGCGCTCGAAACTTTGTCGCCCGAAAATAGCAAGTAAATCCCGAATTTACAAAATTCGTTCACATACGTCTTAATTCGATTGATTTTTTGCGCCGCGCATGGTATAATTCATAGGTGAATGTATAATGCGCAGTGTGCGCGAAGTGCAACGGGTGTCGGCATTGAAGTTTAAAAAACTATCCTTAATAGGATTCAAATCCTTCGCAAACAAACTCGAAGTCAAATTCGGCGAAGGCATAACCGCAATCGTCGGTCCTAACGGTTGCGGAAAGAGCAATGTTGCGGACGCGGTGCGTTGGGTGCTCGGCGAGCAGTCGGCGAAACTTTTGCGTGGCTCTAATATGCAAGACGTCATATTCAACGGCACGGAAAAGCGCAAGGCGTTGTCTTATGCCGAAGTATCGTTGACGTTCGATAACCACAATCGGTCGTTGTTCCCGTCATACGATTACGAAGAAGTCGTAATTTCCCGTAAGCTGTTCCGTTCGGGCGAAAGCGAGTATTACCGTAACGGCAGTCTTTGCCGTCTGCGCGATATTTCGGAAATGTTGCGCGACGCGGGCTTTTCGGTCGAGGGCTATACCATAATCGGTCAAGGAAGGGTTATAGAAATAATCAATTCCAAGCCCGAGGACAGGCGAGCTATTTTCGAGGAAGCCGCGGGAATTACAAAGTACAAATTCAAAAAGAACGAGGCGGAGCGCAAGAACGCGCGTACGCGCGACAATCTTGTGCGGCTCAACGATATTTTGTCTAACGATACGGAACGGCTCGGACCTTTGGCGCGTCAAGCCGAAAAGACCCGCACGTACAGGGATTTAAAAGAGCGGCTAAAACATCACGAAATAAATCTGTACATAAACCAATACGAAACGGCTTCGAGCACAAAAGATAGGCTGTCGGAAGTTATTTCGGGTATCGATGCGGAAATTGCCGAAAAGCAAGCCGCATACAATCAGGCTTCCGCGGACTATAACAGCGCAATGAACGAGTTGCAGTCCATAGACTATAATCTGGAAAAATTGCGCACCGAGCTGATGGATTTGTCCGTCGATAAAGAGAAAATATCGGGACAGATAGGTTTGTACAAACAACAGCTCGACAGCATAAGCAGTCAAAATATGGCGCTCATGGCATCCAATTCCGCGCTCAACGACAACTATAACAATCTTACTAACACGGCGGCGCAAAAGCAGGACGAGCACAACCGCAAGGCGGAGGAGTTAAAATCCTCGCGCGAACAGTACGAAAAACTCAACGCGGAATATACCGTGCTTGTCGATAAAGTTGCGGCGGAGGAAAACCGAATAAACGCCGCGCGCAAAGCGCTTATCGCGGCAATGGAACGCCGCGCCGACGTCAATCGTAGCGTGGGCGAGCTGTCTGCGGAGCGCGTCAGTCTTACCGATCAGATAGAAGAATTGAAAATGCGCATGGAAATAGCGGACGGCAAAATTTCCACCGCCGCAAATGCGCTTGAAAAAAAGACGGCGGAGCTTGAAAAATTACAGGCGGAGTGCGCGGAACTTTCCGAGCAAAAGCAAAACGCAGTTTCGGAAAACTCCGAGTGCGTCAAGCGTTTGAACGAACTGGGCGCAAAGCTCGGACAAGCCCGTCAGGACTATTCCGCATTGATTTCGCGCAAGCGAGTTTTAGAGGACGTGCAAAAGGACGCATACACTCACTCCGTGCGCAAACTGCTCGACGACGCGGAAAGCAATCCGCATATAAAACAGCTTATCGTGGGCGTTATCGGTCAAGCGATAACCGTCAAGGAAGGGTTTGAAGCGGCGGTCGATATGGCGCTCGGCTCGGCTGTCAATAACATTGTCACCAAAAACGAGGATGACGCCAAACAGCTTGTCGAACATTTAAAAGCAAATAAGTACGGCAGAGCGACGTTCCTGCCTATTACGAGTTTTAAACCGCGTTCGATCGACGGCAATCTCATCCCGCTTTTGCGGCGGCAGGGCTGTTTCGGCATAGCGACAAACGCTTTGACTTACGATCCCGTTTTCGATACGGTCATAAAAGGCTTGCTCGGCAGTACGGTAATCGTAGATAACATGGACACGGCAGTTCGGCTCGCGCGCGACAGCAAGTACGGATTTCGTATAGTAACGCTCGACGGCGATATTGTTACGCCGCAAGGCGCGATAACGGGCGGCAGTAAAAAGTCGGACGCGACCAACGTGTTTGCGCACGAGCGCACGCTCAAAGACATTACCGCACAGACGGAAAATTTAAAGTCGAGTATAGAGAGCGCGCAAACGGAGCGCGACGGTCTTGCTGTGCGCAACGAGGAACTTACCAAGCGCGTGCGCGAGTTCACGGAGGACATACACGAATACGAGCTTGCGGCGGCGGCGCTTGCGGCGGAGCAGACCGCTATTCGCGGCGAACTGAATACGCTTACGGAAGCGCGCTCGGCGGACGAGCAAAACGTTAACGCCATGAGCGAACGCTTGGAAATTATTACGGCAGACCTCGACGCCGCGGAAAGATCGCAAGACGAAATAGGTATGGACGAGCGCAACGAGGAAACGGCGCGTATCGGCAAGCAGTTTGACGAATTGCGGCAAAAACGCGACGTAATGCACAATTCGGTCGTCGAGCACAACTTGCGTATCGTCACGCTCGAAAAGGACGTGGAGGCGTTACAAAACGATATTGCTCGGTTAAAGAGCGAGGCAGTAGCCACCGCTCAACGCATAGAAAGCAACAACATGACTATCTTGGGCAACAACCGCACAATGCAAGAGTGCGACGACAAGATAAAACGTCTTACGGAAAGCAGTTCGGACGGCAACGACAAGCGCAGGGAACAAATAAAAGAAAAACTTGACGGACTGTCGCAGTATAAAAACGATCTCAATGTAAAAACTGTGGAAAGCGATAAAGCGCGTTTGGAATATAACGACGCGATCGCGGCGTTGACGGAACGCAAGCACGAGCAGGAAATTCTGCTCACGCAAGTGGACGTCAATATGGATTTGATGCAACAGCGCGTCAACGATGAATACGGGCTCGGTTACGAGGACTGCTTGCAGTTTAAGGACGAGAATTACGACGCGGAAAACGGCGAAGTGGAAATAGTCAAACTTAAACGCCGTATAGCGAGCCTCGGCAGTATTAACGAAAACGCTATCGAGGAAGCGCAGGAACTGTCGCAAAAATGCAATCAGTTGTCCATTCAGCGCGACGACATGATGAAAAGCCTTGCCGACGAGGAACGCATTATCAAAGAGATGTCGGCAAACATGATGCGCGACTTTGACGACTGCTTTGAAAAAATCCGCAAAAACTTCCGCGAGATCTTTTCCGAATTGTTTAACGGCGGCACTGCGGACTTGGAACTTACGGAGAACGAAGACCCGTTGCTCCGCGGTGTTGAAATAAAGGCGCAACCGCCCGCCAAGCATTTGCAGTCTATTACGCTTTTGTCGGGCGGAGAAAAAACGCTCACGGCGATAGCGATACTTTTTGCAATAATGAAACTTCGTCCCATGCCGTTCTGTTTGTTGGACGAAATAGAGGCGGCGTTGGACGACGCAAACGTCGGAAGAGTTGCCGCCGCGCTCAAAAAGTTTTCTACGCACACGCAGCTTATAGCCATTACGCACAGAAAACCCACGATGGAACAGGCGGACTGCTTATACGGCGTTACCATGGAAGAAAAGGGCGTGTCGTCAATAGTGTCCGTGCGCTTGTCCGACGCGTTAAAAAATGCCGAAACAGTTTCGGCTAAACAGTAGTAGTCAAGGTGAATTATGGGCATATTTTCCAAGATAAAGCAGGGGCTTAAACGCACAAAGGAAGCTATCGCTTACAAGCTGAACAAGCTGTTTACGGGCGGCGTGCTTACCGACGATTTTTACGACGAGCTCGAAGAAACGCTTTTGACGTCCGATATAGGCGCGGAAACGACCGAGAATATAATGGACAGGTTAAAAGACGAAATCGACAGACAGCACGTGCGCGACACCGCGACCGTGCGGGATATTTTAAAAAATATTCTTGTCGAGTTGTTGGAGGAAAACGAAAAGCCGGAGTACGGCTATCCTCTCGTAATAATGCTGTCGGGCGTGAACGGCGTGGGCAAAACCACGGCAATAGGCAAGCTCGCCAAAAAGTTCAAGTCGCAGGGTAAATCGGTCACTATAGCCGCCGCGGATACTTTCCGCGCCGCCGCCGCCGATCAGTTGACTGTGTGGGCGGAACGCGCGGGCGTGCGCATAATAAAGCACGCCGAAGGCGCGGACCCCGCCGCCGTTGTTTACGACGCGGCGCAAAGCGTTAAGAGCAAGAACGGTGACGTTTTGCTAATAGATACCGCGGGCAGACTGCACAACAAGAAAAACCTTATGGAGGAGCTGAAAAAGATTGCGCGCGTAGTCGGACGGGAATTGCCCAACGCTACGGTGCTCAATTACATAGTGCTCGATGCGACCACGGGTCAAAACGCCATTTCGCAGGTGGATATATTTAACGAAGCAATCGACATAGACGGCATTATCCTTACCAAACTGGACGGAACGGCAAAAGGCGGCGTCGTGCTTGCGATAGCGGGCGAGTTGTCCGTGCCCGTCGTGTACGTCGGCGTCGGCGAGGGTATAGACGATTTGGAAGACTTTGACGCGGACGATTTTGTAAGCGGAATTATGGGCGACGAATAATTTGTCTTAATTTGCAAGCAGATCGAAAAATCGATTAAAAACGCTTGCAATATAAAAAAATATGATGTATAATGACGGTGTAAAGCAATTCGACTTTACACCGTTTTTATGAGCAAGGACTTGAATGTAAGCAGGCTGTGCGACGTATACGGCGCGTTATTGACCGAACATAGACGGGAGTTAATCCGCGAATATTACGACAACGATTTGTCGCTCGCGGAAATCGCCGAAAATTCGGGCATTACAAGACAAGCGGCGTTGTGCAGTATAAAGCAAGCGGAAAACCAGCTTTACGGTTACGAAGAAAAAATAGGGCTTGCGGCGTTATATCGGGACTTGGAAAAGGATTTGCAATCGTTGATGTCGGACATGGATTCGGACGTTCAAACTGCGAAAGCGCGGTTGCAAAACATAATAGACGGTTTACAACGGCAATGAGGTAACAGCATGGGTTTATTCTCGTCGCTTGCCGATAAGCTCGGCAACGTGTTTGCAAAAATAACTTCGCGCGGAAAACTTACCGAGGGCGATATAAAGCAGGCAATGCGCGAAATTCGCATTGCGCTGTTGGAGGCGGACGTCAACTATGCCGTCGTTAAGGATTTTGTCGCGCGCGTTTCCGAAAAAGCCGTGGGCGAGCAGGTGTTAAAATCGCTTACCCCCGGGCAACAGGTTGTAAAAATAGTCAACGACGAACTTATCGAGCTTATGGGTGCGACAAATTCCAAACTCGAAGTTTCGTCCAAACCGCCCACCGTAATAATGATGTGCGGTTTGCAGGGCGCGGGCAAGACAACGTTTTGCGGCAAGCTCGGCAGTTATCTTACCAAACAGGGCAAAAAGCCCATGTTTGCGGCGTGCGACGTGTATCGCCCCGCGGCTGTCAATCAGTTGCAGGTAGTCGGCAAAAAAGTTAATATTCCCGTGTTTGAGCAGGGCGCGGGCAATCCCGTTAAAATAGCGGCGCGCGCCGTTGACGAAGCGATCAAGCTCGGATACGACACCGTCATCATTGACACGGCAGGCAGACTGCACATCAACGAAGAGTTGATGAACGAGCTTAAAGAGATCAAGCAGAAAACCGCGCCGACGGAAATACTTTTGACGGTTGACGCAATGACAGGTCAAGACGCAGTCAACGTCGCCAAAACGTTCAACGACGAGCTCGATATAACGGGCGTTATCCTTACCAAGCTCGACGGCGACACTCGCGGCGGCGCGGCGCTTTCCATACGCGCGGTTACGGGCAAGCCCATCAAGTTTTGCGGTACGGGAGAAAAGTCGGGCGATATAGAGCCGTTCTATCCCGACAGAATGGCGTCGAGAATACTCGGCATGGGCGACGTGCTTACGCTTATAGAAAAAGCGCAAGAAGCCGTGTCCGAGGAAGAACTTAAAAAAATGGAAAAGCGCATGCGTGAAAACAAGTTCACTTTAGAGGACTTTTTAACGCAGTTTAAGTCGCTTGCCAAAATGGGCGATATAAACGACGTTGTGGCAATGATCCCCGGCATGAGTAAAGCCAACGTCGATTCCAAGCAGATAGACGAGCGTATCGGCAAATACAAATCGATTATTCTGTCAATGACGCCTTACGAACGCTCTCACCCCGAAATAATTAAATCCTCGCGCAGAAAACGCATTGCCGCGGGTAGCGGCACGAGCGTACAGGAAGTAAACGCACTGTTAAAACAGTACGACCAAACGCGCGAAATGATGAAGGCGGCAAGCTCGGGCAAAATGCCGCAAATGCAACAAAAAGTCATACGTCAAAAACGTAGGTTCAGATAACCGATAGCGGACGACCTAAACACGACTGCTCGGCGCGCACCGCGCCGCGTACATAAACAAAATACAAACTTTCTTTAAGGAGAAAATCATGGTAAAAATCAGACTTACTCGCATGGGCGACCACAAATCCCCGTTCTACCGCATAATCGTTGCGGACTCCCGCTCGCCGCGCGACGGCAGATTTATCGAAGTGTTGGGCACTTACGATCCGCACCTCGACGACGGGCTTAAACTCGACGTGGACAAATCCAAACAGTGGATCAAAAACGGCGCTCAACCCACCGACACCGTTCGCGCGCTTCTCGTAAAAGCGGGTGCATTGGAAACCAAAAAATCCACGCAAAAGACCAAGGTCGATAAAAAGAAGAAAGCGGAGTAATTAACAATGACTGAACTTGTTAAGTACATTGTTACCGCGCTTGTGGATAATAAGGAGCAAGTGTCCGTTACCGAAGACGGCGACGTTATTGTCGTCAAGGTAGCCAAAGAGGACATGGGCAAGGTTATCGGCAAACAAGGCAGAATAATAAAATCCGTTCGTTCGGTCGTCAAAGCGGCTTCCGTCAAGCAAGGCAGAAACTGCACCGTCGAAATCGACGAGTAACGCTTTGATTACCGTAGGACAGATTACAAAACCGCAAGGCGTGCGCGGCGAAGTCAAGGTCAGACCGTTGACCGACGACCCGTCGCGCTTTTGTATGCTCAAAACCGTTACGGTCGGAGGCAAGCCGTTCAAAATTGACGGCGTGCGCGTCAGCAACGGCGACGTTTTTATACGTTTTGCGGGGATTGCCGACAGAAACGGCGCGGAAGCGTTGCGCGGCGAGTACATACAAATCGATCGCGCGGCGGCGGTCGCTCTGGACGACGGCGAGTTTTTTGTCGCCGATTTGGTGGGCGCGCCGCTGTTCCAGACCGACGGCGAAGTCAATACCCGCGTCGGCGTTATACGATCGGTTCAGTCGTTCGGCGCGGCGGACGTTTTTACCGTAAAACTCGAAAACGGCAAAGAAATGACGTTTGCTTTTGTAAAAAGTCTTAACGCCGTTTATGCGGAAGGCGCGCTTACGGTAGACGCGCGCAAGCTCCGAGAAGTGGCGGTGTACGATGAAGATTAGAGTGCTTACGTTGTTCCCGCGCATGTTCGACTGTCTTAACGAGAGTATTATAGGCAGGGCGATAAAAAACGGTATACTCGATTTCGCGGCGATCGACATACGCGAATATTCCAAGGACAAGCACCAAAAATGCGACGACACGCCTTACGGCGGCGGCGCGGGCATGGTAATGACGGCGCAACCTATATACGACTGTATAAACGCCGTCGATCCCAATCACGAATATTTGCGCGTGTACATGGCGCCGCAAGGCGAAACTTTGTCTGACGGGTTGTGTCGCGATCTTGCGCGTAGCGGGGATTTGCTCATACTCTGCGGGCATTACGAGGGTGTTGACAGGCGCGTGCTCGACCTTTGCATCGATAAAGAAATTTCTATCGGCGATTACGTGTTGTCGGGCGGCGAGCTTGCGGCTATGGTCGTGACGGACGGTGTTGCGCGGTTTATCGACGGCGTGCTCGGAAGCAGTGCGTCGCACGAGGACGAAAGTTTTTCGGACGGCTTGCTCGAATATCCGCAGTACACGCGTCCGCCCGAATTTATGGGGCTTAAAGTACCCGAAGTATTGCTCAACGGCAATCATAAGGAAATAGAGAAGTTTCGCCGAGCGGAAAGCGAACGGCTTACCGCGCTTCGCCGCCCCGATCTTTTGGTCGGCAAACGCGCGGCGACTGCGGACGAAATGCGGGGAGGCGGCAAAAATGGAGATTAACTGGTTCCCCGGACACATGGCAAAGTCCACGCGCGAAATTGAAAGCAGTCTTAAAGTCGCGGACTGCGCCGTGTACGTGCTGGACAGTCGCGCAGTAAAATCTTGCTTTAATCCTGCGTTTGATAAAATGATAGACGTGCCGACGGTGTACGTTTTGAACAAAACCGATCTCGCGCCCAAGGACGTTATAGACGGCTGGGTTAAGGCTTTGTCGGCGAGCGGCAATATTGCCGTCGCGGTGGAAGGTACCGGCTCGGCGTGCCGCAAAAAACTGCTTGCGGCTATAAAAGCCGCATGTTCTACGACGCTTGAAAAACAGCGCAAGCGCGGAATAAACGAGCACGTGCGCGCCGTGGTTTTGGGTGTGCCCAACACGGGCAAGTCCACGGTCATTAACAGCTTGTGCGGCAAAGCTCGGCTTATAACGGGCGACAAAGCGGGCGTTACGCGCGCCGCAAGGTGGGCGAGAGTGGACGAAACGCTTGACGTGCTTGACACTGCGGGCACGCTATACCCCAAAATAACCGACCGCACTGTCGGCGAAAATCTTGCCATAATCGGCAGTATAAAAGACGAAGTGCTCGACGTTACGGAACTCGCTACGGCATTGATCGGTCGGTTGAACGGTATCGACGAAAATATCTTGACGGCGCGGTACGGCAAACAAATTTTGCCGCAGAACGGACTTTGCGAAATCGCGGCGGCGCGCGGGTATAAAATACGCGGCGGCGAGTTCGATACGGACCGCGCGGCGGCGGCGATTATAGACGATTTCAGAAAATGCAGGCTCGGAAAAATCGCATTGGAGAGGGTTGACGGTGGCAGGTAGCGCAACAAGAGAAACGGCTTTGCAAAAAGCGGAGCGTATGATGGAGTTTGACAAGCGGTTGGGCGCGAGACTGTTGTGCGGCGTGGACGAAGCGGGCAGAGGTCCTTTGGCGGGTCCCGTGTCCGTGTGCGCGTGCGTCATGCCGTATGATATACCCGTGCTCGGCATAGACGACAGCAAAAAATTGAGCGAAGCAAAGCGCGAACTTTTGTACGAAAAAATTATCGAAGTAGCCGATTATTGCGTCGTTCTAATCGATCGCGAAACTATCGACGGAATTAACATATTGGAAGCGACAAAGGCGGGCATGGCTCGCGCCATTGCGGGACTTAAAGTCAAACCCGATCTCGCCGTTGTGGACGCGGTAAAAGGCATAGACACGGACGTTGCGTGCGAGCCGATTATTAAAGCGGATGCAAAGAGTTATTGCACGGCGGCGGCGTCTATAATAGCAAAGGTTACGCGTGACAGGCTTATGCGCGAACTGGATATTAAATATCCGCAGTACGGTTTTGCCACGAATAAAGGTTACGGAACAAAAGCGCACATCGACGCTATCAAGGCATACGGCGCGTGTCCCGAGCACAGGCTTACTTTTATCAAGAATTTTATCGACGTGACAAAAGTTAATTTCGACGAAGTTGCGGCGACGGGTAAAGCAGATGTTCGGTAAAAATCGAAAAAAGCGAATAAACAAGCGCGGCTCTGGCGGCGAGGATTTGGCTGTAAAATACTTGGAAACACACGGCTATCGCGTACTCGATCGCAATTACACGACGAGTGTGGGCGAAGTGGATATATTCGTTACCGACGAAAAAACGCTGATCGCAGTGGAAGTAAAATCGCGGTTGTCGCTTGAATACGGCACGCCCGCGGAGGCGGTCGGGCACGAAAAAATCAAAAAGATTTCGCAGGTTACTTCGCAATACATTAAGCAGTTTCGTTTGTTCGGCGTACCTGTTCGGTTCGACGTCGTGGAAGTTTATTTGCAGGATCGCACCGTAAACCATATTGTAAACGCGTTCGACAGTTATCTTAATTATTGAATGCATAGAGGAAAAGCAAATGAATAAAAGCAAAAAACTGGAAATATATTATCCGAGTGGCGAGCTTGACGGAATACGTTGCATAAAACGTCATTTTTCGCCATTGACCACGTATGTTATTCCGCGCATGTTGCGCAAGGATGCAAAGCAGTTGGAAGGAACTACGCGTCGCGGCATATACTTTTTGATTAACGACAACGACGATAACAAAATAACGCAAATTTACGTCGGGCAGACTACCGACGGCATAAATCGATTGGACGATCACGAGCGGCATAAAATATTCTGGAACAAAGCAATTATGTTTTTGGCGGATAACGACACGTTTACTTTAAACATATTGAGCGGCGTGGAAGCGCACGCTATAAGACAAGCGCGCGAATCCAAAAATTACAGCGTGGAAAACACTGTTCAGCCTCGGTTTAAAGTCGATGAATTCGACGTGCAGACCATTTTGGACATTTACGACGAAATAAAGTTTATTATGGGCACGCAGGGTTACGGCATGGATAACGGCAAATCTACCGTGTCCGACGACAATCTTTTGCACACGACGCGCAACGGCGTAAACGCGTTCGGCGCGTACAGCGGCGAAAAGTTTCACGTGTTCGAGGGATCGCAAATTTCGGTCGATAAAAGAGCGAACCTCGAAAAGTACAACGATATGCGGTCGGAACTCATATCGAAAGGCGACATTGAATTGCGCGACGGCGTGTATATACTCAAAGTCAATCTTGAATTTAAGTCGCCGAGCGGCGCGAGCGATTTCGTGCTCGGCGGATCGACCAACGGTTGGGTAGAGTGGAAAAACAAACACGGCAAAACGTTGGACGAAATATTCAGAAAGTAACCGTTTATTCTGTTTTACGGTTAAAAACACGCCGAAAAACACAACATTTATTGTGTATAAATCTTCACAAAACACTTGCGTTTTGAATTTCATAGTGCTATATTTAATGCGATGACTTTTGAACATCTGCCTACAATCGCACCGAAGGTGCTGTATACTTGGAACGGGTTTGATTTTACTATAACCATGCTTTCCACCTGTATCGTGACCGCCGCGCTTATTGTTTTTGCTGCGGTTGTGCGTATTTTCTTTATTCCGCGTTGGAATAAGGATTTTCGCCGCACTTCGGCGTTAAGACTGTTTATCGAGTGGGCGGTCGGCATGTTCGACGTAAACTCCGAGGATTTGACGGAGGAATATTCGGGCGTTGTCGGCGCGGCGTATTTCGGGTGTTCGGCGTTTATCATGTTCGGAATACTGATAGAACTGCTGGGCTTGCGGTCGCCGCTGTCCGATCTTAACTGTAATATAGTTTTGGGTATGGTGACATTCTTTGCCGTGCTTATAATAGGGTTTATGAAAAAGCGGGCGAAGCGGTTGGCGCATTATGCCGCGGTTATCCCGTTAGTCACCGATTGCGTCGTGCCTTTTTCCATGGCGCTTCGACTGTTCGGCAGTGTGTTTTCGGGCTTTTTGATTATGGACATAGTGTATATGACGCCTTTGCGCAACGTCTTGCCCGTATTCCTCGCGCCCATTTTTACGCTTTTCCACGCGCTTATGCAAGCGTATATATTCATGTTCTTATCGATGAACTTCATTAACGAAGCTATCGAATAAATATTGGAGGCAATCTTATGCAAGCACTTATCGGAACCGTTATGGCATTTTTGGGTATAGAAGGCATGACCGCGCTGGGCGCGGGGCTTGCCGCTCTTGCGTGCGTCGGCGCGGCTATCGGCATGGGCATGACGACAAGCAAAGCCGTGGAGAGCATGGCGCGTCAACCCGAAGCGACAAAACAAATCAGGTCGTCTATGTTTATCGGCTTGGCGTTCTGCGAAACCACCGCGATTTACGGATTGCTCATTGCAATTATGCTTATGGTCATGTAAGGCGGTAGCGAGTGATTACGTTCATTTCCGAAGCGAGCGACATACTCACGAAATTGGGACTTGACTGGAAGTCCATTCTTTTTTATGTCGTTAATTTCATAATCCTGCTGGGCGCATTGATAGCGTTGCTGTACAAGCCCGTCAAAAAGATGCTTAAAAACAAACGGCAAAGCATTGACGGCGTATATGCGGAAAACGAACAGCTTAAAGCCGAGAGCGAAAAGTTGAAAGCCGATTACGACAAAATGGTTGCGGATATGAAGCTCGAAAACGCGCGCGTTGCGGCAAAGGTGGCGGACGCGGCGCAGGAGCTCGCCATCGCGGTGCTTGCCGAAGCGCAGGAGCAGGCGCAGTCCATAGTCAATTCCGCCAAAAAGGAAGCGGCGACGCAAATGGAACAGCTAAAAGGCGAATATCGCAACAGCGTAAACGGCTTGGCGGTTCAGATAGCGGAAAAACTGTTGGAGCGCGAAATAAGCGACAGCGATAACGACGCGCTTATCGAGCAGGTGTTGTCCGATTGGGAGGACGCCGATTGATGGTTCGAGAAATCGATGTAACTTCCGCGACGGAGCTGTCCTCCGCGCAGATTAAAAAAATAGAAAAAGTTTTTCTGTCCAAGCACAAGGGCGAAAACGTCGAATTCGTTTATAAGATCGATAAAGAGCTTATAGGCGGTATTTTGGTCGTGGACGGCGACAAGTATTATGACGGAACGGTGCGTTCGCAAATCGATAAAATTAACACCGATTTCAAGATGAGCGAAGTGTACGTTCAGGCGGCGACCGTACCAAAGCGGCGCAAGTCAAAACCGTCCGCGGACAGCGCAAGCGTCAAAAAAACTCCCGCCGCTGCGCCCGAACAGCTTAACGCCGAAAACATCAAGGCACAGACCGAAAAAGAACTGTCGGACATTGTGTCGCGCTACAACAAGTCGTTTGACGTGCGCCATGCGGGAAGCGTCGAGTTTTGCGGCGACGGCGTTATCATGTGCAACGGTTTGTCCGCCGCGGAATACGGCGAAATGTTGCAGATAGAAAACGGCGCGCAAGCGATAGTGTTGAGCCTGTCGGACGGCAACGTCGGCGCGATAGTACTGGACGACGAAGACAGCGTGTCCGCGCACATGCTCGTCAAAACCACGGGCATGATTGTTTCCGTGCCTGTCGGCGATAAATTGTTGGGGCGCGTCGTAAATCCATTGGGCAAACCTGTTGACGGCTTGGGCGAGTTTACTTCCGATAAATATCGACCCATAGAAGCGCCCGCGCCCGCTATTAAAGACAGAGACAAAGTCAATACGCCTATGCTTACGGGCTTGCTTGCCGTGGATTCCATGATACCTATCGGCAAGGGTCAGCGCGAGCTAATTATAGGCGACAGGCAGACGGGCAAGACGTCGATCGCCGTCGATACTATACTTAACCAAAAAGGCAAGGGCGTTATTTGCATTTACGTCGCTATCGGGCAAAAATCGTCTACGGTGTCGAGCATAGTAAACACGCTTACCGAACGCGGCGCAATGGAGTACACGGTGATTGTGAGCGCGACCGCTCGCGACAGCGCGCCGCTTCAATATATAGCGCCGTATGCCGGTTGCGCCATTGCCGAGGAGTTTATGTATGCGGGCAAAGACGTGCTTATAGTGTACGACGACTTGTCCAAGCACGCCGTCGCGTACCGCGCCATGAGTTTGCTGTTAAAACGTCCGCCGGGACGAGAAGCGTACCCCGGAGATATATTCTACTTGCACTCGCGGTTGCTCGAACGCGCGGCAAAACTCTCGCCCGAACTCGGCGGCGGGTCGATTACCGCTTTACCCATAGTGGAAACGCTGGCGGGCGATATCTCGGCGTATATTCCGACAAACATTATATCGATTACCGACGGGCAGATTTACCTCGAAAGCGAGTTGTTTAACGCGGGTATTCGCCCTGCGATTAATGTCGGGTTATCTGTTTCGCGCGTGGGCGGAAGCGCGCAAACGAAAGCCATGCGCAAAGTGTCGGGCAAACTGCGGCTCGATTTATCGCAATACCGTGAACTTGCCGTGTTCGCGCAGTTCGGCGCGGATCTCGACGACGCGACGGCGCGACTTTTGGAACAGGGCAAGCGCACGACCGAAATAATCAAGCAGGACGTGCACAGCCCCATGAGCGTGGAACAGCAGATAATCTTGCTGTACGTAACGACCAAGCAGTTGTTAAAAGATATTCCGGTTGCGCGCATTGCGGAATTCAAAGACAAGTTTATAAAGTTTTTCGATATAGATTATGCCGATGTGGTAAAGGAACTGCGCGAGTGCGGCGAAATTACCATGGATATGGGCATAAGAATAGAGGACGCAGTAAACGAATTTGCGCTGTACTTTTTAAAGGACGAGGCGCATGAGTAATCTTTCGGACATAAAGCGGCGTATAGCCTCGGTCAAGCAGACAAGGCAAATCACGGGAGCAATGGAAACGGTGTCCGTTGCGAAAATGCGCAAGGCGATAGATAAACTCGAATTCAACAGGGTTTATTTTAAAACTCTGTGCGATATTATGCGTTCCGTCGAGCAAAGCGCGACCGATGACGGCGACGATTGTCGCGCCAAATCGGGCAACGGCAAAAATATGCTGATTGTTTTTTCGTCGGACAGAGGGTTGTGCGGCGGATTCGATCACGATATTTTTCGATTTGCCGAAAAGCTATGCGACGAGCATACCATTATTGCGCCGATAGGACAAACCGCGGGCGGATATTATAAAACCCGCGCTAACGCGGATATGCGGTTGGTTGACTTTTACAAGCCCGAATATTCGGTTGCCGAGCGCATTGCCGAGCAGTTGATCGAAATGTACGAAAACGGCGCGCAGTCTGTAACTTTGGTTTATTCGGAATTGCTGTCGCGATCGACTTACGGTCCGACCGCGTTACAGCTTTTGCCCGTTATTACGGAAACGGATAAGTCGAATCGGGCGTGTTCAATCGATTTGTTCGAGCCGAGCAAGAGCGACATAAAAAAGATAATCACGCCTATGTACGTTGCGGGCGCGGTTTACGGCGCATTGCTTAACCATGTTGCCGCGGAGCATTGCGCGCGACATGCCGCCATGTCAGCGGCGACGGAGAGCGCGGACGAGGTTATTTCGCGCCTGTCTGTCGAGTACAACCGTGCGCGTCAATCCGCCGTTACGGAACAGATTGTCGAAATAATCGGTTCGACGGCGGCGCTCAAAAAACAAGGAGCTGTCAATGAAAAAAGACCTTAACATTGGTAAAATTTCGGTTGTTTTGGGTCCCGTTGTTGACGTTAAGTTTGAAACGAAACTGCCCAAAATTTACGAAAAGGTCGTTGTGGATACGCGCGACATGATAGCGAGCAACGGCTTGAACGGCGGCGCGGCGGACGGATTTATCGCGCTCGAAGTAATGAGCCACATACCGCCGTCAACTGCGCGGTGCATAGCGCTCGAACCGACGGAAGGACTTGCGCGCGGCATGACCGTTTACGGAACGGGGCATCCCATATCGGTGCCTGTGGGCGAGAGCGTGCTCGGCAGGGTTATGAACGTACTCGGCGAGCCGATTGACGGGCGCGGTGAAATCAAGGCGGAAACGCACCGCTCTATTCACCGCAAAGCGCCCGAATTTTACGAGCAAAAGACGAGCGCGGAAATTATGGAAACGGGTATTAAGGTAATCGACCTTGTCGCGCCTTATCTCCGCGGCGGAAAAATAGGCTTGTTCGGCGGCGCGGGCGTCGGTAAAACGGTGCTCATAATGGAACTTATAAACAACGTCGCAACCGAGCACGGCGGGTATTCCATATTCACGGGCGTAGGCGAGCGCAGTCGCGAGGGTTACGAAATGATACAGGACATGACCGAAAGCGGCGTTCTGGACAAGACCGCGCTTGTATTCGGGCAAATGAACGAGCCGCCCGGATCGCGCATGCGCACGGCGTTGACGGGACTTACCGTCGCCGAATATTTTCGCGACGAAATGAACAAAGACGTGTTGCTGTTTATCGACAACATTTACCGCTATATACAGGCGGGCTCGGAAGTGTCGGCGTTGCTCGGCAGGCTGTCGTCGGCGGTCGGGTATCAGCCTACGCTCGCAACCGAGCTCGGCGCGCTGGAAGAACGCATAGCAACGACCAAAAACGGGTCGATTACGTCCATACAGGCGGTGTATGTGCCTGCCGACGACCTTACCGATCCCGCGCCTGCGGCGATTTTTACGCACCTTGACGCTACCACCGTTTTAAGCCGTAAAATAGTCGAACAGGGCATATATCCCGCAGTCGATCCGCTCCAATCGACAAGCCGTATACTCGAAAAATCGGTTGTCGGCGAAAAGCATTACGAAACTGCGCGCGGCGTGCAGGCTACTTTACAGCGTTACGCCGATCTCAACGATATAATTTCCATACTCGGCATGGACGAACTGTCCGAGGAAGATAAAGCGCTTGTTTACCGTGCGCGCAAAATTCAGCGGTTCTTTTCGCAACCGCTCACGGTCGCAAAGCACTTTACGGGTATGGAGGGGCGGTTCGTGCCGCTTAAAACAACCTTGGAGTGTTTTTCGGCGATACTCAAAGGCGAAGCCGACAAATATCCCGAATCGGCGTTTTTCATGGTGGGCGATCTCGACGAGGTTAAGGAGAAAGCCGAAAGTTGAGCGCGTTTAAGTTGACCGTATCCACACCCGACGAAATTTTTTACACGGGCGACGTGGAATATTTGTCTGTGGACACGCCGAGCGGCAGAGCGGGATTTATGCGCGGCGCGCTCGCGCGGATCTGCGCCGTAAAAGCGGGAAGAATAGACGTAAAGTCCGCCGCCGTTGCGGAAAGTTATTATTGCGGCGACGGTATTATGCGGGTGGGCGCAGACGGTGTGGAAATTATTTTGTCGGCGTGCGCGCGGCAACCGCTATCGGCGGCAAAAGGCGAAGCGGACGGCGTAACCGACAACGCGCGCAAAGCGGACGACGGGCGCGAGTTCAAATACGCCAAGGCAAAAATCGCTTCGTCCATACTCAAAATGAAAGATAAAGCGCAATCCGACGATTAACGGTAACGGTTTCCGTATATGCGGCATAAGTAAATTATGTTATGCAGACGGTTATCGACGTGTCGCGCTTGCGACAGAATATCAGACGTATCAGAGCGCGCACGCGCAACGAGTATTGCGCGGTTGTCAAGTCCGACGCATACGGTCACGGCATAGCTTCGGCGTGTTATATAGAACCGCTTGTCGATTGTTTTATGGTCGCGACCGCACAAGAGGCGGTCGAGCTGTTGTCAATCGTGAGAAAGCCTGTGCTCACGTTAGGCGGCGATATTGCGCCGTACACGCGCATGTACGAGCCTCAAATCATACCTACCGTGTACGACGGCGCGCAACTCGACGCGATTGTCGGCGCGGGATATAAGCGGTTTTCGGTGGAAATCGATTCGGGCATGAATAGATTGGGCGCGGACGAAAACAAGCTGTGCGGCATAGTCGAAAAGTGCAAAGAGCTTAACGTCAAGCCGTGGTCGGTATATTCGCACCTGTACGGCGGGATTTCGTCGGCGGGCGCGCAGGCGGCGGAATTCGAGCGGTTGACGGCAAACCCGCTGTTGCAGTCGAAACGGCATTTATACTGTTCGTGCGCGCTCGATCTCAACGGCTACAATCTTTTCGACATGACGCGCGGCGGGATTGCCATGTACGGGTATCACAGCGGCACGAGCGTTTGCATGAAAACGCGAGCGAAGATAGTCGCGCTTAATTACGTCGCAAAGGGCGAGCATGTCGGCTACGGCGATTACGTGCTTGCGCGCGACTCGCTTATAGCTACGGTGCGGTGCGGATACGCCGACGGACTGCGGCGGTGCGACAAACAACTGTATTTAAAAGTTCGCGGCGTGAAGTGCCCGATTATCGGAGTTCCGTGCATGGATTTGTGCATGATCGACGTAACGGGTTTGCCCTGTCGCGTGGGCGAATACGCTTATCTTATTGCGGATAAGGACGACGCGGAGTATTTGGCTAAATGCTACGGAACAATAGTTTACGAAGTGCTTACGGGGTTTAACGGACGTGCTCAACGAATTTACGTATAAAAGCAAAGAAAAATGGCGGAGCGAGCTTATAGCGCGCCGCCGTGAAATTACGGACAAGCCGGAGCGCGCGGCGTGCGCTACGCGGTTGATTTTGCCAATGCTCAAAGGCAACGTCATGGTTTATGCGTCTATCGGCACGGAGATAAGCACGGAACGTCTTATAACCGAGTTGCGTGAACGCCCCGACGTTACAGTGTTCGCGCCGTACACGGTAGCGGGCGAAATAATGCCGCGGCGCGTCGTCAAGTGGAGCGCGCCCGATAATTGCGGCAACCTGCCGAATGATTGTTACGCTTCGGTGCGTGACGAAAAAGCGCGGGTGCAGTCGATTAAGATCGATTACTGTGTAACTCCGCTGCTCGGTTTTAACGGCGACGGCTACCGCATAGGATACGGTAAGGGCTGTTACGATAAGTTTTTCGCGCGGTGTAAAACGGTTAAAAAGATAGGCTTTGCGTTCGATGCGCAGTCCGCCGAATTTACTCCGACAGAGAACGACGTGCCGCTCGATTGTTGCGTTACCGAAAAAAAAGTGATATACTTTCGGCATGAGAGTTATTGCGGGTAAGTACAAAGGCGCAAAGTTAATATCTCCGCGCGGCGAGGTTCGCCCGACGACCGACCTTGTCAAAGGCAGTTTGTTTTCCATGCTCGAAGCGAAAGGATTGTTGCGCGGCGCGGCGTGTTTGGATTTGTTTTGCGGAAGCGGCGCGCTCGGTATAGAGGCTTTGTCGCGCGGCGCGGAAAGTTGCGTGTTTGCGGACATGGATACGCGCAACGCGGCGGTCAATCTGGACAAGCTGAAAATCCCGTGTCGGACAATAAGAGCGGATTTTCGCAAAGCGCTTCGCATGTTGCGCGACGAACGGTTTGACTTGGTGTTTTGCGATCCGCCATACAAAAGCGGGTTTGCGGAAGAAGCGTTCGGGCTGATAGTCAAGTACGGCATGCTCGGCGCGACGGGTATAGCCGTGCTCGAACACGACAGCAAAAATGACTTGATAAACGTGCCCGAAAGTTGTATAATAGACAAAAGAGTTTTCGGCGTTTCGGCGTTTGATTTTGTGCGAGGTGACAGTGAAAGCGATATTTGCGGGAACATTTGACCCGTTCACGGCGGGACACCGCGACATAGCGCAACGCGCGGCGGGCGTGTTCGGCAATGTGACGGTCGCGGTCGCGAGCGATACGGGCAAGACGGCGCAACCGCTCGACGTGCGGTTAAAGATAGCGACGGAATCGATTGCGGATATAAGCGGCGCGACTGCGGAAGCGTTTTCGGGATTGCTGTCCGACTATCTGTCGGCAAAAGGCGATTGCGTGATAGTGCGCGGCGTGCGCAATGCCCGCGACGCGGATTACGAACGCGACCTTGTGCGCGTTTACAAATCGTTATGCGGCAAGGACGCGGTGCTGTTCATAACGTCGGCGGATTTCGAGCATGTTTCGTCCACAGTCGTAAGGCAGTTGGCGGCGCTCGGCGGGTCGCTCGACGGGTACGTTGCGTCGAGCGCGGCAAGCACGGTCGCGCTGTATTACGGCAAATAGTCAGGGTAACGGAGGCGGTATGAAAGAACAAGCGGACGCTTTGGATATTTTGGAGCAGTTGCGCGGCGAACTGGAAAACGGTCACGGCTTTTTCGCGAAAAAGCCCGATATACCTTTGTGCATAGATTTGTGCAACAAGCTCGCGCGAGTGTTGCCCGACAGCATGAGCGAAGCCGATTACGTCAAGCAAAAGCGCAAGGAAATTTTGGCTAACGCCGACGTTGTTGCTAAAAACACGATACGCGCGGCGGAAGAACAAGCCAACAAGCTCGTATCGGAATCGGAAGTTGTCAAAAGCGCGCAAACCGCATCCAAACAGATTATAGAAAACGCGTATGCGCAGTGCGACAATCTTATACTGCGCACAAAGGCGCACTTGGACAACCTTTTCAAGGAAACGGAAAACTTTTTGTGTTCCACGCTGTCCGTGGTGCGAACAAACAGAGAGGAATTGCGCGCCGCGCTCACCGACGGAAAAAAATAATAACGGAGCGATAATGATCGTAAAGATAAAACCCGTGCCTACCGCGGAGGAGCTTAAAACGCTTTTGCCGCTGTCGGACGGGCTGAAAAAACAACGATTGGACTTTGTCGAAAGTATAGAAAACATCTTATCGGGTCGCGACAAACGAAAACTGTTTATAGTCGGTCCGTGTTCGGCGGACAATGTGTCCGCGGTGTGCGAATATGCCGAACGCCTTGCGCGCGTCGCAAGGCAAATAAAATCGGTCGCGCACGTCGTAATGCGCGCATACACCGGCAAGCCGAGGACGCGCGGCGACGTATATGCGGGCATGATACATACGCCCGATCTCGAAACGGGCATTACGGACATAAGCGCGGGGCTTTTCGCGGCGCGCTCGTTGCATTTAAAGATAGCCCAAGCGTGCGGACTTTTTACCGCCGACGAAATATTTTATCCGAGCGCGACAGCTTTTACCGACGATATAACGGCATACTTGACCGTGGGCGCGCGGTCGGCGCAAGACCCGTTGCACAGATACGTTGCGAGCGGCGCGGACGTGCCCGTCGGTGTTAAAAACCCGTTGCACGGCGACGTTTACGACTTGGCGGACAGCGTGTATTCGGTGGGCATATCCAACGAATTTATGCTCGACGGATTTCAGGTGCGTACAGGCGGAAACAAGTATGCGCACGCAGTACTCCGCGGCGCAGTGGATCGGCGCGGCAACAACATAGCAAATTACGGTTACGATTGCGTTATGAAGTATTGCGAGGCGTGCGCCGCGCGCAACGTCGATAACGGGTGCGCGATAATCGACGCGGGGCATGCCAACAGCGGCAAGAACATATCGAAAGTAAGCGGCATTGTGACGGACGTGCTCGACCGCTGTCGGGCTTCCGCCGATTACAATAGCGTTGTAAAAGGCTTTATGATAGAAAGCTATATAGAGGACGGCTGTCAGCCGCCGCGCGGCGGCGTTTACGGCAAGTCCGTAACAGACCCGTGCTTGGGCTGGAAGGCTGCCGAAAAACTGTTGCTGTCCGCGGCGGACAAAATCGTAATTTAGCGCGGTATGCGAACGCGCGGGCGCGCAGATTGCGGAATTTGGTCGTAAACGGTCGTGATAGGTCGATATTGATAAAAGGCGTTTTCGCTCGCTTGTGAGTGTGCTATACTGCTTGTACATCAAGGAGGCACATTATGGCAAGAAACACGGGCGAACTGAAAAAACGGTGCTGGCTGGCGAAACAGCGGCTCAAAATGGGTTATTGGGAATCGCTCAAACGCGAAAAGCAACAGGTCGAGGAAAGCGGAACGGTTACGGGCAGTGCGCTTGCCGCAGAGTTTGCAAGGGTAAGAATGCGCCGCGACGCGGAGGTCGCCTCGGTAGTGCCGTCGGCGGCGGACGAGCGTATGTACCGCAAAGTGTGCGATATACTGGACAGCAACGAAGTCGCGTTAAATCCCATAGGTCAGCTTATCGATCGCGATCTGTACGACGGCTTGGACGCGGCGGCAAAACAAAGATACGTGCTCGAACTGTCGGATAAATTCCGCGAACTTAAAGAACGTTACTACAACGAACGAACCGGAGCTTAAGAGGAAACTTATAAACATGTACAATCCCGAAGAACTTAACGATACGCAAAAGCACGCCGTGCTCGACACGGAAGGCGCGGTTTTGGTGACTGCGGGCGCGGGTAGCGGCAAAACGCGCCTGCTCACGCACAGAATAGCGCACTTGATAAAAGATTTGAACGTGCCGCCTTACAATATTCTTGCCATTACGTTTACCAATAAAGCGGCTAACGAAATGCGCACGCGGTTGGAAGGCATGCTCGAATCGATAGACGGTATATGGATATTTACGTTCCATGCCGCGTGCGTTCGCATACTTCGGCGGTTTATCGACAGAATAGGATTCGATAAAAACTTCACCATTTACGGCGAAGCGGAAACAAAAGCAGTCGTCAAGCGCATTTGCAAAGAACGCGAGCTAAACGACGATATGGTCAAACGCATACTGTCCGAAATATCCAACGCAAAAAACAGGGATATTTCGCCCGATAATTACGAATCGGTTTATAAGTTTGCGCAGGACTCGGAAGAAATTGCAAAGGCGTATTCTATGTATCAAGCCGCGCTCAAAGCAAATAACGCGCTCGATTACGACGACTTGCTGTTGCAAACTTTGCATTTGTTAAAAAATTGCGCCGAGGCGCGCGAATTTTATCAGGACAAGTTCCGATACATACATATCGACGAGTTTCAGGATACTAACGTCGTTCAGTACGATATTGCAAAAATTCTTGCGGGCAAGCACGGAAATATCTTTGCAGTCGGCGACGAGGATCAGTGCATTTACACATGGCGCGGCGCGGACATTAAAAACATTTTCGCGTTTCAGAACGACTTTAAATGCCGACTGTACAAGCTGGAACAAAACTACCGTTCCACGTCCAATATTTTGGAAGTCGCCAATAAAATTATCAAAGGCAATATTCAGCGGCTCGACAAAAAACTGTACACCGAAAACGGCAACGGCGACAAGGTCGTATGTTTCGGCGCGGCAACGGAAGGTTTTGAAGCGGACTATGTCGTCAAAACCATTTACGAACTGATTTACGAGGGCGAATATAATTATTCGGACTGCGCCGTGCTGTTGCGGCTTAACGCGTTGACCCGACCGTTTGAAGAACGGTTTTTGCAGTACGGCATACCGCATAAGGTTTACGGCGGGTTTAAGTTTTACGACCGCAAGGAAGTTAAGGACGTTTTGGCTTACGCTCGGCTTGCGGCGAACCCCGCCGACGACGAAGCGTTGTATCGCATTATAAACTTTCCGCGCCGCGGGATAGGCGAATCGTCGATAGAAAAAATGCGCGCGTATTCGGCGGAAAAAGGAATAAGCGCGTTTGAAGTAGCGACGCACGCGCAGGATACGCCGTTCCCGTCCGCGCTCAAAACCAAGCTCGACGAGTTCGGCAAAACGCTTATCGGTTTGCGCAACGCGGCAAGCGGCGAAGTGACCGAGTTTTTTAAATATTTGCTGTTCGGCGTTTTGAACGTCGTAAACCTGTTTTCGGACAACGACGACGACAGGGCGCGTTTGGAAAACATAAACGAGCTTGTCAACTCTGTGCGCGAGTTTGACAAAAACAACGCGGGCGCGTCGGTTGCCGATTACTTGCAAACGGTGTCGTTGTACAGCGACACTGACGACATAAACGGCGACAACGCCGTAACGCTCGCCACAGTGCACAGCGCAAAGGGTTTGGAGTTTCCAGTCGTGTTCGTCGTCGGTTTGGAGGACGGTATTTTCCCGTCCATGCGCATGAACGAAAATTCTTCCAATCATATCGAGGAGGAGCGCAGACTGATGTACGTTGCGGTCACGCGCGCGCGCAAGCGGCTGTTCCTCACGTACTCGAAGGCGCGGTTTTTGTACGGCGAAACGCAGTATAAAATACCGTCGCGGTTTTTGTCGGAATGCGGTTTGGTCGAACGGCAGTATAATCCCGCCGGCGCATATACGAGCAGTCCGTCGTATCGCGGCGTATCCGGTTTTGCGCGGAGTTCGGACAACTTGCAATCGGCAAAGCCGATTAAACAGTTTGACGGCGGGGAAAAATTTGCGGGTACGTACAAAAGCGGATTTTCTAAACCCGCGGAAAAGCCTGCGGCGGCATCCGTCGGCGCAACGTCCGACAAGTCCGATTTTACGGTCGGCGCGGCGGTCATGCACAAGCGTTTGGGCAAGGGCAAAATAATAGGACTGGAAAACATGGGCGACAGCCTTTATGCAAAAATAGATTTCGAGCGCGGCGGCGTAATGCTGTTGGCGGTCGATTTTGCGCCGTTGACGGTAATCAAGGGGTGAAAATATGAGCGGTAACGATAGAATGACGGAGCTTGTAAAAAAGCTCAACGAACTTGCGTACAGATATTACGTGCTCGACGAGCCGACCGTGTCCGATAAGGAATACGACGCGCTGTACGACGAGCTTGTGCGGTTGGAAGCGCAATCGGGCGTTGTGCTTGCCGATTCGCCGACAAAGCGCGTCGGCGGCGAGCCGTTAAAGCAATTTACGCCGCACACGCATATACGCAGGCTGTACAGCCTTGATAAATGCAACAGTTTCGACGAACTGCGCGCATGGTTTGATAAGCTGAAAACCGCGCTCGGCTATGCGCCCGCTTGCACTCTGGAATACAAGCTGGACGGGCTTACTATATGTTTGACGTACCGCGACGGCGAGCTTGTAACGGGCGCGACGCGCGGCAACGGCGAAGTCGGCGAAACCGTTACCGAGCAGGTCAAAACCATTAAGTCCGTGCCGCTCGGCATTTCGTTCAAAGGCGAAGCGGAAATTCAGGGCGAGGGCATAATGCGCATTAGCGCGCTGGAAAAATATAACGCGACGGCGGCTGTGCCGCTTAAAAATCCGCGCAACGCCGTTGCGGGCGCGATACGCAATCTCGACGCAAAGGAAACGGCAAAGCGCAATCTCGACGTGTTTTTCTATAACGTCAACTATATGGACGGCGACGTAAAGCTGTCGCAAACGGAGCAGATAGAATTCCTTAAAGACAACCGCTTTAAAACGGGCATTTGCTTTGTGTCGGACGATATAGAGGCAATTATCGCAAAGATACAAGAAGTGGACAGAGCGTCGCTCGACTTTGCGATTGACGGCATGGTCATTAAGGTGAACGATCCCGCGGCGCGCGTCGCTATCGGGTATACCGACAAATTTCCAAAGTGGGCGATTGCCTACAAGTTCGAGGCGGAGGAAACCACCACGCTGTTAAAGGACGTTGCATGGCAGGTCGGACGGACGGGCAAGCTGACCCCGCTTGCATTGCTCGAACCTGTCGAGCTGTGCGGCGCGACGGTAAAACGCGCCACGCTCAATAATTACGGCGATATATGCCGCAAAGACGTTACAATAGGATCGCGCGTATTCGTGAGGCGAAGCAACGACGTTATTCCCGAAATTTTGGGCGTTGCCGAAACGGGCGACAATGCGCAAAAAATAGAAAAACCTACGACTTGCCCTTGTTGCGGTTACGAACTCACCGAGGACGGCGCAAACCTGTTCTGTCAAAACTTTTACGGCTGCCGCTCGCAGGTCGTGGCGCGCGTCGTGCATTTTTGCGCCAAGGATTGCATGGACATAGATGGCGTGAGCATAAAGACGGCGGAACAGCTTTACGATATTTTGGGCGTGCGTTCGGCGGCGAGTTTGTACGATTTGACTGCGGACGACCTAAAAAAAATTGACGGGTTTAAGGATAAAAAAATAGCCAATTTTCTTGCCGCCGTACAAAAATCCAAGAGCGCAAGCCTTGCGCAGTTGATTAACGCGCTGTGTATCGACAACGTCGGCAGAGTTATAGCGCGCACGCTTGCCGAGCACTTCGGGTCGATTGACGGGCTGATTGCGGCTACGGAAGAAGAACTTATCGCAATCCCCGACGTCGGTGGGATCGTCGCTCAATCGATAATAGATTATTTTGCACGGCACGCCGACGTAGTGGAGCGGTATAAGCAGTTGGGGATAAACCCCGTGCACAAAAAACAAACGGGCGGAAAATTCGACGGCGTTAAGTTTGTGTTGACGGGCACGCTGTCCGAATTTTCGCGCGACGAGGCGCGACGGCTTATCGAAGCGGAGGGCGGTATCGTGCAATCCGCCGTGTCCAAGCAGACCGATATAGTGGTTGCGGGCGAAAGCGCGGGATCGAAGCTGAAAAAAGCGGAAGCGCTCGGAAAAAAAATTATCGACGAAACACAGTTTAAAAACATGCTAAACACTTGAAAACCGCGGCGAATTGTGTTACAATATTACAAGCCAAGGTTCGAGGTGAGCATGAAAAGCATGACGGGCTACGGCAAGGGCGTCGCTGTCAAAGATAAGCGCACCGTGTCCGTTGAAATCAAATCTGTTAATAATAGGTTTTTGGAGGTTTCCTGTAAACTTCCCAAATCCTTGATGTATATCGACGACGTTATACAAAAAGCAATAAAGTCGTCGGTTTCGCGCGGCAGTTTCGACGTATATTTTTCTTACGAAAATTTGTCCGACTCCGCCAAAAAAGTGACGGTAGATTGCGCGCTCGCCAAGGAGTATGTAGCGGCGGCAAAAGCGTTGCGCGCCGAATTCCGCTTGGAGGACGACTATAACGTCACGGCGTTATTGCGCACACCCGAAGTGGTGTCTGTATCCGTGCCCGAAGACGATCGCGATTTGGTGTGCGAGCTTGCTCGCGTTGCTACTGCGGACGCGCTCGAAAAACTTAACGTTATGCGCAAGACCGAGGGCGACGGGGTGCGCAAGGATTTGACGACATTGATAGGCAATCTTCAAAGCTATCTCGACAAAGCCAAGGCGCGCGCGCCGCAAGTGGTTGCCGATTACAAAAAGGGGTTGTGCGCGCGAGTAAAAGAATTGATGGACGGGTACGAACCGGACGAAGCGAAGTTATTAAACGAAGTCGCGTTTTTTGCGGACAAGGCGGATATAAACGAGGAAATTTCTCGACTGTATTCGCATATCGATCAGTTTAAAGCGATTTGCGACGAGAGCGTACCGCAAGGGCGCAGGCTCGATTTTCTGTCGCAGGAAATGGTGCGCGAGGTCAACACCATGGGCAGTAAGTCCAACGACATTACGCTTACGGGTTATGTCGTCGCAATGAAAAACGAAGTAGAAAAAATCAAAGAACAAATAAGGAACGTGGAATAATGGACAAAGGATTACTTGTGGTTATTTCGGGTCCGTCGGGAGCGGGCAAGGGCACAATCTATCAACGCGTTATCGAACGCACGGGCATGAAACGATCGGTGTCCGTAACGACGCGCAAGCCGCGCGAGGGCGAAGTCGAGGGCGTTAATTACTATTTCCGCACGGAAGAAGAGTATCAACAAATGATTGCGGCGGGCGAGTTTTTGGAAACCGCGGCGGTCTATAACAATTTTTACGGCACGCCCAAAGCGCCCGTGTTTGAAAACCTCGACAACGGATACGACGTTCTGTTTGAAGTTGACGTGCACGGCGCAAAGTCGATAAAAAAGAAATATCCCGAAGCGATTGCGATATTCGTAATGACACCCGATTTTGAAACTCTGGAACAGCGTTTGCGCGGCAGAGGTACGGAAAGCGAGGACAGTCTTAAAACGCGTTTGGGCGCGGCAAAGCGCGAGCTCGGCAAGTACGAAATGTTCGATTACATAGTGTTCAACGACGACGCGGAACAAGCGATTGGCGACGTTCTCGACATAATCAACGCCGAAAAACGCAAAGTAAAAAACAACGTGTCGGTTATAAAACAACTGTTGGGGCAAAATTAAATTATCCCGAACAAAACGAAATTACATCTTAAAGAGGTATTAAAATATGTTAGTAGATCCGCCTATCGATAAACTTGTGGAAACTGTGGGTAACAAATACGCGCTCGTCGGAATTTTGGGCAAGCGCGCTCGCACGCTCATGGACAAACGTCACGATTATTTGGAGCAGGAAGGCATCAATCCCGTTTCTCTCGCCGCAAAGGAAGTGTGCGAGGGCAAGATAGAGGGCGTTGAGGAAGGCTGATAGGTTTTTGAACGCATTACGCGACAAGACGGTTATCGTCGGAGTAAGCGGCGGAATAGCGGCGTACAAAACGTGCGAGCTTGTATCGAGGCTTGTGCAAAACGGCGCCGAAGTTCACGTCGTAATGACGCGGAACGCGACTGAATTTGTCGCGCCGCTTTCGTTTGAAACTTTATCGCGCAATAGAGTAGTAATCGATACGTTCGATCGCAATTTTACTTGGGAAGTCGAACACGTCGCGCTCGCCAAAAAAGCGAACGCAGTAATAATCGCGCCCGCAACCGCCAACGTGATAGCAAAGATTGCGTGCGGCATAGCGGACGACTTTTTGACGACTACCGTACTTGCGTGCAAATGTCCCGTAATTATCGCGCCCGCGATGAATACGGCAATGATAGAAAATCCGATAACGGTTAAAAATATCGCCGAGCTGGAAAAGCGCGGCTTTATTTGCGTTTACGGCGGCGCGGGATATTTGGCTTGCGGTGACAGCGGAAACGGTAGAATGGCGGAGCCGAGCGAACTTTTTGCGGAGGTCGAAAAACTGTTTGCTGTAAAAAACGATTACAGCGGCAAGCGCGTGCTTGTCACAGCCGGCGCGACGCGTGCTGAAATCGATCCCGTGCGCTACATTACCAACCGTTCGAGCGGAAAAATGGGTTACTGTATTGCTCGCGCGGCGTATGAGCGCGGCGCGGAAATAGTCTTTGTAAAAGGCTTTACGGACGGGTTTCGTTTGCCAAACGATTGGACTGTGGAAAACGCGTCGACAACGGCGGACATGTTTGCCGCGGTCAAAAAACACGTTAAAAATATCGACACGTTTATTATGGCGGCGGCGCCGTGCGATTACGAGCTTGCGCCGTCCAAACAGAAAATCAAAACGCGGGAATTGTCGCTGTCGCTTAAAAAGGCGCAGGATATTGCGGCGTGGGTGGGCGAGCATAAGCCCGAAAAGTCGCGGCTTGTAGTGTTTGCCGCGGAAACAGAGAACGCGGAGCAAAACGCCAAGCAAAAACTTACGGATAAGCGCGCGGACATGGCTGTGCTTAACGACGTCACGCAAAAAGGCGCGGGGTTTGACATAGATACAAATATAGTTACGGTAATCACGGCAGAGTGCGCGACGCGCTTGCCGCTCATGAAAAAGAGCGATGTGGCAAACGCGTTGCTCGATATGTTATCGGGCAAATGATAGCGCGTGTTATAGTCGATATTTCGGCGAGCGACGTCGATCGCGTTTTCGATTACCGTGCAATCGAGGGCGCGGTACGCGGTTCGCGCGTGAGCGTGCCGTTCGGCGCGCGCAGTATAGAGGGCTATGTTATAGACCTTGCGGAAACGACGGACGTGCCGAGCGACAAACTCAAAAGCATAACGGCGTTGCTCGACGATCGCCCGATAGTGTCCGAGGAATTTTTGCGGCTTTGCGACTACATGACGGCGCGTTTTCATTTGCGCAAGATAGACGTGTTTCGACTGTTCTTGCCCGCAAAAATGCGCGGCGGCAGAATTAAAGCTCTCGAAAAAACGTTTGTATACGTAAATCCCGATTATAAAGAAGTCGATCCCGCGTTGTTCATAAAAAAATCGGCGCGAGCGCAGGCGGAAGTTTTTGAATACCTTGCGGACAACGACAGCGCGGAACAAAGCTATCTAAACGCCAATTTTTCCGCCGCCGCGGTGCGCAACCTTATAGCGCGCGGAGTGTTCCTCACTCGCACGGAAAACGTAATGCGCACGCCGTATCGCAACATAGTGCAAAAAGACGATCGCGTTACACTTACCGAAGCGCAGACCGCCGCCGCGCATACTATTTTGTCGAGCGACAAGCCGACGTTGCTGTTCGGCGTTACGGGTAGCGGCAAAACGGAAGTGTACCTTAACTGCATAGAAAAAACGTTGCAAGACGGCAAGACTGCGATAATGCTTGTTCCGGAAATTTCGTTGACGCCGCAGGTCATGCGCATATTCCGCGCACGGTTCGGCGACGACGTTGCGCTTTTGCACTCGGGTTTGAGCGACGGCGAACGTTTTGACGAATGGCGCAGGCTGTTGACGGGTTGCGCGCGCGTCGCGGTGGGCGCGAGGTCGGCTATATTCGCGCCGCTATCAAACGTCGGGCTTATAGTTATCGACGAGGAACACGATTCGTCTTACATATCGGAATCCAATCCGCGCTACATTACGCGCGAGGTCGCGTTTTTCAGAGCGAATTACAACGGCGCGCGCGTGGTTATGGGTTCGGCGACACCGTCGGTGGAAAGTTACTATTCGGCGCAGAACGGCAAATATACGCTCGCGCGCTTGCCCGACAGGGTGAACAAGCGAAAAATGCCCGATATAGAAATAGTCAATATGTGCAACGAGGTGGCGTTCGGCAATTCGGGCATGTTTTCCGCGCCGCTTGTCACCGCGCTTGACGAGTGTTTAAAAGCGGGCAATCAGGCAATACTGTTTCTTAACCGTCGCGGTTACAGTTCGTATGTGATGTGCCGCAAGTGCGGGTATGTGGCAAAGTGCGAGGATTGCGACGTTTCGCTTGTGTATCACAAGGAAGAGGGCGTGTTAAAGTGTCACTACTGTCAACGCCGTTACGCCATGCTTGACCTTTGTCCCAACTGCAAAAGCCCGCATATAAAACAGGGCTTTATGGGCACGGAACGCGTCGTCGAGCAGGTGAACAAAATGTTTCCTTCGGCGCGGATTATCCGCATGGACAACGACACCACGCGCACGAAAGACGCGCATTTAAAACTGCTCGGCGATTTTGCGGGCGGCAATGCCGATATACTTGTAGGCACTCAAATGGTCGCAAAGGGACACGACTTCGCAAACGTTACTTTGGTCGGGATTATCGACGCGGATATGAGCTTGCATTTTTCCGACTTCCGCGCCGTAGAACGCACGTTTCAGTTGATTACGCAGGTTGCGGGGCGCGCCGGCAGAGAGCGCAAGGCGGGCAGAGTTATTTTGCAAACGTACACGCCCAACCATTACGTATACAGATACGCGACGGCATACGACTACGAAAGTTTTTACGCAAAGGAAATTAACCTGTTGCAAGCGACGGGATTTCCGCCGTTTACGGACATAATTCGCGTGCTTGTATCGTGCGAAAACGAGCAAGCCGCATTGGACGCGACCAAACGCGCAATGGACGAAATTCGCATGATTTCGGCGCAAAATCCCGACGCGTTTATATATCTTAACGCCATGCGCGCGCCCAAAAAGCGAATACAGACCAAACACCGCATGCAAATACTAATGCGTATAAAGCCCGACGCGGACGACGTTCGCGCGGCTGTGTACAAAGCGGCGGATAATGCTGCGGCGGAATATCCGCAAGCCACATGCTTTACCGAAATCAATCCCAACGATTTGAGTTAGACATAGAGGAGAAAAGAAACTATGGCAATACGCAAAATTTATCAAGTGGGCGACGACACGCTTCGGCAGGTCAGCAAGCCCGTAACGGAGTTCGACGACAAGCTGTCCGCGCTGATGGACGACATGATTGACACGCTCATTTATGCGGACGGCGCAGGGCTTGCCGCACCGCAAGTCGGCGTGTTAAAACGCATATTCGTCGCAACGTTCGACGGAGGCAGTACTATTGTGGAAGCGGTCAACCCCGTAATAGTCAAAGCAAAAGGCAAAAGAGTCGCGGCGGAGGGCTGTTTGTCCGTACCGAATATCCACGACAAGGTGGAACGCCCGCGGCACGTGGTCGTGCATGCTTACGACCGTCACGGCAACCCCATAGAGCTTAAGGGCGACGGGTTCGCCGCGGCGTGTTTCTGTCATGAGATCGACCATTTGGACGGCGTTTTGTTCACGGACAAAACAGTTAAAAAGTAAGGCGGACGCTGTCGGTATGAAAGTATTGTTTCTCGGAACGCCCGAATTTGCTGTCGGCACGCTTAACGCGCTTATGCGATCGGCGCATACCGTGGTCGGGGTTGTAACTCAACCCGACAGAGCGGTCAAGCACGGTAAGACCGAAATGGGTGCAGTAAAGAAAGTTGCGCTCGAAGCGGGTCTGCCCGTATTCCAGCCGCGACGCATACGCGACGAAGTCGAACGTCTTAAAGAGTTCGGCGCGGACATAGCCGTAACCGCGGCTTACGGTCAAATTTTGACAGACGCGGTGCTTAACGCATTTGAGCGCGGCGTTATCAACGTGCACGCGTCACTGTTGCCCAAGTATCGCGGCGCGTCGCCCATACAGGCGGCGATAGCGAACGGCGAAACAAAAACGGGCGTTACAATCATGCGCACGGAATTGGGTATAGACACGGGCGATATTCTCGCCGTTGCCGAAACCGAAATCGGTGCGCGCGAAACGGCGGGCGAACTGACGGCGAGGTTGTCGCAAATCGGAGCAAAACTTTTGGTCGAAACGTTGGACGGGTTCTATAAAATCACGCCCGTTAAGCAAGACGACAGTATCGCCACGCACTGCAAAATGATTTCCAAGTCGGAGCAGTACATAGACTTTACCGCGGACAGCAATTCCGTTGTAAATAAGATACGCGCGCTGTCGCCGTCGCCGTGTGCTAAAACGGTTATAGGCGGCGAAACATACAAGATTTACGAAGCTGTCGAGGTTGACGGTAGCGGCACGGCGGGAACGGTAATATGCTCGGACGGTAAGTTGGTTGTAGCGTGCGGCAAAGGCGCGATACAGGTATTGACGATACAAGCCCCGTCCAAGCGCGCTCTCGGCGCGGCGGAATTTTTACGCGGGAGAAAACTCGAAGTGGGAGTAGTTTGTGCAAAACCGTAATTACAAAAACGACAAAGCGCGTATAGGCGCGGCGCATGCCGCGGAACAGGTGGATTTGGCGTTGTATAACGCGCTTCGCGCCGTGTTTATAGATGGTGCGTTCTGCGCGCAAGCGATAACAAAAGCGCTTAAAGGTCTTAATAATTTGCGACAGCACCCGTTTGTGACGAGCGCGTTTTACGGCGTGCTCGACAACAACGTGCGGCTCGAAAAAACAATAAAAGGTTTGTGCGACAAAGCGCCCGACAAAAATTCGACGGTGGTGCTTAAAATCGGACTGTACTATTGTAAGTACGCCGATATGCCGTCATACGCCGCGGTAAACCGCATTGTGGAGCTTGCGAAGCGCGTCGGCGCGTTCAGCGGCTTTGTAAACGCGGTGCTTAAAAAATCGTTGACATACCAACCGAAATTCGACAGCGAACTCGAACGTTTTTCTTACGAGTACAATACGCCCGAATGGTTGTGCCGCGAAATTATTTCAGATTACGGCGAAACGCGCGCCGCGTCAATACTGGGCGCGGTACTTCCGCAAAAAACGCATATTCGCCCAATGAAACGCCGCATTACAGAGGAGCAGTTTAAATCTGCGGCAAAAGGCGGAACGTTCACCGAATACGGCTGTTACGTCGATCGCGCGACGCTCGATAATTTTGCAGCAGGGACGGTCGCCGTTCAGTCCGTGTCGTCCATACGCGCCGTAAACGCTTACGTAAAGGGTTTGAGCGGCGGGCGCGTTATCGATCTTTGCGCCGCCCCCGGCGGGAAGTCGGTGTATTTGAGCGAAATAGGCGACTATAAAATAACCGCGTGCGATATATATCCGCACAAGCTCGATTTAATGCGCGGCTACGCAAAAAAGCTCGGCGCAAAAATCGACGTTGCGTTTAACGACGCGACTGTTTTCAATGAGCAATACGAAAACGCTTTCGACTTGGTTATTGCGGATTGTCCGTGTAGCGGCACGGGCACGCTTAAAACAAAACCCGATATTATGATTAAACGCAAGCCGAGCGACGTTGCGGAGCTTTGCGAATTGCAAATAAAAATTTTGGACGCGGCGGCAAAATACTGCAAGGTCGGCGGCGTATTGTGCTATTCGACATGTTCCATATTGCGCAGTGAAAACGAAAATACCGTCGAAAAGTTTTTGAAATCGCACCCCGAATATACGGAAATAGACCAAACGAAATTATTGCCCGACAGCGATAATTGCGACGGGTTTTATATTGCGCGGTTTAAGCGAGGCGAACGGTGAAAATTCCGCTGTCCGATTTTACGCTCGACGAACTTACAGAGCTTATCGAAGGTTACGGCGAGCCGAAGTACCGCGCCAAGCAGATTATGCGGCATATAGCGGCGTTCGACAGCTACGCCGAATATACGGACGTGCCCAAGTCGCTCATTAAAAAGGTGGAAGAGAATTATGCGGATCGTGCCGTTGCCGAAAAAACTCGCGTTACGGCAAGCGACGGGGCGATACGGTACTTGTTTGAAACGCTGTGCGGCGATTTGGTGGAAGCCGTGTTCTTGCCGCACGATTACGGCAACAGCGTGTGCGTGTCCTGTCAAGTCGGGTGCGGCATGGGTTGCGTTTTTTGCGCTTCGGGCAAATACGGCATGAAACGCAATCTCTCGGCGGGCGAAATTCTTGCGCAGGCTCTGTATGTCGCGCGCGACAGAAAAGACGTCGGCGGGGTCAATAAACTTGTTATGATGGGTAGCGGCGAACCGCTTGCCAATTACGAAAACACGATTAAATTTATAAGGCTTTTGAACGCGCCTTACGGTTTGAATATCGGCATGCGGTCGATTTCCGTATCGACGTGCGGATTGCCCGACGTTATCGAGCGGCTGGCTGACGACGGTATAAGTTGCACGCTTTCGCTGTCGTTGCACGCCGCTACCGACGAAAAGCGCAAAAAGATAATGCGCGTCGCGGAACGGTATTCGGTCGAGCGTTTGATTTCCGCAATGCGCGGGTACTTTGACAAAACGGGTAGGCGCGTGATTATAGAGTATATTCTTATAGACGGTTTTAACGACACGGACGGCGACGTACTCGCGCTGAAAAATATTTTAAAAGGACTGTGCTGTCACGTCAATCTTATTCCGCTCAATCCGACCGACGGCAATCGAATGCGCCCGCCGTCCAAAAAGAAAGCGTATGCGTTTTGCGAAAAACTTAAATCGGAAGGAATATCTGCGTCAGTGCGGCGGTCAATGGGTTCGGACGTCGCGGGCGCGTGCGGACAGCTTAAAAATCGTACAGCGGAACGCGGCTTAAATAAAACAAATTAGTTTTTATAAAAAAAATACCTTAAAACGGGTTAAAATTACTTGCTTAAATCTTAAAGGTATGTTATAATTTATCAGCAATTATGTGATGTCACTTCGCAGGCGCGGTTATCCGAGTGCGGAGTTTTTTAACGACATAGGAGGTATCATGAGCAACATCATTGCCGAAATCGAAAAAGAATATATGAAAGCGGATGTTCCGCAGTTTAACGTGGGCGACACCGTCAAAGTATCGGTTAAAGTCAAAGAGGGAAACCGCGAGCGTATTCAGGCGTTTGAGGGTATCGTTATCGCCAAAAAGAACGGTTCCGTTCGCGAATCGTTTACCGTTCGCCGCGTTTCGTTCGGCGTAGGTATCGAGCGCACGTTCCCGCTTCACTCGCCGCGTATTACCGCTATAGACGTAATCAAGCACGGCAGAGTACGTCGTGCCAAACTTTACTATTTGCGCAATCTTTCGGGCAAAGCGGCAAAAATCAAAGAGAAGTAATTTTATTACTATCTAATTACTTAAAATTACTATCGACGGTAACCCCGTCGATTTTATTTTGCTTTGTTATGCGCGACATAGTGCGGTGCGGCGCGGTATTTAAAAGCGGGCAAACGTCAACAATTAAAGGCGATGACAGCCTTTTTGATAGTCACCGCAATTTCCGCGGCGGTTGTACTTGTGTTTAAATATGCGGTTCCTCGGCGTAAACCCGATTTTTCGACGGGCGAACGTTTGACGAAGCGCGCGCTATTGCGCGTAATAGTCGAGCTGTCCAAGCGTTGCGCGGTTACGCATAGCGGGTTCGGCATCAGCGGCATGAGCGTAAAACCGCGCCGCATATTTAGCGCGATGGAAAAGGAATTAAAAGCGGGTGCGACGCTCGACGATTGGGCTGCGGAATCGTATTGCGCGCGGGATCTGATATTGCGCGCGCACGTTCGAGCTAAAAACGCAGTGCGAAAAAGCTATTCCGTCGGGCATGTAAACGGCATGCCCCGACTTTTTTTGTTGTGCAACGAATTGGTAAGCGGCACGCAAGCCGATATAACCGCAGAAAAGTTTAACGCCGCTGTTATCGCGTTCGAACAAATCGCGCCGCTTTCGCGCGCGGAACGCGACTTGCTTACGGACATGTTGAGGTTTTGCCTGTGCGGATATTTTTACGCGGTTTCGGTATCGGCTAACAGTCGCGCCGACATTTATACAAAAGGTTTGACCGACGGCGCGACGGGCAAAGTCGATCTCGATCGCATTACGCACGGCGACTATGTTTGCGGGCTGATTTGTTCGACCAAAGTCAAAGACAAAGCGACGGTTGACCGACTGTTGGAAATTAACGGAATAGACGCGGACGGCGCGGCTATGGCGAGGCGAGAACATCTTGCAACGACTTGCGCCGCCG
This sequence comes from Anaerocaecibacter muris, assembly GCF_943192945.1. Lineage (GTDB taxonomy): Bacteria > Bacillota > Clostridia > Christensenellales > Pumilibacteraceae > Anaerocaecibacter > Anaerocaecibacter muris. Next base: position 381,207 of record NZ_CALPCE010000001.1, read on the forward strand.
TCGAGAACGTTATTTCGTCGTTAATGATGTTGGACGAAATAGATAAAGGCAGACGCGGTATGTCGGGAGTATTGCCGTTAAAGTTGCCCGATAAAGCGGTCTTGCATACTTACGGCATTGCGCCTGTCGTGCTTATAGCGATAGCGGCGGCTCTTACATGTTTATATGCGCCGAGCGCGTACTGCGCGGTGTTTGTAGTGTCGGCAATCGTCGTATATGTGCGGTTCAGACTGCCGATTATGATTGATTATCCGCAGTATGTAAGCTCGCGACGGTTTTTTCGGTTGCGGCTTTCGTGCTTGTTTAAACGCCGCAAAAAGTCATTGCCTGCGGTTGTACGCAAGCCTGTCGAGGCTGTGCATGTAGGCGACGGCAAGTATTACAATCACACGGTTTCGAGCGAAAAGTACAGGATAGATTTCGATAACTTCGGGAGAATTGCGGTTAGCAAAAGATCGGATTGCGGCAAGCCGTATAAAACGGGGTTTCTCGATTTGCTTTTTAAAACGCCGAGCGGAACGTTATCGCTGTCGGCGTTCGATCTTACCGTAGAGCCGCACAAAAGCGTTTACAGGTATGCCGCGAAAAACGTGGAGATAGCCGCGGAGTTTATTGCGCCCGTTGATTGTGCTTGCTGTTGTTGTAAACTGACAGTAATAAACCGCGCGGACAAAGATATTAAGGTCGATATTTCCGCCGTGTACTCGTCGCGCGACGTTACTGCTTTGGAACCGGGAAACGCCGATAAAGCGGCAGTTGCGAATATAAACGGCGGAGTTTGCGCGCTTACTTTCGACGGCGCGGCGAAGTACGACTATCCGATAAGCGAAATTGCGAACGAACACGACTTACATCTTGCGGCGGACAGCGAACATAGTTTAATAGGCGTTCGATCGCTCTATGCGCGCGGGTTTGAAAAGCGCTGTGCGATTTTGTCCGTTGCAAACGGCTCGAGCGCGCGCGAAGTTGCGCGCATAGCGGCATATGCGAACGACGACGGATATTTCGATTATGAGAGTAAACGCGCCGCAGTGTTTTGCGGTTTGCGACTAAAAACACGCGCTTGCGACTACACTGAAAACTCAAACGAAAAACATAAACATGCGCCGCGCATCGAGTGCGAGCGCAACGGCGCGGCTTTGTCTAACGTCGAATATGTTTGCGACCATGCGTTAGGCGGATATTTAAACGTCGGCGCGTGCGTATACGACATGCGCGATAAAAAATCATGTCGATCGTTTCGTCATGATTTGTACGACGGGTGTATGGGCGCGACGTTTTCGCAAAACGGAATAAACGGGCTGTATACAAAAATCACACCCGACGGAATAACTTACACGGACGAACGGATTGCCGAAAACGTGCCTGTATGCGTTGTTATAAGCGAGGACGGATTGTTGTGGTCGCCGACGGCGTTGCCGCTCGGAAAAGGCGAACTGCGCGCGACGCACGGCTTTTCGCACGTTATGTATGAAAACGCTTATAACGGGTGCGTTAGCGCGTTAAAATGCTATCTTGCGCGAGGAAAGACGGCGATTGTTTTCGATTTGACGGTGGAGAACACGGCGAACGCGGCGCGCAATATCGAGGTCATGTTTGCCGTCCGTCCGTCGCTCGGCGCAAAAGCGACTAATGACGGCAAGACCGTAAAAGTAAACGACGGAGCAAAATCGTTTAATGTGGTATCGTCCGAACACCCGCGCCGTTGCGCTTTGTACTTGGAGCAGTATTGCTCGCACGGCGTTATAAACGGAATAGGCGATGTTACGCGCGCGGGAAGTATAGTTGCACCGGCTGTTACGGTGGGCGTGAGCCTTTGTTCGCGCGGGCGATCGCGCTTGATATTTTGCATAGCCGCGACGGGCGAAAACGGAATATCGCTGACGGAAATGAACGAAGCCGCCGCCGACGGGTATTTGCGAGAACAAGAGCAATGCGTCGGCAAAATGCTTCGCGTCAAATTAAAATCGGATGACGCGCGTTTGAACGTAATGCACGCGCGCGCGCTTTATCAAGCGCATGTCTACGGGTTTCTCAAACGCGACGGGCTTAATCCGTTTGACATTTGCGCGTTGCTGTCCGCTGAAAAATATGTCGATAAACAAGCCGTAAAAAACGCGATTATATCGTTGCTTGCCGAACAGTCCGAGCGCGGGGAGTACAAAAACGACGCACGCGGCGCGCTGTATATCGCGTTTGCCGCGGTGGATTATGCGACCTTTGCGGGCGATTACGGATTTTTCGACGAGTTTGCGGAATATATGCCGCGGCGCGTAGGCGGAAGAAAGATCACTGTCAAGTCCACCGTTGCGGAACACTGTATGCGCGCTTTGGACGCAAACGCCGCTCAACGCGAATTTGTGTACGACAAAAACGTGCGCGGCATTTTCGACTGTAAAGTGTATTCGGAGCTGTTGCGGTTTTTTGCCGATCTTTCAAATGTTTCGCCCGAACGTAAAGATCGTTACGTCGCGTTACTCGGCAAGGTCGCCGCGACGTATGCGGACGAAATCGATAAGTTGAAGCGACGCTCGCTCTACGCGTTGAATTCGTTTCGAGCGACGTTTACTTGCGCGCGGTTGCTGTTTGACGCGGGCGAATACGACAAGGCGTATAATCTGTTGCGGTTTAACAATCCTGTTTGCGATCGCGGCACGGGTAAATATCGGCAATGTTCGTTCTTTGCCGAAAACGGTCAAACAAGCGACGGCGCAGTTGCGGCGGCGTTGTATTATACGACGGTTACGGAGTGTTTGGCGGGGCTTAAACTACGCGACGGCAAGATAGGCTTGAATCCGCGGATCGGGGTAGACGCGCCGCATATTAGGTTGGAATTGAACACGGACGACGGGCGCGCCAATATAGACGTCGACAACACGGAACGGTACGGCGAGTGGCGGATTAGGTTGAACCGCATAAGTTATTCTGCGGCAAACGTCGAGCTGAACGGTCGCGGCGACGCGGATATATTACTGTACAGAACAGGCGGCGACGGCGAGCAATAGATTAAAAGATTATTAAAAATAGGGTGCGCGTCGTTAAAACTATTGTGCATGGTTAAGGAATATGCTATAATACGAATATCGTATGGATTTATTCGACTTAAACGCCAATAGCGCAAGAGCAATGCCGCTTGCCGAACGCATGCGACCGCGTAAACTTTCGGAGTTCATAGGGCAAAAGCACTTGTTGCATAAAGGGTCGTTGCTTATGCGCGCGATACAAGCGGACAAACTGGGCAGTTGCATATTTTTCGGTCCGCCCGGGACGGGAAAAACGACGCTCGCCGGCATTATCGCCAATTCCACAAGCAGTGAATTTGTTAAACTCAACGCCGTGTCGTCGGGCGTGGCGGAAGCTAAAAAGGTTATAGAGGAAGCGACGGAGCGGTTGCGCGTTTTTAACAAGCGTACTTTTTTACTGTTGGACGAGTGTCACCGTTGGAGTAAGGCGCAGTCCGATTGCGTGTTGTCCGCGATAGAAACGGGCAGTATTATTTTTATAGGCTCCACTACCGAAAACCCGTTTGTGTCCATGACGCGCGCCATAGTGTCGCGTTGTAGAGTGTTCGAGCTTAAACCGCTCGAAACGTCGGACATTGTGGACGGATTGAAGCGCGCCGTCGCGAGCGAAAACGGTTTAGCCGAATACAGTTTGCGCGTGGACGACGAGGCGTATACTCATATAGCTTGGTCGGCGAACGGGGATTTGCGCAATGCGTTTAACGCGCTCGAACTCGCAGTGCTCACAACTCCGCCCGACAGAGACGGGGTAATCGTAATAGACAAAGCGGTCGCGCAGGAATCCACACAGCGGCGCGTGCTGTCCATTGACGACAGTATGTATTACGATATGCTGTCGGCGTTTTGCAAGTCGCTTCGCGGTTGCGATCCGGACGCGGCGTTGTATTGGGCGTTTAGAATGATAGAAGCGGGTTGCGATCCGTTGTCGATATTTAGGCGATTGCTCGCGCATGCGAGCGAGGACGTGGGCGTTGCCGATTCTTCCGCACTGTCGGTTGTGGCGTCCGCGCTCACTGCATACGAGCATATAGGTCCGCCGGAGGGGTATTTGTCGCTTGCGCACGCGATTATCAAAGTCGCGACGGCGGCGAAGTCCAATTCCGTGTACTTGGCAATGCACGCCGCGCAAAAGACGGTTAAAGAGCATGCGGACGACAAAGTGCCCGATTATCTGCGCGACAGGACGTACAAAACGCCCAACGACAGCGGCGCGTCGTACATCTATCCGCACGACTCGCAGCAGTATATAACGCAACGGTACTTGCCCGACGGCTTGCGCGACGAAAAGTTTTACTTGCCGCAGGACAACCCCAACGAACAAAAGATTAAGTCGTTTTTAGACGCTATTCGCAGGAATAAACGCAACTAAATATTTAGCATTGTCGGGAGGTAGAAATGCTTGAAATAAGTCATGTGTCTATGGCGTATGCCAACGGCAAAATTAAAGCCGTGGACGATTTGTCGCTTACTTTGAAAGCGGGCGAAATCTTTGGGTTTCTCGGTGCGAACGGCGCGGGAAAAACCACTACGATAAAAATGGTGACGGGTATACTTCCGATAAAATCGGGGTCTATTTCGATTTGCGGTCACGACATAACCAAAGACCCGATAGGCGCAAAACAAAACTTCGGGTTTGTGCCCGATTCGCCGATAATTTTCGATAAGTATACGGGACGCGAATACGTTGATTTTCTCGGCGATATTTACGGCGTTAGCATGGACGACCGCAAGCGCATAAGCGCCGATTTGTTAAAACGGTTTTCGCTCGAAGAAGCGTTTGACAAGCGAATTAGCGGATATTCGCACGGCATGAAACAGAAAATAGCGATAATCGGCGCGCTTATCCACAGCCCGTCGCTGTGGATATTGGACGAACCTATGATGGGGTTGGATCCGCCGTCGGCGTTTGCGCTTAAAGAGTTGATGAAAGAGCACAAGGCGCAGGGCAAAACCGTGTTTTTCTCTACGCACGTTTTGGACGTTGCCGAAAAAATATGCGACCGCGTTGCGATAATCAGCAAGGGAAAACTTGTGCTTTGCGGCGATATGGACGAATTGAAACGCGCGCAGGGCGACGAGAGTTTGGAAGAAATATTCATGTCTGTGGCGGGCGGTAGCGATGAGTAATTATTTGAGTGTTCTCAAAGCAATGTTCAAAAACAAATTGCGCTTTTCCGAGGGTAAATCCAAGCGAAGCGTAATAGGGTTTTTGTGCCTTATAGGCGCGTCATACGCTTTGGTTATGGCGATATTGCTTTCGGTTGTCGTAGAATTCGGGAGAATGTTCAACAATCCCCAAACACAAATAGAAATCCCTACAATGAACGTGTCGTTCTACTTTTTTATTCTGTTGACCGCGGCGGGCATTGTGCTGTTTTTCGGGATAATAAGTCTTATTACGACGCTGTATCTGTCTAAAGATACCGATTTCTATTCGGTTTTACCGATTAAGCAATCGAAGGTGTTCGCGGCTAAACTGTCGTTTGTGTATATTTCGGAAACGGTTATCGTCGCGGCAATCGTTTTACCGATTATGATTGCGTTCGGCGCGGTGATAAAAGCATGGGCATGGTATTACGTTATATCTTTGCTTATGCTTGCGATAATTCCCGCCATGCCGCTCGTTTTGGCGGCGATAGTTGCTATCCCGGTAATGTTTATAGCGTCCAAAGTAAAACATCGCAGTGCGGTTGCGCTCGCGTTCTATACGCTGTTGTTTGGCGGATTTTTCGGCGCGTATTTGTATTTTGTATTTGCTTCCACCGATTCGAGCGTATCGCCGGAGGAAATCGAAAAAGCAATGAGCGGCGCGCTCGGCATAATGTATGCTTTCTATCCGTACACCGCGCTGTCTATGTCTGTGTTTGGCGTGTCGTCTTACGGTTTGGGCGTAGGCGCGTCTACTGCGGTCAATTTGCTCATATTTATCGGAAGTTCCGCGGCGTTACTTGTTATTCTGATGCTTGCCGCGAAGTTTATGTACACGCAATCCGTTAAAGCAAATAATCAGACGAATAACGCCACCGCGAAGAAGGGCGAGTTTAAATCGTCGAGTGCGATAAAAGCGTTGATGAAGCGCGAATATATAAGTTCGTTCCGTACCGTTCAGGTTGCGTATCAATGCTATGCCGTAATGATTTTGCCTATAATAATATCTGTAGCGTTTAGCATCGTGTTCGGTAATATGATAAAAGATATTAACAGCGTCGGAGTCGGGTTTGATACTCGGTTTTTTACGATGTGCATAATGTGCGCGCTTATGGCAATGATAGCCACTACCGGCAATGCGGCTTCAACCACGTTCTCGCGCGAGGGCAAGGCTATATCGTCGCTTAAAATATTGCCTGTAGATATTCGCGGGATATTAAAATCAAAGCTGTTGGCGTGGATGGCGATAGGCGTGCCTGTTTCCGCGATTGCGGTGGTTATAGTTAACGTCATGAACTTCGATTTGCAGTTGACTTTATTGTCGGTGTTTTCTCTTATTCCTCTGTCGGCTGTATTTATAGTGTTCGGCGCGCTTTGGGATTTGTCAGCGCCAAAGCTGAAATGGACGGATCCGTCGCAGGCGATAAAGCACAACGGACATGTGACTATCGGTCAGTTGATTTGTATAGGGAGCGGCATGGCGGTCATGACAGTAATGTTTATTCTTTTCTTTAACGACGTGCCGATGAATATAATTTTGCCCGTATGTTGGACGTTAATTTATGCGATTCTTGTTATTTTCGGCGTTGTTGACATATTATTATATAGGAGAGTTGACGAATACTACAAAAGAATAGAAATTTAACCAGATAGGAGCGACGATTGGAATACTTTAACAAAACGTCCGCCGAGGTTCTTGCGGATCTGTCCGTCACCGAACGCGGTTTGACGGACGGCGATGCGGCAATGCGCCTTATTTCAAGCGGCGAGAACAAGCTCGCGAAAGCTAAAAAGCAAAGCGTTGCGGTTAAATTTTTTAAGCAGTTTACCGACGTAATGGTAATAGTTCTTATAGCGGCGGCCATAGTTTCCGCCGTTATCGGCGTTGTCGAAAGGCAATACGAGGACTTTATCGACGTCGGTATTATATTGTTTATAGTTTTGCTCAACGCCGTTATCGGCACTGTGCAGGAGTGTAAAGCGGAAAAAGCAATGGCGGCGCTCAAAGACATGAGCACGCCGTTTTGCAAAGTCAGGCGCGACGGCGAAATAAAAAGAATAGCAACGTCGTCGCTTGTAAAGGGCGATATTGTTTTGCTCGAAGCGGGCGACGTCGTCCCCGCCGATATGCGGCTTATTAAGTGCATGTCGCTCAAAGCCGAAACTTCGGCATTGACGGGCGAGTCCGTTGCGGAGGAAAAACACGTTCGCCCCATTTCGGACGAGCATGCTCAACTTGCGGACAGGCATAACATGCTGTACGGATCGAGTACTGTAACATACGGCAGGGGCGAGGGCGTTGTGACTGCTACGGGCATGAACGCGGAAATAGGTAAGATAGCGTCCATGCTCGAAAACGGTGAAAAGACAATTACGCCGTTACAAAAAAAGCTGAACGCCGTCGGGCGGTTTATTTCCATTGCGGTGCTTGCTATCGCGGCGGCGGTGTTTGTTATGGGCATATTGAGCGCGGCGGGCACAGGTTCTGTCACTGCGGACAGCGTTATAGATTCGTTTATGACAGCCGTTGCGCTCGCGGTCGCGGCAATTCCCGAAAGTCTTACTGCGGTTATCACGATTATACTTGCGCTCGGCGTTCAACGCTTATCCAAAAAGAATGCCATTATTAAAAAGTTGCCCGCGGTCGAAACTTTGGGCAGTACGGATGTTATTTGCTCTGACAAGACGGGCACGCTCACGTTAAACAAAATGACCGTAACGCAAGCGTATGCGGACGGCGGCTTTTCGCCAAAGCCAGACGGTGCGGCGACGGTTCGCTTGTTAAAGTGCATGTGCCTTTGCAACGACAGCGCGGTGCGGACGGATAACGGGCGCGCCTCTATAATGGGCGACCCGACCGAAACGGCGCTCGTCAGGTATGCGGCGGACTCGGGCGTTAAAAAAACGGAACTCGATCGCGCGTGCCCGCGTATCGACGAGATCCCGTTCGATTCCGATCGCAAGCTGATGACCACCGTGCACCGCGAGCGCGACGGCGACACCGTATATACGAAAGGCGCGGCGGACGAACTTATCAAGCGTTGCTCGTACATTTTGGACGGCGGCGCGCCGCGCCGAATAACCGAGCGCGACAAGGCGAACATCGCCGCGGCTAACAAAAAAATGGCGGACGGGGCGTTGCGCGTTCTTGCTTACGCGTACAAAAAGCGAGATAATACAGATTCGCGCACTTACGAAAGCGAATTGATTTTTATAGGGCTTACGGGCATGATAGACCCGCCGCGCGAGGAAGTAAAAGAATCGGTGCGTCAGTGCGAAAAGGCGGGTATTCGAGTGGTCATGATAACGGGCGACAATCCCGATACGGCGTTTGCAATAGCTTCCGCGCTCGGAATTTGCAATAACAAGCGACAGACGATAACGGGTGCGGAGCTTCAAAAAATGTCGGACGACGAGCTTTTTAAGCGCGTTAAGTCGTTGCGCGTATACGCGCGCGTTTCGCCCGAACACAAGGTGCGCATAGTCAAGGCGTGGAAGTCAAACGGCATGATAGTCGCAATGACGGGCGACGGAGTGAACGACGCGCCGAGTATAAAAGCCGCGGACATAGGCGTCGGCATGGGTATAACGGGCACGGAAGTGACCAAAGGCGCGGCGGATATGGTGCTTGCCGACGATAACTTTGCAACCATCGTTACGGCTGTCAAAGAGGGGCGCACCATATTTTCCAACATGCAAAAGACAATCCAGTATCTTTTGGCGGCGAACCTGTCCGAAGTGCTGTCGCTGTTTTTTGCGACTATTATCTTTGCGTTCACTAAAAACGCTTACGTGTTTTTACTGCCCATACAAATACTATGGGTAAATCTTGTGACGGACAGTTTGCCCGCGCTCGCGCTCGGCGTGGAACCGCCGGAAACGGACGTCATGTCAAGTCCGCCGCGCTCTGCGGGCGACAGCCTGTTTTCGGGTGCAGTCGGCGCGAATATAATTTATCAAGGAATATTCCAAACGATAATAGTTCTCGGCGTGTTTTTGGGCTGCGCGTTCACCGGTTGGGGACACGAGGTCGGCACGACCATGGCGTTTATGACGTTGTGTCTTGTTCAGTTGTTCCACAGCTTTAACGCGCGGAGTATACTCGGCAGTGCGTTCGGCAAAAATTTCTTTAAAAACAAGCTGTTGTTTGTTTCGTTCCTTGTCGGCGGCGCGCTAACCGTCGGGCTTGCGTGCCTGCCCGCAACGCACGACATATTCGCTTTGCAATGGTTAAACGGCATGCAGTGGTTGACCGTGATATTGTGTTCCGCCGCGATTGTTCCCGCCGTGGAAGTCGTAAAACTGTTTATGCGCATGTATTTTCGCAAAAAACAAAGCGTTGTCGTAAATCTGTCCAAAGAAAAATAGCAAAACATATTGCATTAAGTCGAATTATGTGATATAATACTTTCGATATTTTTCGGAAGTGGTGTAAACTTATGAATAAGTGGGATTCAAGATTTATGGGCATTGCGCATACCGTCGCAACGTGGTCGAGTTGTTTTCAGGATAACCGTCAAATCGGCGCGGTTATAGCAAAAAACAAACGCATTATGACGACGGGTTATAACGGCGCGAGCTCGGGCATAAAAAGCTGTAAAGAAAAGGGCGTGTGCTTGCGTAGGGAACTGAATATTCCGTCGGGTACACGGCACGAACTCTGTTACGCGACACACGCGGAGCAAAACGCGATAATTCAAGCGGCGCGCATGGGTATTTGTATCGACGGCGCGACGTTGTATTGCACGCATCAGCCTTGTGCGATTTGCACTAAAATGATTATTAACAGCGGCATTGTGCGCGTTGTGTACGAAAACGGTTATCCCGACGATTTTTCGTTGGAGTTGTTTAAAGAAGCGGGCGTGCAAATAGAAAAGTTTTCACCCGAAATTTAAACAAGTTTAATGCGTTTTTATTCGGTATCGAAAAGGAGTTAACCATGGCATATTGCAAACAGTGCGGGGCGAATATCCCCGAATACGCAAAGTTCTGCCCGAAGTGCGGCATGGCTAATCCCGTCGAGGCGGTACAGTTGGCGAGCGACGAACCGACGGTAAAACCCGTTGTGCCGCAAAGCGAGGCGACACCGCCCGTACAGCAACCCGTGCCCGCGCCGCAGTATAGCGATAACAGCGTGCCGCCGCAACAACAGCCCGTAATTCAACAGCAAGCGCCGCAACAGCCGCCCAAGCCGTTGGATTTTACATGGTTTAACAGTCATTTCATGTTGCTGTTTGTAATCGTAGGCGTGGCGGCGTATGCTCTGTCGCAGCTCGCCGCAGTATATATAAGTATTTCGACGGGCTTTGGCATAGTTCTCGGCGTGTTTGCTATTTTATTCGCCGCGGCGACTCTTTCCGTCGCAATAGTTCGGTATGTAGCGGCAATGCGCGAAACGGCGGAACTTCGCAAAAAGTACGGTATGCGCGACAATATTTGTCTTGCCGTCGGAATTATCGTTTTTGTATTTGTATTACTTACTTCCATAGCTTTGTTCGTCATGGGCGACATGCTTTCGAGTTTTCTTTAAACCTTTCTTTAAACCGATTCGTACTATAGATTTAATCGATTATAAGGACGTTTTTATAACGTCCTTTTGCTTTATGTTAAACGCCGGTGTAGTAGATATTTTTAAAAATTTTTCAAAAATTTAATAAAAAAGACTTGACAAGCCGATAATATAGTTATATACTGCTGTTAAGAAGTTTGACTATCTTTGACCATTGACTTAAAGTCGGACTTCGGAACAAAAGGAGGTTAGGCATGACTGTAAGCGATATTATAGAGCGGTTTTTGCTCGATACGTTAGGCGACGAGTTGTCGGTTAATTTCAACCGCAACGAGCTTGCGGCGTATTTTTCGGTTGCGCCGAGCCAGATAAACTACGTGTTGTCCACTCGGTTCACGCCCGAACGCGGGTATATAACCGAAAGCCGCAGGGGCGGTGGTGGTTCGATTACTTTGATACGCGTTAGCGAGAATGTCGACGACGTGCTTTTGCGGTATATCGACGAAACGCTGTCGGACGGTATAGAATACGGCAAGGCGTGTCAAATATTGGAGCGGTTGACGGTTGACGGGGTTTATACCAAATCGGAAGCGCAGTTGATAAAAGCGGCTATATCGGACAAAGCGTTAATTGCGCCGACGGTTGCTAAAAGCAGGTTGCGCGGGGCGATTTTAAAAAACGTTTTGCTCGAAACTCTTAAAACACATGACGACTGATTAAAGATTTAATTACTTATCGGGAGGCGAATTTATGAAATGTACCAAATGCGGTATACGCGAAGCGAAAATGGAAATTCACGTAAGAAACAACAATCACGTGGAAAAAATGTATTTGTGCGCTGATTGCGCCAAGGATTACAAGCCCGAGGTCAATTTGGAAAGTTTTGACATGCTTAACAAGTTGATTAACGGCTCGCCGATGGGCTTGCTGTCCAATCTTAACAATATGTTTGCCGAGCCTTCGACGCGCGCTTTGATTTGCCCGACGTGCAAAACCACGAGCGAGGAATTTATGAAAACGGGTTTTGTCGGCTGTCCGCGTTGCTATGAAGTGTTTGAGCCGCTTATTGTGCAGACTGTCAAAAAACTTCAACAGTCCGATCGTCACGTCGGCAAAACGCCGTTAGGCGTGCTCGACACCGCGTCGGAAGAAGCGCGGTTAAAATCGGAACTTCAAGCCGCGATTGACAACGGCGATTATTCCAAGATCGGCGAACTCGGCGAGCGACTTAAAAAACTTGTAGGCAACAAACGGGAGGGTAACTGATTATGGACGGCGTAAATTCTACTATAATATCGACAAGACTGCGCCTTGCGCGCAATATCGACGGATTGCCTTTTCCGCACAAACTCGCCGAAATTCCCGCGCGGCAAATAACCGACCAAGTGGAACGCGCGTTATCCCCGGTGGATAAGTTTACGCGTTACGACGTGAGCGATATATCGCGTTTGGACGGAACGATTTTGCAGGAAAAACATCTTATCAGTCCCGATTTGTTACAAGACAGCCCGTTCGGCGCCGCGCTTATTTCCGCAGACGAAAACGTTTCGATCATGGTGAACGAAGAAGATCACATACGCGAGCAGGTTATATTATCGGGCTTGTCTTTGGATCAGGCTTATGACAGAGTAAACCGTATCGACGACGTTTTGAGCAAAAATCTTAATTTCGCTTACGATCGACGGTTCGGTTATCTCACGTCCTGCACAACCAATCTCGGCACCGGCATGCGCGCATCTGTCATGATGTTTTTGCCCGCATTGACCATCGAGAACATGATAGACGCATGTATTACGGACGTAGGGCGGCTTAATATGACCGTGCGCGGCGTGTACGGCGAGGGGAGCAAGGCGGACGGATATTTGTATCAGGTGAGCAATCAACGCACGCTCGGCTTAAAGGAAAGCGACATACTCGATTCGGTCAAGAGCGCGATTAACCATATAGTCGATGCGGAATTGCGCGCAAGACAACTTTTAAAGCGCGACGAGGCGGAGCTCAAAGACAAGATTTACCGCGCTTGGGGCATTGTAACCAACGCCTATAAGCTGTCAACCGGCGAAGCCATGCAATACCTTGCAATGATAAGGTTAGGCGGATACTACGGGTATTTCGATATATCGGATTTGGACAAACTTCAACGGCTTTTATCGGAGTGTCAGCCCGCAAGCATGCAAAAGTTAGGCGGCAACAGTATGAGCGTGGACGAGCGCGACGTGTTGCGCGCAAAGTATGTTGCGGCGACGCTCGGCGCAATCTGCGCAAAAAAGGATAAATAATTTCGCTAATAATTATAATTTCGGAGGAGCACATTATGAAATTTCCTATGGACAGCAACGCACAAAACGCGTTTAATATTGCAAGACAAACAGCTAAATTTTATTCCAACGAGTTTACGGGCACCGAGCATTTGCTGTACGGTATACTCAAAACAGATTGCGCGGCAACCAAGATATTCGCCGCAAACGGGTTTTCTCCCGAAGACCTCGCGCAACTTTTTCGCGACGACGCGGAACGCGCCGCCGTATCCGAGCCTACCGATTCGCCGCGCATACAAGAGGCGATACCGTTTACCGCGTACAACATAGCGACGCAGTTCGGCGCGCCGCTTATTACGCCCGACTTCCTCATGCTCGCTATTTTGGAGGATAGAAACTGCGTTGCGGTTGACGCGCTCTATCATATTTATAACGTAAATACCGCGGCTTACCGTCGGTCGATAATCGCAATGTTGCAGGGCGGCGCGTTCAAAAACAGTCAATACGACACAAGCGGGTACGGCGGCTATCAAAGCGGCAATCGCATGTACGACGGCGCGAGCGTGGGCGACGGCGGCGTAAAAAGCCCCGCGCACCAACTGCCCGCACAGCTTGCCGAGCTGGGCGTGGACGTCACGCAAAAGGCGCGCGCAAACAAACTCGATCCCGTTATAGGCAGGGAACGCGAGGTGGAGCGGCTTATAGAAATTCTTTGCCGTAAGACAAAAAACAACCCCGTACTTATAGGCGAACCGGGGGTGGGCAAAAGCGCGATTATAGACGGGCTTGCGCGTTCCATAGTGGACGGCAAAGTGCCGCGGCAGTTGCAAAACAACATTATATTTTCGCTTAATATAGGCTCTCTCATGGCGGGTACGAAGTATCGCGGTCAGCTCGAGGAAAAACTTAAATCGGCAATCGATTTAATAATTAACAGCGGAAATATTATTGTGTTTATCGACGAGCTGCATACGCTTATGCAGGCGGGATCCAAGGACGGCGAAGTCACGCCCGCGGACATTTTAAAACCCTATCTTGCTCGCGGCGAAATGCAGACCATAGGCGCGACCACGACGGACGAATACCGCAAATATATCGAGGCGGACAAAGCCATGGAGCGGCGTTTTCAGCCGATAACAGTCGAGCCTCCGACCGTCGAGCAGACCGTGGAAATTCTTAAAGGCTTGCGCCAAAATTATGAAAACTATCACAAAGTCAAGCTGTCGGACGAGGCTATTGTCGCCGCGGCAAAACTGTCCGACAAATATATTGCCGACAGGTTTTTGCCAGACAAGGCTATCGACCTTATCGACGAGGCTATGAGTTGCGCCAAAGTGAGCGTGTCGAGCGAACCCGCGGACATTGCGGAATTGACCGAACAGCTTGCGGAGTACACCAAAAAAATGAACGAGTGCGTCGCTCGCACCGAGTACGCGCAAGCGGAAAAATATAAGCAGAAATGTACGGAAACGGAACGCGCCATAAAGTCGCGCACGCTTCAAAACGCCGCGGCGCAGGAAAAAACCACAATGACGATTACGCCCGACAACATTGCCGACGTAGTGTCGCGCTGGACAAAAATCCCCGTAAGCAAACTTACCGAAACCGAAAGCGAGCGGCTTAAAAACATGGAAGAACTGTTGCACAAACGGGTTATCGGACAGCATAAAGCCGTTGAAGCCGTGTCCAAAGCTATCCGCCGCGCGCGTGCCGGGCTAAAAAGCGACAGCCGCCCGATCGGATCGTTTATATTCCTCGGACCTACCGGCGTCGGTAAAACGGAGTTGACCAAGGCTCTTGCCGAGGCTATGTTCGACAACGAAAATTCCATAATACGACTGGACATGAGCGAGTTTATGGAAGCTCATTCCGTGTCCAAACTGATAGGCGCGCCTCCCGGGTATGTCGGGTTTGACGACGGCGGGCAACTGACCGAAAAAGTGCGCCGTCACCCGTATTCGGTCGTACTGTTCGACGAAATAGAAAAAGCGCACCCCGACGTGTTTAATACGCTGTTGCAAATGCTCGACGACGGGCGGCTGACCGATTCGCAAGGTCGAACGGTGTCGTTTAAAAACACTATTATAATTATGACGAGCAACGTCGGCGCGACCGCTGCGGCGGCAAAACGCGAAATAGGTTTTAACGCGACGGGCAAAAAGGAGTCCGAAGCGCGTGACGAAGCGTATATGAACGCATTGCGATCGACGTTTAAGCCCGAGTTTTTGAACCGTATCGACGTGATTTGCGTGTTTGATAAACTTACTAAAGACGACGTTGCAAAGATTGCGGAAATAATGTTACAGCGCGTCGAAAACTCGCTTAAAGACAAAAATATCACGTTGACCGTTACGAAATCCGCGCTCGACTGGCTTATCGACAAGGGTTACGATGCGGAGTACGGCGCGCGTCCGTTGCGCAGAGTTATCGAGCAAAACGTCGAGGATGAAATTGCCGAAGCTATTATCGACGGCAAAATCAAGGACAACGACAACGTAAGAGTGGATTGCGCCGACGGCAAAATAATCGTCGGAAAATAGTAAGATAATTTTTAAAAACCCATTTACAAAGCCTTATAATTTTGATATAATATAAGCGAAAATAAAACCCACAGGGAGGCTATTATGACAATCGAATATCTTTGCAAAAACTATGACGCGAGTGAAAAGCTCAAAACCGTTATCGACAAAAAGGTTCAAAAACTCGATAAGTTTTTCGACGACGATACGCGCATAAAAATAGGACTTAAAAAGGGCAACACTCGCAGCGCAAAAGATCAATTCGTTTTGGAGTTGACGGTACTTCTCGACAACACCGTTTTGCGCGCGGAAGTTACGAGCGAAAACATGTACAGCAATATCGACCTTGCTATACCCAAGCTCGAAAAACAGATAATCCGTCACCATAAAAAGATAGAGTCCAAGTCCAAGAAGTTCCGCGCCAAGGGTTTGACTGTCGAGGACGAAATCGTAGAGGAAGCCGAGCAGGAGAAATCGGTCGTTCGTTCCAAGTGCTACACTCTTGTGCCCATGTCCATAGACGACGCAATAGCGGAGTTGGAACTCGTCGGGCACAACTTCTATGTATTTCTCAATAAGTCTACAAATTCGATCAACGTTTTGTACGTTCGTAACGACGGAAATTACGGACTTATCGAAACTGTCGTTTAATAACGGGAACAAACGTCCGACTGAAATATGTCGGCGTTTTTCTGTGTAAAAAAATGCTTTTCAACGCTTGCTTTTGCGGCGCGATAGCGTTATAATGTATGCGTAAATATTTTAAGGAGATTTGAAAAATGAAACTCAAATTCGACTACAACAATATGATGGAATCGTCCATCGGCTCGCACGGCGTTAAGCAGTCCGAAATAGATAAGGCAAACAAAGCGCACGATGCGGCATATAAGGAAGTTATCGAAAACAGCGGAAAGGGTTGGCAGGAGTGGACAGATACGCCGCTTATCGGCAAATCCGAAATCGACGAGCTCAACGCGTTCGGTAAGTCTATACGCGACAAGGCGTCGAGTTTTGTTGTGCTCGGCATAGGCGGTTCTGCGCTCGGACCTATTTGCGTGTTTAACGCGTTGTTGCATTTGCATCACAACGAGTTGCCCAAAGAAATGCGCAAAGCCCCCAAACTTTACGTCGAGGACAATATCGACCCCGAACGCATGGCGGCGCTTCTCGACGTTATAGACGTCAAAACGACGTATTTCAACGTCATAACAAAATCGGGCGAAACGAGCGAAACTCTTTCGCAGTTCATAATACTTTACAATATACTTAAAAAAGCAATCGGCGAAAAAGCGGCAAAAGAGCATATTTTCGTCACCACCACGGTGGGCAAAGGCGCGCTGTATGCAGTTGCGCAAAAAGAAGGATTTAAAGTGTTCGGCATACCTGCGGGCGTGGGCGGCAGATTTTCCGTTCTGTCCAACGTCGGACTTGTTCCGTTCGCAGTTATGGGCGTCGATATAGAAAGCATGCTTTACGGCGCGCGCGCTATGCGCACGGCTTGCGAGCGTCCCGACATCAAATCCAACCCCGCGCTTATGACAGCATTCTTGCAGGTTAAATCCATGCAGGCGGGCAAAAACATTTCCGTTATGATGCCTTATGCCGACGGACTCAAAACTATGGCGGACTTCTATTGCCAAATCTGGGCGGAATCGCTGGGCAAAGCGGTAAACAAGGCGGGCAAAACCGTCAACTGCGGTCAAACCCCCGCAAAGTCCTTGGGCGTTACAGATCAGCACAGCCAAGTGCAGTTGTACACGGAAGGACCTTACGACAAAGTCGTCACGTTTATCGGAGTTGAGAGTTTTGGCGACAGCGTCGATATTCCCGCGGACGAAACGGCGGACATAGGCGATTTCCTTAAAGGTCATACGCTCAACGAACTTATCACGGCGGAACGCAAGTCTACCGAGTTTGCGCTCACCAAGGCGGAACGTTCCAACTTCACCATACTCATGCCGGAAGTAAACGCCGAAACGATAGGCGAATTGCTTATGTACTTTATGTACGAAACCGCTTTTGCGGGCGCATACCTCGACATCGATACGTTCAACCAACCCGGAGTGGAAGAGGGCAAAAAAGCTACGTTCGCAATGATAGGTCGCGCGGGTTACGAACAGAAATTGCAAGAACTCGAATCCGTCAAGAAGAACGATGCGTATATAATTAAATAATTTACCGTTCAAATTGCGGTTTTTGCTAATTTGCCGCGAAATTTATAAAAACTATTGCAAAATTTATATTTATATGTTAAAGTATAAACAACGATAAACCACATGGAGGTTACTATGAAATCCGTTAAAGTTTTTTTCCCGTCTACCGAATGCGTTAAAGATTTTGTGAACGCCGTTTCCGCATATCCTTACGAAGTGGATTTGCACAGCGGCAGATACGTTGTCGACGCAAAGTCCTTGCTTGGGATTTTTTCGCTCGACCTTGCAAAACCCATTGTTTGCGAAATCTACAACGATAACTGCGACGATCTTCTTAAAGATATCGGCAAATATATTGCAAAATAATTTCGATACGACAGCGGCGGGCTTACGGCTTGCCGCTTAAATCGTGCCGAATACGGAGTTATAAATGCGCCGCGATTATATCGATACAATGAAAGCCGACGGGTTCGGTGAGTTTTTGACTGCTTGCGAAGCTATCAGGAATTGCAAGTTTGTTATTGCCGAGCACAAAATTTCGGGTTTGCTTAAAGCCATTGCCGACAACAAGCGGTTATATTCCATGTTCGGCGTGGCGTTGTACGGGTTCGATTATAAGCTCGCGTTTACAGAAGCGATAGGCAACGGCGTGTTCCTGTTGCCGTCCGAGCCGAAAAAGGCGATTGCGCTTGTTTTTCGAATTTTGCTCGACATCGACGAAGGAAAAATGTCGTTGCAAAACTTTTTGGAAGCGTATTTTTACAGCGTGTCAGTCAACGAATCGTATGCTCGGTTTTGTTTGGAAGTAATCGCGCCGTTTGAAACATATTGCAGAACTATGTTTTCGCAGTCGGACGGCATGCCTGAACTTGCTGAAATCGTCGCGGATTCGGCAAAGGCGTATGATAATGTCAACGGCAAGTTTCGCGCCAATCTAAAATCCGACGCGCTTAATTGCGTTGCGACGCTTGTGGAAATAGCCGATTCGGTTATAACGGGCGCAATAGATCGTGCGGAGTTTAAAGCGTGCCTTAACGGACTGACCCGCGCCATAGGCTCGGACGATTACGACGGTATAATATCCGCGTTTCTCGGCGTTAAATATGCCGTAGCGTATTTTTTCAGGTCGTCGCGGTCGGTATTGGAAATTTACAAAAAACTCGAATACGATATAAAACATTTAGCCGATTGACGGCATAAAAATCAAACATACAATGAAACTCCCCCGGCGAAGCCGGGGGTTTCTCATATGCGGGCAAAAGCCCTAAATTGTTACTAGCCGCGCCTAAA
>NZ_CALPCE010000002.1 GCF_943192945.1 Anaerocaecibacter muris
ATTTCAACACGACTGCGTGTTTTCGTGAGAAAACACCGGCGGTGATAACCGCAGGGCAAAGGCTTGCCTTTGACGCAGTTCAATGTTATAATACAAGCGCACACTAAATACTGCGCGGCAAGATACGCCGTTATAGTCAATCAAGGAGAATATTATGGAAAACGCGAAAACAATAAACGCGACAATCGAATTTACAGACGGCAACGTCATCAACCTCGAACTTTATCCCGAGTATGCGCCTATATCGGTAGCGAACTTCGTCGGCTTGGCAAAGGCGCATTTTTACGACGGCTTGTGTTTTCACCGCGTAATCGACGGGTTCATGATACAGGGCGGCGGCTTTACTTGGGACGAACGTCGCGGGCTTGTTCAAAAATCGGCTAACACCATAAAAGGCGAGTTCAAAAGCAACGGCGTGAACAATCCCATCAAGCACGAAAAGGGCGTTATTTCCATGGCGCGCACCATGGTAAAGGACAGCGCGTCCAGTCAGTTCTTTATTTGCGTCGCCGACACCCCGCACCTCGACGGGGAGTATGCGGCGTTCGGCAAGTGCGCGGACGAAGCGAGTATTAAAGTCGCGGTCAAGTACGGCAAAGCCAAAACGGGCAGATGGCAACAGTATTCGGATATTCCGTTCAATCCCATTGTCATTAAAACCGTCACCGTCGCCGAATAACAACGGCGGGGCGCAACCGCTTATACAATATAGGCGCAACAAACAATAATCCAAAAAACCCGTCGCGCGGTGCGGCGGGTTTTTTGGTTGAAATTTCAATGCAGGCGGTAGCAGTTTGCAAGTTCTCCGACGAACAGGGTGTGCGACGTGTTGTCCTGTTTGAACCCGTCCGCTTGCGATATAATCGCGTCGGGCGAGATCGTCGCCAACAGGTTGCACTCCACAATCAGTCCGCACTCGCCGAGCACGTATGCGTCAATCTTGCGCGCGCGCTTGGGGTGGAGGTTTAACGTTTCAAACTTGTTGCATTTAAAGCCCGATATTGTGTCGCACAGCGCAATTTCGTTGCGCATGTCGTGCGCGGGCACGTTTAGCGCAAAGCTCTTTGTTTGCGAAACAATGCGGTACGAATACTTATTGGCGCGTATAGGCAACATAAACACTTCGCGCCCCCACAGCTTGCCGAGCGTGCCCGTGTGCGTGACCATTATGTTGGGCGTTTGCCGTCCGCACGTCACGAATATGCCCGTGCTGTTAAGCGCGTTAAGCAGTGCTGTTCTGTCTTTGTCCGTAAATGCCGTTCCCACGATTTCCGCTCCTTTTATGCGCAGCCGCATGTGTAATAATTATATCACACAGGTTTGCGCGTTTCAATACGTTTTTCAAATTTCGCGGAAATTGTTTTGTTATTCGGTCGGTTCGTCGATAAAAAGTTCGGTAGAATAGTATCTGTCGGCGGAGTCGGGAAGTATGGTTACAATGGTTTTGCCCTCGTTCCTTTTGAGTTTGGCAAGCTCGGTCGCAACGTATAACGCCGCGCCGCTCGATATGCCGCAGAGTATGCCCTCGGTCGCCGCAAACTTTTTGGCGGTGGCTATCGCGTCCTCGTCGGTCGAAGTCTTTACCTTATCGAATGAGTAAAGATTGAGAGTTTTGGGAACGAAACCCGCGCCCAAGCCCTGAATTT
This sequence comes from Anaerocaecibacter muris, assembly GCF_943192945.1. Taxonomy (GTDB): domain Bacteria; phylum Bacillota; class Clostridia; order Christensenellales; family Pumilibacteraceae; genus Anaerocaecibacter; species Anaerocaecibacter muris. The sequence continues at coordinate 1,647 of NZ_CALPCE010000002.1, forward strand.
TATGCGGTCCGACTTTGCAGTGCGACAGCACCGCGGAGCTTCTCGGCTCGACGGCTACGACTTCCAAGTCATTGTTTTTGCGCTTTAAATATTTGCTTGCGCCGCTTATAGTGCCGCCCGTGCCCACTCCAGCGACAAGTATGTCTATTTTGCCGTCGGTGTCGTTCCAGATTTCGGGTCCCGTCGTTTCGTAATGCGCCTTGGGGTTGGCGGGGTTTTCAAACTGTCCCGCGATAAACGAACCGCGGATCTGCTCGTTAAGCTCTTCCGCTTTTTTAATCGCGCCGCGCATGCCCTCGGCGGCGGGGGTGAGCACCACTTGCGCGCCGTATGCTTTTAACAGGTTTTGCCGCTCTTTGCTCATGTTTTCGGGCATGGTGACAATCAGCTTGCAATTTTTTGCGGCGGCAATCGCCGCGAGTCCTATTCCCGTGTTGCCGCTTGTCGGCTCTATTATGGTAGAACCCGCTTTGAGTATGCCCACGCGCTCGGCGGATTCTATAATATATTTAGCCGTGCGATCCTTGACCGAGCCCGTCGGGTTTAGATATTCGAGCTTGACCAGTAGCCGCGCTTTAAGTTTGTTTTTGCGCGCGTAGTTGGTCGGTTCGAGTATGGGCGTGCCGCCTATGAGTTCGGTCACGGATTTATAAATGCGCATTGTTTCTTCCTCCTTGCGCCGCGCTTTAAGCGCGGGCGGTTGCGGCGTTTGCGTTATGCCGATTCGCGCGCGAACTGCGCTTTGTACAGCGCGGCATACGCGCCGTTTTTGTTTAACAGTTCTTTGTGCGTGCCGCGTTCTATTATTTTGCCGCTGTCCATGACCAAAATCATATCCGCGTTGACTATCGTCGAAAGTCTGTGCGCAACGACGAATCCCGTTTTCTTTTTGCCGTTTTCGGGGCGGAGAAGTTTGTCGAACGCCGCTTGCACGCGTTTTTCGGTGCGCGTGTCTATGTTGCTTGTCGCTTCGTCGAGTATGAGCATGGGCGGGTCGGTGAGCATAATTCGCGCTATGTTGATAAGCTGTTTTTGACCCTGCGAAATGCCGTCGCCGTCGTCTATAACGGTGTCGTAACCGTTGGGCATGCGCTCGATAAACCCGTCGATGTCGGCGGCTTTTGCGGCGGCGCGCACTTCCTCGTCGGTTGCGTCGGGCTTGCCGTAAGCTATATTGTCGCGCACAGTGCCTTTAAAGACCCAGCTGTCCTGCAAAACCATGCCGAAGTTGGCGCGCACGCTGCTGCGCGTGTACTGCGCCGCGTCCTCGCCGTCGAGCAGTATGCGCCCGCCGTCGGGGTCGTAAAACCGCATTAAAAGATTTATGAGCGTCGTTTTGCCGCAACCCGTGCGCCCGACGATTGCGACGAGCGTGCCTTGCGGAACGTCCACGTTAAGGTCTTGTATAAGCGGTTTTTCGGGCGTGTACGAAAAGTCCAGCCCGTCGATTGTTATCGCGTTGCACGTTTGGAGCGCGTCGCCGCTGTCGTCCTGCTTTTCCGCATCGGTAAGGTCGAGTATGCGTTTAGCCGCGGCGAGCGAGGTTTGAAACTCGGTTATAACGCCCGTTATTTCGTTGAGCGGGCGGGCGAACTGATTGGCGAACAACAACAGCTGTGTAATTTCGCCTATCGACACCGCGCCCTCTATTGCGAATACCGTGCTCATGACTGCGGCGACCGCGTAAACGAGCGAGTTTATAAGGCGAGTGGACGGATTGACGAGCGACGAGAAGAATGTTGCTTTAAACCCGCAGTCTTTAAATTCGTCGTTGGTCGCGCCGAATTTTCGCTCGGCGCGCGGCGCGTACCCGTATGCCGCAATCAAAGCGCGGTTGCGGATTGTTTCCTCGCTTGTGCCGTAAAGCTCGCCGCGCACGCGCGTTTGTTGCGTAAAATATTTGTGCGTTCCGCGCGCTACAAAATACGATACCAACAGCGACAGGGGAGTGAGCGCGGCGACCGCAAGCGCAATCCACGGGTTGATTAGTATCATAAATACGAGCGTGCCTATAATGGTCACAACGCCCATAAATATTTGCGTCGAGCCTTGTACAATCCCGTCGGCTATTTGGTCGGCGTCCACCGATATGCGCGCGGCGAGATCGCCGGGGGATTGCCCGTCGATATATTTGAGCGGCGCGTCGATTAGCGAAGCGAACCCGTCGCGGCGCGCGTCGCGCACGGTCAGGTGCGCCGCGCGTTGCGCGCACAAATTCATTAGCCACTGAAACAGCATGACCGCGCCGATAAGCCCCGCGAGTATGCACACATACAGCGTGAGTTTTTTAAAGTCCACCGCGCCCGCGCCGACAATGCAGTCCACCGCCCTGCCTATTATGACGGGAGTAAACAGCGACGCGGCGGCGGTGATAACCGCAAACAGGAACGCGCACACGATAAGCCCCGCGTGCGGTTTTAAATACTTCATCAGTCTGCGAACCGTCGCCGATTGCTTTTTGGAAAGGTTTTTGTTTTTCATGATTAACCCTCCGACTGCGACGCGCAAAATTCCGCATACAGCGGACAGTCGCGTTTAAGCGTTTCGTGCGTGCCGCGTCCGACAATGCGCCCGCCGTCCAGCACTATAATATCGTCGCAACCCGACACCGCGCTAATGCGTTGCGAAACGAAAATCTTTGCACCGCGCACCGTCTTCATAGCGTTTATAAAATCGCGTTCGGTCTTGTAGTCGAGCGCGGACGTAACGTCGTCGAATAGGTACAAAATATTGTCGCGGCACAGCGCGCGCGCTATGGACACGCGTTGCCGCTGTCCGCCCGACAGATTTTTGCCGCCGTCGGCAATCTGCCCGTCGGGACCGAGCGCGTCCCACAGCTCGGAGGCTTGCGCGAGCGCGAGTGCCGATTGCTGGCGTTCTCGCGATGCGTTTTCGTCGGCGATTGTAAGATTGCTCTCCAAAGTGCCGCGAAGCACCGCCGCGCGTTGCGGCACGTAGCCTATCTTGCCGCGCATAAACGCAACGTCGTATTCCGCGGCGGGTTTGCCGCAAAACTCGACCGTGCCGACGGCGGGCGTGTAAAACCGTTCCATAAGGTTAATAAGCGTGCTTTTGCCGCTACCCGTGCCGCCGATTATGCCGAGCGTTTTGTCGCGGTCGAGCGAGAACGATATGTCGCGCACGTCGTAATCGCCGTCGTAAGCGAACGACACGTTGTCGAATTTTATTACGCAGTCGTCGTCCGAAATTTCGGCGAGCGTGCCGTTTTCGGGTAGGGGCATGTCGAGTATTTCGTTGACGCGCGCAGCGCACGCCGACGAGCGGGTGAACACCGAAAACACGTTGCCTATATTCACTATAACGAAAAACGCCTGTTGCAGATAGTTGATAAGCGCAATGGTTTCGCCCTGCGTGAGCGTGCCGATATTTACCTTGACTCCGCCGAACCACAGCACAGCTATGATTGCGAGGTTGACTACGGCAAACGTCAGGGGTGTGAGAAGCGCGGAAATGCGCGCCGCGCCGATATTGGTGTCGGCGGTCGCGGTTGCGACTTTGTCGAATTCGGTTTTTGCGTGTTTTTGCTTGGAGAACGCGCGAATAACGCGCGCGCCCGAAAGGCTTTGCGCGGTGTTGCGCGAAATTTCGTCGAGGTTCTTTTGCGCGCGTTTTACCCTCGGCATGGTCAAGCGTAAAACGCAGGTGATTGTCGCGGCAAGCACTATCGTCATGGTAAGAAACATAAGCGACAGTACGGGGTCGATAATCATGCTCATTACGAACGCGCCTATTACGACGAACGGCATGCGCAATACGAGCCGCAAAAACATGTTGAGCGCATTTTGGCAGTTGAGCACGTCGCCCGTTACGCGCGTTACCAGCGACGCGCCGCCTATCTTGTCGCAAGCGGAAACGGGCAAGGCGTTTATGTGCTTGAACGTCGCGTTGCGCAGTCGCGTGCCGAAGCCCAGCGCGACCTTGGACGCAAGATATTGACCTGTAATCGATATTAAAAACCCGCCGACGGCGAGCGCGCCTATAACGGCGCAATATTTGATTACATAAGTCTTGTCGGAGTTGGCTATGCCTATGTCTATAACGCTCGCTATAATCATAGGAACGGCAAGTTCCGCGATCGCTTCAATCAGCTTACATACGGGCGCGGCGATCGTCGCGGGTATGTGACCTTTTAAAAATCTAATCAGCCTAAACATAACTTTATAATTATATTATATGCCTAAATTGATTGTCAAGCTATAAGGAATAACAAGCGGAAATTATTCGAGAGCAAGAAGAATAAACGCCGAGCCGAGCACAGTCGAAAAATTAAAAAACTCTTGACGAATATGCTGACACATGTTATACTGTGTATATTCATACGGTCTGATTGTTTGTGCACAATTTCGATACGGATAACATAAGGAAGAACGATGGACGATATACTACTCGAACCGCTCAAAGCGTACACGCAGCGGTATAGAAACGAAATAGAGGAAAGGGCGTATAAGCATATCGACTCGCTTGTAAAAAGGTCGGGCTTAAACGTCGAGCAAAACAGGCAAACCGTTGCGCAGTACAGAACGGAATGTGCCGCTTGCGATCGGTTTGACAAAATGGCGGCGCGGCAAAAGGGCGCAAAGATTTTCTTGATTATTTGCGCCGTGTTGGGTTTCGTGCTTGCCGCTGTCGGTATATATTTGCTCGTTAAAGGCTCGACGGTAGCGGGCGCGTCGATGTTGCCCGCGGGCTTGGTCGTAGCGGCGGGAAGCATTGTGCTTATCGTATTGGTGCTCAATTCGCGCATACGCAACAACTCCGCGCAGGCGGATAAGCATAGGGAACAAGCCGATAAACTGCTCGCCGAGGCGTGGGAGCAAATGCGACCTTTTAACAGCTTGTTTGAAAGCACGGACACCAAAAATCTTATAGAAGCGACCGTGCCGTTGCTCAAAATCGACGATAACTTCGATATGCGGCGGTACGACTATCTAAACGGCAAATACGGGTTCGGCGACAACGACGATATAGACTGCTCGACGATAGAATTGCTGTCGGGCGAAATTCTCGGCAATCCGTTCTTGGTCGAGCGCGAGCTGGTACATACCACGGTGATGCAAACATACACGGGATCGCTTACTATTTCGTGGACGACTACTTACACCGATTCGGAAGGACACAGACACACGCAACACCACACGCAAACTTTGCACGCGAGCGTCGATAAGCCCATGCCCGACTATTCCGAGTATACTCGGCTTATTTACGGCAACGACGCCGCGCCCGATCTTGTGTTTTCGCACTCGCCGTCGCACGCCGAAAAGCTGAACGAAAAACAGCTTGAAAGGCGCGTAAAGTCGGGCGCGAAGGAAATTCAAAAACTGCAAAAGGAACAGATTAAAGCGGGCGGCTCGACGTTCACGGAAATGGGCAACGCGGAATTCGACGTCCTGTTCGGCGCGCTCGACAGAAACAACGAGGTGCAATTCCGTCTGTTGTTCACGCCGCTCGCGCAAAAGAACATGCTATCACTTATGCAGAGCAACGACGGGTACGGCGACGACTTTGCTTTTAACAAGCGCAAGTGTATCAACGTTATCGAGTCCGAACACTCCGCGATGTGGGATTTGGACACGTCTTACAGTCGATATGCGTCATACGAATACGACAACGCAGTTGCCAAATTCGTCACATTCAACAAAGATTACTTTAAGCATTTGTTTTTCGAGCTTGCGCCGTTGCTGTCGGTGCCGCTGTATCAACAGCACAAGCCCAAGGAATACATATACAAGACCGAGTATTCGCGCAACTATACCAACTACGAAGCGGAGTGCGCCGTCAACCGTATCGGTCAAGAACCGTTCCGACACGAGGCGACCGCGACGCAGACCATACTTAAAACCGATTTGCTGTCCAAAAACGGAAGCACGGACGAAGTGCGAGTGCGCGCCTATTCGTTCCGTACCGAGCCGCGCGTCGATTATGTGAGCATGCGCGGCGGCGACGGGGCGATACACAGCGTGCCCGTGCCGTGGACGGAATACATACCCGTCGATAACACAAGTACCGTCAAGCTGAACAAAATAGGACTGTCCGACAAAGAATTCGACAGGCGAGTGCGCGACCAAGCCGCACAGCCCGCCGCCGAACTCGGTTCGGCGCGCAGTTACGCTCGCGGGCTGCTGTGCTGTTTGACTCAATCGGACGACGCCGCGTTCGACAGGTTTGTAAGCGGCTTACTCGATAATCAACAAAAATAATAAACAAAAAGGAGATAAAACTATGGCAAACGAATTGGACGAAATGCGTGACGAAGCCGTCGGCGAAAACGACGTCAAGGTCATCGGCAAGCAACTTCCCGTGAAAATCGGGACGGGGTCTAAAATCTTCGACGTTATTTGGTGGTTTTTGCCGCCTCTTATCGGCGGGATTATCTGGTGGATAATGAAGGTGAAAGCCAAAAATTACTTCCAGCAACTTCAACAGAAACTGCAACACGACGCGTCGCAGATCGACAACTACCTCGAACAGCGCGTTCAAATCCTCAAAAACTGTGCGCGCTTGGTCGATAAGGCAATCGATCTCGACAGAACCACGTTCACCCAACTCGCTCAGTACCGCGGCGGAAATACTCCCGAGGCGGACGATGCGCGCAGTCAGGTAGCGAGCAAGCTCGAAGCGATAGGCAGGTCGATTAACATTGCGGTCGAAAATTATCCCAACCTCAAAGCGCATCAGGAACTTGCGGACGCCATGCAACAGAACTCGTATTTGCAACGCGAAATAACCGCGGCGCGCGAAGTGTACAACGACACCGTCAACGTGTGGAACCGCGACGTGTTCGCATGGCCGACAAAACAGATAGTCGCGGCGAAAAACGGTTATACCACGCGTATCCCGTTCGCAGTTGACGCGGAAACCAAAGAGGCGGCGCGCGCCGACTTCTTTTAATCCCGCGCATAACGCCGCAACGGTTAAATAATCGCAATTATTATAACAGCACAAAAAAGCTCGGATTACAGTCCGAGTTTTTTGTTTGTTAATTGTTTGCCGCGCTGCTATAATTCAACGAAATGTGCAAGTGCGCGTAATTATTGCGACTATTCGTCCGCGCGGTCGGAACGGTAAACTACTATATGACCGTCGATTTGGACGGCGGCGTATCCGTCGAATCGGAGCATAAATGGAATGTCGAGAGATTGTGATTTTATTAGCGCGGTGAGTTCGTCGTTTGCGAATATCATTGAGTCGTAACTCTCGATAAGCATTGAAACGTTTATTTTCGCGCGGTCTATTTGATTAAAGGGTGTGTTGTATACGGCTTCCGCCATTTCCCTATATTCTGCCGCAAACGGCCAGTCGATAATATATGGTTTTTCGTCGGGCGAAGACGGAACAATCAATAAACAGGTCTTCTCGTTTTTTTCGCCGCATGTAAATAGGGCATAAGGCGAAGTTTTTACGTACTTGCTTTTTGCGGGCGATACAAAATAAACGTCGTCGAAAAGAAACTCGTTGTGCGCTATGCGTTCCGCGTCCGCATTTTTTCTTTGTTTTGTATCGTCGGTCCACTGATGCGTCAATGTCAAACATAACACGACAACAGCCATTGCAATCAGTATAAACACGACCGCAATACATTTAATTGCATTTGATTTTTTCATTTTTAATTCCTCGGTAATACCTTATTAGTCCTCCCTTTTAATGAGTTATATATTTATATTATACTTTACTTAAACGTTTATGTCAATGGGTTTAAAAAATTTATTTAGCGATTGTGAAATAAATTTTAATGTGCGGGTGGTTTGGGCTACACGTTTGCGAGGCGCGCACATGCTTGACAACGCGCGATTATTGTCGTACAATATAAACGTATTATACGATAGGGAATTATCGCTTTGGAAGTAGTTTTAAGTGTATTAACGCTGATCGCGGGGCTGGGCGTGCTTATGATAGGCATGCACATGTTAAGCGAGGGCTTGGAGCGCAGTGCGGGCAAGGGCATGCGCAAGCTGTTCGGCAAAATAAGCGACAACCGTTTTGCGGGCGTGGGCGTGGGCGCGGTGGCGACGGTGCTTGTCAATTCGTCCGCGGCGACCACCGTCATGGTTATCGGTTTTGTCAATGCCGGACTTATGACGCTTGTTCAGGCTACGGCGATAATAATGGGCGCGAACATAGGCACGACGTTGACGGGTATTATCGTCGCTCTATCGGGATTCAGTTTGAGCGGGTTCATGGGCGTGCTTGCGTTTATCGGCGTGGCTGTCGGCATGATTTCCAAAAACGCTACCGTAAAAAAGATAGGCTTTGCAATATCGGGACTCGGTCTTATGTTCGTCGGTTTGGGGCTTATGAGCGACACGTTTAAAACGTCGCCCGCAATAAGCGCCGCGCTTACCGGAGTGTTTGAAAAAGTCAGCTTTCCGTTGGTTTTAATACTTATCGGCATTGTTTGTACCGCGCTGTTTCAGTCGTCCGCCGCAATGACGGCTATACTTGTCACCATGTCGGGCGCGGGCATTATTCCTATGGGCAGCGCTTTGTTTGTAATACTCGGAACCAACATAGGCACGTGCGTTACGGCTATTATCGCGTCGCTGGGCGCGAGCACCAACGCCAAGCGCACGGCAGTCATACACTTATTGTTCAACGCGATCGGCACGTTTGTTTTTGCCGTGTTCATTTGGATATTCAAAGACGACGTCGTGTGGCTGTTAGGCAAGATGGCGAGCAAGCCGCAAATGCAAGTGGCGTTGTTTCACGTGTTTTTCAACCTGATTACTACGGCGTTGCTCATGCCGTTCATCAAGCCGTTGACGAGGCTTGCGTCGTGGCTGGTGCGCGAAAAGCACGGCGGCGAGGACGAAGCCCCGCACATGTATTACATAGACGACCGATTTTTGCAAACCCCGCCGATTGCCGTCGCGCAGGTCAAACTGGAAGTCAACCACATGGCGGAAATGGCGCAGAAAAATCTCAAACGCGCAATGTCCGCAGTGCTTACTCAAAACACCGCCGAGCGCGACAAGGTCGAGCGCGACGAACAACGCATCAACTTTGTTCATAAAGGCGTTAGCCGCTATCTTATAAAACTTTCGTCGCAAGCGCTTTCGCGCTCCGACGAAAAGTTTGTCGGGTCGCTCCACCACGTCGTCGGCGACATCGAGCGCATAGCCGACCACGCGCAAAACTTTATGGAGGACGCGCAGAGTATGCGCGAGAACGACTGCTCGTTCACCCAAAACGCGCTGGACGAGTTGGAGGATATGTACGACAGGGTAATGACAATGTTCGACGAAGCTATGTACATTTTCCAAAACAACGACGTGGGCAGGCTTAACGGGTTTGCGAACATGGAGCAGGAATTGGACATGATAAAGCGCACGCTCGGCGATAACCACATAGCGCGGCTCAATGCGGGCGGGTGCTCGGTGGAGAGCGGGACGCATTTCTATTCGATAATAAGCGCGCTGGAACGTATCGGCGACCACCTTACAAACATAGCGTTTTCCATCAAGTCGCCGTCGGGTTCGCAACGCGAGGCTATGGAAAAGATTAACGAGGAACAAAAAAAGCGCGCTCACGAGCGCAAAAACAGCGGCAAGAGCTTGCAGGTTTTGTCCGAGCCAAAGCGCGCGAGCGCGGCGTCCGAGGCGGAAATAGCGGCGGCGCAAGCGGATAGCGGCAAAGCGGCGGAAGTCGCGAACGACGACGACCATACTAATACGGAACAAGGAGTTGCGTTATGATTTACGTGCTGGGCAGTATCAATAACGACGTTTCGCTCGAACTCGAACGCATACCCAAAAAGGGCGAAACCATAATAGCCGACGGGTGTCGTATGGGCTTGGGCGGCAAAGGCGCGAACCAAGCCGTTGCAATCGCGCGGCTCGCCATGCGCGGCGCGGACAAAGCGCACAAAGCCGTTAAAATGATAGGGCTTGTCGGCAACGACGCGGTCGGCACGGAAATGATAAACAAGCTGGACGCGGCTAACGTCGATACCGAGTTTGTTCGGCAGGTCAACAGGGCGACGGGTACGGCGATAATCGCGCTTACGGGCAAGGATAAAGACAACCGCATTATAGTTTACAGCGGAGCGAACCTCGGTTTGAGTAAGTCGGACGTGGACGAAGCGCTTGAACACGCGACGAGCGCGGACACGCTGCTGTGTCAACTCGAAGTGCCGCTGTACATAGTCGCTTACGCGCTGCGCAAGGCGCACGCCATAGGCATGACGACGGTGCTTAACCCCGCGCCCGCCAAAGAACTGCCCGACGATTTTTATTACAACGTGGACTTGATTGTGCCCAACGAAACGGAAACGCAAATTCTTACGGGCATAAACCCCAAAGACTGGGATTCTCAACTTGCCGCAATGCGCGTATTCCACGAGCGCGGCGTGCGCTACGTCGTGCTTACGCTGGGTGCGAACGGCGCGGCAATATCCGATAACGGCAAGCTCATATCGCACATACCCGCGTGCAAAACCACGGTAGCGGACACGACGGCGGCGGGCGATACGTTTGTCGGCGCGCTGTCGCTCACGTACCCGCATGTCGGCATGTACTCTTTTAAAGAAGCGTGCCTGTTTGCTACCAAGGCGTCGTCTATAACTGTGTCGCGGCGGGGCGCGGCGGAGAGTATTCCGTCGTTCGACGAAGTGTGTTCGCTTTACAGCAACGTCATAAAATAACAGAGCAGGGCGTTTTATCTTTTATTATTAAGACAATAAAAAACCTCGAAGTTTGTACTTCGAGGTTTTTGTTATAAACCGATTAAGCTATTAAAGCGCGTCGTCTTTCTGTTCGGGCTGAACAGCGTCTGTCGCGGGTTGTGCGGTTGCCGCCTGTTCTGTCGCGGGCTGCGCCGTAGCCGCAGGCTGTTCGGTCGCGCCTGCATTGTCCGCCGCAACGTTGAACATAAAGCGTTTGTGCATCGTTACACCGCTTGCCGCCGCCGCGATAAGTCCGCCGATAAAGCCGAGGTATATGCCCGCGCCGGCGTTTATGGAAACGGACGCGCGAAGTATGGCTTCGATTGCGGGGTCGCTTGTGCCTGCTTCCGCCATAGCGAAATTAATTATTGCGTCCTCGACGTCGCCTGCGAGAATAATGCCTGAAACAAGGATAAGAATCGCGCCGACCGCCGTAACCGCAATGCTTGCGATGTGGAGCGGAAGTATGTGCTTTTTAAATTTGTTGCGTAAGCCGAGATCTGCGCAAATCATAATTATGCCGACAATGGTTACGATAAACGAAAGTAAAGCAAACGTGTTGCTTATACCTAAAGTCGAAAAGTCTTCGTCGAACAGACTTATGTTGCCCGACACGCCCGGTATATCCGACGCGCTGTTGACTACGCCGATGAACATGCCGCCCAAAAGCAGACCAAAGCCGAGTCCGGTCAGGCAAGTCATTGCATAGAAGACTTTGTTTTTGATTTTTCCTGCCATTTTATCCTCCGATGAGTGATTTTAGTGAGTATATAATAGCACGGGGGGGGGGGGTATGTCAATAGTTTTTAAGTGTATAAATGAAAAACGCCGCAAAATTGCGTAATTTCCATGTGGAATATTTACACGTTGCGGCGCATTACGTTTGTGGGAGCGGTAAAAGTTTAAACGCTTTCGAGCAACATTTTGTCCGCGACGAGCGCGATGAATTCGCCGTTTGTCGGCTTTTCGTTGTGGTTGTACACGCGCACGCCGAACAGGGTGTTGATGTTTTCTATCTTGCCTCTGTTCCATGCGACTTCTATCGCGTGACGAATGGCGCGTTCCACTTTGCTCGGGCTTGTGTTAAAGTGTTCGGCGACTTCGGGATAGAGTTTTTTGGTTATGGAATTTATAATTTCGGGACTGTCGATAGTCATTTTTATGGCTTCGCGCAAGTACTGATAACCTTTAATATGCGCGGGGATACCGACTGTGATAAAAATATTGCTTATTTTTTCGTCCATGGAACGGTTTTTGGCGGTCGGGCGTTTGCTGTTGACCGCCTCTATAATACGTTCGTCGAGCACTCCGAACGACACGGGTTTCATCATATAAAAGTCCGCGCCCAAGTTCATTGCCTTGGATATAAAAGCGTCCTGCGACAGCGCGGACACCACGATTATCTTCATACTGCCTTTATTAACCCGTTCGAGCACGGAAAATCCGTCGAGCGTCGGCATGACGAGATCGAGTAACAGTACGTCCGGTCTGACGGCGTCCAGCCGTTCCAACGCATCTTTGCCGTTCGACGCGGTTTCCACAAGCTCTATCTTGTCCGAAACGGCAAAGTGCGTTCGGGCGTTAGCCACAAATTCTTCGTTGTCGTCGCAGACCATTACACGGATTTTCATATAAGTTTCAGGCTCCTTTTTTCTCGCTGATTTAATAAAATTATACCATTTTCACCCATTATTTTCAAGTTTCGCATACATGCGTAAACGGACTGCTTTTGTCGAATTACCGACTGATTTTGACGGAAAATAGCGAAACGCTTGCGGACGCGGTCGGAAACGCTCCTTTATCGGGTGTTTTTAAAAATGTCACATAATAATAAAAAATGTGTATTATTTTACAAAATCATTGTTTTGCAAAGGTATAATATATGAAAACGCTATGAAAAAGGTGTGGCGTATAGTATAATGATAGCAACAAAAGGAGGAAGTCAATATGCGGTTTACACTTTCAACGGACACCGTTTGCGACGTATTTAAAAGCGAGCTCAAAGCGCGCGGAATAGACTATGTGTCTACATACTACACTGTCGACGGCGTGGAGCACAAGGATGAAATAACGTCCGACGACGAGATTAAAGAATTTTACGACAAGATACGCGGCGGCGAAATGCCTACGACTTCGCAGGTCACTCAAAACGATTACGAGGAGTTTTTCGGCAATCTTATAAACAAGTGCGACGGGGATATCGTGCACGTCACGATTTCGTCGGGCTTGACGTCCTCGCCGTTGTCGGCGCGGTACGTCGCCGAGCAGATTTACGAAAAGACGGGGCGACGCATTTACATAGTGGATTCGCTGGGCGCGACGATAGCCACTCGGCACATTGTGGACGAGGCGGAGCGGCTGCGCGACGCGGACGTTCCCGCAGAGCAAGCCGTCGAACGGCTTAACGACATGGTCAATCATATTCACACGTGGTTCATGCCTACCGATCTTATGCACTTAAAGCGTGGCGGCAGAGTGTCGGGTCCGTCGGCGTATATCGGAACCGCGCTCAACATTAAGCCTATTTTGCAGTTCGACGCGTCGGGCGCGCTTGTGGTCAAGCAAAAGAAGATAGGCGCGGGCAAGGGCATTGCGGCGATGATAGACATATTCAAAACCACGTCGGCAAAACAGCCGCACAAGGTTTACATAGCGAGCGCGGACAGCGATCTTGCGGAAGGCATGCTCAAAAAGGCGCAAGCCGCTCGACCCGATTGCGACATAGAGATTGCGTGGATCGGACCGGTTATCGGCGCGCACACGGGCGTGAACGCCGTGGGAATATCGTTTTTATCGGACTCCGTGCGCGAATAGTCGCGGCGAGCCGTTACAAAAAACTTATAGACAATTATTTTTTACAAGGAGAAAACGGAAATGAGTTTTACGTTATCGGCGGATACGTCCTGCGACATTTTGCGCAACGAAATGACGGCGCGCGGTATAGAATATCGCCCGCTTGTGTACACGATAGACGACGTTCCGCACTTTGACGAATTTACCAAAGACGAGGACTACAAGGGATTTTACGACCAAATCCGCGCGGGTAAAATGCCCACGACCTCGCAGATAAACATTGTCGAACACGAGGAGTTTTTTGAAACGTTGCTTGACAAGTACGAGGGCGACATAGTGCACGTAACTCTGTCGTCGGGGTTGTCGAGCACCTACGCGAGCGCGTGCAAAGCCGCCGAAAACGTCAACGAAAAACACGGCAAGCGCGTGTACGTCGTGGACTCTTTGGGCGCGACGATAGCTACCCGTCACGTCGTGGACGAGGCGCAACGCCTGCGCGACGGGGGCGTGTGCGCGGCGGACGCGGCGGAACAACTCAAACAGTTTACGTACAAACTCCAAACTTGGTTTATGCCTACCGACCTTATGCACTTAAAGCGGGGCGGCAGAGTGTCGGGCCCGTCAGCGTATATCGGAACCGCGCTCAACATAAAACCTATAATCAACTTCGACAAGTACGGCGCGCTTGCGGTCGTTCAAAAAAAGATGGGCGCGGGCAAGGGCATTGCCGCCATGGTCGAAGCGTTTAAAAAATTGAGCGCCGCCGTGCCGCACAAAGTTTACATAGCGAGCGCGGACAGCGAGTTTGCGGAGGAGCTTTTGCAAAAAGCGAAAGCGGTCAGACCCGATTGTCAATTCGAGATCGGCTGGATAGGACCCGTAATCGGCGCGCATACAGGCTGTAACGCCGTGGGTATTTCGTTCGTATCGGACAGCTCGCGCGCGTAACGCATATATCGGACATTCACAACTAACATTTTCATATTAAGGAGAAAAAATGAAATTCGTATTGAGTAGCGACAGATCTTGCGACATATACTGCGGCGAAATGACCGCGCGCGGCATAGAATACATATCGCAGGTATTTACAATCGACGAAGTTCCGCACGTGGACGACTTCGATAAGGACGAGGACTATAAGGGTTTTTACGACCAAATCCGCGCGGGCAAAATGCCCACGACCTCGCAAATCAACATTGCCGAACACGAGGAATTCTTTGAGAAATTACTCAACAAGTACGACTGCGACATAGTGCACTTGACGTTGTCGTCGGGGCTGTCGAGCACTTACGAAAGCGCGTGCAAAGCCGCCGAAAACATCAACGAAAAGTACGGCAAGCAACGCGTGTACGTTGCCGACTCTTTGGGCGCAACGGTCGTTCAGCGCATAGTGGTTGACGAGGCGGAACGCCTGCGCGACGCGGACGTGTCCGCGGCGGACGCGGTAAAAATGCTCGCCGATTTCAGTTCGCACGTACACGTGTGGTTCATGACTACCGACCTCATGCACTTAAAGCGGGGCGGCAGAGTGTCGGGCGCGTCGGCTGTCATAGGCACCGCGCTCAACATAAAACCCATACTTGTAATTAACAAGACGGGCGGACTGTCCGTCGTGCAAAAGAAAATAGGCGTTAGCAAGGGCATGGGCTATATGGCGGACATGTTCAAAAAATACAACGCCGATTGCACGACCAAAGCGCGCGTGTACATACCGAGCGCGGACAGCGATTATGCCGAGCAGATGAAGCAGAAAATTTTGGAAATCCGCCCCGACTGCGAAGTGGTTATCGGCTGGGTCGGACCGGTTATCGGCGCGCACACGGGCGCGGGCATGGTGGGCGTGTGCTTCCTGTCCGACAAGCCGCGCGAAGTGTAATTTTTAAGCGGAAAACTGTGATAATAAGCAAGCAAAGGAGCGGGCAATGCCGCTCTTTTTGTTTTGTCGGGCATTTGAGCGAGCAAACCGAATCGCGGCAAAATTATTAAGGTAGCAAAACGCTTGAAATTACGTCGCCGTTATAGTACAATATTATCGGCGAGCCGCCGCATTTTTCCGCCGCCGCGCGTCGGGGCGGAAATTGCTTTATTAGTTGGAGAGGGTGCATGAACGAGCCGTATTATTGGTATGTGTTATATGTCCGAACGGGCGCGGAAAATCGCGTGACCGACGACCTTAAAAGGTACGTTTCGTCGCGCGCGCTCGGTTGCGACATAGACCCGTTTTGCCCCGAATCGGAATACTATTACCGCAACAAAAAGGACAGGCAGTTGGGCAGGACGTATAAAAAACGCCCGCTGTTCCCGTCCTATGTGTTTGTGGAAACGTCCATGCCGCCCAAAGAATTTATGCGCGAATTCGGGTCGTACTTTTACGCGTCGCACGACGTTATAAGGCTGTTGCGGTCGGGCGATTCGGATAGCGGCGTTGCGCTTCCGATCGACGAGCGCAGGCGGCTGGAATTTTTGCTCAAAGGTAAACGGTGCTTGGAGCGTTCCGTCGGATATATCGTCGGCGACAGGGTGTGCGTACAGGACGGACCGCTCAAAGACAGCGAAGGGCTAATAAAATACATCAACAGGCACAACCGCTTTGCCGATATAGAAGTGGACATGTTCGGCGGCAAAGTCAAAGCGCGCGTCGCGCTGGAAATCGTGGAAAAAACGGAATAGTTCGCGCACGCGACCGTTCCGAGCAAAACAGTTGCGGGGTATAATAGTCGCACGCGGCGCGCGGTCGCGCCGTCGTTTTTGCGTATATAACGGCTATTAAGACATGAGCGATAACGAAGGCAACCAAAACAATAACGACGCGGCGGAATACCGACGTCGCGCCGACGCGGAACTCGAAAAGCAGTTAATGCAGTTTCGGTTAGGGCTGTTCGGCGGCGTTTCGCGGCGTGCGGTGCAGACCGAAAACGTCGCGGAGCAAGACGGTAAAGCGGCGGACGGAACATCGAGCGACGATATGCGCGGCGTACACGGCGGGCATAGATTGCGCCTGCGAAAATCGGTGCGCAACGACGCGAAGCTCGACGGGTTCAGCGACGTGGAACTTGTGGAAACGCTGTTGTCCTATCTCATACCGCAAAAGGACACCAACGTAACCGCGCACGCGTTATTGAACAGATACGGCACGGTGCTGGGCGTGCTTCGCGCGCCGACGGAGGAGCTGGTAAAGTTTTCCGCGGTGACGGAGTGCGCGGCGCGGACGTTGCCCATGCTCGCGCTTGCGTGTTTGTACAACGGCGAGCGCGAGTTAAAAATACACGGACCTAATTTCGCCGCGCGGTTTTTCGGGAAAATGACGGAGGGCTTGCGCGAGGGAACGTATGCGGCGTATTTGGACGGCAAGTTCCGTCTGATAGCGTTCGAGCGGTGCGACGATAGCGACATACTTCCGTCGCGCGAAATCATTTGCGCCGCCGACAGGTGCAAGGCGGAATACGTCTTGCCGTTGCGTCGCGAGCCCGATATTTACCCCGACGCGTTCGGCTTGACGGCGCACGTCGAAAAACTGTCCGCCGCGCTCGACTCCATGAATAAACGCCTGCTCGATTTTTTGCTGTTCACGGAATACGGACATTACACGCTCGGCACTCCGCCCATAGGCGGCGGGTGGTACGCGCAGTATATCTTTGTGCCGTCTGCGAGTTATGCGGAGGCGGAGGTTGTCGACGACGATCGCGACATGGCGGCGGAGGTTGCGGCGGTCATTTCGGGCGGCGCGTATAAGAAAGACGGTTGACCGCAAATTAACAAATATGCGCGTTATAAAATGCAAACGATTGACAAAAAATAACCGAGCGTGATACAATATAGCTCGGCTTTAATAAAGAAAAGCCGAGGCGCGTATTGCGCGCGGCGCGGCGAGCGAATCGCTTTGCGCAAAGGAGTTGATAAAATGGCAAACAAAGTTACAGCGGATATGACCATATACGACGTTTTGTGCTTGGATCCCGAAAACGAAAAAATCGCGCAGGTGTTTTTCGATATGGGCATGCACTGCTTGGGCTGTCCCATTTCGCGCGGCGAAACCGTTGCGGAAGCGGCGGAAGCGCACGGCAACGACGTAAACGAGCTTGTGAACAAACTCAACGCCGTTATAGCTTAACGGCGCGCTTGCCGATAGGCGGCGCAATAGTTTTACTGTTATGAAACTTGTAGTCGGCTTGGGCAATCCCGATAGGGAATATCGGGATACCTATCATAACATCGGCTTTAACGCGGTGGATATTCTCGCCGCGCGGTTAGACGCGCCCGCGTTCGCGTATGACAAAAAGAGCAATGCGGAGCTTGCCGACGTTGCGCTCGGCGGCAAGGTTTTGCTGTGCAAGCCGCAAACGTACATGAACTTATCGGGCGACAGCGTCGGATATTTGTCGCGCTACTATAAAATAGATATGCGCGATATTATCGTGCTTTACGACGATATAGACATTGCCAAGGGCGTTGTGCGCGCGCGGCTCGACGGGTCGGCGGGAACGCACAACGGTATGCGCGATATAGTGAGCAAGCTGGGCGGAACGGGCTTTGCGCGCGTGCGCATAGGCACGGGCTTTAAGCCTAACTATATGTCGCTCGCCGATTACGTGCTGTCGCATTTTTCGAGCGGCGAGCGCGACTTACTCAAAGCCGCGTGCGAAGCGGCGTGCGATTTTACGGAAAAATGGATTAAGGGCGAGGACTGGCAGGAGCTTACCGTAACGGTTGCGCGGTAGAAATTATGCGAAGTATCGGCGAGGTAATAAACGCCGCGGGCGGCAGTATAGGCGAAGCCGTCGCGGCGGTTAAGAGCGGTAAAAAAACGTCCGTATTCGGGTTGACCAAATCGGACGTATTATTGTTTTGCACCGCTTTCGACAAGTTTTTGCTTGTTTGCGCGGACGTGGTTGCGGCGCGGACGGCGTTTGTCGAGCTGTCTTTGCACTACCCGTCGGCGGAGCTGTTGTTGCCCAAAAACAACGTGTTGCTCATTTCGGGCGCGCGCGAAAATTCGGGCATGCGCGCACGCGCGCTGTACAACATAGCAAGCGGAAAAAGCACGGTCGTAGTGACTACCGCCGAGGCGTTGATGCAGATTGTTCCGCCGCGCGCGTTTTTCACTTCCGCCGCCGTCACCTTTAAAGTGGGGCAAAAGGAACGCACCGACGCGATTATAAGTCGGCTTACCGCCGCGGGGTACGTTAGGTGCGGGCACGTGGACGAGCCGTGCACTTTTTCGGTGCGCGGCGACATACTGGACGTGTGCGCGCCGAGCGGCGAGGCTGCGCGTATCGAATTTTTCGGATACGAGTGCGACAGCGTGCGCGTGCTCGATATTGCGTCGCAGAGCGCGGGCGCGCGCATCGACGAGTTTACGGCGTATCCCGCGACCGAAACGCCCGCCGCCGAACGAAGCGAGGCAATCGCAAAGCTGATAGACGCGGGCGAGCGGCGCAAGACCGCGGGCGTACCCATAGAGCACCGCTTGGCGGAACGTCTGCGTGCGGGCGATACCGACGGCGCGCAGACCGTATTGCCGTTGTTTCCGCACACCACGCTCGACAGGTTTTGCGGTTTGCCGATGATTATAGCGGACGCCAAAACCGTGTACGACGGGTGCGTGTTTGCATACCGCGAGCACGCCTCGCGCGCCAAGCGGCTTATAGACGCGGGCGAAGCGCCGTACTGTGCGGCGGACAACCTTGTAAGCGCGCCGCCGACGGACGGGTGCGCGCTGTGCTTTCACGCGATAGACAGCAACAACAGGTTCTTTTCGCCCGACGCGGTGTATAAGCTGAAAAGTTTGGACTTGCCCATGTACGGGCGCAATCTTGCGGAGCTTGTAAACGACGTTGCGGGCTGGCAGTCGCGCGGGTTTAAAGTGCTTATTGCCGCGGACATAAAAGAGGGGCTGGAACAACTGGACTGCTTCGGGGTGGAATATATCGCGCCGACGGCGGACGGCGGTATGTTCTTCGACGCGCAGATCGTCGTTATCGGCATGCGCAACGTCGGCAAAAAGCGCGACCCGTTCGAGTCGGTGCGGCGCACGGGCATGGCGGAACTGCCCAAGGTCGGCGATTATGTCGTGCACGAAACGCACGGCATCGGCTTGTGCGAAGCGGTGGGCGCGGTGGACTTCGGCGGATACGAACGCGACTATATAACCGTGCGATACGCGGGCGGCGATACACTGTACGTGCCTGTCGAAAACATGGGCAGGTTGAGCAAGTACGACTTTAACGACGCGCCGCCGAAGCTGAACAAACTGGGCGGCGCGGAGTTCGAGCGCGCCAAAGCTCGCGTCAAATCTCGGCTTAAAGCAATGGCGTTCGACCTATTGGAACTGTACGCCAAGCGCGAAACGGTCAAAGGCAAGGCTTACGCCACGGACGGGGAAATGGAGGACGAGTTTGCCGCGGACTTCCCGTTCACAGAAACGCCCGACCAGCTCGCCGCAATCGACGCGTGCTATTCGGACTTGTCAAGCGGCAAGATAATGGACAGACTTATATGCGGCGACGTGGGCTTCGGCAAGACCGAAGTCGCGTTGCGCGTCGCGTTCAAGGTCGCGGCGCAGGGCGGGCAGGTCGCGTTCATGTCGCCGACGACAGTGCTTTGCCATCAGCATTACAACACGACCAAGGCGCGTATGGAGCGGTTCGGACTTAACGTAGCCGCGCTGTCGCGCGCCGAGCCGAACACAGCCAAAACGATTAACGGTTTGGCGGACGGGTCGGTGGATATTGTGTGCGGCACGCACAAGCTGTTGGGCAGCGGCATAAAGTTTAAGAATTTGGAACTGCTTATACTGGACGAGGAACAGAAGTTCGGCGTGTCCGACAAGGAGAAAATTAAAAACCTTAAAACGGATATTAACGTGCTTACGCTGTCCGCAACGCCCATACCGCGAACTTTGCACATGGCAATGTCGGGCATACGCGACGTGTCTATGCTCGAAACGCCGCCGACGGGCAGACTGCCTGCGCAAGTGTACGTCACCGAATATTCGGACGCGCTCGCGCAAGACGCGGTCACTCGCGAGGTCGCGCGCGGCGGGCAGGTTTTTATTGTCTATAACTATGTCACGGGCGGCGCGACGGGCAAGGGCATCGCCGAGTACGCGGGCAGACTGCAATCTATGATGCCCGATATAAAGTTTACGTATGCGCACGGGCAAATGGATAAGCGCAAACTTACCGCCGCCGTCGAGAGCTTTGCCGAGCGTAAAGCGGACGTGCTTGTCGCGACCACAATTATAGAAAACGGCATAGACATACCCAACGCCAACACCATGATAGTATACGGCGCGGAAAACATGGGTTTAAGTCAAATGTATCAGCTTAAAGGTAGGGTCGGGCGGTCGGATCGCGTGGCGCAGGTTTACTTTACTTACGGCAACGAAAGCAAACTGACGGGCGCGGCTCTCGAACGCTTGGAGGCCGTGTCGCGCTATACCGAACTTGGTAGCGGCGTGAAGATAGCCGAACAGGACATGCGCATACGCGGCGTGGGGAACGTGTTCGGCGCGGAACAGCACGGACACATGGTGAGCGTCGGCTATTCGCTGTATTGCAAGCTGTTGCAAGAGGCTGTCGCGGAAATAAAAGGGCAAACCTTGCGGACGCATAAAGACCCCGTCATGAAAGTGGATTTTACCGCCGTTATTCCCAAAGACTATTGCGACGGCGCAATGCGCGTAGAACTGTACCGCAGAATTTCGCAACTGAAAACGGAAGCGGAGCGCGACGAACTGTTGACCCGTCTGAAAGACGCTTACGAGTCGGTGCCGACTGAACTTAAAAATCTGGCAAACGTCGGGCTTATGAAAAACCTTGCCGCCGCAATCAACGCTACCGTCGTAACGCTGTTGCGATCGGGCGCAAAAATAGAGTTCGGCGACGTCAAGGACGTAAAAGCGGGCTTCGATAAGTTCGGCGGCGTGTTCAACGCGACCAAAGTTCCTATCGTCGTGTTCGACAGCGTAAAATCGCTTATGAAATATTTGACCGATTGATAAATGTAAAGCCACCCGCCGCAGGGCTATAAAGTTGCACGCGGCGTATAGTGCACAAAAATCCCGCAAGCAAAAATCCCGCCCGACAGCGCGTCGAACGGGATTTTTTATTTTGCATTATGTAGTAATCCGATTATTAGTTAAATGTTTTGAGCAGGGGAAGTCCGCCGCCGACAGCCGCAACAAGACCGCCGATAAAGCCGAGCCAAATGCCCACGCCTGCGCTGTAGTCGAGTTTCACAAAGTCTTTGAAGTCGCCTGCAAGCACAAGACCCGCAACAAGCACGAGGATAGCGCCTACAAAAGCGAGCGCAACGCCGATTATGCGGACGATTTTGAGGTCTTTGCCCATGAACACGCGGAGTATGGCGTCAATAACGAGAACTACCGCGCCGATAAGCAAGACGATAAACGAAATAAGGGTGAAAGTACGCGACGGCACGGTTATGCCAAACATTTCAGCGCCTTCTGCCGCTTTTTCCATTTCAGCCCATTCCGCGTCAAACAAGCCTACCGATTTAGACGCGCTTCCTACCGTCATAGTCACGATACCCGTGCACATGCCGACGATTGCGAGCACAAGCCCGACAGCTACGAGCGCGGCGAAAATGAAGCCGCACAGTTTCTTTGCACTTTTTTCCATTTTTACCTCCTGATGGAAAAATTTATTATTTACATAATATCACGGAAATAAGGATATGTCAAGGGTTTATTTCAAGATAATTCATAATTTTACATTAAACACACATATTTTACACAAATGCGAGTTATTTCCCGTGCTATATATTTTATGTATTATGATGTAGAATTAAGAATACAAAGTGCGCAATAAATGAGTTATAATATGGTAATTTGACTTTATGATAGCGTGTAAAGCCAAACCACCCGTCATTCCGAGCTTGTCGATTGATCGGCGAACCGCCGAAAGATTGGGAGGCAATAACCAACACTCCCATCATTCCGAGCTTGCCGAGGAATCAAGGCGAACCGCCGCGGGGAGTACAAGATTACACTAACGTAACGCAATTATTCGGGAGCAAACACAATAAACGGTCAAAGCCCACACACGACAGAAATCCAAGCTGTGCTTGGTGCGGCTAACGCCTGGATTTCTCCGCCAATCACAGATTGGATTTCTTTCGTGTGTTTACTTAATTGCCGATTGAGTTTTCACCCGATTAATTGCATGCATAAAGTTATGGAGCTTCGGTCGAAATGATGGGGGGGGGGGTTAGATAATAAATAAGAGATAAAAGATAAGAGTTGAGGAAGTTTTGCGTAAAGCAAAACTTGATTAGATATATATAGAAAAGAAATGCTTATACTCCCATCATTCCGAGCTTGTCGATTGATCGGCGAACCGCCGAAAGATTGGGAGGCAATAACCAACACTCCCATCATTCCGAGCTTGCCGAGGAATCTAGGCGAACTGCCGCAGGGAGTACAAGATTACACTAACGTAACGCAATTATTCGGGAGCAAACACAATAAACGGTCAAAGCCCACACACGACAGAAATCCAAGCTGTGCTTGGTGCGGCTTACGCCTGGATTTCTCCGCCAATCACAGATTGGATTTCTTTCGTGTGTTTACTTAATTGCCGATTGAGTTTTCACCCGATTAATTGCATGCATAAAGTTATGGAGCTTCGGTCGAAATGATGGGGGATTTAGATAATAAATAAGAGATAAAAGATAAGAGTTGAGGAAGTTTTGCGTAAAGCAAAACTTGATTAGATATATATAGAAAAGAAATGCTTATACTCCCATCATTCCGAGCTTGCCGAGGAATCAAGGCGAACCGCCGCAAGGGTGGGCGGCAATAACCAACACTCCCATCATTCCGAGCTTGTCGATTGATCGGCGAACCACCGCAGAAAAGTATTAAACAATATACTTTTCCAGTCTGCCGGTTTGTTTCAAGAACGACAGCATTGTATCGGCGGCGAACACGTCGGGCGCGAGCGCGAGGCATATCCCTATATCGGTTTTGTCGATAAGCGTTTTAAGCCCGTATCCGTCGTCGGGATAGAGTCGTTTAAATACCTGCCACGCCGCGGAGTGACGGCGTTTTATTTCGTACAGCATGCGCAGTTGTTCGGTGCGAAATTCGTCCCTGCGATACTCGTAAAGTCGCATTTTCATGGGCGGGTATATAGCCGTTGCGTATACGCACGCGCGGCGCACGTCCGTGCCGAAGTATTCGCAAACGCTGTCAATGCGGCGGCTGTTGTCGGGCGGAAATTCGGTTTTGACGGTCGTCAGACTTTTTATGTAAAACTCGGTCACGTAAGCGGACAGCAACATTTCCGTTTCGCCGCGCATGCCGAGCGGTCTGTCCTCGGCGGCGTACAGCATGCGCAACGCCTCCGCGGTCTGCGCCGCGCCCGAATTGTGCAAGAGTTCGGGCGTTCGTTCTACTATGCGCGCGCATTTTTCGCCCGCGCGCACAAGCGTTTCTGCCGCTTTCGTTCTGTTCTTTTCGTTCGATTTGAGTTCCGCCGTAGTTTCTGTTATCAGCTTTGCTATGTCCGAGGCAGTCGTGCCGTCCGCGCGCTCGCCGCGCATGTATGCGCCGAACGTCAGATCGAACGCCGCGAGGTCGAGCGCGACTACCTCGCCGAACAGCGAGGCGAGATTTTTGTCGGCGTCTTTCGCGTCGAACACTGCGGCGAACGGTTTTTTGCCGAGCCGCATTACGGCGAACGCTTTATCCTTTGTGCGATACGACGGGGAGTCCGCCGCGGCATAAGCGCGGGTGGGCGCGAGAATAAGTTTTTTACACTCGGTCTTGCGCGCCGCGTCGAATTCACGCTCGCCGCCGCGCGCGATCGTGACGTCCGCGTCGCCGTCCACGACGCGGTAGCCCGCGCGCAAAAATATATCCGCGCGGTCGAACCCGACGACGCGCACGGTACTGCCTTGCGGGGCGACCGCCGTCAACGCTTCGAGCGCGTTTGAATAGTGCGACGTGAGCGCGGGCGGATCGTCGGCTCGGTCGGCGCAATCGCCGTCAAAGGGCGAGTCGTCGGCGCGCAGCGCGTCCGCAAAAATTTCCGATATGCTTTTCGTTTCGTTTTTCATGCGTACAGTATACCTATACAAGGCGGTCGAAAATTGGGGGAAAACATGCGTTTATCGGGCTGTTTGTCGGAATTGTCGCATAGCGAAAAATCGCGCGAACGCATGGGGCTGTATTTGCGCGAATTGACTGCAATCGTGCGCGACGGGCGGGAATACGGCTTAAATTTTATAATTAACCGCTATTTCGGTCGCGTTCTAATCAAATTCTAATGTTTTGTTAATGACAAAATCACAAAGTTTGTGCTAAAATGTCAGTAAGCCTACCGAAGACAACGAAGTATGCGTTCCGTTATATCTACGGCGAGCGAATACACCGTGCCCAACCGTACCGCAGAAAGCGGGGTTTTGCGCGGGTCTGTCACGGTAGCGGTAATAGATACGTCGCCGACCTTGGGCAACTTTTTCCCGTCGGCGCTGCCGGGGGCTATCGAGCCGAACGCTATGCGGATTTTTCCCACGTCGCCCAGCCTGCCCACGGACGAGTCTATTGCGAGCACCTTTTTATCGCCGTGCGCGTCCTTGATGTGTTTGACCGCGTCTTTTAGATTAAGCGCGGTCACGGGTCGGGTGAGCGTGCCGTAAACGAACGCGGGCGCGCCGCGCTCCACGAGCATTTGTCCGACAATCGGACCGAGGCAGTCGCCCGTGACGCGGTCGGAACCTATGCACAGCACGACGGGGAGTTTGCCGAGGCTCAACAGCGCGCAGTCGAACTCGAAGTCGCGTTCGGATCCGACAAGCGGCTCCGCGCCGACGGACGCAGTATCGGGTAATGTAAAATCGTCGAAAGTCATACGCCGATTTTTGCCCGATTGCGCGACGTTTATACGCCGCGGGCGCAACAAAAAGCGGACGTTTAAAATAAACGTTACAAGGCAATAAGTAAACGGAGGAATTATATGTCTTGGATTGATATCAGTATAATAGCGTTGATTGTGCTTTTGGGATTGGTCGGCGTGTTTAAAGGCTTTAAAAAGTCGGTATTGGCTTTGGGCGCGTTCTTGATTGCGTTCCTTTTGGCGTTTTTCCTCGCAAACGTCATTGCGGAAGCGTTGCTCGGCATAGAGGGCGTTAAGACGTTCGTGCTCGGCAACGGGTTCGGCGAAAAGTCGGACTTTTCGCTTGCCAAATGGATTTACGGGTCTTTGGGCGATGGCAATTATTCTCCGTTCCTGCTCGAAAACTTCTACAAACCCATTGCCGAAATTATTGACAAAGCAAACATTGTCGGTGTGGACGCGGCGCAGGGCACGGCTTTATATCTTGCGTTCATCATGTTCTCGGCGATCTGCGGCGTGGGAATTTTTATGATCGCGCGGCTGTTGCTCGTTATAGTCACCGTCATTATCAAATCGTATATAGGCAAAAAGAAATCGCCGCTGTCCCGCTTGTCGGGCTTTGTGCTCGGCGCGGCGCGCGGCGCGCTGTGGGCGTTTGCCATTACGCTCGTGTTTTCGTGCTTCGGCGGGCTTACGTTTATGCCCGCGTTCGGTTATGTCGAGGCGGAGTACGAACACAAGAGCGCGGTATTCTGCCAGCATTTCAATAAGGGCGCGTACTATATCCGCAACAAGCTGTTTTTGCCCGATAAGGATATGTACGGTCGGCTCGTCGAGCTTGTGTTCAAAAAGGAAAGCGGGGACGACCCCAACGCCGAAAAACTTACGGGCGCGCGGCTCGAACTGTTTATCAATTTGAGCAACCTTAACTACGAAAACCAACCGTGGATTATCGACCCGTCCACGCAAAAACGCGTGTTCGACGAAAATAACGCCAATCCGTACAGGGCGGCGGACTTTGCCGATGTCGGGTTTGACCGCGCTATACAAGCGATACTCGACTACAATGCGCAAGCCGCGGCGTTCGTCGATGACGAAGTCAACTTCACGGAAACCACCGAAACGGAGTTCAAAGCGTACAACGACATAATCCAGAACAAGGCGAACTCGGTCTATGTCAAAACAAACGCGCTGTTCACCGCGTTGAAAGGATACAAAACGGATTACGAATACGGCAAGACCTTGACCGAAACGCAAGCGATAGAAACTTGGAACAACACCACGTTGAGCAACGATTACAACAATATCCGCAATATCATAAACGACATAGCGGACTTGTACAACGGAATAGAGGTGTTTGCCGAGTATCCCGACCTTACCGACTTAATACCCGAAAGAGTGAGCGCGGGAAATAACGGGCAGTAGATAATAAGTAATGTAAAAGGCGCAAGGCTTGTGATATATCGCAAGCCTTGATTTTTGTGTGGTTGATTTTAAATAGGGCGGCTGTCGCCTTGATTTCTCCGCCAATCATAGATTGGATTTATTTCGTGTGTTTACTTTAATAGCCGATTGAGTTTTCACCCGATTAAGTGCATGCGTAAAGTTATGGCGCTTCGGTCGAAATGATGGGGGGATTAAGATAATAAATAATAGATAAAAGATAATAGTTGCGGAAGTTTTGCTCTTCGCAAAACTTGATTAGAGTATATAGAAAAGAAATGCTTATACTCCCATCATTTCGAGCTTGTCGAGAAATCAAGGCGAACCGCCGCAGAGTAGTAAAGCAAAACAAAAAATCATGCGGCTAACGCCTTGATTTCTCCGCTACGTTCGCTGACGCTCACTTCGGTCGAAATGATGGGGAGGTGATAAGGGCAAGGCGATTCCGCTACTCTGATTTACAAAAAATCGGGAAATTGTCGTGCACAGCCTTTTGGCGGTTGCAAAAAACGCGCGAATATGATACAATACATGTGCGCGCCGTGCTTAACTTTTTCTGTGCGGCGGGCGATAACCGACACTTATTACAAAGGCGGACACAATGATTCACGAAGAATGCGGAGTAATGGGCGCTTATGACTTTGACGGCGGCGACGTTGCGCTCGACCTGTATCACGGGCTGTATACATTACAGCACCGCGGTCAAGAGAGTTGCGGCATAGTAACCAACGACTATGTCAAGCTGTACACGGTCAAGGGTAAAGGGCTTGTCAACGAAGTTTTTACAAAGTACAATCTTCCCACGCTCAAAGGGAAAATCGGCGTGGGGCATGTGCTTTACGGCTACACGGGCGAGGAGAACGACGGCGTTCAACCCATAGTGTCGCGCTATTGCAAGGGGTCGATGACCATTTGCATGAACGGCACTATTACTAATTACGACGAACTGCGTTCGGAGTTGGAAAGCCGCGGCGCTATTTTTCAGTCGTCCAGTCATGCGGAAATGGTAATGAACATGGTCGCCGTTGCGCGCACGCAGACGCACAGCGCGGAGGAAGCAATGCTCGCCACCGCCGCCAAGCTGAAAGGCGCGTTTTCCATAGTGCTTATGAGCCCCAAAAAACTTATGGCGGTGCGCGACCCTTACGGGTTTAAGCCGCTGTCGCTCGGCAAGCGCGGCAATGCGTACTTCTTTGCGTCGGAAACTGCGGCGTTCGACGTTATAAGAGCGCAGACCGTTTGCGACGTGCGCCCCGGGGAACTGATTAAAATCGACGACAACGGCGTTACGCATTTCGATAGCATGGTGGGCAAGGTCAAGCCCGCGCAGTGCATATTCGAGTACGTGTACTTTGCGCGTCCCGATTCGTACATAGACGGCAAAAGCGTTTATAAAGCGCGCATAGATATAGGCAGAGAGCTGTACAAAGCCGCGCCCGCGCAGGCGGATATTGTTATCGGCGTGCCCAGTTCGGGCTTGCATTTCGCGCTCGGCTATTCTTACGAGAGCGGGATAAGTTATGTTGACGGATTGATGAAAAATTCTTACGTCGGCAGAACGTTTATAAAAGGCACGGACGAAATTCGCCGCGAAGCCGTGTCCATTAAGCTCAACGCTTTGCGCGGCGCGATAGAGGGCAAGAGCGTGGTGCTTGTAGACGATTCTATCGTCCGCGGCACGACCAGCGCAAACCTTATTCGCTTGGTCAAGGACGCAGGCGCGAAAGCGGTGCATATGCGCATAGCTTCGCCGCCGTTCGTGTACTCCTGTCCTTACGGCTCGGATATTCCCGAACGCAAGGCGCTTGCCGCAGTGCGTATGAGTGTGGAAGAAATACGCAAGTCCATAGATGCCGATTCGCTCGGATACTTGCCTATGTCGGCTTTTGCGCGCGCGGGGCTTGCGGACAGATATTGCGACGCTTGCTTTACGGGCAAATATCCCGACGGCGCGGAGAGCAGATAGAGTGGACGACCGCTTGCAACCCGAACAATCGAACGGCGCGGACGGCGCGACCGAAAAGTCCCAAGCCGACGACATGCGCGCGAGGTTTTCGCAGACGTTGCGTGATCGCGCGCAAAAAATAACGAGCGTGCGCAACGACGTTTTTACGACCAAGGCGTGGCAGCTCGCGCTCAATTTTTTGCTGGGCGGCGCGGCGGTCGCTATGCTTATTATTTCCATGGTCGCCGACGGAACTTTGGCGACGGTGGGCGCGATTGTCGGAGTTGTGCTTATTATAATAGTCGTGGTGTACAATTACGCGTTGCGCGTGATGTTCCCGATGAGCTTTTTGCAGTATACTTACATTGACAGGTCGAGCGGCAAGCGATATTGTTTTCAGGTGCTGTCAAAAACGCGCACGGCGTTTTCGGACGGCGAAAATATTATAGAAGTCGATCGCGGCGAGGCGTTGCGGCTGGAAAGAATGAGTTGCGCGCGCTATCGCTTCGACTTTTTTGCCGATATGGACGCGGATATGCGCATAGGCAAGGTTGACAGGGAAATATACAAAGGCTCGGTCGAAATCGACGGCAAGCGGCACAAGTGCAAGATTGTCTTTAAAGACGGCAGACCGCTTTACGGTTCGGTGGGCGGCGGGCGTATCAAATACTTCGACATAAACGACACAAAAAACAAGTTCGTCGTGCCTGCCGATCTCAAACGCGCGGTCAAGTGGTTCGGCGTGGACTTCCCCAAACTTCAAGGGCTTTATGTCCGCGACGATATAAAAGACGTTACCAAGCAATGATATAAAGTAAATATTTATCGATACTTCGGCGTTACGACGCGCGTGCTCTAAATCGGTGCGCGCGTTTTATGTCGGCGTATTCAGTCGTGAGCGGTGGGTTTTTATTGACATTTTCGGTTGCGCGTTGGCGGGCGTTTTTGCTTGACGGATTTTTGCGCCGCGCCGTGCGTGCGGTTTTTGCTATTAGGCATGCCGACAACATTCGCGCCGCATAGCATAAATATAACAAAACGCGGCATACATTATACGGTATTATTGCGTGTAGGTGGAGTTATGCTGTACGAAAAAAAGATGCTTATATTATCGGGCGACGGCAAAGGCGTCGTGCTTATAGAAAAGAGCGCGCAGGGCGTAAAGTTCTCTTTGCGCACGTTCGACATGCCGCGGTGCGACGATCTTAAAGCGGGTATTGTCACCCGAACGTCTGTGTTTGTGCGCGATCTGCCGAGCGGAAACAATCCCGCCGCGGTGTTCTCGGTCAATGCGGGCAACATCGACGAATTGCACTTCGCCGTTTTCGACAAACATTTGCGGCTGTACGGCACTAACGGCAAGCGCATGTGGGAAGCCAACCTGATGGACTTGTTAAACAAGAACGATCGGCGCGCGCCCGTGCTAACGGGCACGCCCGCCGCCGCGCTTCCGCCCATTGCGCCGCGCCCGCAGGTTTTGCCCATGCCCGACGGCACGGGTATTCCGCAGTCGCGCTTGGCGATTTACGGCGACGAGGCGATTGCCGAATCCGATTTTTATACGCCCATAGATTTTCAATCGCGTATGAGCGAAGTGGACGGGTTTCTCGACACGCCGCGCGTGCTCGACGGGCTTGCGCCGCGCGTCGTGCCGCCGCCCAATATCCCCGCGCGCAATCTTGTCGCCGCCGAAACGACCGCCGCGCTCGACGGCAGCCGTGCCGACAGCACGTCGAACATGCAAGCCGAACAAGCGGACAGCCCGTCCGTCGAGGTGGATTTTTCCGCAGCGGACGCGCCGACGGACGATCGGAGGGAAACAGCCGAAACGACTGTGACCGACAGCGACTTGACCGAGGAATTGGGCGAACTTGCGGAGGACGTCGAGCCGTTCGGCGCGATAGCAAACGCTCAAACGGACGATAATACGCAGTATTCGCAAAGTCAACCGCAACCGTCGCCCGTCGGCGAAGCAGATACGGACGCGACGCAATATGTTGTCGAAACCGCGCCGACCGACGCGCCTGCGCAAACAGAGCAACATACGCGCACCGATAGGCACGAGCAACAGGCGCAATCGATACAGACTGTCAAACAGACTCAACCCGTTAAGTCGGACAATTTTGTTGAGACTTCGCAACCCGCTGTGACGGCAACGCCCGTAGCGCCGACTCAAATCGAAGCCGCCGCGACGGTTGCGGCGCGGGCGGAGGAAAGTTACGACGGCGATATGCCGTGGGCACTCGCGGCGAGGTGGTTAAAGAACCGCACAAAGCGCATGCCGCTTGTACGCAAAGAGAACGTGCGCAAAACTCCCGTAAACGACAGCGTAAGGTTTTTGCGCAAGTCCGATTTTTTCGAGCGGGCGCGCGCCGACATAGATAAGCTGTTTGCCAACGCCGAAAAGGACAAAGAACTGGGCGATTTGTTGACCGATATGGAGTGGGTGAAAGTTGCGTTCGACGGGCACAAAATTTCCGTCGGGCGCGCGGGCAATGCGTTTTTGTGTTATGCCGTCGGCGGCGTGTACGAAAAGGTTTCGCCGCTCGGCGACGAGGCGCAATGGTTGCCGTCGCAACGCGAAACGCCGACGGGCAACGGGTATTGGCTGATTTTCCAAAACCTCGCCGACGGGCAAATTATAAAAAATTAGCGGTTTGACATTTTTTAAGCGATAATATGGGCGGCGCGATATGCTGTATCGGGCGGGGTTGCTCGGAGACAAATAATTCCGCCGCGGCGTTGACATTGCGCGGCGGCGGTGGTATAATCGTTGCATGGGACAAAGCGTAAGACTTCGAGCGTTTGCCAAAGCAAATTTATCGCTCAATATTACAGGCAAAAACAAAGACAGCGGACTGCACGAACTGGACAGCGTAATGCTGTCGCTCGACGCGTTCGACACCGTGACAGTGACAGAGCGGAGCGACGATAAAATCAACGTGCGGTTTGTCAACGCCGATATAGGCGAGGACAACACGGCGGCAAAAGCGGCGCGCGCCGTTCAAGCCGTGATAGGCGGCGGTTGGGATATTACCGTCGAAAAGGGCATACCTATCGGCGCGGGGCTGGGCGGATCGTCCGCCGACGGCGCGGCGGTGTTGCGCGCGCTCGACGTTATGTATAAACTTCCCGCGCGCGGCGTGGACATGCGCAATGTTGCGTTATCCGTCGGGTCGGACGTTCCGTTCATGCTTACGGGCGGGCTTGCGCGCGTTCGCGGCACGGGCGAGGATTTGTTTTTTATAGAGAACAAAGCGGAGCTGTTTATCGTCGGGCTGATGTCGGGCGAGGTTTCGACTGCGCGCGCTTATGCGGAATTCGATCGCTTGCACGAGAGCGGCGCGTTCTGTCCGACCGATAACGACAAGCTGTGCGAGCTGTTGCTGTCGGGCGACCCGTCGGCGGTCGAGCTTGCGGGCAATGCGCTGTACGCACCCGCGTGCGAGCTTGCGCCGCAGATACAGAAAAACGCCGAGCTGTTAAAGTCGCACGGCGCGGCGGTCAATCTCACGGGCTCGGGCGGTATGGTGCTCGGCTATTTTACCGATATACAAAAGTTTGCGGCTTGCGCACGCGCACTCGGCGGCATGCAAGGCTTTTACGTTTTTGCGCCGACGCGTACGGGAATACTGCACGAACGGTTGTAGTCGCGCAGTATTTTTTATTCCGACATTGCGGCATACAAAATTCGACGTTGCGTTTGCATTATAATTCGATTAAAGTCGGGGCGGAAGGGGTTTAACCGCTTGACTTAAAGCGTGAATTACTGTATAATTGTCGGTAGTATGCTATTGCGGCGCAGACCGCAGATTTTCGGAGTACATTATGAAAAGAACTTATCAACCCAAGAAACGTCAACAACGCAAAGTTCACGGTTTTCGTCAGAGAATGAAAACGCAGGGCGGACGCCGCGTTCTCAAACGCCGTCGCAACAAGGGCAGAGCTCGTCTTACGCCCACGCCGCTCGGCAAATAATTGCTTAATAAAGCGAACAGGCTGAATAAACACGGTTCGTTTTCTTACGTCTACCGCAAGGGCAAGCGTCTGTCCGAAACGGACGTGGTTTTGATTTTTACGCCCGCGCGGTCGGTTCGGGTGGGTTTTTCGGTGTCGAATAAAGTCGGCAAAGCCGTTGTGCGCAACAAGGTTAAACGCAGACTGCGCGCGTCGGTGGGTGATCGGCTTTCTTCCATATCGGGCTGTCAGGCGATTGTCGTCGCCAATCCGTCCGCCGCGGGCAAGTCTTACGACGTGCTCGACGGCGAACTTGTCAGTCTGTTCACTCGCGCGGGGCTTATGAAATGACTCGGCGCGGCAAACGTATTCTCGTCGATATTCTTACGTTCAGGTGGTTGTTTCTGGGGCTTGTGTACTTTTACAAAAAGTGCATATCGCCGCTGACCCCCGACGTTTGTATATACACGCCGAGCTGTTCGACCTACATGGTCACGGCTATAAAGCGGTTCGGCGTGATCAGAGGCATATTCCTCGGCACAAAGCGGTTGTTGCGTTGCGTGCCGTGGAAGGCGGGCGGGTTCGACCCCGTTCCGGACAACCCTCACGGAGATATGAAATGGCTATTTTAAATTCCGTATTAGCTTTCCTCGGCGCGACGCCTGCGGCGGTTACACCCGGCGTCGCCGCCCCGGGCAGTATGTGGCATTTGCTCATACTCAAAACGTTCGCGTTCGTCGCCGATTACGGCTGGCGTATCGTCGTTTTTACCGTGCTGTTGAAACTTGTTTTGTCGCCGCTCGATTTTTATCAGCGGTACAAAATGAACAAGAACCAAAAAATAACCGAGCGGTTAAAGCCGACTATGGAGAAGATCCAAAAGCAGTACGGCGGCGACAAGCAGGCGTTTTCGCAAAAGCAAATGGAGCTAAACCGCAAAGAGGGTTACAGCTATTTTTCGTCGTGTCTGCCCATGATAGCCACGCTTGTCGTGTTTATCACGCTGTGGATTTCCATGCAGACGATAGCCGAGTACATGACGTTTAAAGAATATACGACCATGTACGACGAATATCAGTACGTTTACACTCAGATTTACGATCCCGCGGACGAGGAAAATCCGACCGCAGAGGAAGCCAAACTCAAACCCATAGCCGAAAAGATAGGACAGGACGTTGTGTATCAGATGTACTATTACGGACTGGACGAGGGTTATGCGGACAAACTTCGCAAGAGCATTGCCGAAGACGAGGAGTATAAAAAGATAGTGCCGGAAGGGTACGAGCTACCCGAGGACTTTAAACTCATGCGCGAGGGCACAAAGCGCATAGATAAAGTTCAAGCGTCCTTCCTGTGGATTAAAAACATTTGGGCGCCCGACGTGCCGTGGGGCGATCAAGCCGTACTGTCGTGGGACGCGTTTGTCAAGGGCGTTGACGATTACAAAAACGCAAGCACGAGCAAGCTCTCTACCGACCAACAGGCAAAGGCGTTCAACCGCAACATGTACGAACAGGTCATGGGCAAGCTGTTGAGCGACAAGACCCAAAGCCGCACAAACGGTTATTTGATACTGCCCATACTTGTAGTATTTCTGTCGGTCGCGTCGCAGCTTTTGACCATGTTCCAGCAAAAGCGCGCGGGACAGGTAAACGCCAAAGGCGGCGTAGCTACGAGCATGAAAGTCATGATGATAATCATGCCCATAATGATGGCGATATTCGCCGTGCAGTACGCGTCGATATTCGCGCTGTACATGACGGTCAACAGCGCTACGACGCTGTTCTTTAACTTCGCGTTCACGGGCATTATTCGGCTTATAGACAAGCGTAGACAGTCGCGCAATCACGGCATTGCGACGGGCAGCACGCGCACGGTCAACTACAAACAGTCGCCCATTATTCATTACGTCAAGGGCGCAAACCCCAATGCGGGCGCGAAGGAAACAGTTACGGTTAGCGCGACCGTCGGCGGGAACGACGCAAACGTCGGCAAGCCGAGCAAGGCGGATAAAAAAGCCAAAAAGTCGGCGGGTTCGTCCGTGCGGTCCGTTCAGCGCGGCGGCAGACCCGATCCCAACGAGCTTATGGGCGTAGATATGTCGTCCAAGCAGAACAAGAAAAAATAACGGAGCGAAAGCTCTTTATTCAAGGTCGCGGCACGGTCGCGGCTTTGTTTACACGACAGCCCCGATAATATTTGCCGTTCGGCGAAAGGTAGGTTAGGAAAGTGACAATCGAAGTTACCGCGAAAAAAATCGACGACGCGATTAGCCAAGGACTTAAACAGCTCGGCGCGAGCCTTGACGAAGTGAACGTAGAGGTTGTAGAGGCGGGCGGACTGTTCCGCAAAGCAAAAGTACGCATTACGCTCGAACGCGAGGACGAAAAGGCGCAACCGACGGCGCAAGCCGAGCGCACCGCGCCGCCCGTAAAGACGGCGGAAAGCAAGCCGACCAACTCGGATAAACCGCAGCCCAAACAGGAAAAGAAAGCGGAGACAGCGCAACCCGTAAACAGGCAGGCGCAATCAAAAAACGACGGCGCGCCGTCCGAACAAAAACGGTCGGCGAAAAACAACGGAGGAAACGCGTCTGCGGCGGCGCAAAACCGCAAGCCCGAGTCGGACGGAAAAAAAGCGCAAGCGCAGGACAAAGCGCAGGAGCAAGGCGGAGCGGTACAGCCCCAATCGAACGGCGACGCGCGCGGCGAGGAGCGCAAGCCCCGCAAGTTGAGCGCAGAGGACAAAGTCGCGGCGGCGCACGCATTGGCGTTCATAAAAGACGTAACGGAAAAAATGGGCTTTGTCGCCACCGTCGAAGCGGACGATAGCGGCGAGAACATATCCATATCCGCGGCGGAGGGCGACGATTCTTTGATAATCGGTCGGCACGGCGAAACGCTGTCCGCGCTGTCGTACCTTGCCGAAACTTGCGCGCGCGCGGAAAAGAGCCACATAAGCATAACCGTCGATTGCAACGGTTATCGCGAGCGCAGAGCGGCGTCGCTTACCGCCATGGCGCGGCGCAGAGCCAACGAGTGCGCGGCAAAGCGGCGCAAAATCAAGCTCGAACCGATGGAACGCGTCGATCGTCGCACGGTGCATAACGCGCTTACGGACGACGACAGAGTTACGACTGCGTCGGAGGGCAAAGAGCCGTACCGTTGCGTAGTTATTCTTCCCAAAAGCAACAAATCGAGTAGCAACAAGTAATACGCGGGATAACCTGCGCATACATACGGTAAAGGGGCGGACGGAACGCGACTGATGTCGCGGACTTGTCCGAAACGGCATAAAAATACGGCTGCAACAAGCCTGCGACCGTGCGGCGCGACGGCGCGTCGCCATTTCGGAGTAAGTCTGTGAAATTCCGCAAAGCTATTTATATAATATTCTTTTTTGTCGGGCTGACGTTATTCACGTTCAGCCTTATGCCGTTTTTCAGGAATTTTCACGAGGACACGTTTTGGATAATGACAATCGTGAGCGTCGCGCTCATAATATTTTGTCTGTTCGCGCTGTTCTACAAGCCCAAGGAAAAAATAAAACTAAACGCGCGATAC
Source organism: Anaerocaecibacter muris (assembly GCF_943192945.1). Taxonomy (GTDB): domain Bacteria; phylum Bacillota; class Clostridia; order Christensenellales; family Pumilibacteraceae; genus Anaerocaecibacter; species Anaerocaecibacter muris. The sequence continues at coordinate 37,887 of NZ_CALPCE010000002.1, forward strand.
GAGCGCAAGGGCACAATGCTGTCCCGACCCGAATACGATTTTTTGATGAAACTGCGCGAGATCGCGCCCGATAAATACGAAGTAGTGCCCCAAGTCGCGCTGATAAACGTCATCGACAAAAAGACAAACACGTCGTATCGCAACGAACTGTTCCGCGTATGCGATTATTGTTTTGTGGATCGCGACACGTTTGCGCCGCTGTTGTTGGTGGAACTCAACGACAGATCGCATTTGCGCGCCGACAGGCAGGACCGCGACGCCAAGGTCGCCGCTATTTGCGCCGACGCGCGGTTGCCGCTCGTCACGTTTTGGCTGGACGGCGATTTGAGCTATCCGACGGTACGGCGCGTCGTGCTTAAAGCGATACTTAAATGAAGCGTTGTTACGACTGCCCGCGCGGTTGCGGCGCGGCGCGCGATGACGGTGCGGTCGGTATTTGCGGCGGCGCAAAGCACGCGCGTATAGCAAAGATAATCGACCCGTTCGAGTACGAAGAACCGTGTTTAGGTTCGGTGACGGCGGTGTTTTTCGGCGGGTGTTCGCTCGGCTGTTCGTATTGTCAAAATCATAAAATAAGCCGCGGCGGGGCGGGCGAGGAATACTCGGACGACGCGCTTGCCAAAGTTTTCGACGGTGCGCGCGGCGCAATAGACCTTGTCACGCCCTCGCATTATCTGTCCGCCATAGAGCGCGCGTTGCCGCTGTGCAAGCGCGACAATTCGTTTATATACAACACTTCGGGTTACGACACGGTTGACGCGGTGCGCCGCGCAAGCGCGTTTACCGACGTGTTCTTGACCGATTATAAGTATGCCGACAGCGATATAGCGCACAGGCTTTCGCGCGCGAGCGACTATCCGCAAATCGCTGTGAACGCTATTGAACAAATGCGCAAAACGTGCGACGAGTGGACGGAGCATGGCGGCAAGCGCATATTAAAGCGCGGGCTTATAATAAGGCATTTGGTGCTGCCCGACTGCGTGCAAAACTCGATAGCGGTTATCGACGACATAGCGCGGCGTTGGGGTACGGACGTCGTGCTGTCGCTCATGAGTCAGTTCACGCCCAACGGCGTGGGCGAGCCGAGCGTGCGACTGCGCAAAATAGAATACAAGGTCGTCGCCGAGCACGCTGTCAAGCTGGGGTTTAAAACGGGATATTTTCAAGAGTTTTGCTCTGCGTCGTCGGCATACACGCCCGAATTTTAGCGAGCGGATTTTGTCGGCGGGCTTGACTTAACGCGGGCAAGGATATATAATTAAGATTATGGATTTTTTTGAAAGCGAAAATTTTAACGCCGAGCAGATTGCGGAGGAAGCGGAACACTTAAAGCGCGTGCTCGAAATGATGCGCGAGCAGATCGACTTGCTGGAAAACGACGGGTTCGCTTACAGAGTGGTCGATATTTACGACGAGAACGAGGTCGAGGAATACCGCACCGAAAAGTTCAGGCACGACGTGCGTAGGCGGGATATAGAGATTTTGAAAAAGTCGCTGTCCACGCCGTATTTTGCGCGCATGCGGCTCGCTCCGCTCGGCAGGATAGGCGGACGCGCGGACGCGCCGTCCATGACGCGCGCTCGCACACTGTCCGACTGCGACGAATATTTGGGCGACGACGCGGATATATACGTCGGCGCGAACGTCATTATTTACAAAGAAAAAATAATCGTGTTTTCGCACAATTCGCCGCTCGGCAACAAGGTGTACGAGCGGTTCGAGGACGGCAAAATAGAGTACGGCGGGTACGAATACAAAGTGGTGTTCCGCCGCAAATTCGACATACGCAACGGTAAGCTCGAAGCGGTGTTTCAAGACTATTCGATCGAGGCAGGCGGCGTTGTTTACGACAAGTTTTTGGCGCACATGCTGGAAGTCAAGCGCGGCGACAAGCGATTGACCGACATAATCCCCACCATTCAAGCCAATCAGAACGCAATAATAATCCGCCCCGCCGACGAAAACTGCGTCGTGTCGGGGTGCGCGGGTTGCGGAAAAACCATGCTGTTGTTACAGCGTTTGGAGTATTTGAGCTTCAACAAAAAAATCGAGCTGGAACGCGCGGTGGTCGTCGCGCCGAGCGCACGCTATACCGAGCATATTCAACCCGTGGTGGACGATCTTATGATAAACGCGGCGCGGCGCGTGACAATGCCCGATCTGTATCGCGAACTCATACTGTCGCTACATGGCATAAAGGCGACCGAACGCAAGGCGTTGAGCGAAGCGCAGACGTGCGGTGACGAGGCGCTGTCGGACGACGCGGTTGCGGCGTGTTACGGCGACGGCATAAAGCGCAAACTTATAGCCACGCTCGGCTCGGTCAAAACCAATTACAAAAAGCGTATCGCCGCATACCGTGACGAAATGGATAAGTACGAGCGCGAGCTTGCGTGGTCGCGCGGGTCGTATGTCGCGCCCGATATTAAAAAGCCGCGCGCGCCCGTTATCGCTATCGATCTCAAAAAGTTCCCGTTTATTCCCGATCTGGGCGCGGCGCTTACGAAATGCAAGCTGTACTTATTGTTGACGGCGTACTGTTACGTCATAGGCAAACCCGACTTCGAGGGCGCGTTGTTTATAGACGAGGGTCAGGATTATTTTTACAACGAGTACAAAATTCTCGCGGAGTGCACCAAGACCACGGTCAACGTATACGGCGACACCAACCAACAGATTAACAAGACGCGCGGAATAGGCGACTTCGATAAAATCGACGGGCTGTGGAAGGATGTAAAGCATTATGCGCTCAACGAAAATTATCGCAACGCCCGCGAAATAACGGAGTACGTCAATCGGCTGTTGGGCATGACCGTCACGTCGCTCGGGCTGGACGGCGGTACGGTGGAGCATATTGCTCTCGACGAAGTGCGCGGAGCGATTGCCGACGCGGGCGACGACCGTATCGCGGTTATATATTCCGCGGACGACGTTGCGACGGGCGAGTATTTAAAAACGTTCGTGCCGCCGCGACAGCTTTACACCGTGGCGCAGAGCAAGGGCATGGAATACGAACGCGTTTACGCTTGCGGCGCGCTCGGCGAAACGGAAAAATACGTTGCGTACACCCGCGCGCTCGCAAAGCTGTATATTTGCGAGCGGTAACATATTCGGACACAGTATCGACACAAACTTTTATAGTAAACGACATACTCCTCTCATGTCGCGATCAAGCTATTGGGATATAATTTAAATTAAGCATACAATAACGGTATGGAAACGGAGATAAATAGCATTATGATGAATACACGAATAAGAAGAATATCCCTATCCGTTGTACTTGCAACGTTGGTCGCCGCGATGTGCGTTGCTTGCGGCGAAACAGATAACGGCGCGCGCAAGAGAATTGTGTCTTACACGACTGTCGAAACGGCTGTGCAAAGCACTACCGCGGACGTCGTGCGCAGGGTTGCGGACACCGTCGTAGAAATACAGACCAACACGGTTATTACGCAGTGGGGCATGCAGTATGTCGTATCGGGCGCGGGCAGCGGCGTGATTGTAGCGCACGACGCGGCGTTTGAAACATATTATATTGTGACAAACAACCACGTTATCGACGGCGCGAGCGAAATTAAAGTTACGTTACATTCGGGCGATGTTTACACCGCGGCGCTTGTCGCGGCGGACGAGCGCGACGACATAGCGGTCGTGACCATTAAGGAAGCGAGCACGCTCAACGTTGCTATTTGGGGCGACAGCGACAGCTTGCAAATCGGCGAGGACTTGATAGCGATAGGCAATCCGCTCGGATCGCTCGGCGGCACGGTCACAAAAGGCATACTGTCCGCGACAAAGCGGTCTATCCCCGTCGGCGATTACACTATGGAACTTTTGCAAACGGACACGGCAATCAATCCCGGCAACTCGGGCGGCGGACTGTTTAACATGCGCGGCAATCTTATAGGCATTGTCAACGCCAAAACGAGCGACGAGGAAGTGGAAGGGATATGCTTTGCCATACCCGCGAATAAAGCCAAAGCTATATTCGACGACCTTGTGCAAGACGGCGTTGTCAGCGGCAGGGTCACGCTGGGAATAAACGTTGCTTACGGGTCGAACGGCACGGTTTACGTCAATAAAGTTATAGCGGCGGAAAGCGGCACGTTTGAGCAGTACGACAAAATAGCCGAGATCAACGGCATTGCAATCAAGTCGCTGTTGAACTATAACGACGCTATCGCCACTGTCAAACCCGACGAACTCGTTACGGTCAAGGTATATCGCGGCGAGCTTGTGCAAAACAGATTCGGCACGGTCCTGTCGTTCGCTACCGAACCGACAGAATTTACCGTGACGGCTAAACAGCTTACGAAATAACCCGACAATCGATAATTATTAAAGCAGAGGAGAAAAAGACATGATACACTCCATGAGCGGCGGGGTGTTGAGCGAATACGGAACTTATACGTTTGTAAAAGTCGCATTCGACGGCGAGCCTGCGCCCTATTGGTATATAACGGACTTCGACGTGCAAGAGGGTGACAGGGTGACCGCACCGCGCGGCGCGAGCGAGATAGGCAAGCCCGCAACGGTGTTGCGCGTGGAATACAACGTGTCCGGTCAAGTCGCGCCCGTACCGGTCAAGCGCGTTAAAAAACTTTTGGCAAAGCTATGAACGCGCCATTCGCTTGACAGCGCGCACGGTATGGGGTATAATCTAATTATGTTTTTAAGCGGTATACAACAGAATATAATTGCGATAGTAGTGCCGATTGTGGTTTTACAGTATGCGTTTGCGCTGTTCTGTCTGCTCAAACTCGCGTACTTCGACTTATCGCGCAAGCAGTATATTATATGGAACGTAATTATACTTTTTGCGTTCTTTATCGGCGGCGCGGTATTCCTTGTATATTATTACAAGCACCCCGATAAGCGCGTGCCCAAAACGCCCGTATTGCCCGAGGATACAGGCGTTCAGCCCCTGCCCGATAAAAACGGAGAGAGTCCCGTGACGCAAGAACCGTTTGACGCATCTGTTTTACACGACGCGGATAACGATACGGAAAAACGCGACGGCGCGCTCGACGGAAAAAAAGCGGACGACGGGCAAAACAAATAACTCGACTTTTATATATTAGGTATACGACGCTCCGAAATTTCGGGGCGTTTTTTGCGCCGCGATTATTAGTGCGGATATAATCGGCGCAAAACGTTAATAATCGGGGGTATGGAAAGGATAGCGATTTCCGTAATAGAGCTGTGCGACGAGGAGGGCAACATAACGCCGCTCGCAGTTGTAAAAGACGGCAAGGAGTTCGGCATAGACAAGGTGTTGGGCGTTTCCCGTCACGCGCCCGCCGTCGCCTGCGTTTCGCCCATGCGTTACGACTGCGTCATTACGGGCAAAAAGCGCGCGATCTACCGCGACGCATACCCGTCGCAAAAGTGGTTCTCGGTGCGTAATTCCGATTGAAAACTCAAAAATAAAATTTGTCAAGAATTGTCAAGAGGGCAATAATCATGAGGAAATCCCTTGACAGGGGGGGGGGGGGCTCTATGCTATAATCACTGTGTAAAAAGTCGCACGGTGATTTTTTATATAGTGCAAAAGTCGCGCCGCCAAAGTATTTGCGTAAATCCCGACGAACGGGTCAAGAATTGTCAAGACCGGTCAAATCGCTCTTTTTGCGCTTGACAGCGGCGCGCTTCGTGAATAAGCTATTAACGGTTATCGTTGCAGGGTAGCCGAAGGAGCGACTGTGATTAAACTCGGTAAATACAAGTATATAATATCGGCGTTTGCCGTTACGGTTGTACTGTCGTCGGCGTTTTGCGCGTCGTATGCCAAGTGGGTCGGGCACGATTCGACTATTGCCGCAAGCGCGGGCGTAGGACAGTGGCAAGACGGCGAGCCGACAGTGCCGCCGTCGGGCATGGGTTATTACGACGCTGACGGCAATTTCACCGCGCTCGAAACCGACTTCGGGTTCATGGGCTATTCGGCTGTGTTTTATGTATTGCCGGCGTGCGAATCGCAAAAGGTTTATTTTTCGCTGAACGGATTGGACTACGGCAATCTTACTTGCAACGACGCGACGGGCACGGTCAAAAAGGACGGGAACGCGTTTATTATAAACGTCGGCGGCGGCGTAATGGAATATCAAGTATCCATGTTTTATTATCCCGACGGCGGCGGCGTTATAACTTTCGACTTGTTCAGAGGCAATTCGCACGACGAGATCGATAAGGTTTACAGGTTATAATCCCATTAGGTTATAAAATATTTTCATTATAGGAGATTCTTATGAGAATCAAGAAAAAGACAAGCACACTGATGCTGACAACCGCGGCGATCGCGGTTGCGGGCGTCGCCGCCGTATCGTTTGCGGCATGGCAGGGCGATAACGACAATATAGTCGCCCGTGCGGAAACGGGTTCGGCGTACCTGTTCGGATTTTCGGACGTTCAGAACGACGGCGAAAAACTCGAACTCGGCAAGCTCGTTCCTTACGACCAAAAAGTGGGCATTATCGAGGGCGTGACATTTGTATCCGTCGCGTTGCCGCAATACTCCGTCGTCGGCGACTACACGATAACCGTCGCGTATGCCGCGGATACGACGCTCGACTTCTACGCGCTTGTCGGCGACCGAGTAAACGCAGTGCCCGACGGCTGGGCTCCCGCCGATAGCGGCGATTGGAAACAGGTCACGACGGGTGGCGCGGAGTTTTATTTCACGCTTGCCGACGGCGCGACGGGCGCGGTCGTTAACGAAGCTGGTAACGAAACCGTGTACGTCAGTCTTATGCTTGTGTCCGAAAATCCCGCGGACATGGGCGGCGAAGTCGGTTTCAACGTTACGCTCGCTACCGTTGCGGCGTAATAAACGCGTTTGACTTTTGTCTGTAAGTAATTGCCGATCGCCTGTAATCGCGCGGTCGGCAATATTATTTGTGACCGAATTGCGGCGCATGAACTTCGGTTAATGCTCGAACTATGACTGAACGGCTTTTGAAACAACCGAATACACGCAAACCCAAGCGTGCCGCGCGCATAGCCAAATTGTGCGGCGCGGTTTTGGGCGTTGCCGTTTTTCTTGCGTTGACTGTCAATTCGCTGTTGTGCGTGTTTGTTGACGGGTATTATCCGACGTTCGGCGGGTACAGGCTTTTTGCGATAGTTTCCGATTCCATGGAACCGAATATCCCGACGGGCGACATGATTGTCGGGCGCGTGCCGAAGTCCGCGGACGATATTAGCGTCGGCGACGTAATCACGTTCGAGGTGCGATCGGGTGGCGCGACGGCGCTTATCACGCACCGCGTAACGGAGGTGCGCGTCGCCTCGAACGGAGCGATTACGTACACTACAAAAGGCGATAATGCGCCGCGCGCGGATTCGGTGCACCCCGCGTATTCGGACGTTGTAGGCGTATATACGGGCAAAAAATGCGGGTTCTTTGGATATGTGTTCGGATTTTTGCAGTCCGCAGAGGGCGCGATCGCGCTTATTATAGCGGCGTTCATAATTATAATTACGCTCATAATCGCGAGGTTTGTAAACCTTGTTACGGTATGGCGAAAAGTCGCGCTGGGTGCGTTACAAAAAAGCGGCAACATACTTTCGGAAACCAACGACGACGGCTTGGGCACGCTTGCCGACGTGATAGGCATTGTGTCCAAAGAGCCGACTGACAAAACCGATTTGCGGCGCAAGGACAAAAAGTTAAAGTGGTTTATACGCACCGGTTCGCTGCCTAAACGCCCGTACTCCGACGACTTGGACGAGAACGCCGAAATGAACGGCGTCGCTATGCGACTGTTCGAGGTCGCGGCGGCGAGCGCGGACGGAGTTGTTGCGCCGCTTGCGCCGACGGCTTCGGGAGAACAAACGACGGCTGTTGCTGTGGGAAACGAAAACGTTACGACGGTGCGCGAGCGGTACGAAACAATGCGGTACGACTATTCGCATACCGCGCGAATAATTACGCTCAAACCCGAGGCAAAGGAGTGGTACTGCGCTATCAAAAACGAACTGCTGTCTTACGAGCGCGCGCGATCGCGGACGGGCAAGCGTTGCGAAACGTTTTTCGTGGGTAGGGTCGCTTCGGCGCGGATAGTTGTGCGCGGCAAGTCGCTTGCGGTAAAACTGCCTGCGGACGCGCAAAAGCATGCGGCAGGCAAGCCGTGGTTAAAGCTGTCGGGAAAGTCGTCCACTCCCTGCATCGTCAAGGTGACGAGCGCGCGCCGCGCAAAGTACGTCGCGGAGCTTATTGCGCGCGTTATGTCCGAGCGCGCGAAAAAGAACAGCGATTATCAGCCGCGCGATTTTTACTTGCCGAGCGAGGGCGTAATGTCGCTTATGTCCAAGGGACTTGTAAAGCGCAAAATAGGTTACGGCGAAAAACTGTTTAAAGTGACAGAAGTCACGGACGGGGAATAAAGGCAAAGTTTTATGGTGGGGGGAGTGGTAACGGCTTTACTATTTTGCGGCGGTTCGCCTAGATCCCTCGACTGCGCTCGGGATGATGGGAGTAAATGTTATCCCCATTGACTTTTGAAAACCCTCAATAAAGTTTAAGATAATCGAGTGATCATGTTTGCATTTGTGCACTCGATTATTTTTTTATTTAAGACTTGAAGTTTTGCGGCGAATATGATATAATTCAATTTATACGGCGTGCGGCGCGCTTGTTTTGTTCGTTCGCCGCATAATTAGTTATGGAAAAATCGTCAAGGACAAAAACCGCGCTCGTCACGCTCGCAATCGGACTTGCGCTCAATATCGCGCTCGGCGCGGCAAAGCTCGTTACGGGCGTGCTTGCCGATTCGACGGCGGTAACTTCGGACGCGCTCAACAACCTGTCGGACGCGGCGGTTTCGGTGGTCACGATAATAGCGACCGCGCTCGCGGCGCGCGCCGCCGATCACGAACACCCGTTCGGACACGGGCGGTACGAATATATCGCTACTTTTATACTCGGCGCGGTGATTGTCGCCGTCGGCGCGGAAGTGTTTTCGAGCGGGTTGAAACGCGCGATCACGCCCGTGGAAGTGGATATGAACGTTGCGGTGTGGGCAACTCTCGCCGCGGCGATTGCCGTTAAGTCGGGCATGGCTGTGTTTTACCGCGTATACGGCAAGCGCATAGGATCGGACGCGATAAAAGCGGCTGCGGTGGATTCGGTATCTGACGCCGGCGTTACGTCCGCAGTGCTGATTTGCGCCGTCGTCGAAAAGTTTACGGGCGCGCATATCGACGGATATGCGTCTATGGCGGTTGCCGCGGTGATTATAGTTTTTGCCGTGCGCATACTCAAAAGCACTGTAAGTCGGTTGCTCGGCGAACGCCCCGATCCCAAGCTGCACGCGGAGGTCAAGGACATAATTACGTCCGACCCGCGAGTGCTGTCGGTGCACGACCTTATTATCAACGATTACGGCGCGGCAAAAAAGATAGCCGAGGCGGATGCGGTGTTCCCCGCGGACATGGCGTTCACCGACGTGCACGCCGTGTGCGACGCGCTCGAACGCAGTGTTGCGGAAAAAACGGGCGTGCGGTTGTGTATTCACGCCGACCCGCTTATTTTGGCGGACGAACGGCTTGTGCTGTTGCGCGAGCGCATTGACGGCGCGATTTCCGCTTACGGCGCGACTGCGCACGACGTGGCTATCGACGACGAAACCAAAAAAGTAACGCTCGATATTACTATCCCCGACGGCAAAGCGCCGCAAGCCGAGCTAAAAGCGCAAGCGGAGGCGCAGGCGCGGTCGGTTGTGCCTTACGACGTGGAAGTCGTTATCGATTATATATAAACTGGTGCAAAGGCTGATGAACGGAAACAAGGTTATAATAGGTATGTCGGGCGGCGTGGATTCTGCGGTCGCGGCATGGTTGCTCAAACGCGACGGTTACGACGTCACGGGTCTTTTCATGCACAACTGGGAGGAGGACGGCGAGTGCCCCGCGGCGAGCGATTGGCGCGACGTTCAAGCGGTTTGCGAAAAGTTGGGCATAGAATGTTATTCCGTCAACTTTGCCAAAGAGTACGCCGACGGCGTGTTCGAGTATTTTCTGCGCGAATACCGCGCGTACCGCACGCCTAACCCTGACGTGCTGTGCAATCGCGTCGTCAAGTTCGGCGCGTTCCGCGACTATTGCAATCGGCTGGGCGCGGACTTTATCGCAACGGGGCATTATTGCAAGCGCGACGACGACAGGCTGATAAAGGCGGCGGACGGAAACAAGGATCAAACGTACTTTTTAAATCAGGTAAAAACCGAACAGCTATGCAACGTGTTGTTCCCGCTCGGCGACATGTTAAAGCCCAACGTGCGCGCGATCGCGGAGGAGTTGAACTTGTCCGTTGCGCGTAAAAAGGACAGCACGGGCATTTGCTTTATAGGCGAGCGCAAGTTTAAAAAGTTTTTGTCCGGTTTTTTGCCCGCGCAGAGCGGCGACATAACGGACACTGCGGGCAATGTCGTCGGTCGGCACGACGGGCTTATGTATTACACGATAGGACAGCGCAGGGGCTTGGGCATAGGCGGAGTAAAGGGCGAGGCGGGCAGGTGGTTCGTACTCGACAAGGACGTTAAAAACAATCGCCTGATTGTGTCGTGCGGCGACGAGAGCGCGCTGTTCTCGAGCGAGCTTACGGGATCTGAATTGAATATAATCGGCGCGTTCGACATGCCCAAAGAACTTCGCTGTACGGCTAAAACGCGCTACCGCCAGCCCGATCAAGCGGCGACGCTTTTCGTAGGCGACGACGGCAAGTTTCGACTCGCGTTCGACGAGCCGCAACGCGCGATAACGGCGGGGCAGTACGCGGTTATATACGTCGGCGAACGGTGCTTGGGCGGCGGCGTTATAGAGGACAGGGCATAGAATAGTCAAACGGACGGTAACGGCGCGTCGCGTCGGTATGAAAACCGTTGACAATTCGCAAATAATGGTATACTATATCTTTACCTATCGCGCATAACAACATCGGCGCGAATCGGTACGACAGGAGGCAAATATGAATATAAGCGATTTGTTTACCGACCCCGCATATTTGTTATACGGAATTACAATGTGTTTGTTTATACCGTTTTTGCTGTTCAGCGTAATAGCGTCTATACGCGTAAACACCGTGTTCAACAAGTACAATCATATCCAAAGTTCGTCCGGCATTTCCGCGCAAGGTTACGTGCGCAAATTTTTGGACGGCGAGGGTTTGACGAATATCAAGTTTGCCGCGGTGCGCGGATCGCTTACCGACAACTTCAACCCGACCAATAACACCATTTCGTTGTCGGACACGGTGCGCAATTCCTCGGCTATCGGCGCGATCGGCGTTGCCTGTCACGAAGCGGGGCACGCCGTACAGCATGCGCGCAAATACTTTTTTTCGTCGGCTCGGCTCGCGCTTGTACCCGTCGTAAACATTGCAAGCTCGCTTATGTGGCCCGTGTTCATTATAGGGTATATTCTCGGCTTTGCGTCGCCGTACACAAGTATAGGACGTATACTGCTTATTGCGGGTCTTGTCGTCATGGGCTTAACTTTGCTGTTTTCGCTGGTCACGCTCCCGACCGAATTCGACGCAAGCCGCAGGGCGTACAAATATCTTAAAACGTGCATGACCCCGCAAGAGGCGGCGGGCGTTAAAAAAGTGCTGCGCGCGGCGGCTATGACTTACGTCGCGTCGTTCATGGTTACGGCATTGCAATTCTTGCGCATACTCGCGTTGCTGTTGATGGGTAGTAAAAAAGATAACTAATATAATAGAGGTGTATATGTCTACGCGCCCGACCCCACGTGGACAAAAGACGATAAGGATAAAAAATAACCGCAATACCTAAAACGGTCGGACGGGGAAACCCGCTCGGCCGTTTTGCTTTTATACTTTATATATAGTTGCGATTTAATCGCACTCGGAAATATCGTCGATAAATTCGTCCTTTAAGGAATACGAGTGCAGTTTTGCCGCGCCGTTTTTGTCAATAAGATAGAACTTGCCGCCGCTTTCCCAGTTGCACTCGGCAATTTTTTCGTACTCCGAAAAGAAGTCGGATAGCGTGTTTTTGTCTATTTCGGCGCGGAGGTCGGCGGACAGCATGGCGTAAGCCGCGCCCACGTCGCCCGATTTAATCAGCGAGAACAGCCGCGATATTCTGCCCGACTGCGGCGGCGCGACGTTGCTTGCATTGCCGTAAACTATGACGTATCGCGGCGCGAGCGTCAATAGATAGTGGTCGGGCGACAAGCGCAAGCCGTGCGCAAGCTCGGTCTTTACGTTTTCCGCACCGTTCAGCTTGACGGTGTACGGCAACAGCGTGTGCTTTAACGGGAAAACCGTGACGTACACCACGTCGTATTCGGACATGGTAAGGCTGTCGGCGCGTTCGTAAAATTCGCCGTTAATCGAGTATACGCAGTCGAATTCGCTCTGTATATGCAGTTCCATACGCTATGTTTATGTTTTGTTTTGCGTTTATATGTATAGATTTGCCGCGGAGTGGCTATCATTTGTCGCGGAGGCAATAATATGACTAACAACAATTCCAACTGGACCGTCGAACAGACGGTTGAATTATTCGAACTTTGCGCCGAGGCGCGCAATCGCGGCGAAAGTCTTTCGGGCGCGTTTAAGCGCATGGCGGAAAAGACGGCGCGCTCGCTCAATTCCGTGCGCAATTATTATTACGGTCAGGCAAAAACGTTCGAGCTTGTGCCCGAAGTCGCGCAAAAACTCGGAATTAAAAAAGCCGAGGTCGAGCGCAAACGGTTTGTGCCGTTCGAGGACAAAGAGGTGCGCGAACTCGTCGAGTACGTGCTTATAGCCAAGGGCAGGGGCGAGAGCGTGCGCAAAGCGATTTACGATTTGGCAAAGGGCGACGGCAAAACGGCGTTGCGCTATCAAAACAAGTATCGCTCTGTTCTGCGCTCGCACCGCGCGTTGGTGGAACAAGTAATGTCCGACTTGACCGCGCGCGGCGTTGCGTTCCGCGACCCTTACGGCAAGACCGAAAGCGATAATTTTACGCGGCTCACCGAATACATCGCCGCGCTCGACAACAATCGCGTCGGCAAGTTTTTGTCGCTCATAGAAAAATTGACTTAATTATCGGCGTGCGCCGCGCCATAACGCTTGATATTTTGCCCTGCATGTGCTATTATATTTACATGTAGGGCTTTATTATTTCTCTTTTTATAGGGGGGTGCGGCGTGGTATTACTCAAAGACAAAAACGGAAAAACGGAAGCCGAATTTTTGCGCGAATACGATGTGACCGAATATTTCAGACCGTCGGTCACGGTGGACGCGGCGCTCTACCGAGTTGACGCGGGCAGGCTGTCCGTGCTTATGATACAACGCGGCGGGCACCCGTATATCGGCAAGTACGCCTTTGCGGGCGGGTTTGTGGAACGGGACGAGTCCTGCGAAGCCGCCGTGCTCCGCGAACTGCGTGAGGAAACGGGCGTGACGGACGTCGCTTTGCGTCAGCTTGTAACGGTGTCCACCCCCGATCGCGATCCGCGTTGGCGAAATATCACGGTCGTGTTTTGCGGCGGTGCGCCGAGCGGCGTAACGATAACCGCGGGCGACGACGCGGCGGCGGCGAGGTGGTTTGACGTCGATTATTCGGAGGACGGAACGCTGCGCATGGACGGCGGCGACATAAAGTTTACCTGCAAACTGACCGTCGCGCGCGACGCGTTCGGCAGGATAGACCTTAACAATACTGTTATTACCGAGCGCGGCGAAACCGCGTTCGATCATGCCAAAGTCGTGTGCTATCTGGCGGAGGCATTGAAGCGAGGTGAATTATGCGAATAAATTTGGTAGCGACGGGCGGAACAATAGGCAGTCGGCTCGTAAACGGCGAGTATGTTATTTCGGACGCGGCGACCGCGCAGATTGCGTCGGTTATCGGCGCGAATAAAGTTTTCGGCGAGTTTAAAATACACAGCGCGGGCGTGGAGGTTGCCGACCTCAACACTCTGCGGCGGACGATAGAGCGCGCGCTCGACGACAAGCCTGACGGCGTTATAGTGACGCACGGAACGGATACGCTCGCGTTTTCCGCGGCGTACCTCGCTTATGCGTTTTGCTCTGCTAAAACGCCCATACTGCTGTGCGCCGCCGATAACCCGTTGACGGACGACGAAAGCAACGGCTACGACGTGCTTAACGCCGCAAAGAGTTTTTTGGCGCGGTGCAAGCGCGGCGTGTACGTGCTGTATAAAAATCCCGGTGAAGTGGTGCGTATTCACCACGGTGCGCGCATTATTCCCGCGCACTTGCACGAGGATTTTTATTTTTCGCTCGGCGGGAGCAATGCTTTTGCGGACACTGGACTTATGCGCGGCATGAACTTCGAGCTGGAAAACAAAAAGGTGTTGTGCATAGTGCCGTATGTCGGCATGGATTATTCCGCTTACGACATGAAAGGTTATTCCGCGGTCGTGCAGGTCGCGTATCATTCCGGCAAGATAAACGTTGCGGCGTTCAATAAATTCGCCGCGCAATACCCGCATATTCCCATGTTTTTATCGGCTGGCAAAAAGAAATACTCGGCGCAGGAGTTCGAGCCTAACGTAATTATTTGTTCGGGCATTACGCAGTCCGCGCTGTATATCAAACTGCTTGTCGGGCTTACAAACAACGTAAAGGACTTGCCCGCGTTTGTCATGAAAAACGCGTGCGGCGAGGTTAAAAACGACGGATAACCTACATAAACATAAGCGGCGCACACGCTGTGCTAAATGATTTGTAAAACAAAACCGCCCGTTCGATTGCAATACCGAACGGGCGGTTTTTATGTCGTTTGTTATTTAGCGCGTGCCGTTACGCCGCCCAAATGCTGTTCCACTGCGTGGAGGGGATAACGGTATTTATTATGCCGTTAATGTCGTGACCCGTAGTTGTGGAAGTCAAGCCCGAGCTGCGCAGTTTGTTTACGCCGTCCGCGTCGGGGTAGACCTGCGCGTTGTTCAGCTTGGCGTCGAGCGACAGTGTGACCATGCCTATAAACGAAGTGTCTACGTGCATGTTGGAAACATAGTTGTCGAGGATATTGTCGTCGCCGTCGTTTGCGCCCGTTATGGAAAGATTGAGGTCGTTAAACGCGCTTACGCCGACAAGCTCTTTAAGTCCAATAGTCAGGTCGTGTTTGCCGTCGGTGTACGAATAGCCCTTGAATACTTTTGCAACCGTGCGATTGCCGTCGTCCGTCACCATTTCGAGCGCGGCTTTGGTTATTTCCTTTTGCATATCTACGCCGATGAAAGTGAAGTCGCGGCTCAACGGCAACAGGTAGAACAAGAACTCGTACATAAACTTTTCCGTGCCTGCGTTTCCGCTCGACATGACGGCGGACAGCTCGTCGAGCGTGTATTTGACCGTAACGTCGCGCCGCGCCCATCTGTACTTCGTTTGCCCGAGCCAGTTTTTATATTCTTCTTCAAACCACTCCACGCCTTGGATATATATTGTGTTGTCATAGAAGTAGAGGTGTGTAGTGCCGTCGTAAATCGCTTGCGCGCCGAGCGCTTTGCAACCGCTGTAAACAAGTTCGAGCGCGACGACTGTATCGAACCGCGGCATTGCGCCTTCGCCTCGGTCTATAATCTTGACTTTAATATTGTATTTGACGTTGAGGTTGACGGCTTCGATAATGCCGAGGTTGATTGTTATGTTTATCTTGTTTTCGGCGGTCGCATTGTCAATATCGCCCATATCGAATTCCATGAGGTTGGCTGTGTTCATAATGTCGAATAACAGGTATTTGATATTGGCGAAGTTGGAATACGTTGCGTTGTCTTTGGTCGTGTCGTAGTCGGACGGCAGGGTGACGGTAATGTCCTCGCCCGCGGTGAAGTGCGCCGTAAAGTCTTTTAGCTTGGCGGTGTTCACGTCCAAATCGCGCACCTGTATGCTGTCTATCGTGCCTGCGGTTTGCGTAACCGCGACGTAGGACGTGCCGCTCGTGCCCGTAGCTATTTCGTTGCTTACGGTCGCCCACACGGTTGCGCCGTCTTTGCGCAACGTCACGCCGTTGACAATGTCTTTGTACAGCTTGCCGTTGAGTTCCGCGCCCGATTGGTCGGGTTGCTCTGCGGGCGCGTCGTCGTCGCCGAACGCGGCTATTGCGGATTTCAACTTTTGCATTGCGTTGTTGACGAGCGGTTTAATATCGTCGAGGCGGTTGCGCAGTTCTTCCGTACTGCCCGCCGTCATGACAAGGCTCCACGCGGTCTGCAAGTCGCGCAGCGCGGCTTTGCCGTCGTTGACCGCGTCCGCAACGCCGTTGAGCGCGGCGCGCAAATCGGCTATCCCGCCGAGGTCGAGCGACTCGAATAACGTTTTGTCGAGCGATTGGCGATAGTCGCCGAGCAACAGTTCCACGGTTTCGGGATTGACGCCCATAATGTCCATAGCCGCCGCGACGATTTCCATGACCGAAGTGTAGTCTATGGAAATGCGTTCGCCGTTGCCGTTGTTTTCCATGTAGTCGAGGAACGCCATGCCGTCGGGATAGCTGTCGTTGTTTATTACGTACAGGTCCACGAGCAGGGGAGTCATGTTTGTGTATTCTATTGCGCTCGACTTGTCGGGCGTGGTTATTTCGATTTTGACATGCGCTTCGAGGCTGAATTTGTATTCCGATACCTGCTCGCCGTTTTCGTCGATAACGGGATTGCCGCTACTATCCTTGACGACGCGCTTTTCAAACTTGCCTTTGAGCACGGGCGAGCCGTCCGCCTTGTTGCCGACCTTTACGGTTTTGTCTATTATCTTGTTGCCGTTTTGGTCTTTAAGCGGTTTATCCCTGCCCGCTTCGTCCTTGACGTTTACGGTGTTGCCGTTTTCGTCGGTCGTCGTTTCGATTTTATAAATGTCGTAATCGAACGCGAACGTATTAAGCGCAAACGTGATATTGTCGTTTAAGTCGCGCGCGGTGAGCGTGTTGACGGCGTTGTTTACTGTTTCTATAAACTCGATTATCGACACGTATTCGGCAACGTCCGCAGGCGGCGCGATTTCTATCGCGCTGTCGCGCAGGTCGTAATTGCATACGCTTGCGTTGAAATACGTATTGAACATATTTGTGTCCACGGACAGGCTGTCGATTATGTATTCGGTCGAACCGTCCGCCGCAGTGCGTTCGGCTATGCGCGGCGTTACGTTGAGCGTTGCGCCCATAGCGTCTACCGAAATTACAACGTCCGCGCCGCGCTTGAATATGCGAAGCATGTTGATTACGGACTTGATTGCACTGTCGTTGTTAAGACCTTGGAGCGGTGCAAACAGCAGCCCCGCAACGGTCTGCGGCGTGCCGTCGGAGTTGGCTATTTGCTCGAAGCGTTCGACAAGCAGGGTAATGTCGCTGAATATGCTCGCGCCCTGTTCTTTGCCGAACAGTTTGCCGACTTCTTTGCCCAAGTATTCGGGAATCCAGCCTTTTTGCACGTAACCTTGAATTACCGAATACAGCCTGTCTATATCGGCTACTGTGTTGAACGAAAGTTTTATGTTGCCGCTTTGCAAGTACAAAACGCCGTCGGCGAACACTATGTTCAACGTTTCCTCGTCGGCGGTGTCCGCAAACAGGCGGAGCGACACGTCGAGCGCGAGCGGCGCGAACGAAATTCTTGCCGAGCCTTTTATGCTCGCATAATTGTTGTCCGCCGTGACCATGCTCGCATTTATGTCGAGCGTTACGCTTTGCGCGATCCGCGCCTCGCTTATGAGGTTGAATATTGGCGCAATGTAGTTTGCGGCGGCGGACAGCGGCGCGCAGTCGGGGATTTCGGTTATCGTCTTGACTTCCGCGGCGGTCGGCGCGAGCGAAAGCGCCATGGGCACGGACCCGACTGTCGCAGACGTTGCGACGAGCGCGTCGAGCTTGCCGTCGGTCAGTACCGCGTTGAAGTCCATGGTTGCGGCAATGCCGAGCATGTTGCAGTCTATCTGTACGGACGACAGCGCGCCTCCGGCGGTTATCATGCGCACTTTGGCGCACAAATCCAAACCGCTGGGCGTGAGGTCGGCTGTAAACTCGAACCCGTTTTCGACGGGGGCGAGCGCGAGCGAGCTTATAAGTTTGCGCACCGTCATGGACTTTATGCCGTCGATAATCTTTTGCACGGTTTCTTTAAGCCCCGCAATCGCATAGTCGAGCTTATCGACGAGCGCCATTATCGACTGTTCGTTTAGTTGCTCGGACAAGCAGACGTGCGAGCCGATCTTGATAAACACGGTCGAGTTTTGCACGGTTATTATTACGGGCAGGTCGCCGACAAACACGTTGATTTCCGCGCCGATACCCGCGACGTTTGCGCCGCCGAAGCACATATAAGCCGTGCCCGTAACGGGTACGCCGTAAACCTCGGCGTTTATGCCTATTTCCACCGCTTCGCCGACAGCGACATGCGCGAACGGCGCGGCGGCGGCGATTAAGTCTTTTGCCTGTACGTAACTGCCGACGGGCGCGGCGATTTGCACCGCCGACGCGGTGATTGCGTTGAGCCGTGCCGTAACGACGGAGCCGCCGAGCGTTATTTCGGCTGTCGCGCTTTCAAGCCCGAGCGGTGCGCGCACGGTCGCGTTTACGCCGTCGGCGTTGATACGCACAAACATCACGCCGTCTGTCACGGACAGTTCGGCAATGGCGTTAATCGCCGTTTCCGCTATACTGCGGAGCGAGTTTGCCGAAACAATGCCGTTAGTCAGGCTTGTAATCGTTTCGATTAAAGAGTTAAGCTGTTCGGGGATTGCGTCCTTAAACGCAGTGAGCGCGGCGGGCAGGTCGCTTGCCGTGCCCGTAAGTTTTATATCGCCGAGCGCAAAGTACGCCGAGCCGTTTTTAACGGTAAGGTCGAGCGCGAGCGTCGGCTCGGTAATGCGCATTTGCAGTCCGTCGGCAAAGCCGAGTTCGAGCGCGGCGTACAGCTTTTCGCCGCCGTTGTCTATTTCGAAAGTAGCTTTAAGCCCGCCTTTGCGCGCGATTTCCGCGACGGACTTCATTGTCGTGTCGAGTCGAGCGACGTTCACGTATGCTTGTGCGTCAGTCGGTGCGACTACTGTAGACGTCGAAGCTGTTATGCTCGCAGTCGCGGTCGCCGTAACGCTCGCCGACGTACAGTCTATGTCGATTGCGCCCGTTGCGGGAGTCATGCTCGTGCGAACAGTCGCGCCGCCCGCGGTAACATCTATGTACAGCGTGCCGTCTTTTACGTCGAACGCAGTAACCGCGCCGACAAGATAGGCGATTGTCGATTTAATATCGGTAAGGTCAACGGGTAAGTCTATTTGCGCGTTTATGCCGAGCGCGGACAGCATTTCGAGCGCGGCGGCTTTTATTCCGCTCATGTCCGACGTGTCGAGTTTGGCTTTTATCGCGCCGATCTCGGTGTAAACAACGCCGTTCACATAGGAAACGTTAAGCGTCTGTCCGAGCGCGCGCACCGCGGCGGAAACGTTAAGCCCGTTTCTGAAATCGATAACGGCGTTGCCGTTTATGTCGTAATTTTCGCCGTCGGATATTACGCTCGCGTTAAACCCGAGGGTAGCCGCGCCGCTTGCGACATACGCGGACAGTTCGGGAATAACCGCTATAAGCTCCGCGGCGGGAGTGAACTCGCCGTCGGGCAGGGGAATATCCACTGCTTTGGCTTGCGGGCGCATTGTCACGGTCGCGCCGTCCGTCGTGATTTTGATAGTCGAGAGATCTGCGGCAATTTCCGCAGTGACTGTCGTCGCGCCGATTGCGGGCGTTACGGTGATAACGCCGTTGTCGAGCGCAGGCGTGCCTATCGCTTCGAGAGCCTGCGCGATTGCGGTCTGTATATCCGCCGTGCCGTCGAGCATGGCTTTTACCGATTGCAGAATATCCGCAGGCACAATGCCGTCGAGCGCGGCGATAAGCGGCGACAGGTCGGCGGCGGACGCGGCTATGCGAATTTCGCCGAGCGCGAAATAAACCGTTCCGTTGTACAGCTTGACGTCCAGTCCGATTGTAGCTTCGGTGAGCCGAGCTTTAAGCCCGTCGGCAAACGACAGAGCGAGTTCCGCGGCAAACGTGTTGCCGCCCGCGATTATTTCGACAGGCGCGTAAACCGCTTTGCTTTCCGCAATGTCCGCCAACTTGTCGAGCGTCGCGTCGAGTTCTGCGGCGTTCATGTACGTATCGGCGTCGGCGGGCGCGCAAACGTCGCGCACCGCGTCGGTGATTTTAACGTCAACGGACAGGTCAAACGCAACGCCGCCGACCGACCCGACGACCGTCAGCCGTCCCGATTTGGGCGCGAACACAACGGTTATGTCGTTGCCGTCAACGTTGATTATCGCAACGAGCGCGCCGTCGGCGTTTACCGTTACCGACTTGACCGCGCCGACCGCGTCGCCGAGTATTTGCGCGGGGTCGATTGCCGCGACGGAAGCGATAGCGTTTATCATGCGCATGGCTGGCGATTTGAACTTGCCCATGTCGGCGGAGGCGAGCTTGACTTTAATGCCCGCAAACTCTATATACGCCGTGCCGTCCGCATATACGACGTTGACGGTTTGACCGACCGCGCACAGTTTGCCTGCGGCTGTCGTGCCTACGACCGAGCCGCCCTCGACTGTTTTGTCTATGGCAAACTCGCCGTCAATCGAGTACACGGCTGTTCCGCTCTTAACGTCGCCGCTCAATGCGACGTCGTAATTGGCGGACGTTTCGAGGTAGGGCGCAACGTCGGTTATCAGTTGCGCGAGTTGAGTAAATGTTATGTAACCGTCGCCGCTCGGCAAAACGATTTCGCGCGGGGCGGGAACGGAAACGGCGAAGTCCGCGGTTGCGTCGAACTTAACGCCGAGCATGTCGAAATTGACGTTCAGCCCGAATCCGCTAATCATGCCGTCGGCGCGCGTCGTATACAGTTCGACGGGTGAGGTCAAAAAGTTCAGCCCGAGCGTCAGTCTGTCGTCGGCGACATCGAGCGACTTGACCATAGCCAACACTTCGTTCAGCGATTCGGGCATGAGCCGACGTATCAAATCGGCGTACTTGCCGAGATCGACCGCGCCGAGCAGTGCGTCGGTAAGCGCGGGAAGTTCCTCGACCGTGCCGCGCGCGTCGATATTGCCCATGCCGACATACACCGAGCCGTCCGCATATTTAAAGTACATATCCGCGCCCATAAGCGAAATTATCGCTTCGGCTTTGCCGTTTTCGCGGTCGATATATGCGTCCGCGCGCACGGTTTGACCCATGACGGCTATTTCGCCGCTTATGCCTATTATCGGTTGCGCCGCGGTTGCGAGCATGTCGGGCACAAAGTCGAGCACGCCCGAAAGACTTACGGCGTTGTCGGTAGCGGGGAATACGGGCGGAGTTTTAAGCGGCTTGGCGACGACCGTAACCGTTTTGCCGAGCAGGGTAATATCGCCCGTTATGGATTGAAGTATTTTCCCGTCCTCTTTTATGTAGATAGACGCGTCCACATACACCGATTGCACGCCCTTGACGCCCAATGCCGATGCGTCGATTGCGAACGGCATGTGTATGCGGCGTACTCCGTCTTCGGTAGTCATTTCGCAGTCGGCGAACACCGTGCCGAGAATATCGCCGCCGAACAGCGCGGTAAAGTCGAACTCGCCCAGCCCGCCCAGCAGTGCGGCGACGCGTTCGTCTTTAAGCAGTTCGGAAAATTCCGCCGCGGTGACATATCCGTTAATGCCGTTGAGTTTGATGTTTACTTTGTCGCCCGAATACCCGACGTAAAGATCGCCGATAGTCGCGCGCACAGCCATATCGCTTAAATTAAGCGACAGGGTAAGGTCGTAAGCAGTAAAGTCGTCGATAGCCATATCGACTGTGAGGTCGAGGTTTTTTGCGCCCGACAGGTAGTCGCCGAACGCCGCGGCAAGGTATGTCGCGGGCGAGTTGTCCTCGGCGGGCGGCTTGCCGCCGCCGTTGAAGTCGGGGTTCTTTTTTGCTTCGTCCACGTAGGGCTGGAAAAAGTCGCGCTCGGGCACGGTTGCTTCGGGATCGCCTATTTGAGTAAACACTTCCGTAAGCGTGCCCGTACAGCTCATTGCGCCGAGAACGGGGATTGCTATGTCGTATGTTTCCACCGAGCGCACGGAAATAGGGTTCCAGTTTTTGTCTATGGTTACAGTGACCGAAACGGCGTAGAATTTGGGGTTTTGATCCGCGCCGCCGAGCGTGCGCACCTCGTTGCGATAGTAGAGCGTGCTTTCCGTCGCGTCGAGCGTGAGCGAAAACGTATAAGTGCCGTCCTCGCCCGCGACTATCGAATCGGGCACGACAAAATCAAACCCGTCGCCGTCGCGCGCTTGCGGCGCGCCGTTGGGCGTTTTTGCCGCGGCTTTGGTCTTGGCGTTTTCGTCCTTAACGGACATAATGGTCTTTTCGTTGATTATGTACTTGCTCAACTGATTGGGCACGGAGCCGTAATTCTTACTGTAATCCTCGTAAGACATGGCATACGCGCTATTGGAGAACGTTGCGGAAGTTCCGTTCACGCTTGTGGACGGGCGGTATATGATTATGCCGTTGTCCGCGTACTTCTGTTCGGCGACGCTCTTCATGGACGACGCGGAAATGGTTTCCGCAAAAACTATACCTTCGCCGGTCGCGTATCTCGTGTTATGAATGTTTTGGGTGTAAGTGGTAATGCCGAGGTCGGCTACAACCTTGCCGTTGGTTTCGCCGCGGAAGAACGACGCATGGTGTAGTTTGTACGCCGCGAATTTAAGATTGGAAATAAGGTCGTAATCCTCGGGGCTTCCGCTCGTCGGCGGCTCGGCTTCCATAACGATTATTTCGTCCATGCCCGCCGTGTACTTGGTGTTGTCCGTGATAAAAGGATCGGTAAAACCCGCGACGATACCGAGGATAAGTATGGTTAAAACTATGTAGATTATTATCTTTCGCCGCGTCATGAACGCGGATTTTTTCATGATTGATTTTTGTTTCATATCGCCTCCGACCAACAGTCGGTCAAATTCGGTTTGTATGTCTGTTATTTTAACACTTAACGCTTGATTTGTCAAGATAAATTTAGACACTTACGCGAATTTATGTCAAAAAACCGCCCGTTATGACCGTTTTGCCGCTATTTTTCGCGTTTTTTCGCAATGCTTATCAAATCAATCCCGATAGTCGCAAAATAAGTATTATTTAATAACGTGAAAATATGCACAATATATAGATTCAACCCGCGCAAAATCGCCATATAATGGGGTAGAATTACGCTAATGTAATCAAAACGCCGCGCACTGCGATTTTGCGGTATAAAATGATAACAGCCCGACAATTTTGCGATATAAAACAATAATAAACGGGATAATATGCGTCAAATCGACAAAATAAGCGGCGCGGCAGAGGGGAAAACGGTTGACAAATGCGTAAATAAGTAGTATACTACATCTACACTCTGATGCGGGGTGGAGCAGTTAGGTAGCTCGTCGGGCTCATAACCCGAAGGTCGCGAGGTTCAAGTCCCGCCCCCGCTACCAAAAATCGGTAATGCGTAAACGCGTTGCCGATTTTTTACTTATTCACTATTCCCCATTCACTATTCACTTTATCCTGTGCCGATTTTTGGAGTGAATAAGTAAAAGTGAAGAGTGAAGAGTTTATACGGTTGGAGTTGACAAGTTTATAATAATACGGTAAAATGATTATATGAAAGACAGTCCTCTGATAATTAAATCCAAACAGTTCGCGTTGGATATTATAGAAATTTGTAATAAGGTCAAGACCGCGCGAAAAGAAAGTGTTTTGACGAATCAGCTTTTGCGTAGCGGAACCTCTATCGGGGCGAACATAAGAGAAGCGGCTTTTGCTCACAGTAAAGCCGATTTTGTTGCGAAATTGCAAATTGCCCTTAAAGAATGCTCGGAAACGGAATATTGGTTAGAATTGTTGACAGATGCGCAGTATTATAATGATAAAGATATTTTAAATAACTGCTTGGAAATAAAGAAGATGTTGATTTCTTCTATAAACACCGTCAAAAGTTCAATTTAGTTGCAATGCGGGCTACCAAAAATCGGCGTAGAGCGCAAGCTCTTGCCGATTTTTTATTTATTCGCTATTCGTTTAGTTCGCCGCCGCTGTCGCGGCGCAAATAACAAAGTCGGCTTTGCCCGACTTTTATTATATTTGATATTGTTTTTGATTTTTATTGTCAGCGGTTTTCGCGCTTGGAGTTTATCAGCTTTAACAGGTCGAGCACCAAGCCTATTTCCATTGCGTCCATTTTGTTGAGTTCGTCGGCTATTGCCTTGTACTCGACGGGGAACGCTATTCGGTCGTCGAAAAACTCGCTCGCGCTCATGCCGAAATAATCGCAAAAGTTTATAAGACCCTCGACCGACGGCATGCTTTTGCCCGTTTCTATCTGGTTGATGTATTCGCTGCTCTGTCCGAGTTCCATACTCAACCGCCGCGCCGATATGTTGTGCGCAAGTCGTATTCTTGCGTAACGCTCTTTTATAAAGCCTTTGTCCATGCTTCAATTTTACAATATGTATCTGTAAATATTGCATATATTCAATATTTATTACTTGACATACATACTGATAATATGTATAATAAGTGTAATAAATATTCACGCGCTGTATTTTCGTTAAATTTTTGTCGTGAACTACTGTTGTTTGTGGCGGAGAGGCGGACGAAATGCGGTACGTGACGGATAAATCGAAGGAGGTACATATGTACAAATGTACAAATTGCGGCAACGAGTTTGACGGCAAGTTTTGTCCCGAGTGCGGAACAAAGCGCGTCGAGCAACTTATTTGCCCCGACTGCGGCACGCAAGCTACGGCAGGCGCGCGGTTTTGCTCGGAGTGCGGGCATGCGTTTGCGCAACCCGTCAAGCCGGCGCAGGCGACTGACGCGCAACCGCATTTTGCGCAACAACAGCCCGCGCCAAGCGCAAATGACGAGCCAATCGTAAGGAACGCACCGACCGCGCAGGCGGAATCGGGCGCGACGGCGACAAGCGTGCAATCCGACAATATGCAAAAGGGCGCTACGCCCGCGGTTTTAAAAAAGATTTACGCCGCGCTTCGGTTCGCGCCCATGGCGATGTTCGCGCTGTATTCGGTGTTGTTGTTGCTGTTTTATCTTGCGCCAATAGCCGAAGTGCCGTTATTGAGTCTTATGGGCGGCGGCGGTTCGGAAAGCGCGGGAAGCGTGTATTCCATGTTGGACGGACTTGTAGGCATAAGCGTAACGCTTATTATTTTTGCGGCGGCGGCAATCGCGTATGCGATAGTTGCGACCGTATGCACATTCCGCGCCGACAAGCGCGATAGGGAGATCAAGCTGTTCGGCAAGCTAAACATGACGTTGGGCGAAGCCATATCGGCGTTTTCGATAATCGCGTATCTTATATTCGTCATACTTGCGGGCGTTGCCATGGGTCAGGTTTCGAGTATAAACGACGACGCGTTGGGCGGTATGGGCGATATGGGCGGCATGGGAATTTCGCTTACCGTTGTGGAAAGCGGCGCCGCGCCCAAGCTCGTAATGGCGTTTGCCATAATATTTATGGTATTTGCGGCGGCGGCTGTCGTCGTCAGAATAATACTCGGCAAAAAGTTCCCCGAACTGTGGCAAGCCGAATCGTCGGCGCGCGCGGAGCGGGAAGCAAAGCGCAAAGAGGCGGCGGAGCAAGCGGCGGCAAGCGCGGCGGCGGCAATGCCGACCGGCGGCGCAATAGCGGCGGACGGCATTCAAAAAACGAAGTCCGCGGCTACAATAGAGAGCGGAGTTAAACCGCTGTTGCATTATGCTTATGCCAACAAAAAAGCGCAACGTGCGGTTCTGTACGCGTTTTTATGTTTGCAGCTTACCATGATCGCAGTGATTGTGTTTTTAATACTGACTATTTGTTACGTTTGCACGGTCATCAGTCCGCACTGGATAATTTTGACGGGCGCGTGCTGTATGGCGTTGTCCGTGCTGTTGAGCTTTGTTATACCCGTCAAAAAATGGTCGCCCGAAAGTTTCCGCGACGTGGTGTCCAAAAAGACGAAACACAATAAAGGCAAACTGAATATCAAGAAATTCGTTTTCATGTATATCACGCTTATACACTTGACGGAGGCGTTAGTAGTGTTCCGATTGGTATTCGGCGTATTGTTGCGCGGGTATTTGGTTGCGGATATTTTCGGAATAGTCGCGTGCGCGGCGTTGTTGGTGGCGGCAAACGCCGTTGCAAAACGCAATCACGCAATATCCGAATATCTGTTCGGTCATCAGGGTCCGCCCCCCGGAGCGGAGCTTGTCGTTGAGTACGACGAAGAAATTCAGCGCGCGGCATACGAAAATTATAAAGCCGCCGTCAAGGCAAAACGCGCCAAAAAAGATTCGCCCGACGTAAAGAAAAAGACGGTAAAGCGGCGCGTTAAGTTCGGCGTTGCGGGCGCGCTGTTGGTCGCCGTTTCGGTATTTGCAATCGTCACGCCGCCGCTCCTTACGGACAGATTTTCGGCAAGCTATGTAAGCGAGCTTAAAGGAAGCGTTGTCGAGGCGGACTGGTCGTTGCGGTGGATGATGGGCGATCCCGCCGTCGTGCGCAATATCGGCGAGGATTCCGCCGTTATCGAGTATTGCAGCGACAATTATCTCGAACTTATGAAAGAGGCGTATGAAATAGAAAAGCAAATCGAAAACGCGGAAGCCAACGGCGATTTGAGCAAACTGCAATCGCTGTATGTAAAAATGCAAAGCCTCGAAGCGCGTTTAAAAACTATGACTTTTCAATCGCTGTCCGTTTATATCAATAAGGAAGTGTATTTTTACGACGATAACGGGTCGTCAAATAGCGAATTGAACAGTTACAACATTTTCGACGGCGGCGGTTTTTCTTTTTACGACGCGAAAGTAATAGGGATCGAGCTTGACAATAATCGTTGTTTGTCGTCGCTCGACGGACGGAAAAACGTTAAAGAGGTGCATTGCGACGGCGCGCAATTAGTGCGTTACGGCGCGCCGATTGCCGCGGGCGCATATACGGAAGTGTTCTACACCGACGGCAGTTATCGCTACATGCCGCTCGAAGGCTCTGCGTTTATCGGCGTGGATACGAGTAGATTGGGCGCGCAAAGCGTAAAGGTGCAGGACGATTGGGGCGAGTATACTATTAGCGTAAACGTAGTAAGCAGCGTATCGGGCACGACCGAATTCAACGGCAGAAAAGTGGATTACACGCTGACGGCAAAGGAATCCGATAACGGTCTGCGGCTTGCGCTTACAAACTATAAAGAGGATTACGACTATCGCGGAAGCATAGAAAATTCGCAGTGGTATGCCAACGCGTCACAAATAACGGAATTGCATTTCGACGCAAGTATAGATTCGTATTTCGTTACCGATCGGATCGACATGTCGATATTTACTTCGCTCCGCGATATTACCGTCGCGTCCAACAGCAATTACCTGCGCGCCGAAAACGGCATACTTTATAACATGAGCGACAACCGAATACTGTACGCCGTGGGCGAAGCACTGCGCGGTTCTACGCGTGAAAACGCCGTAATAGGCGAAGCGGAACAACGGTACGAAGTTTATATGTCCGACGAATATTTTGACGAGTATTGGATTTCGTTCACGCCGCAGGAATCGGGTCGTTATTCGTTCTTTTCCGACAGCAATTACGTTTATGCGGCGGGCGCACTGTACGTCGGCGACGATACAACGCCTGTGATAGAAGATAACGAATACGGCGACAGATACGATTTTTCGATGGAATACAATCTCACGGCGGGAACGACTTACTATTTGCGAACGTCGAGAGTGGGATACGAAGGACTGTGCGGGGTAAGCATTAACCGTATCGGCGATATAGAAAACGGCTATTCGCGCGACAATCCCGTAATAGCTTCGGTCGGCTCGAAGTATAATGTGACTTTCGATTCGAGCGGCGACGAGTTTTGGATTTCATTCACGCCCGAAAGTTCGGACACTTATGTCATTCAGTCGAAAGGCAATCTCGATACTCATGCCGCGCTGTATGAGGGCGACGGCACTTCGCCGGTCGAAACCGACGACGATAGCGGAGAGAGTAATAATTTTTTAATAAGTCGCCGATTGACTGCGGGAACAACTTACTATATTAAAGTAATGCCCTATGATAGTAGCGGAATGTGCACGGTGCATATAGATGTTGCAACTTGACGAATATTATATGTCATAAATAAAACCGTAAATTTAAATTAAAGGCGGCGGCGATCCGAATACGGTCGCCGCCGTTGTTTACATTTGAAAAAGAAGCGTGCCGAATTGCGAAATACCGTTGACAATGCGTTGCGTGTCGGATATAATAAGGAAAACAAGCCGCTTATGCGGAAAACGGAGTAATGATGAATACGCAGACTATCGACCTTTACGCACAACTTAACGTGCCGCGCAACGGCGCGACGGGCGGATATTTGCACGCTTACGTGCCTAACCGCTCAAAAGAAACCGTTAAAAAAACCCATCCCGCGATTATAATCTGCGCGGGCGGCGCGTACAGATTTTTATCGGACAGGGAGGATGAGCCGATCGCGCTTCGGTTCGCCGTTTTGGGTTATTGCGCGTTTACGCTCGAATACACGGTAAACGCGGCTTATCCCGTGCCGCTTATAGAAGCGTGCATGGCGACGGCGTATTTGCGCGAGCATGCGGACGAGTATTGCATAAGCCCGACGCATATCGGCGTGCTCGGCTTTTCGGCGGGCGGCAATCTTGCGGCGATGCACGCGACGCTGTTTGCTGAAAAGGAAGTGCAAGCCGCGCTCGGCGCGCATGCACAGTACGTGCGACCGGACGCCGCGGTGCTGTGCTATCCCGTCGCCACGCTCGACATTTGCACGCACGGCGAATCGTGCGAGGTCATAACGGGCGGCGACAAAAAGTTGCGCGACCGCATTTCGCCCGAAAAGCGGGTGACAAAGGACAGCGCGCCCGCGTTTATTTGGCACACGTATGAGGATGACGGCGTGCCCGTCGAAAACTCTTTACTGTTGGCGACTGCGTACCGCAAAGCGGGCGTGCCGTTTGCTCTGCACGTGTTTGAAAAAGGTTGGCACGGCATGAGTTTGTGTAACGCGATTGTAAGCAATCAAACCGCCGCTGACGTGGAAATGTATCACGTGGGCAAGTGGTTCGATCTTGCAATCGATTGGCTCGCCGCGCACGGTTTTCGTTTGGAAGTCGCAGGCGAAAAATAGTCCGCGCAATTCCGCGTGTTAAATTAACGATAAATAAAACCTCCGCCGTCGGGAACGAGAGCGGAGGTTTTTATAATTACGGAAAACAATTTACTGCGGAATCGGCGCGGCGCGCATTACTCGAAGTCTTTTGTAAAGTTGCCGTTTTCAAAGACTTTGAGCGTTTTGCCGTCCTTGGTTTCGGCGGTTATTTCCAAATCCTTGGTGCCGACCATAAAATCGACGTGCACGTCGGAATCGTTTATGCCGCGTTTGGACAACTCCTCTTTGCTCATGCTGTCGCCGCCCTTAACGCAGGTAGGGTAGGCTTGACCTATCGCAAAGTGACAGCTCGCGTTCTCGTCGAACAGCGTTTCGTAAAACAGCGTGTTCAACTTGCTTATGGGCGAGTCGTAAGGCACGAGCGCGATTTCACCCAGACTGCGACTGCCTTCGTCGGTGTCGATTATGCCTTGCAATACGTCCTGATTTGTGCTCGCCTTGGCTTCGGTTATGCGCCCGCCTTTGAGCGTGAGTTCGATATTTTCTATAATCTTGCCGTTATAGCACAGCGGCATTGCGGCTTTTATAACGCCGTCGATATTGCGGCAGTCGGGTGCGGAAAAAACTTCCTCGGTCGGCATGTTCGCATGGAACATTACGCCGTTGCAATCCTCTGCGCCGCCCGAAAACACATAGCCTTCGGGCAAGCCGACATATACGTCCGTGCCTAACTTGTTTTTGTAGTGCATGCGCGTAATGCCCGCGGCGTTGAGCCGATCGCAACGTGTTTTAAGTTTTTCGGAGTGTTTTTTCCACGCTTTGACGGGGTCGTCGTTATCTACGCGCGTCGTCTTGGCAATGTACTTGCCCAGCTTTTTATATGCGTCGCGTTCTTTGAGGTCGGGGAACATCAGCTTCGCCCATGCGGGGTGGGGATATGCTATGATAGACCATTTAATCTTGTGCGACATGGCTTTGTCGTAATAGGGCGACAGGTTTTTCATGTCCGCACGGCGCGCCGCGGTTATCTTTGCCGCGTCCGCGTGTTCCAAGCCGTTGGGATCTTCGCAGATAATATTGATGACGCAACCGTCGACGTCGGCGTAATAATTGCGCTCGTCGTAGACGAATTTCGGTTTGTTCGTTAGCGTTTCGACGGACTGGTGCGCAAAGTCGAGCTTGGTAAGTTCGCCGTCGCGATAGCGGACTATTACGCGTTTCGCGCCGCGCTCGTAACACAGCTTGACTATTTCGTGCGTAAGCTCTACCGCGTCCACCGAGGAAATAACGTAAACTTCTTCGCCCGCTTGGACGTTTACGCCCGAATACACGACCGCTTTGGCAAGACCTTTGTTAAGTTTTTTCATAATATATATTTCTCCTATTTATATGCTGTTCCGTGCCGCCCGCACGTTATTTTGATTTTGCCGCGCCGCCGCTAAACGACGGACACGACTGCGGGAAAGTCCTCGACGGTGAGTTTGTACACCGCTTCGCAACCGAGGTCGGGGAAGGCGATTAGTTCGCACGCGGTCACTCGGCTTTGATACAGCGCCGCCGCGCCGCCTATCGCGGTGAGATACGCCGCGCCGCGCTCTTTTATAGCTTGTGTAACGGCGGGGCTTCTTACGCCTTTGCCTATCATAACTTTAAGCCCGTTTTCCAAAAGCAGCGGGGTGTATGCGTCCATTCTTCCGCTTGTCGTCGGACCGCAACTGCCTATTATTTGTCCGTCGGCGGCGGGCGTGGGGCCGCAGTAGTAGATTGCGGCGTTGTTTAAATCGAACGGCAATTTTTCGCCCGCGCGTATCGCCGCGGCAATGCGCTTGTGCGCTTGGTCGCGCGCCGTGTACAGCGTGCCGTAAACGCTTACAAACGTGCCCGCGCGCAGATTTTTTATAACTTTTCCGTCCGTCGGAAGATACAGCTTTTTATTATCCGTCACAGTTTCACCGTCCCGTGCCGCAGGCTGTGGCATTGAAGATTGACCGCGACGGGCAACATGCCTATGTGCGTGGGCGCGACTTCTATGTTGACGGCGAGCGCGGTAAGATTGCCGCCGAGCGCCGCCACGCCTATGCCGAGCGCGTTTATTTTGTCTGTAAGTTGCGCTTCGAGCGCGGCGACGTCCGCCCGCGCGTTGTAAGTCCCGATAGGGCGGAGCAATGCGCGCTTACTCAAAGAACAGGCGGTTTCGGTCACGCCGCCTATGCCGACGCCCACGACAAGCGGGGGGCAGGCGTTTCGCCCGCCGCGTTCCGCCGCGTCCACGACCGAGCGCACTATTCCGTCCGCGCCGTCCGCGGGCGTAAGCATGTACAGGCGCGACATGTTTTCGCTGCCCGCGCCCTTTGCCAAAAACGTTATTTCCAAGTCCTCGCCGTCGGTTATTTCCGTTTCTATGACGGCGGGGGTGTTGTCGTGAGTGTTTTGCCGCGTCAGTGGGTCGGCGACGGATTTGCGCGCGCCCGCATATGCGTCGCGCACCGCGCCGTGCAGTGCGGCGGTTAAACCTTTACAGCAAACTCCGTCGCCCATGCGCACGAAAAACAACGCTTGACCGGTGTCTTGACAGCAGTACAAACGCTTGGATTCGGCTATGCGGTTGTTTTCCGCAATCAGCTTTGCGGCGGCGGATTCGAGCGCGTTGTCGCTGTCCAATCGGTCGAGCGCGGCGGTCACCGCCGCGTCGGGTTTGATAAGACACTCGGTTATAAGCCGAGCGACGCGCTCGCGCACAATGGCGCAATCGACTGTTTTCATGATATTATTTTAACATAAGCCGACAGTAAACACAACAAAATTCACTTGATTTTGAGTATATAATCCTGTATAATAATTTAAATGGGATTAAGAATTTGCAGTCTGGCGTCCGGATCGAAAGGTAACTGCTGTTACGTGTCTGACGGACGAACCGATATACTTATCGACCTCGGCATTTCCGCGCTTCGCGCGGAGAAGTGTTTGAGCGTGCTGGGCGTTGACGCGGACGGCGTGAACGTGCTTGTTACGCACTCGCATACCGATCACGTCGGCGGGCTTAAAATTTTTTGCAAGCGTCACGTCGGCGCGCGTATTCATTGCCAAAAGGAGAGCGCGAACGCCGTCGAGTATTATTCGGGCGTCGAGCCGTGCGTGGTGGAACGCGCGTTCCGAGTGGGAACGCTGTCCGTTACGGCTGTGCCCGCATCTCACGACGTGCCGTGTTTCGGTTACGTTATTTCGGACGGGAGCAAGCGCGTCGCGGTCATGACTGACGTAGGCACGCTCAATCCCGAACAGCTTGCGCTGTTTGCCGCGTGCGACATCGTTATGCTCGAAGCCAATCACGATATTGCCAAGCTGAACGCCAATCCTCGATATACGCGCGTACTAAAAGCGCGCATAAGCTCGCGTTACGGGCACTTGTCCAACGCCGACTGCGCCGCGGCGTGCGCGTATCTCGCGGGCAACGGCGTGCGGAATTTTATTCTCGCACACCTGTCGGAGGAGAACAACGAACCCGACCTCGCCGTCAACGAGGTTGTAAACGGAATAGTAAAAGCCGGCGTAACCGACGCGCGGGTGATAGCCGCGGGGCAGTACGCAATGACGGGGTTGTTTGAAGTATGTTAAACGCTGTCAAACCTATTCAACGCAAATACGATTACTGCGGCGCGTGTACGTTTTACCTCGGCGCGGTGATAACGACGTTGCTGTGTCAGGCGCTCGCGGGCGTTGTGTCCGCCGCGCTTGTCGGCAAGTATCCCGATATAAGCAATAACGGCGATTTCAATACCGCGTTTATGATATTCGTGCAGGCGGCTAACCTCGCGTTTATCGCGCTGTTTTCCAAACTGAACGGATACAAATTCGACTGCGCGTTCGTAAAGAGCGACAGGGGCGCAAAGTCCTTGCCGTTCGCTGTGGTCGTGCCCGTTTTGGCGGCGGGATTGCTGCTTGTCGGCATGTACTTGCCGACGGTGTGGTTCGGGTATTTTACGCGCTACGCGTTGCATGTTCCGCCCGACTTCGGACAACTGCGGTTGACCACGCCGTCGTCCATAGCCATGGTAGTAATCGCGTCGGTGTTTTTAGCGCCGCTGTGCGAGGAAACGATATACCGCGGCGTGCTGTTTTGCGGGCTTAAAAAAGAGCGCAAAACACTAAACGCCGTACTGCTGTCCGCGCTCGCGTTTATGCTTATGCACATGAGCCCCGTGCAGGTTGTTTTTCAGTTTGCGATAGGCGTAACGTCCGCATTCATCATGCACAAGTCCAAGCGGCTGTTGCCGTCGGTAATACTGCACGCGACAGCCAACGCGCTCGCGCTCGTCATGGAACTTACGCCGCTGTCGGGCATGCTTGCAAACTGCATGGCATGGTTGACAAACAACGTTGCGGCGGCATTGTTTATAACGATAGGACTGGCGGCGGCGTGCGGCGGCGCGCTGTTCGTGCTTATTAAATACGGCTTTGATATTGCGGATCTGTTCGCCCGCAACAAACGCGATAATAAACCCGCGCAGGCGAGCGCGGCGACTGCGGAAAACGGCGACGGCGGAGCTGACGACGGCGAGGCGGGCGATGAGCGCGACGATATGAGCGCGCCCGACCGTATGCGCGATCAAATAAGCGCGGCGGCGCGCAAAAAGGACGGAACGTTCAGGTTTTGGACGGGGATTGTGATTTGCACGCTATTGCTTTTAATCAACCTTGCGGTGACGGTGTTATGACGCCCGCGCCTATGTGGTTAAAACGCGACTACCGCGCGACGTCTTACGCGCTGTGTTCGTGCGTGTTGGGCGTTATATTCATGCGCTTATTGGTGTATTTTATTCCCATGCCGACGGGCGGGTACGGACTGTCTGTCGCGTCAAAAGCGTTGTTCTCGTTGCCGACGCAGTTGCTGTTCTTTTTTGCCGTGCCGTTTTGCATATACAAGTTTTACGGCAAGCGCACCGTAAAAAATACGTTCCTGTTCAGTTCGTGCGGCGGGTTCAAGCCTTATTATCTGTTTGCATTGCCCGTCGGGATAGCGGCGTTTGTGCTTACGCTCGGCGTGTCGTCGGCGTGGACGGCTCTGCTCAAACTCACGGGCTACACCGTCGCGTCGTCGTCCGACCCTATGCCCGAAAAATTTGTGTTCGGATTTTTTCTTGCGGAGCTCATACTGACCGCGGTATTGCCCGCCGTGTGCGAGGAGTTTGCCGTGCGAGGCGGACTGTTGACCACTGCGCAAAACACATTTAAAACGGTCGGGTGCGTGGTGCTGTGCGGCGTTGTTTTCGGGCTGTTTCATCAAAACATACGGCAGGTGTTTTATACGTCGCTGTTCGGCGCGCTCGCCGCGTATGTAGTTATAAAGACAAAAAGCCTGTACCCCGCGATGCTAATGCACTTCGGCAATAATTTTTGCAGTGTGTTTTTCGACTATGCCGATTTTTACGGCTGGGGCGCGTTCGGCAAGTTTTACGACATGATAAACGTAATGCCGCTGTGGGCGTTGATGTTGCTGTTTCTGTCGGCGGCGGTAGTGGGCGCGGCTGGCGTGGTCGCCATGCTGTACTTTAAGGATAAACGCGTGATCGCGCGCAAAAAAGAAGTAATTAAGGACGCGGCGTTCGACGCTACAAATAAGCGCGTCGTGCTTATGGGCGAGTTCGACCCCGACCGCGTGCGCAGTCTGGAAATGGAAAAGGAAGTGTACGGCGCGGACTATGCGCGCGAGCTTTACAGGCCGTCGGCGCGCGATATTATGATTATAGTCGCGCTGGGCGTTGTTACGCTGTGCACGACGGCGTTCACTTATGCGTGGGGGTTCTTCTATTGAAGCGGATAAAAATTGTGTGCGTGGGCAAGGCGAGCAAGCCGTTCTGTCGCGACGGTTGCGCCGAATATATTAAACGCCTTAAAGGCTTTTACGACGTGACGGTTGCGGAAATCCCCGAACAACCGACGGTCAAGAAAGAGTGCGACGAAATTTTAAAGCGCGTGACGGGCGGCGAGTTTTGCTTGCTGGACATAAACGGCGACGACATGCCGTCCGAGGAACTGGCGCGAACGTTGAGCAAAGCGCACGAGCGCACCGACGAAATTGCGTTCGTTATAGGCGGCGCGTCGGGCGTGGACGATCGCGTGCGGCAAGCGGCAAAGCGGCGAATTTCGTTCGGGCGCGCGACGTACCCGCACCAAATAGCCAGGCTGTTGCTGTGCGAACAACTGTACCGCGCCGCGACCATCATTAAGGGTATACCGTATCATAAGTAAATGAATAAATAAGAGATAATAGATAATAGTTGCGGAAGTTTTGCTCCGCGCAAAACTTGATTAGATATATAGAAAAGCAAAGCTTACACCACCCATCATTCCGAGCTTGCCGAGGAATCAAGGCGAACCGCCGCAGAGGTATCAAGTCATTACGTTTATCCCATTAACGTAACGCAATTATTCGGGTGTAAACACAATAAACGGTCAAAGCCCACACACGACAGAAATCCAAGCTGTGCTTGGTGCGGCTACGCCTTGATTTCTCCGCTTCGCGCGTGACCGCGCTACGGTCGAAATGATGGGGAGGGGGGTATGGCGTGCGCGCCTCGGTAATTGATCGGAAAAAGTAGTCATGTATACACCACCCATCATTCCGAGCTTGCCGAGGAATCAAGGCGAACCGCCGCAGAGGATAAAAGCTGTTGCCAACCGCATTACCGCCTCGCCGCCGCAGAACAAAAACAGTGCATATTACACAACGCGGAATTAAGATCGGACTTTGTCATATATTAACCGTATGGACATAGTCGAAACGGTAAGAACGGAACTGCGCGCTGCGGCGGATACGTTTTCGATAGGCAAGAGCGAGCGCGGCAACGACATACTGTGCGCGCACTGCGGCGGACACGGCGGCAGACAGATTATAATAACGGCGGGCATACACGCGCGCGAGTGCTACACCGCGTTTGTCGCGTTGCGGCAGATACGCGACTACAATATTCGCGGCGACGACGGGGCGTATATAATCCCGCTTGTCAATCCCGACGGCGCGCGATTTTTTGAGAGCGGCGACGCGCAGGGTAGCGAAATTCTCGGAGCGTATGCAGGCGAGTATCGCAAGTGGAAAGCCAATGCGAGCGGAGTCGATCTCAACTGCAACTTCGACGCGAACTGGGGCATGGGCGCGCTCAACAAGCGGTACGTCGGCGCGTCCGACTATATAGGCGCGTATCCGTTTTGCGCGGCGGAGAGCATGGCGTTAAAACTGTTTACCGAACGCGTAATGCCGAGCGCGACGGTCAGTTATCACTGCATGGGCGGCGAGCTGTACTGGGAGTTTTTTCAGCGCGGCGCGGCGCGGCGGCGCGACGAGGCGTTTGCGGCGGCGGTCGCCCGAAAGATAGGCGTCAAAAAAGTTGACGGGCATTTGGACTCGGCGGGCGGTTACAAGGACTGGTGCGTGCAAAGGCTGGGTATTCCCGCCGTGACGGTGGAACTCATAAAGTCGGGAAGTCACCCGTTTTGTGCGGCGGACTTTGCGCCCGACGTCGAGGCTAACGCCGATCTGCCTGCATTTATATTCGATTTGCTTAACGAAAGGAGTTGACATGAGCGAACAAACAAGCGACAAAACCCGTGCGGTCGGACAAGCGCAAACCGTCGGACAGTCCGACGTTGCGGAACAGTCGGGCGCGATCGAGCAAGCGCAAACGGACGCAGACAAATTTTCCGAGCGCGACGTCAAGTTTATGCGCGCCGCGCTGGACGCGTTAAAAGACTGCCCCGATTGCGAAGTGCCCGTCGCGGCTGTGGTAGTTTGCGGCGACGAGGTTGTGTGCGCGGGCGTAAACCGCAGAGAGGCGGACAGCGACCCGACTGCGCACGCGGAGGTCGTGGCGATACGCGCGGCGGCTAAAAAACTGGGCAGGTGGAATCTGTCCGATTGCGAGCTGTACGTAACGCTCGAACCGTGCGTCATGTGCGCGGGGGCGATAGTGTATTCGCGCATATCGCGCGTGGTGTACGGCGCGCACGATTTGCGGTTCGGCGCGTGCGGAAGCGCGGTCAATATCGCGCAGAACGAAAAGCTAAACCACCGCGCGGAAATAATCGGCGGCGTGCTCCAAGCCGACTGTCTTGCGCCCATACAGGCGTTTTTCAAAGCCAAGCGCAAAGCCGCCAAAGCCGAGCGCGATTGCGCGCGAATATTAGAGCGGGATTAAAAGTGCATTAAATATATCGGAATAGTCCGAAGCGCGATTGACAAAAATATAAATTACATATATAATTCGGGTACGGGGTGCGACCCCGCATAAACCGACAAGGGAGAACGCTCATGATAGTGGGACGGTTGTTAAACAAAGTAATAAACATATTTACGGGCTTGTTCGGCATAGCGACGCTCATACTTATGC
Organism: Anaerocaecibacter muris; assembly: GCF_943192945.1. Taxonomy (GTDB): domain Bacteria; phylum Bacillota; class Clostridia; order Christensenellales; family Pumilibacteraceae; genus Anaerocaecibacter; species Anaerocaecibacter muris. Next base: position 75,425 of record NZ_CALPCE010000002.1, read on the forward strand.
TCATAGTGTATATAAACAATGCGGCGGGCGGACATCTGCTCCCCGCGGCGGCGGCTATCAATATAGGCAGTGCGCGCAACTATTGCACGCTTGCTACCGTGTTTTGCGCCGGCGCGGAATTTACTCTCAAACGCAATGTAATAATTGCTATCATCTTTGCGGGAATAATCGCCGCCGTCGCCGTGTTTATGATTTACACCGACTTGGCGTATTGATAAATTATTTAACAGATAAATACAAACAGCAAAAGGGCTCGCGCGGCGGCGAGCTTTTTTGCTGTAAGAAAAACCGTAAATCGATTTTTTAACTGTCGTATTCCGCCGCGATAAACAGGTCGGCGACCTTATCTATATCGCCCGCGCCCATGAATATAACTGCTTTTTCGCGCAAGTCCTTGCACCGTTCCACTATTTCGGTGAACGTGTCGAAGCAGTACGCTTTTTCTTTGTTCTCCACAATCTTGCGGCACAGCGCGTGCGAGGACACGCCGTCGGCGGGCGCTTCGCGCGCGGAGAATATGGGCGCGAGTATGACGGTGTCCGCAAAGGACAGCGCGTTGACAAACCCGTCCATAAGGCTTTGCGTGCGCGAATACGTGTGCGGTTGAAATACTACCGCGACCGACGGAAATATTTCGCGCGCGGTCTTTATTGTCGCGGCTATTTCGGTGGGGTGGTGCGCATAGTCGGTAAAAACGGTTTTGCCGAACGCTATGCCTTTGCGCTCGAACCGACGCGCAATGCCGCGAAACTTGCTTATGTGCGGCAGTGTTTCTGTCAGCGACAGTCCGCACTCGCACGCGGCGGCTATCGTTGCGAGCGCGTTGTAAACGCTGTGTTCGCCCGCAACGGCAAGATTTACGCGCGCGCGCTTTTTGCCCGCAAGGTAAAATGCGCGCATGCCGTCGCGGTTTTGCACGTCGGTCGCGCGATACGCGCAGTCGGGCGACGTGCCGAAATAAACGGCGTTTTCAGCCAGTCCGCGGCACAGCGGGTCGTCGCCGTTGACGATAACTTTTTTGCAGTTTGCGCAAAACTTTTTATACGCGTCTATAAGCTCGGCTTCGTTCCTGTAAAAATCGGGGTGGTCGTACCCGACGTTGAGCACCACGCCGACGTCGGGCGATAGGTGCAAAAAACTCGCCCTGTATTCGCACGCCTCGGTTATAAAGAATTTGTCCGCGCCCACTTTCGACCCGTCCGCAACTCCGACGTGCACGGTCGCGTTTCTGTCCGAAAACGCCGCGCCCAGCATTGCGGTGGTCGTGCTTTTGCCGTGACAGCCCGCGACGGCTATAACCTTGCCGTAGGTGCGCGACAGCTCGCCGAGATACGCGGCGCGTTCTATGGTCGGTATGCCCGACTGCTTTGCGCGGATAAGTTCGCAGTTGTCGTCGTGCACGGCGTTGGTGTACACGACGAGGTCGCAACCCTCGACGTTTTTGGGGTCGTGACCGCCCGTCGATCTGTCGGAGCCTGTGACGGTGTTTCCGCGCGAAGCGGCAAACTCCGCAAGCGCGCGCATGGACACGCCGTTGCTCCCCACAAAATGGATTTTCATATCTCTTAAATATGCCGCGAACGGCGCGAGTGTGATTGCGCGCGGCGGCGTTATTAGCCATAATGCGCGGCGTTTCTACGAAATGCGTCGGATTTCGTTATTGCGCCTGTAAAATTTTGTCAAAAACTATTGATCTTGCTACAAGATTATGTTATAATATTGTCGGACGCAATTTATTTCCGGAGGAGAATTGTGGAAATCACCGAGGTAAGACTCCGCCTCGTAAAAGAACCCGGCAAGTTGAGAGCCGCCGCGTCGATAACTATCGACGATTGCTTTGTTGTTCACGATTTGCGCGTGGTTGAAACCGAGGGAGGGCTTTTCGTCGCTATGCCCAACAAACGTATGGGCACAGGCGAGTTCCGTGATATCGCGCACCCCATCAACAACGATACGCGCGATTACATAGCCAAACTCGTGATAGATAAATACAAAGAAGAATCCGAACACGCTAACTCTTTTCCGCAATAATTAACTTTGGTTCTATGTAAATATCTACTCTCGGCGTTCCACGAAGCTCTTTGGCGGGCTTCGGCGGTTTTTGCTTTTGTTTTTTGTATAGAATAGGGCGGAACGCGCGCCGAAAGTAAGGAGAAGGCGCGAACGTTGCCGCGGATTAAGTACCGCCGAGGCGCGGGCGCAATGCGAATATGGCAAAGTAAAGGCAAGGTCTGCGCAAAAATAGCGGCGAGCTTTTTATAAATAAGCGTCAAATCGCTTGCGCAATCTTTAATACTGTGATATAATAGCCGTGCTTAAATTCTAAACGGAATAAGAAAAAGCGCAAATTATCAGTAAATCAGTCAGTGATTGCGATAAATTTTAGGAGATATATATGTCGTTCTCGTTCTTATCGGTAGCAGGATGGATAGTCGATTCGTTCCCTATCATCCGCATAGTAATGATAGCTTTAATGGTGCTTATCGCGCTCGCGCTGATCATCATAATAATGTTTCAACCCTCGTCGTCGTCCGGTATGGGTGCGCTCACCGGTCAACGCGATACGTTCTACTCCAAGGACAAGTCCAAGTCGCTCGAATCGGTAATGAAAAAACTGACCGTAATACTCGGCATTATCGAAGGCGTGCTTGCAATACTGTTCTTTGTGACGTTGTTCATCTATCGCGGCAATTAAGTAATTCGAGGGACTTTTTAAAGTTCCTTTTTTGTTGGAACGCTAAAAATTTAAAGGGGCAAAAAAGTCATGCGGCAAAGCGACGTTTTTCCCGCGCGGCTATTGACAATAATCGGATATAATCATGAAATACGAAAAGAAAGGTAAATATAACAATAATAACCGCGGCGGCTCGCACTCTAACGGCGGTCGGGCGCGGCACGACGGCAAAGGATCGCAATCGCGCGACGGCTCGCGCAGGTCGGGAGTTTTCGACGCGGAAATTCCCGCCGTTACGGGCGTGCTCGACTGTAAGGGCGAGCGGTTCGGGTTTATACGCGGCGGCGAGGGCGAAAGCGACGTTTTTGTTTCCGCGTCCAATCTTTGCGGCGCGCGGCACGGCGACGTTGTGCGCGCTGTAATCACGGGCGATCGTCCCGCGCGCGAGGGCGGCAGGCGGCGTGAGGGTCGGGTTATAAGCATAGAGGAACGCAACCCCGACAACATTGTCGCAACGGTCGTATACCGCGACAACGCGTTCTGCGCCGTGCCCGACGACAGGCATTACGGCGAGCTGCTGGAAATAAACGGACTGGGCGGCGCGAGCGAGCACGACAAGGTTATTATCGAGCTTGTGCAGACTTCGCGCGGCGACCGCGCGCGCGTTTTAGCCGTGCTCGGTCGGTTTGACGAAATAGGCATGGACGTTAAAAGCGTTATCGCCGCGCACAACCTGCGCACAGAGTTTCCGCGCGACGTTACGGAACAGGCGGACGCTTATCCCGACGTAATCGACAATGCGGAAGCGGCAAAGCCGTACCGCCGCGATTTCCGCGACCGCGTCATCTTTACCATAGACGGAAGCGACAGCAAGGATTTCGACGACGCGGTGTCGGTGGAAAAGACGGAAAGCGGGTACAGTTTGGGCGTGTATATTGCCGACGTCGCCGAGTACGTCACCGAAAATTCGCCGCTCGACCGCGAAGCGCTTGCGCGCGGCACGAGCGTGTATCTTGCGGACAGGGTCATACCCATGTTGCCCGAAAAACTGTCCAACGGGCTGTGCTCGCTCAACGAGGGCGAGGACAGACTTGTGCTTGCCGCGCTAATCGAACTGGACAACGACGGCAACAGAATAAAGTCGGAGGTGTGCGAGGGTGTTATACGATCCGCCGCGCGCCTCACGTATACGGGCGTTCAAGCAATGCTCGACGGCGACGAGCGTCTGCGCGAAAAGTTTGCGCACGTCGCGCCGTCGCTCGACATAATGAAAGAGCTTGCGCAAAAGCGCGTCAAAATACGCGAGGGACGCGGGTCGATAGAATTCGACCTGACCGAAACCGAAATAAAATTCGACGAGCACGGGCGCGTCAAGGACATTGCCAAAAAACCGCGATTGTTCAGCGCGCAAATAATAGAGGAGTTTATGATCCTCGCAAACTGCGCCGTTGCCGAAAAGTTTAGCAAGGTGAAAGCGGGCGGTAAAAAATTGCCGTTTGTGTACCGTGTGCACGAACGCCCGTCGCCCGAAAAACTTGCCGCGCTAAACGACTACCTCGACGCCGTGGGCGCAGGCGTGACTTGTCCGTTAAACCCCGTGCCGTCGCAGGTGGCAAAGCTGTTGTCGCGTGTCGGCGAGGATATTTCGACGGCGGTCGCAAAAGTCACTCTGCGCGCCATGGCGAAAGCCGATTATCAAGCGGAAAACAAAGGGCATTTCGGGCTTGCCGAACCGTTTTACTGTCATTTCACTTCGCCGATACGCCGCTATCCCGACCTCGCCATACACCGCATAATAAAAGCGTATTTGCGCGGCGGCGAAAAAGCAGTCGTCAAGTACAGGGATTTTGCGCCCGTCGCCGCAATGCGTAGCAGTAAAGCCGAACGCACTGCGCAGGACTGCGAACGCAAGGTGGACGACTACAAAAAAGCCGAATATATGTCGCACCGCGTCGGCGAGAAGTTTGTCGGCACGATAAGCTCGGTAACGGACTTCGGTTTTTTTGTGGAACTGGAAAACACCGCCGAAGGGCTTGTTCGCATGAGCGCGCTCCCGCCCGCCGCAACGTTCGATAGCAAGCGGCTGTGTATTTCGTGCGGCAGAGCGTTGTTCCGCCTCGGCGACAGAGTGTATATAATAGTCGAAAAAGTAGATGGCGACAGAATAGATTTCATTTTGGCGTAAAACATTACCGCCTTTACCGTAATCCGTAACAAAATAAATATATAAAATTGCGCAAAATGCTTGCTAATAGCAATACAATAGCATATAATATAAGTAAGTAACGACGGAGGTAGTAATTATGGCAAAAACGTCTAACGTATATATTCGGCTCGATCCGAGAGTGAAAGAGCAATCGGAAACGATATTAAATCAACTGGGCATACCTATGTCAAATGCGATAGCGTTATTTTTACAGCAGGTAATATTGCAAAACGGAATACCGTTTGAATTGAAACTGCCCGAAAGCAAGCCTGTTGCTTACGGCGCGTTGTCGGATGAGCAATTTAACCAAATTATAGAGAACGGAATAGCGGAGTATGCGTCGGGGCGCATTGTTTCCGCGCAGAACGTAAGAGAGCAAATAAAAAGGGAATTCGGGGCATGACATACGAAGTAGTTTATACGCAAAAAGCGTTAAACGATTTGCGGAGTATACATAGATATATCAAAATCGATTTGCTCGCGCCCGACGCCGCGCGAAACGTGTCCGATAAAATTATGTCGGAAATCGAAAAACTTGACGAAATGCCCGATAGATTTGCGTTGTATGAAAAAGCGCCGTGGAAAGAACGCGGTTTGCGTAAAATGAACGTCGGGAATTTCCTTGTGTTCTACTTGCCGATAGAAAAGCAAAAGCAAGTGCTTATCGTTGCAATAATGTACTGCAAACGAAACATAGACAAAATTCTCGACGATAACGATTAAATAAATTAACCCGCTGTGCGTTAAAAGCGGGTTTTTTATATTAGTTATTTTACATTATTTAATTTGAAAATTTTTACAAGTACTTGACATATAATTTTCGGTATATTATAATAAATCAACTAATTAGGCAAGGAGGGTGATATTATGAGAATTAAGAAATTTTCATTATTGACGAGTATTGTTGCATGCGGGCTTGCCGTGTTCGGTATGGCGGGTTGTTCGTCCGATTACACGGTTACGGTAAAGGAAATGAAAGACGATCTTCAAGAGTATAAACTCACGGTTAAGGCGGGCGAAACAGTTACTATGAATATGCTTGCCGAAAAATACTGCGACAAGTTTATGGAAGACACGGGATTATTCCGCGATAAAAATCTTTATGTGGACGAGCAATGTTTGGTAAAATTCGTGGGCGGCGTAAACGATAATATAACATTATATTTCGGTTCGTACAGCCCTATGACTTATGAAGAAGTTGTGTTCGATTACAATAACGAACAGTATGCGATTTACCGCGCGAAAGGAACGACGCTTACTGCGGAGGATTTTTCGCGTTCGGCATACGGTTACGGCGACGCGGCGGACTATGTATTCTATTCCGATTCGGCGCATGCGACCGAACTTGATATTAGCAGTGTGGAGATAGGCAAAGATAATAACGGCGATACAATTTATTCAAGTACCGTTATTTATGTAGCGGACGCGGCATAAGTCGCGGGAGTAGATATTTTTATTTATACGGCTTACGCCTTGATTTCTCCGCCAATCACAGATTGGATTTCCTTCGTGTGTTTACTATTGTTGCCGATCGAGCTTATCGCCCGATTAAGTGCATGCGTAAAGTCATGGCGCTACGGTCGAAATGATGGGGGGGCAAGATAATAAATAAGAGATAAGAGATAATAGTTGTGGAAGTTTTGCTCTGCGCAAAACTTGATTTAAATATATAGGAAAGAAATGCTTATACACCCATCATTCCGAGCTTGCCGAGGAATCAAGGCGAACCGCCGCAGGATGAAAAGGCTTTATTTACGTGGTTAGTCGGGAAAATAAATAGAATAAAGCCCTATATCAGTAAATATGTTTAACAGTTTTGCCGCGCGCGCTGTTTTATTGACGATAGCGCAACGGTTATTCTATGTCTAAATGTGCGGCAATCCGTTCTATGAGCTTTGCCGCTCTTTTAATAATTTCGTCAATATCTTCCGATGAATCGATTTCAATGACGGGCGTCCAGTCGGAGCAAGGGTAACTGTTTTTTCGCGCTCTGACAAACGTCATTTTCCGTATGCTATTGTTTGTGCAGTGCGCGTCTTTTAACTCGTGAAATTTTCCGTTATTGTCCTTTGCATAATGTGCGCGAAAAAAGTAACAGTTTTCACATAATTTGGGTTCGTTCATATCGTATTCCTTTTGAATATAGTACATATAATATAGATTAGGCAATGCCTAATTGTCAAGCATTTTATAGGCATTGCCTATAAAATGCTTATATGATAACCGTAGATCAAATTAGGCAAAGACTGATATTTGAAATCCAATCGAGTGGAATTTCACAGCGTGAAATAGCTATCGGGCTTGGAGTTTCTGAACCTACTGTGTCGCAATATATGTCAGGTAGGGCTATGCCGTCACTTGAAACTTTTGCAAATTTGTGTAAATTATTAGACCTTGATCCGTCATATTTGTTGTGTATAAAAGATTAGTAAAAACGACATTAGGTAATGCCTAATGTTTAAGTATGATATAGGCAACACCTATATCATATAAGCATGATTACGCTTGATATAATTAGAAACAGGTTGATAGATGCTATTAAATATAGCAATATGTCGATTACGGAAATAGCAAATAGATTGGGAATAAAGCCTCCGACCGTGTCGCAGTATTTGTCGGGTAGGGCAATGCCTGCGCTTGATACGTTTGCTAATCTTTGCAAGATTTTAGACGTCGATCCGTCTTATATTTTGGGAATAACCAACGAATAGTTTTTAGGTATAGAATAGCAAAGCCCACATCACCCATCATTCCGAGCTTGTCGAGGAATCCAGGCGAACCGCCGCAAGGTGGAGCGGAATAATTAAACAATAACCGACGAATAGTTTTTAACAGTATTAAAAAATCCCGCGGAGTGTTATTGCTTGCGGGATTTTTTGTATTTTTCGATTACTGTTTGAAAATCTGTGTTGTAAACTTTTTCGTAAATTTCGCGCACGACGGGTTGCGCGTCGGATAGTGCAATGGGGTAGCTCATTAGTTTAAGCGGGAAGGGCGCGTCGTCTGCGCGGAACGGCGGTTGCAGATATTCGCAGTCGTTCATTACAAAGCCCAATCGTTCGTAAAAGCCGCGTCGTCGTTTTTGTAAGTCGGTTTCGGGCGGTTCTATTTCCAATACGATAGCGGGATAGTCGGTTTGCAACAGTTTTAACGCCGTCGCGCCATACCCCATGTTTCGATATTGCGCATAAGTTGCAAGATGTTCGATATATAAAATATCGTCGCAAGTCCACGCGCCTATAAACCCGACAACGGTATCTGCGCGCATAATGTCGAACATTATATAATCGGCGTATTTTGCCGCACGAATAAAATCGGCATAATCGCGCCGTTCCGATTTGTCAAACGCTTCTTCCAACAGCGCATAAATTCTTGCGCAGTCTTTTTCGCTCGCTCTCGATAGCGTTATTGTGTCCTCGCTCGGTGTGTTCATGCCCGTATTGTACATTATTAAATATGTTATGTCAAATGGAGTGATTTGGTTAAAATTTCGATTAGTGTTGTAGCGTGTTTTGCTTTGCTTGACAGCGTGCGGGGTTATATAGTAAAATATAAGAATTAAAGTATTGGAGAAGCTATGAAAATCGGAGTTGTAGGTTTGCCGAACGTCGGCAAAAGCACGCTGTTCAACGCCATTACCGAGGCGGGCGCGGAGTGCGCTAACTATCCGTTCTGTACGATTGAACCTAACGTCGGCGTGGTTGCCGTGCCCGACGATCGGCTTGCCGTTCTCGAAAAAATGTATTCGAGCAAGCGTGTCGTGCCTGCGGTTATCGAGTTTGTCGATATTGCGGGGTTGGTCAAGGGCGCGTCGCACGGCGAGGGGCTGGGCAACAAGTTTCTTTCGCACATACGCGAGTGCGATGCGATTATCGAGGTTGTGCGGTGTTTCGACGACCCCAACATAATTAACGTGTCGGAAACGGTCGATCCCGTGCGCGACGCGGAGGTCATAAACACCGAGCTCATGCTCGCCGATTTGGAGAGCATAGTAAAACGTCGGGCGAGGTTTGAAAAGACCGTTAAGAGCGGCGATCCCAAAGCCGCCGCCGCGCTCGACTTGCTCAACCGCATGACTGCTTGTATCGATTCGGGCAAGTCGTTGCGTTCCATGAAGCTGGACGACGAAACGCTTGCGACGGTGGACGGGCAATTCTTGCTGTCGGTCAAGCCTATTATTTACTGCGCAAACATTTCCGAGGACGATATAGGCGCGAACGAAAACAAGTACGTCCAAGCCGTGCGCGAGTACGCCCAAGCCGACGGCGCGGCGGTTATCGATATTTGCGCCAAGGTCGAGAACGAAATTTCGCAGTTGCCCAAATCCGAACGCGCCGAATATCTTGACGCGTTGGGACTTACAAAGTCGGGACTGGAACGCGTCATTACGTCCGGTTACGAACTTTTGGGGCTTATGAGCTATCTTACCGCGGGCGAAAAGGAAGTGCGCGCGTGGACTATCGAGCGCGGCACGACCGCGCCCAAGGCGGCGGGCAAAATTCACTCCGATTTCGAGCGCGGGTTTATTCGCGCGGAAATTGTGTCTTATGACGATCTCGTGTCCTGCGGTTCGCTCGTTGCGGCAAAGTCCGCAGGCAAACTTCGCAGCGAGGGTAAGGACTATGTTATGCGCGACGGGGACGTCGTCGAGTTCAAATTCAACGTTTGAGCGCGTATATACTTCGTTATGCGGCGTCGGCCGTCGAGCGGCGCTCTGTCGTGTAGGTGGGTCTACACTCCCAGCGCGCCACCCTTGGACTTCCTTGCCTAACTCGTATCTGCGCGCTCAAATATGCTTTGTCGAATTTTTTTGCATTGCTTTTCTGCGGCGGTTCGCCTGGATTCCTCGACAAGCTCGGAATGATGGGCGGTGTGGGATGTACACTCCTATTATTCTACAAAGCGCACAAAAGCGAGTTTGTCTTTTCTCCCACTCTGCGGCGGATGATCGTAGCTCAATCGACAAGCGCGGAATGATGGGGATATAAGCATTTCTTTTCTATATATTTAATCAAGTTTTGCTTTACGCAAAACTTCCTCAACTATTATCTTTTATCTCTTATCTATTCACTATTTAATGCACAGGTGTACATATGAACGATTATAAGACTTTAATATACAATGCGGCGAAAACGGCGTTGCCGTCGCTCGAACTGTCGGACGTTACGGCGGCGGACGCGTTTTGCGATTACTGTGTGCCGTGTTTTAAGTTTGCCAAGCTGTTGCGCAAAAGCCCCGCGGTGATTGCGACGGAGGCGGCGACGGCGATTCGCGTTGACGGTATGACCGTCGAGGCGCTTAACGGGTACTTAAACTTTACTATCGATCGGTTGGCGTTTGCGCAGAACGCAATGTCTAACGCGCTCGGCGCGCATAAGCCGCTCGCGGGCAAGACCGTTTGTATCGATTATTCGTCGGTGAACATAGCCAAGCCGTTCCATATCGGACACCTTATGACCACCGTCATAGGCGGCGCGCTGTACAAGATTTTTAAGGCGGTCGGCGCGAACGTCGTCGGCATAAACCACCTCGGCGACTGGGGAACGCAGTTCGGTGGGCTTATTTCCGCGTTCAAGCGTTGGGGCAGCGACGAACGTCTGTCCGAACGCGGGCTGGACGAGCTGTTGGATCTTTACGTGCGCTATCACAACGAGTCCGAAAAGGACGAGGCGTTGGCGGCGGAAGCGCGCGAGTGGTCTAAAAAAATAGAGAGCGGCGACGCTTACGCCGTCGGGCTGTTCGAGAAGTTTAAGGCGATCACGCTCGAACAAGCCAAAAAGGTTTATAAGCGACTCAATATCGAGTTCGACAGCTACCTCGGCGAGAGTTTTTACGTCAACAAGGTCGCCGACGTAGAAAAGCGTTTGAACGGCAAAAGTTTGCTCGCGACAAGCGAGGGCGCGGAGGTCGTTGCGCTCGGCGACGATATGCCGCCCGCTATTATTCGGCGGAGCGACGGCGCGTCGCTTTATATCGCGCGCGATCTTGCGGCGGCGTACTATCGGCATGAAAACTATAATTTCGATAAATGTCTGTACGTCGTTGCGAGCCATCAGGCGTTGCATTTTAAACAGCTTTTTAAAGTGCTCGAACTTATGGGCGAGCCGTGGGCGGGCGACATGGTGCATGTCAGTTACGGCATGGTGTCCGTCGAGGGAATATCGCTTTCCACGCGGCGCGGCAATGTTTTGTATTTGAGCGACGTGCTCGACGCGGCAGTCGAAAAAGCTACTGCCATTATCGCCGAACGCAATCCGTCGCTTAAAGACCGCAACGGCGTTGCCGAGAGCGTGGGCGTGGGCGCGGTCGTGTTCGACGCGCTGTATGACGGCAGGCTCAAAGACAAAAATTTCTCGCTCGCCGACGCGCTCAACTTCGACGGCGAAACGGGTCCGTATGTTCAGTACACGCACGCGCGCTGTCGTTCCGTGCTCGCAAAGGCGGGATATTCGTCGGGCGCGACGGACAAGATCGACTGCGCGCAGTTGCTCGACGACGAGGCTTACGAGGTTATCAAACTGCTTGCGGACTTCGACGAAACGGTGTACTCCGCGGCGGTCAAATACGAACCGTCCATTGTGTCGCGGCGGCTGGTGAAGATTTGTCAGGCGTTTAACAGATTTTACAACGCCGACCGTATCATGTGCGGCGGCGATGCGGAAAAAGCGCGGCTCGCGCTTACCGAACGCGTCGCGGATACGCTTAAATACGGGTTGGGGCTTGTCCTGTTGGACGCGCCCGAAAGGATGTAGTACTCAATTTTTGCGCTTTTAAAAGTAATAATGAACAATGACGGAAGGCTTGCGATTATCGCAAGCCTTGATTTTTTATTGTGCGGCTGTCGCTCATTATAATTATGCGGCTACGCCTTGATTTCTCCACTCCGCGCGTTCCGCGCTACGGTCGAAATGATGGGGTGGTGGTAAGGACGTGGGCACGTTGGTCGAAATGATGGGGACAGCCCGTCATTTCGCAATATATTAAAAGGTATAGCCTTCGTCGCGATTGCAGTTGCCGTCGCAGTCGGAGTGACCGCGGCGGAACGCGTTGTTTATGCCGATGCCCGAATTGTTACCGCTTCGCGAATTCATTAACAGAAACATTATAACAAGCTGGTTTATGCTTTCCGTGCCTCCGCCGTTTTCGAGCATGAGGATCATCATAAGCAGGTTGAAAATGTCGTCTTGCATAGCGCCTCCGTCAGCGGTTGTTTTTGCTCATGCTCGGAAGTACATGAGTACAGCATTATATATGCGGAATTTGTCGAAATAGTGACGGCGGATTTTTTTTTGTGCGACTTCTTTGCGGCGGTTAGGTTTTTTTGCGTTTCGGCAAGATTAGCGGTTTTGCGGCAAAACACGGCGTTGACAATCGCGCGAATATATGTTATAGTGCACACATGAACACTATGTTGCTTGACAGCATTACTGCGGCGAGGGTCGAGGACAGCTTGCCGAACAACGGCAGTCTTTACGCGCTCGCGACGTTCTTCGACGCGCTGTCCGACGTGACGCGGCTTAAAATCCTTTCCGCGCTGACCGTGTCGTCCATGTGCGTGACCGATTTGTCCACGCTCACCGCGATCAATCAGACAACGGTGTCGCACCAACTCCGCATACTGCGCACCGCGCGCATCGTGGACTGCAAACGTCAAGGCAAGGTCATGTTTTATTCGCTGTCCGAGCGCGCTATCCCCAAGATTATGAGCGCGGCTGTCGGCGCGGTCATGGACGCGAGCGCGTTTTGATTAAGTCAATTTACCAATCAGAGGAAATACGATTATGATTATCACCGAAAAATGGGACGAAGTGCTTGCCGCGGAATACGAAAAACCGTATTTTAAAAACCTTATGGACGCGGTCGATCGCGAGTACGCGCGCTATGAAGTGTACCCGCCGCGCGATTTGATTTATGCCGCGCTTCGACTCGTCGATTACGATCAGGTGCGCGTCGTTATTCTCGGTCAAGACCCCTATCACGGCGCGGGTCAAGCCAACGGCTTGGCGTTTGCCGTCAATAACGGTGTGGAACCGCCCCCGTCGCTCGTCAATATTTTTGCCGAGCTTAAATCCGACCTGAACGTCACGCCCAACAACAGCACGACGCTTATCGGCTGGGCTAATCAAGGCGTGCTACTCCTTAACGCGTCGCTCACTGTGCGCGCGGGCGAGGCGCAGTCGCATCAGTCGCTCGGTTGGCATAACCTTACCGACGCGATTATTTCCGCAATAAACGCGCGCAACAAGCCCGTCGCGTATATACTTTGGGGCATGAGCGCGCGGCAAAAATCGGCGTTGATCGACGACCGTAACTTTATCGTCACTTCCGCGCACCCCAGTCCGCTGTCGGCGTATCGCGGATTCTTCGGGTCGAAACCGTTTTCCAAGGTCAATTGCTGGCTCGTCCAAAACGGCATGCAACCCGTGCACTGGCAATTCACCGACCGTTACGATCCCGCGCCGTATTACAAATACTCGAACAGAATAAACCGAGCGTAATTAAGAGAATAATAAAATTATAAAAGTCTTGCCGTGCGCAGGACTTTTTTATATGGGAGTGTAATGCCCAACCACCCGTCATTCCAAGCCTGTCGATTGAGCCGGCGAACCGCCGCAAGGAAGCGCACATTGATCGAAATGATGAGGGACGGGAGAGTGTTAGCCGTTAGCGAATACGCGCGGAATAGCAAATAAAGTCGAAAATGCGGAGTATTAGCTTTTTTCGACATTGTCGAATTTGCCGATTACTTTTGGTTTTCGACATTGTCGAAATTGTAGGGTATGCGGCAAAATCGACAAATTCATCGCGCTTTGCTCGTGCGTTTGCGGGGTTGACACTTTTGTCTGCCTGTGCTATAATGACTACACCGTATACACGGTAAATAGGTAAAGACCGTAAAGCTCAACTTGCGGATAGCTATCCGTAAATCGATATTCATAGTGATTTCATGAAAAACGAAAATAATAAAACCAACGAAATATCCGAGAACGTTCCCGCCGTGGTGGAAAACGACGGCGCGAACGTCGTTGCGACAGTTACGGAACCCGACAGCTCCGCGCCCGTTGTTGCCGACGCGCGCGCTTTAAGCGTTGCGGACAAAACGCCGCCCGCCGAACCGACGGACGTGCGCGAGTACGCGCAGGCTCAATCGGACGAGAGTATGCGCGGCGGGTATGCTTCGGTCAACGGTAGAAACGTGCGCACAGACAATCGCTTGGTGTGGATGATTGTCGCGTTGATGACTGCGCTGTGCATTGCAGTGGGCGTTTTGTCGTCGGCGCTTACGGGCTATTTTATGCGCAGGGGCGAAAAGCCGCCCGTTATCGATACGCACGGCGATGTTCAGCAGAATATCGCGGCGGTGATTGCCGCGCGCAAAAGCAGTATTGCCGAGGTGTCCTGCGGCGGGCTTAAAGGAAGCGGCATAGTAATGAAGCGCGAGGGCGATACGGTATACGTTCTGACCAACGCGCACGTACTGGAAAGTTACGTAATGGTCGAGCAGTTGCCCGCAGTGCGGTTTTACGGCGAGGACGGGTTTTATCAAGCGTCGGTCGTCGGGTATGACGGGTTTTACGACGTTGCGGTCTTGTCGCTCGACCACACGACCGTGCACACCGTTTACAACCTCGACGGTAGCGAGTTTTTTTCGCCCGACGTCAAGTACAGCGAGGGCGACTACGTTGTGTCGATAGGCAACGCTATGGGCATGGGCATCGCGTCCTACGACGGGATTATTTCCCGCGCGAGCGAAATGCTCGAATGTAACGAACTTTTTAACGCCGGCGGCAAAAAGACCGTGCCCGTCATGCGCACTACCGCTGTTATAAATGCGGGCATGAGCGGCGGCGGAGTGTTCGATATGCGCGGCAATCTTGTCGGGTTGGGCACTTATCGCATGAGCAATACAGACGGCGTAGGCGTCGAGGGCGGCGCGAGTTCGGACGTGGAGGACACGGGGTTCGCAACGCCCGTATCGGTGCTTTATCCCGTTTATAAACGCATACTGGCGGAGGGTAAAGGCGGCGAAGTGCGGCAAACGCCCGTTACTTTGCGCGCGAGCGACACGTCCGCGATAGGGCGCGTCGGGCTTCCGTTCGGGTATTCATGCGAATACCGCAACGGCAGGCTTACCGTGGTTGCGCTCAATCAGGGTACTCCGCCCGAAGCTGTGGTTGTCGGTGATGTGGTTACGCGCGTCGGCGGGTTTCGGCTTGTCTATGACGACGACGGAAACACGATTGTCAATTCCGACGTGTGCTCGCTCGTGGGAACGTTGCTCGGTTACAGCGGGCGCGGCAACGGCGCGGTTTTGACCGTTGCGCTCGAACGCGACGGTTCGCCGCTCACCGTCACGTATTCGGACTATCGCTATGCGTTGTAGAATATTCGCGGCGATTGCGGCGGTGTTTTCCGTGACGGTTGCGACTGTGACGCTGTCGGGTTGCGGCGGTGTGCGCGGCAATACGCCCGATCTTGCGCCGCATTTGATTGCGCAACCCGACGTTGCGCCCGTGCGCCCGATTGACGGTAAAGATGGCGTTATGCTGTCCGAATACAGCGGCGCGCTTACGCCCGCGCAATTCCGCGACCGCGTGAACGAGCTTTATGCCGTTGTTGTTTTCGACGGGCAACGCCCGATTTTTGCGGACGGCGATCCCGTTAAGCCGATATACGATGCGGCGCGCGCTATGCTCGACAGGTATATCCTTAACGCGTGGCACGACGGCGACGACGGCGCGTATCAAAAAGTTCATGCAATGCACGACTGGCTTGTCAGTCAGATCGGATACGATTTCGAGTTGTACGACAGGTTTATGAGCGGCGACACAGATTTGGCGGACGACGCGGCGTTCCATATAGACGGCGTGTTTTTAAACGGCAGGGCGGTGTGCGACGGGTTGAGCCGCGCGTTAAATTTTCTGTGCGCGATTGAGGATATAGAGAGCGTGCGCGTGACGGGGTCGTTTTCGTCCGCGCCGCACGCGTGGAATAAAGTTCGGCTCGGCGATAATTGGTACAACGTGGATGTTACGAGCGACGCGGCGTATTATTCCGTCGGCGACGGCGGACTGAAAAAACAGATAGCGCACGGGTATTTTTTGGTGGCCGACGACACTATTGCGGAGTTCGAGAACGGACACGTTTTTACCGAACCCGTTTACGCCGCCGCAATCGATTACGATTATTATTCGGCGCAGATTTTGCGCATAGACGGCGCGACGTACTCCGCAGTCGTAAAGAGTCAAGCCGAGCTTAACCGCTTGTTCGAGGCGGTGGAAAGCGACGGCGCGGTGGGCAAGATAGAAGTCAAACTCGATTTTCCTAACAAAACGCAAGTGAATACCGTCGATATGTACGCCGCCGAAATCGCCGCGGCGTATAAAAAAACAGGCGACAGCGACTTTGTCTTTTCCGTCGATAAAAAACCGTACTTCCGCTATCCCAACGGCGTGTATGTGCTTTTGATTTATAAGTAGACCTGTTACGCGAAACTTGATTTTAATATATAGGGAAGAAATGCTTATACTCACATCATTCCGTGCTTGTCGAGGAATCAAGGCGAACCGCCGCAAAGCGTAAAATTCCAAAATAAAACCGGCTTGCCACGGCAAGCCGGTTTTGATCACAGGTAATTATTTTTCCAACAAGTCGCAAAGTTCGCCGACCGTCTTGACTTTTTCGATTACGTCGTCGTCGAGCGTTTTGCCTGTTTCCGATTCGAGGCTGAACATGAGTTCCATGAGCGCGAGCGAGTCGGCTTTTAGGTCGTCCGCGAAAGTCGTTTCGCGCGTGATCGTTGCGGCGTCTATATCGAAGTATTCCGCAAGTTCTTTTTGAATTCTTTCAAACATTTTTTATCTCCTTATCGGGGTTTATTTTAGTCGTAATACTGTTTGTCGTAGTTGCGTCATGCGCGCAAGATGTGGATTTTAGAACGCATGGCGCAGGCGATCGGGCGATTGCGTTAAAACTTCTTTTTAAGCGTCGCGCCGTTCGCGGCGGACGTGACGAGGTTTTGATAGCGCAACAGCCAGCCCGAAGCGTTGCTGTCTTTGGGGCGGAGTTTCTTTTGGCGCGCCTGCAATTCTTTGGCGGGCACGTCGAGAGTCAGTCTGCCGTTGTTGATGTCGATTTTGATCACGTCGCCGTCCTTGACGAGCGCAATTTTGCCGTCCGCCGCCGCTTCGGGGCAGACGTGACCGACTGCCGCGCCGCGCGTCGCGCCCGAAAACCGTCCGTCGGTTATGAGCGCAACGTCTTTGTCCAGACCCATGCCGACGAGCGCGGAGGTGGGCGAAAGCATTTCGCGCATACCCGGACCGCCCGCGGGACCTTCGTATCGTATAATCATGACGTCGCCTTTTTTAATCTTGCCCGAATATATCGCGGCGACGGCGTCTTCCTCGCAGTTGAAGCATTTTGCTTTGCCCGAGAAATTGAGCATGGATTTATCGACAGCTGAGCGTTTGACCACCGCGCCCTCCTCGGCGAGGTTGCCTTTAAGCACTGCAATGCCGCCGACGGGGGAAATGGGCGAGTCGATTTTGTGGATAACTTCCGCATCGAGAACATGTGCGTGTTCGTAATTATCGGCAAGCGCACAGCCCGCGACGGTGTACGCCGATCCGTCGATTATGTTCTTTTTGGCGAGTTCGTGAAGCACCGCCATTATTCCGCCCGCGAGGTGCAGTTGTTCCATATCGACGTCTGTGGACGGCGACAGGCGGCACAGCGTGGGGGTGTTGTCCGAAATAGTTTGAACGAGGTTGTAATCGAGCGCGACGTTACATTCCGCCGCGATGGCAAACAGATGTAAAAGCGTATTCGTGGACGCGCCGAGCGCCATATCCAAAGTGAGCGCGTTGGTGAACGCGCGTTTTGTCATTATCATGCGCGGAGTAATCGCGTCGCGCACAAGGTTGCAAATCGCAAGCCCCGCGCGTTTGGCAAGCCGCAAACGCTCGCTGTGCACGGCGAGTATAGTGCCGTTGCCGGGGAGTGCCATGCCGAGCGCTTCGCACAGGCAGTTGAGCGAGTTTGCGGTGTACATGCCGCAACAGCTTCCGCAACCGACGCAGGCGACGTTCTCCATGGCGGTGAGTTCGTCAAGGCTCATAGAGCCGTTTTTGACCGCGCCCACGCCCTCGAACATAGACGACAGCCCGACTTTTTTGCCTTTGAACTTGCCGCTTTCCATAGGTCCGCCCGAAACGAAAACCGACGGGATATTTACCCGCGCCGCGCCCATGAGCATGCCGGGGACTATTTTGTCGCAGTTGGGCACGAACACCGCGCCGTCGAACGCATGACCTATCAGCATGGTTTCCACGCCGTCGGCAATGAGTTCGCGCGAGGGCAGGGAATAACGCATACCGCCGTGACCCATGGCAAGCCCGTCGCATACGCCGATAGCGGGAACGACCACCGGCGTGCAACCGCCCGCATATACGCCCGCTTTGACGGCGTCGGTAATCGCGTCGAGGTGCATGTGTCCGGGCACGATTTCCGACTTTGCGGAAACTATCGCGACTATGGGCTTTTTAAGTTCCTCGTCGGTCAAGCCCAATGCTTTCAACAGTGCGCGTTGCGGCGCTTTTTCCATGCTCGAATAAAATTCCTGTGACATAAATAGCTTCCTTTAACGGATTTTGTTGTGTTTTTCTTATATATATTTTACCACTTGCGCACGCATTTGTCAATTTTTAAACGGCAAAAAAGGACTGCAAACGCATGTTTACAGCCCTTTTGCGGGTGTTTTTGGTTGATTTTTATCTGATTTACAGCACAAGCGGTATTTTGTTGTCGATAAAGAACGTTCTTACGGCGGGAACTTGTACCGAAATCGCGCTCGCAATAAGGAACAGCGCGACGACTATAAACACGATTTTAAGTATAGGGTTGCTCGTCCAACAGCAAGCGTTATACATTACGACAAGGAACATCAGGCACAGCACGATTGTGCGAATAATATCGATTGCGCGCAACGCATCGGGCGACACGTCTTGATAAACCATTATCCATTTTATAGCGATTATTACCGCATACAAGCAGATTGCAAGTACCGATAATAAGTGGTCGATTTTTCTTTCCTTGTTGTTCATGATTACCTCCGCGGTGAATTTATGCCTTTATTATATCCCGACTTTATTAGACCATTATATAAAGATTATTAGAATAAGGTTAAAAAACGAAAAGAAAATAAAAGAATTACGCGATAATGACTTGACAGGGGGGGGGGGGGCTTGTGCTAAACTAATTGTGTACGAATAAGAACAATAAGTGTTGTTCGTAACAAATTTGCGGAGGAACAAAGGAAAAATGACGAAACAGTCGGTTGTAAAACGGTCTATTTGTTTGGGCATTTGTTTGATACTGATTATCGCGGCGTGCATAGTCGGGTACGATTGGAACAGGATTAGCGCGGGCGCGGGAAGCGGAAGCAATGCCGAAATCGCTTCACTAAACTCTATGGGAAATATGCTCGAAGACTTTTCTCCTCGGTTATCGGGTTATGATTATAATCAGCTACGCTATGCGACTGACGGCGAGAGCGAGGACGATGTCGAGCAGGAAAGAAAAAAATATAAAAGCGTTACGATGTACGAACGCACATCCGTGTATGCGAATGTTTCTGTAGAAGGAAATCGAGAGGATTTTTCGACGACTACTGTACAACGCGAAATGTTTGTATACATAACGGAAAACGCAACGTTTTATAAATCCATTTGCACAATCGCTTCCGATGCGGAAGTTATGGGAAAAAACGATAAAGGCGAAGAAAAAGTGAAAAAATCATATCGCAACACCGCTATTGATATGGAACTTTATATAAGCAAAGACAGATTTTTGTTGCGATTTAATAAGCTGAAAATGTCTGTGAACGGCAAAAGCATTACGGGTTGCGACAGAATTATAGGGAAGTGGGGCGATTTTTCGGAAGACACATCGGTCGGGCGCGCCGTCGTTTCTGCGTTAGGGTCTGCGAATACCAATAACTTCCGAGTGCTGAACATTATGGGCAATTATATCGGTTCTTATATCGACGACGGTTTTAGCAAAGACGGCGATAGTTATGTTATGAAAAAAGATACGTTCAAATCGTTTGCTTCTCGGTTATTATCTATAAACGGCGTTTCGTCGTCCTATCTTGACGACGGTTTTTCGGGAGAATTTGCGCTCGATTTAGGCAACGCCGAACGTCCGACGATTTCTTTGGAGTTTCGTAACGAATATGAGCACGAAAGAACTGACTTCAACGATCAAGATATAGAATCATCTGTTTCGGAATTCGATGTGTTCGAGTTTTATAACATAAACAATACCGTTATATCCGTGCCGAACGATATTTCCACGATTTCGGCAGAAAAATTCGACGCAATAATGCAAGAAATCACGGAGGACAAATAATGGAAAATGTCAAAGAGGAAGAAGATGTAACGGTTGTCGATGCCGCCGACGGAGTAGGGGAACAGCAGAAATCCCCAATAAATATTAAATGTATATTGTTGGTGGCGCTTGCTTCGGTAGCGCTTGCGTTTCATGTTGTTTGCATTATCTTATATCTTTTGGGCGCGGTGCAGTTTTACGGTCAGTCGCTACATCTTATAAATGCGGTTAAATTATTTCTCGATTTGTTTTCGATAAGTTATGCGACAGTTTATCGCACTCTATCGGGCGTGGGCGCATGCGCGCTGTATTTTTTGTTTCTCGGGTTTGGAATCAAGTATTTAGTTTTATCGATTAAAAGTTTTATCCCGCAAATGAAAGCAGGTTTGCGGGTTGACGTATCCGAAAAAGCGGGATTGCTTTTTACGACTGTCGATAGAAATTTTTACTTTTTTAATTCCGTGTGCATCATTGTTGTTTTATCCAACCTTACTGCGGACAGTGCGATAACAGGCATGATGATTTTTATGATGGTTTTTGCGGGATTGTTGTTTGTAGCTCGCGGCGTAGTTCGTAATTTGTGCAAGCGTGACGATGCCACCGTCGATTATTTATTGCTCGACGCATTTAAGGACGCCGCCGTATTTGCGGCGATATGTCTTATGATCGGTTTGCTTAACCGTACTATGTTTAAAGATTTTATATACGGTGCGGACGCGCTTTTCAACGGCAATGTTTTATCGGTAGAAGGCGGCGCTGTTTCGTCTTTGTATGCGCTCTATGACAGTATTATAGAGCCTGTGTTATTTGTCGCGATAGCCGGAATTTTCATTCGGCTGATGTGCGGATATTTGCGCGACGATGCGATATATAATCCGTATTTTTTAAACAAGATTATACGTCCTTTATTGATAGTTACGGCGGTTGCGTTGGTCGGGAACCTTATATTCAAATATTTGATAGTTATCGGGTCGAGTTCTTTTAGCGGAACGGTGTTTACCGATTGGTTGGGAACGATTAAATTCAGTTATATACCGATTGTGATGACGGAAGTTATTTTGTTTATAGCGAGTCGTTTGCAAATGCCGCATAAGCCGAAGGCTAAAAATTGAAAAGCACAAATATATGAAAACCCCTCGAACGGTTAAAACGTATCGAGGGGTTTCTTTTAGCTGTTGAGTTTGCCGCCGCCGCGTTCGAGCGCGGTGAGTCCCGTGCGCGACAGTTCGATTATTCCGTATGATTTAAGAACTTCTATAAACCCGTCGATTTTGCCGGGCTTGCCCGTCAGTTCCATGACTATCGAGTCGGGCGAGAGGTCTACTATTTTTGCTTCGTAGGTGCGCGCGACCGTTTCGATTTCCGCGCGCTTGTCCGCCGCCGCGTTTATCTTTATAAGCAACAGTTCGCGTAAAACCGATTTGTTTGCGTTCAGTTCGCCCGTTAGCTTGCAGTCGGGCAATTTACCGAGCTGTAACACTATTTGTTTAAGCACGCTGTCGTCGCCGCGAACGACTATCGTCATGCGCGACAGTTTTTCGTCTTCCGTGGCGCAAACGGCGAGCGAATCTATATTGTAACACCGTCGCGCAAACAGCCCCGATATGCGGGTAAGAACACCGCTTTCGTTGCTTACAAGCGCGGATATTATATGCGATTTTTCGGTACTCCCGTTCACTGTCGGTTCTCCTTTTTCGGCTCGTCCAAGCTCGTTATTATGTCGTTCATCGTCTTGCCCGGGGGGATCATGGGCAGTACGAATTCGTCGCGGTCTATCTTGCAATCGACCACCGTCACGCCGTTTTCGCTCAACGCCGTATCGACGATTTTAGCAACGTCCTTGTCGTCGTCGAGTATATATCCCTTTGCGCCGAACGCTTCGGCTATCTTGACAAAATCGGTTTTGTTCCCGTCCAGATTTGTAGAAGAATACCGCCCGCCGTAGAACAGGGTTTGCCATTGCCGCACCATGCCGAGCGTTCTGTTATCGAACACGAACACCGTTATAGGCAGGTTTAGGCGGGTAGCGGTCGCCAGTTCGTTCATGTTCATGTGGAACGATCCGTCGCCCGTAAACAGCACGGCGCGCTTGCCCGTGCCAACCGCGCCGCCAATCGCCGCGCCCAGTCCGAAGCCCATTGTTCCCAGTCCGCCGCTTGTCAAAAACGTGCGCGGCGCGGGGAACGAATACTCCTGCGCCACCCACATTTGATGTTGCCCCACGTCCGTTGCGACAATCGCGTCGCGCGCGTGCGCGGATACGTATCTAATTACCGTGCGCGGCGACAGCTTGCCTTTGCAGTCGGGCAGCGGATATTCGCGTTTAAGCTCCGCGTTGAGTTGCAGCATTGTTTCGTCCGCCTTTTGCTCGACGCGCGCGTTGAGCAGTTCGAGCGTTTGCTTGACGTCGCCGCAAATATGCGCGTCGGTGGTCACGTTTTTGTCTATTTCCGCCGCGTCGATGTCTATATGCAGAATTTTGGCGTGCTTGCAAAACTTGGTGCGGTCGCCCGCGACCCTGTCCGAAAACCGTGCGCCCGCCGCTATTACGAGGTCGCTCTGTCCTATGAGCCGCGCGACCGAAGCGTGACCGTGCATGCCTATCATGCCCGCATAGTACTTGCTTGTTTTGGGTAGCGCCGAAAGTCCCATGACCGACAATGCGACGGGCGCTTTTATGCGCTCGGCAAACTGCGTAAGTTGTTCGCTTGCGTCGGAAGCAATGCACCCGCCGCCCGCGTATATTACGGGGCGTTTGGCGGCGTTAATGAGATTGACGGCGGCGGTTATATCTTTTGGCTCGGTCGGCGCGCTCGGCGGATCGGACGGTTTTTGTTCGTACTCGATCATCGCTTGCTGTACGTCTTTGGGTACGTCTACCAGTACGGGACCTTGTCTGCCCGATTTGGCAAGCGAAAACGCGCGACGTATTACGTCGGGCAGATCTTGCGCGTTTTTGACAATAAAGTTGTGTTTGGTCACGGGCATGGTTATTCCCGCTATGTCCACTTCCTGAAAGCTGTCGCGACCGAGTAGCGGCACGGGCACGTTGCCAGTTATGGCGACAAGCGGCACGCTGTCGAGATATGCGTCTGCTATGCCCGTGACAAGGTTGGTCGCCCCCGGACCGGACGTCGCGATGACGACGCCGACTTTGCCGGTCGCTTTGGCGTAACCCTCTGCGGCGTGCGCCGCGCCCTGTTCGTGCGACGTGAGCACGCTTGTTATTTTCGGTTCTCTATACAATTCGTCGAACAGGTCTATTATTTGTCCGCCGGGGTAACCGAATACGGTTGTGGCGTTCTGTTCGAGCAGGCATTTGACAATCGCCGCCGCGCCTTTGATTTTCATTGACTGTCCTTTTTTTTCGCTTTGTGTATTTTGATAATTATAGCCTATGCGACGCATTTTGTCAATTATTAAACCGTTGACTTTTGGTCGCGAGCGGTGTAAACTGTATATATTACCATTGCGAGAGGAAGAACCATGAAAGTAGTTTCCAAGCAAAACAATTCGCACATGTGCCTTATTTGCGGTATGAACAACTCTGCGGGCGTTCGCGGACAGTTTTACAATATGGAGGACGGCTCCGTCGGCGGACTGTTCACTTTTCGCGAGGAGCACCAAAGCTACCCCGGACGTGTGCACGGAGGTATGCTCGCAACCATGATAGACGAGCTTGCGGGCAGGGTGCTGTGGGTGGATTGCCCGGACAAAATCGCCGTGACTATGGACATCAACGTCAAGTACCGCAAACCCGTGCCGTACAATACGCCGCTTAAAGGTCGCGGCATGTACACCGAGCGGCTGTCGCGCGCGTACAGCGCAAAGTGCTACATAATGGATATGGACAATAATATCCTTGCCGAGGGCATCGCCAAGTATTTGATTTTGCCCGTCGAAAAAGTTTGCGACGCGTCGCTCGACGAGGAACTGGATATTTACGTCAAAGACGACGTCACCGAAATAGATTTCGGGGAAAACCGATAGAAGTATAAGGCATAAAAATATGCAATAGAAAATCGGCGGGGCAATAAGCCGCGCCGATTTTTGTGTTTTGATATTTATAAGATTATTTGCCGAAGTAGCGTTTGAGAAGTCCCGCAAAGCCTGCGCCGTGACGCGCTTCGTCCTTTGCCATTTCGTGCACGGTGTCGTGGATAGCGTCATAGCCGAGCTGTTTGGCTTTTTTGGCGATCATGAGCTTGCCTTCGCATGCGCCCGCTTCCGCCGCCGCGCGGAGTTCGAGGTTTTTCTTGGTCGAGGGGGTAACGACTTCGCCCAAAAGTTCGGCGAACTTCGCGGCGTGTTCCGCTTCTTCCAAAGCGTAACGTTTATACGCTTCGGCTATTTCGGGATAGCCCTCTCTGTCCGCGACTCTCGACATGGCGAGGTACATGCCGACCTCGGTACATTCGCCCATAAAGTTGGCGTGAAGTCCGTCCATGATTTCCTTGTCTTCGACTACGCCGTCGCCCACAACGTGCTCGCAAGCAAATTTGTTGCCGTCCTCTACGGGTACGAACTTTTTGGCGCCGCATACGGGGCAGACGTCCACTCCGTCCTCTACGATTTCGCCGCAAACCGCACATCTTTTCATGTTTGTATTCTCCTTGTTATTGAATTTGGATTTATCTATATATACCACACCGCACGGAACTTGTCAATAATTTTAGAGGGGTGCGTCGTAAATTTCGCGACCGCGCACCTCGGCGGAGCGGCGAGGTTTTTCCGGGCGGGCACGGCATTTTTATCTGTGTTCGGCGCGGAACGTGCGGCGGCGCGCGAGCATATTCAAATTTTGCGGCGAAACGTGCCGAATTGATTTGATTTTTGGCGCGAGTAGTGCTATTATTTATCGTGCGGACGAAATTATCATGTCGGATACAATAAAGAACAAGACCAAGCAGATGGATATGCTGCACGGTCCTATGATGAAGAATATTTTGCTGTTTGCCTTGCCGCTCGCCGCGAGCGGTATTTTACAGCAACTTTTCACGTCCGCGGACATGGCGGTAATTTTTTGGTTCGAGGGCATTGTCGCGCAGAGCGCGGTAAACAGCAACGGCGCGCTCGTCAACCTTTTGATCAACTTGTTTACGGGCATGGCTGTCGGCGCGACCGTCGTTATTGCCGAGTATATAGGGCGCAAGCACACCGACGATATTCACAGCATTGTTTTTACGTCCATGATTATCGCGGTTGTCAGCGGCGTGGTGCTGTTGGGCGTGGGGATAGGCGTCGCCGAACCGTTGCTCAAAGTTATGGACACTCCGTCCGAAGCATTGCCGCTCGCCACGCAATACCTGCGCATTTATTTTGTGGGCATGCCGTTTTTAATGGTGTTCGATTTCGGCGCGGCTATTTTGCGGAGCGTGGGCGACACCAAACGCGCGCTTATAACGCTTTTGATAACGGGTGTGCTCAACGTCGGGCTTAACTTTTTGTTTGTCGCGGCGTGCGACATGAGCGTCGCGGGCGTTGCGCTCGCTACCGTAATTTCCAACATCGTTTGCGCCGTGCTCGTTATCGTGTTTATTATGAAAAACGACATGCTTCGCATGCGGCGCAAGCAGTCCAAATTCCGCCTCGAATACTTGAAACGGATATTCACTATCGGTATTCCCGCGGGGTTGCAGGGCGTTGTGTTTTCCATAGCCAATGTTTGTATCCAGACCGCGGTCAACGGGTTTGGCGAGCAAGCCGTTGCGGGTAGCGGAGACGCGATAAACTTCGAGTATTACGCTTATTATTTCGTCAGCGCGTTTGCGCAAGCGACAGTGACCTTTTTCGGACAGAATTTCGCGGCGGGCGAATACGAACGTTGTAAGCGGATTTTTAAACTGAATATGTTAGCCGCGCTTGTCGTGTCGGGCGTGTTGAGCTTTATTTTCACGATAGGCGGGCGGCTGTTTATACGGATTTACACGAACGACGAGGTTGCGATTAGGTTTGCGCTTATCCGCATGTGGAGCGTGTTGACGGGTTGCGCGCTGTCGGCATTGTACGAGATTGCGGGCGGCGCATTGCGCGGCATGGGACATTCGTTGCTTCCCGCCGTGCTCACCGTACTGGGGTCGTGCATACTGCGCATTATT
This sequence comes from Anaerocaecibacter muris, assembly GCF_943192945.1. Lineage (GTDB taxonomy): Bacteria > Bacillota > Clostridia > Christensenellales > Pumilibacteraceae > Anaerocaecibacter > Anaerocaecibacter muris. The sequence goes on from NZ_CALPCE010000002.1 coordinate 101,793, forward strand.
TGGATTTATACCGTGTTTGCCGCGAATAAGCAGTTTTGGCTGTTGATGATTATATATCCCATTTCGTGGGCGATTACGGGCGCGGCTATGCTTGTCAGTTACTTCGTTATAAGCAGAAAGGCGTTTAAAAAAGCCGCCGAGGATAGCGGCGACGGGCGAGACCCCGATTGTTCGGTGCCCGCTGTGTCGGTTGCGGCAAGCGAAACGGCGAGCGCCGCAGAGTGATTTTTTCGTGATTTATTATGATAAGAGCCAATAAGATCAGCCTTGCGTTCGGGACGGAAACGATTTACGACGACGCGGATTTTACGCTCGGCGACAAGGATAAAACGGGAATAGTAGGCGTGAACGGCGCGGGCAAAACCACGCTGTTTAAAGTCATGCTCGGACAGAAGGAATTAGACGGCGGGTCGCTGGCGTTCGGCTCGGCGCGCGTCGGCTATCTTCCGCAGGAAATAGAGTTCGACGACAGGCAAAAAACGGTTTGGGAGTATTTGTGCGAAGGCAGACCCGTCCGTCGTTTGGAAGCGCGTTTGAACCGAATTTACGATGAGCTGTCCGTTGCCGACGAGCGCGAACAGACGGCGTTGCTCGCCGAAATGTCGAATATTCAGTCGGAACTGGACGGTTACGACGCGTACAACGCCGAGAACGTTTTGCTCGAATTGATATTCGACATGCAAATCGACGACGTGTTGCTGGATATGCGACTGGGCGATCTGTCGGGCGGGCAAAAGTCCAAGGTCGCGTTTGCGCGCGTGCTGTATTCCAACGCGCAGATTTTGTTGCTGGACGAGCCGACCAACCACCTCGACGCGTCAACCAAGGGGTTTGTCACCAAATTCTTAAAGGAATACAACGGCAGCGTGCTTATAATAAGTCACGACGTGGCGTTCCTCGACTCCATTGTGGGCAAGATTTTGTTTGTCAATAAGACCACGCACAGGACGACAGTGTACGACGGAAACTATACGACGTTTAAACGTCGGTACGCGCAGGAACAGCTTTTAAAGGAATTGCGCATAGCGCAACAGGAACAGGAAATTAAAAAGCTGTCCGATTTCGTGCTAAAAGCGAAGCAGGCGAGCCGCACGAACCACAATCTGAAACGCATGGGGCAGGACAGAGAAGTCAAACTTGCAAAGGCGATAGCCGCGCTCGAAAAGCGGGATAAGCTGTATAAGCATGTTAAAATGCGGCTCGAACCCAAACGCGAGAGCGCGAAGATACCGCTCGAAGTCAAAAACTTGTCGTTTAATTACGCCGACCGTCCCAAGCTGTACGACAAGCTGTCGTTTAATCTTGTGGGCAACGAGCGATTTTTGATAGTCGGCGAAAACGGCGTCGGCAAGTCCACTCTGTTAAAATTGATAATGGGCGTGTTGCACCCGACAGGCGGCGAAGTTGTTTTCAATCCCAAAACGGATACGGCGTACTATGCGCAGGAGTTGGAACTACTTGACGAAAATAAGACTGTGTTGGAAAACGTCGAGAGCGCGAGCTATACCGACTTGCAACTGCGCAATGTGTTGGGCAATTTTTTGTTTAACGGCGACGCGGTTTTCAAGCGCGTGGGATTGCTGTCACCGGGGGAGAAAGCGCGCATTGCGCTTTGCAAGTTGTTGATAACAAAGGCAAACTTGCTAATTCTCGACGAGCCGACCAACCACCTCGACCCCGACACGCAAGCGGTAATAGGCGAGAATTTCCGCGACTATACGGGCACGATTTTGGTCGTAAGTCATAATCCCGAATTCGTCGAGCAAATAGGAATTACGCGCATGCTTATTTTACCCGAGGGCAAAATAGTCGATTATTCCAAAGAGTTGCTTTCTTATTACTATATACTCAACACAGACTTTGTGTAAGCGTCGCGCGAGTGGGCGACAATATCATAAAAACGATAAAAATAATTGTTTTTCACCATATGCAATAGAACAGTAACAAACGAAAAAAACCGCTAATAAACAGCGGTTTTCACTTGGTGCACCCAAGCATAAGAATGTCGAACTACTTCGTTTAATCATTGTTTAGGATATACCGTGAATGCTTATCCACTTGGAATTTAGCCTTTTCTTTCCAATCGAGCTTTTCAGTCCATTCGTATTGCGTAGGTAAAAACGATTTTATGTTTCCTTTCATTGTTTTAAACGGCTCGTCATAACAAATGATCGCGCTCGGTTTTATCCGTTTTAACATTTCGTTATATCCCGGCATAAAATCTTCTTCACAGTTTTCGCGGTAGTACGTACAAACGGCAACGATCGAACCTTGCTCTATCCCGTCAAAGCAAAAATCGAAAGTGCGCTCGTCGCCCCACGCAACGGTTGGAATAACGGTCATGCCTTGTCTTTGCCAAAACGCGCCGCACCAACGGTTTTTAAACACGCTCTCTATCTGTAACGCAAGCGGCATATCGGTAAACAGGCTGAAGTCGGGCGTTAATAGAGCATAGTATTGTTTTAGCTTTTCTATCTCGTCATCGGGCTTGTCGTACACCTTATCGAATTTCCAATCGTGCATAAAAAAATGCACTGTTTTGTGTGCATTCTCGTTGTCGTTCATTTTTGATTTTGTATAGTCAAGAAACTTGATTTTGTTTAAGTCTATCTGCTGCTTGCGCACAAGCGGTATATCGTACTTGCCTACTCCGCGATATTCGTTGCGCACTAATAATCTTTTGTGCTTGGCTTTTTGTATTTCATATTCGGTTAATTCTTTCATATTATAAATCCTTTTAATCTTCGGGCGGAAAGTCGTAATCGTGTTCGCCGCCGCAGTACATAAAGCACGGGTGAACAACCTCGTCCCATATATCTTTTAGCAGTCGTCCGTTTATATTTGCTTTGTCCCGAAATTCATTGATTGTTGTAAACCCTTGTTCATTATCTTTACTCGAAAAAACAACGCCGCCATTTCTACGAAAAACTTCATAAACTTTTCCATTATGCCAAAACAACATTTCCGCATAAAAATTTAATCCGTTAATAAAGTCTTCAAGCGTAGCCTTGAATTTTTGTCCCGCTTTATACTGTTCTCTCGCTCGCGATAGCGGTACAAGCAACGGATAGCTTATACCGTAGCATTCCTCATAAAATTCACTATCACTGTTGCTTTTCCAACCGCAATGCGGACACTTATCCGTATTGCCGTAATCGTCCGAAAATGTAAGATTGCCGCACACTTCACATTTAGTTGCATTGTTATATTCGTTTGGATTATATTTCTTTTCCATATTGCTCACTCCTCGCTCGGATAATTTATGTAGTCCGGTCCCGCCGGATCAGGCTCCTCATCTCGTTCAAGTCGAATGCGAATTTGTCCGTGTTTATCAACATATTCGCCTTTGTTGTGCCATCTATGATCGTGCGGAAACTCATGATTATTGTGCGCGTCTTGATGGTCAAAATCTCTGTTACGTACAGCTAATCCATTTGCATCGAACCAACGGCTTTGAACTTTAACTCCATTAACATACAAATCATATCGCGAATTTATATGTGAAGATACTATAGGCAAATCGCCTCTACGTCCATTCACTATTACTATTCCACCGCTCGGTATTCCTCCTGCGCCCATTATACCATTCCTCCTTTTGCTTTGTCAATGTGTTGTCTGTTTGTCCCCATATGTCCCTCCTTTTTAGGCAACAAAAAACGGAAGCCGTAAAAGATTCCGTTTCGTAAGAGTGTACTTTTTCTCTCGATTACAGTATAACACACCTTGTCAAGACCATGAAATCATAACTAAATTTTAACTTAAAACAAAAATGGCTACCAATTTAACGGTAGCCACTTTGCTTGGTGCACCAAGTGATTTAATATCCGAATTTTTAGTAGCTTCAATCTCTGAAAAGAATACCGTTTGCGTTCCGTCCTTGAAGTTAAAAGTGATGTCAAATCTATCGTCATACAGATAAATTGAGTTCACAAAGCCGTCTATAAGCCGCCGTTTTCCTTCTATCGTGGTAATATCAAGTTTCCTGAACTTCTCTATACCAAACCGTATTTGTTCTTTCGTAAGGAAGGGCTTTTTTATTTTCTCTTGCAAAAGCGTGATTTCAATCTCTTTCTTTTTGCTTTCAAGTTGGGCAAGTCTGTCTTTCGTCGTGTCCGTGATTATGCCTTGCTCGATAGCGTTCATAAGATTTTCTATGCGCTTTTCAGTATCGGCAAGCTGTTCTTTCAAACGTGGTATTCTCGGATTTTCTTCGCCTTGCAATACGAAAATTCTCTCGGTAAGATATTCTACTAACTTGTCATCGTGGAGTATTTTCATTGCCTTTTCAACGACTAAATCTTCTATCCAATCTTTCCGCACGGACTTCTTGTCGCAAATATGTACTTTCTTTGTATTAGCACATTTGTAGTAACGGTAAACTCTCGACGTTCCCATACCGCTCTCGCCAACCATATGAGTGCCGCATTTTCCACAGAAAAGTTTTAGGGTAAGCAAATAATCATCCTCGGCTTTGTGCCTTGCAGGTGCTTTCTTGTTTTTGGCTAAACGCTGTTGAACACGCTCGAATAAATCTTCCGATACAAGCGGTGGTATGATATTCGGTATTGTTACATCACGGAATTTATATTCGCCTAAATAGCGACGGTTAGAGAGCATACGCTGAACGCCCGTTCCGTTTATCTTGCCGCCACGATAAGAGCGGATATTTCTCTTGTACAAGTAGTCAACGATATATTTTATGGTGCGCCCGTCGGCGTACATTGTAAATATCTCTTGAAGAATAGGAGCAAAAGTTTCGTGCGGTTCAAACTTTCTGTCTGCATTAACTTTATAACCGAAAGTAATCTGTCCGCCGTTGCTGATACCTTTTAATACGTTTTCAGTCATACCACGCACAACCTTTTCGGCAAGCTCGGCGGAGTAGTATTCCGCCATACCTTCCAAAACCGATTCAAGCAAAATGCCTTCCGAGCCTTCGGCAATAGCTTCCTTCGCAGAAACAACCTTGACGCCGTTTTTGCGGAGTAATGCTTTGTAGTGTGCGCTGTCGTAACGGTTACGGGAAAAACGGTCTAACTTCCAGACGATAATGCAATCGAAAGCGTGTTTATAGCTGTCCTTAATCATTTGTTGAAATTCGGGGCGGTTGTCCGATTTAGCGGAAAGCGCACGGTCTATATACGACCTTATAACGTCAATTCCTGCGTGTTCGGCAAATTCCATACACTCACGAAGCTGACCTTCGATACTTGCTTCCGTTTGGTTGTCTGAACTATACCTTGCGTAAATGACTGCTCTCATTTCTGTTGTTCCTTTAACATATTAAGTAGAGTTTCTTTAAGCCTTGCGTTTGCAGGGGAAGAAGGGTCAAAACACATTTCAACGAACGCTTGCATCTGCTCGTTGTCTTGCCAAACTTTCGGTTGAAAATCGTATAACTTTCCTTGTGGACTATCACAGCGACCGTAAATATAGTCAAGCGATACGTCGAAGTAATCGGCATACCATAAGAGAATATCGCTCGGCACTTCCGATTGACTGTTCTCATAGCGGTTGACAGCGGACTGTACCATATTGCCGTTTGCCTTTGCCAACTTTGCTTGCGATACTTTTGTATTCTCTCGCAAAGCCTTTAAGCGTTGTCCTATAACTTTATTCATTAAACCACCTCAAAAAAGAGTATAACACATTAAAAAGATTATGTCAATGCTTTATCTGGGTTAAAAAATCCTTTCGACAAAACTTCCCAAAAATCGCAAACAAATGTTTTGAATATATATTGACAGTACATATTTTATTGTGATATAATGCAAAGTGCGAACGGCAAGTTCGTATGTTTTGTTATACGCGATTTAGGCGTATGAGAGCGGTTAAGACCGCTATTTAGGAAGAACGGAGAAAGTAACGGAAAAGAGTTCTTCCGCCCCGAGCCGTCGAAAGACGAGCGACGACAGGGTTTTGTTGTTGTACAATCTGTACGGCAACGAGTGACGAAGTGCGTCCGGAGTTACCCTATAAGTTTTTGAAGGGTAGCGTTGATGGTTTATTTTGTTGTACAAATTTTTAGGTAACGACAGTTCATAAAATTCATTAGAATGGCTAACCACCATAGAGCAAATAATCATTGCTAAATACGGTTAGAAGTCGGTGATTACGTTGAAAGTATCAGCGGCTTTTTTATGCCTGTTTTCGCTATCTGCCACTCTTTTCGTGGACGAGATAAATATAATTCGGAGGTAAAACACAATGCAAATCAGACCGCCATAATCGGCAAGCAAACGGAAAGCAACTGCGGAGCAAAAGACTTATAGCCGAGCATAAGTGTAGCTCACTACACTTATTCCGCTTCGCTGCATAAGTTCCGTTCGCCCTGCGGGGCTTTCGACCACACGGCAAATCAACTATTTTACAGGAGGAAACAATTATAAGTTATATAGTGTGTCATATGGAAAAATACAAACGACAAGACGTATCGCCCGTTGAGAAAGAGAACGAGCGAGATGAAAACTATCAAGGCTCTAATCTGCAAATAGACAGCGAAAGAACAAACCGCAACTATCACTTGATACACCCGCAAGGTAAGTACATAGAGATGATAAACAAGCGGCTTGCCGCTCTAACACTCAAACGCAAAATCCGTTCGGATGCAATTCTTATGAACTCGTTTGTTATCGGCTCGGACGGAGAGTTTTTCAAAGGTATGCGAGCTTGGGAACAGCGTGCTTTCTTTGAAGATTGTACACGGTTTTTCATAGACAAATACGGCTATGAAAATATGCTTTCGGCAGTCGTCCACGTGGACGAAACAACACCGCACCTGCACTTGAACTTCGTGCCTATCAACGACGGGCGGTTGAGCAGTAAAAGCCTTTTCGACAGACAGAAACTTGCGGAATTGCAAACCGAGCTATGGGAACAAGTCGGCAAGAAATACGGATTGCAACGTGGTAAGGAAAACAGTCAGGCAACCAAGACAACAACGTATATTCTTCAACGACGTTATCCCGTTTTTCAATCGCGGCATTTAGCTTTGTAAGACAATCGTCGTATGTCTTTGCATACACAGAACATTGTTTACCGTTCCGCATATACCGCCCCTCGAAACGTTTGTCTTTGCGTTGTATTATACAGCCCTCGTTCGCCTCCGCTTTTACTTTTGTTTTTACGGGCTTTCTGCGGTGCATTTCTATGTCCGTACGGACAATTAAATGCGGGTTGACTACATACCGTTTCATTAGTCTTTTGCATGTTATGCAGAAGTACATCAGCATGTCGTGGCTGTTGAATGTGCCCATGAACTCCATGGGGATATGTCGGGTGTAGAACACCGTTTCGCCCTTTTCCATGTAACCGAGCATTTTGCTCGTGTATTTAGCCATAGCTTTTACGTCGGATTTCAACGCTTCGGAAATATCCTCGTATTTGTTTATGCCAAACTTTTCGCGTATTTCCGTATTCTCTATATACTTTTCCATGCACCCGCGCTTGGTGCTGTATCGTTCCACTTCTACAAGCTCGCCGACGTGTTTGCCGTCGGGGATATAAAAGAAACCGTGGAAGTGCAGTCGTCCGTTATCTTCGCCGTGCTCGAATACGCCCATTATTCGCCACTGATTGCGTACCGATTTGTTTCGGAAATAATTTAACAGTACACGCCTAAACGTCTGCTCGTCGCCGAACAGCTTTTCGTCGTATGTTATTGTCCACCACGCCGTCCAACGGACTTGGTCTTTTTTTCTGTAAAACCGCTTTTTGCGCATGGAATACGCCGCGGATTTATTGTAGAGCTTTCGGGCTATAAACTCGTGGCAGGTTTCTTTTTCCGTTTTATCGTCATAGTCGTAAATGTCGTAAAATTGCTGTACAAGCTCGTTTTCTATGCGCATGCGTATAATTTCTACTTCGCTATTCTTTTTGTTCTTTTCGTCGTACTGCGCTTTTACTACAATCGCTTCGCTTTTCTCCGAACATAAAATAATGCCGAGCGTCGGGTTATCGTCTTCGTTCTTATAGAGCGAATCAAACATACGAATATAGCTATCCATTTGTCCGATATCTTGGTGCGTAAGTTTTCCTATTTTCAAATCTATCAAAACGTGGCACTTCAAAATGCTGTTGTAGAAAACGAGGTCTATATAAAAATCTTCGTCGTCATATCGCATACGTTTTTGACGTGCAACAAAACAAAATCCTTTGCCTAATTCCAACAAAAAATTTTGCAGATTATCTATGAGCGCTTGTTCTATTTCCGATTCCCGTAAAGAGGGATACTCGTTCAAGCCCAAAAATTCAAGCACATACGGATCTTTAATGAATTCGGTCGTCGGCAAGTTTTTTAATTTTTCGCTTGCTTCAATTTCCACGGGAGTCTTATCACGGCTTGCCAAAAGTCTGTCATAATATAGCGTAGAAATTTGCCTATCGAGCTGACGCACCGACCACGATTGCGAAACGGCTTCTTGAATATACCAATTCCGTGCCGCTTCGTTCTCGACACGTAAAACGGTACGGTAGTGCGACCATGTCAATTCGGTACACACTGTGTTCCAAATCGGAAAAGCAAGATAAAACGCGCGCATATTGCGCAAATTGCGTTCGTCAAAACCTTTACCGAAATCTTCGGTAAGTTTTCTCGAAAGTTCGGAAATAAGTTGAGTTCCGTAATCGGCTCTGTCCGCGCCGCCTTGACGATCCACAATGCTTTTACCTATTTGCCAATACGCCGCTACCATTGCGGAATTTGCCGCACGATAGGTTTGATTTCTCGCTTTTACAAGGATTTCGGTATCCGAGCGCGACCCCACGAACAGGTTTTTACGTGTTCGGGGTCTTGCTTTTTCTTTGCGCTCCTATCTTCACTAATGAAGTCTAAATTTTCCATATAGGCTTCCTCGCGCGCTATATAGTCGGATTTGGTTATGCGCAACGGCGGCAGGGTTCTGTATACCGACGGGAATGATTTATTTATGTACGGATCGGTTTCAAGCACCAACCCGTCGGGGATATTTTGGTTTTGCATGTTCGTTTTCACTCCTATATGGTTTTAGCGTTGTTTACATTCCGAAATAGTGGATTAGATAAACCGTCAACAATGATACTCCGACATCTGCGGTAAGGCGGATTATCCACTTTAATAGCTCGCGCATATTACTTACTCCTTTTTAATTTAACACCGTTGATTAGCCATGTTATTGAACGGCGCCGTTGCACTCCGATTATTGACCAGCTCGTTGACTCCGGTCATTAACCGCACGGATTGACACCGTTTTTTAACTTCGATTTTTCGCTTGACTTTTAATAAGCAATGTTATATACTTGATTACAAGGTAGCGCGCTTATCGAGTAATCGGTAATTCGTAAGAGATAATATTTATCGCCTTACCAGCGCAGGGAAGTGATTTATTCGCTTCGGAAGTGACTTCGGTCACTTCTTTTTTTTGCGACGATTTGGTTTCTTTACACCAGTATGTATTAAGGTATGATCTCTGTCACGATTGCTTAAAGTAAACCGTTCTTGTTGTTCGGGGAACACGTCTTTGTCCTCTATACGCAACGGTTTTCCCGACATACGGTTTTTGTCAAAACGTTCATAGTCAACGCCTGTACGATTGGGCAAGCCGTATCGCTCGTGATTTATTTCGACTAATGCGGTATCGGCATTTTTACCGTCATTATCTAACTTCTTTATTATTTTGAGCTTGGATACAGTTACGCCTCTCTCTGTATCGCGTACCACAACATAATCGCGTTGCTTTTTCGGCTCTCTATCTATGTACTTCGTTTCGCCGCGATAAACCTTGCCGACGTTATTCTGTTTCTGCTCTTTTTTCTTTGCCGCACTTATGGCATAGCTTTTCCGTATAGCGCGCTTTTGCAATTCCGACGTGCATTTGCGCCGCGGGCGATTATTGTCCTTTTTGCTCATCTGTCTTACCGTCCTTATTTTGCAATTTGGCTTGCAAGAATTGTTGTTGACGTTCCGCTAAAAGCACGGGCAGTTGCTCTCTAAACCATTTTTGGTAATCCTTGTCCGTTTTGCCTATTTTCCTGTACTGGGCTTTCTGCGACTTATATAATTCCTTATAAACCTTGTCTATATATTTTTGCGGTATGTAGTCGGCGGTGTCCAATGTAAGGGAATAAGACTGAAAAAACCGCGCGTGAAGCTCGTCAAGCAAGTCGTTTTTGTTGTAGTTTATTTTGTCGTTGGGGTTTATCCCCGACAGCTTGTCCCGCTTTTTTCTGAATAGCATTTTTGTCGCTCTCCTTTATGTAAAAATTGTTTGGTAGTTCGTCGTCGAACTCTCGGAGGAATTTGACGTAACCGTCAAAACTATCTTCCGTCGGTTCGGCTTGTTGGTAGTCTATATCGTCTTTGAAATGTCCTGCGTAAAATTTGGGCTTGCACGCACGGCTGTCGTAACACCTAAACACGTTATAGTTAGCTGTGACGATTTCTTCCGTATAGCATGATTTGTCTTGCTTGCCGCTTGCCATGTATTTATCGAATAACTGGCTGTTGGGAATACGGCGTATTGTCCATTGCAAGCGGCACGGTTGTCCTAATAGGTCATACTCTATATCCAGTTTTAAAATTTCAATGAACTGCGCAAGCTCTCGGATATTCACGTCTATTAACATAGGACGTTGGGTGTCGAGGAATATATCCAAATTATTGTGTCCGTGTTGCTCGTACCAACGCGATTGCCAATCGGGAAAAAGCCTGCTCATGCGGCTGTTAAGATACTTTTGCGCTTCGGTTATGAATATAGCTTCATGGGGGATATTGAAATGCGTTTTGACAAGGGCATTAGCAAAGCCGAGGCGGTACGGATTTATCCGACGACTTCGGCGTGTGCGGTACCCGAACTTGCGCAGGGCTATGTCGTAGTTAGCTGATACGCAATGCTCGGGTATTGTCTTTATTCCAGTAAAGCCCGACGCAATCTTTTGCCGCAATTCGTCTTGCATGGCTTTATTGCGCAATCGGTCAAAGGCGTACTGATTTGCTAAATGCGTCATGAAGCACGTTTTGCCTGTACGCGGCGGGGCGAATATTATGGTTATCATGCGGCTTTTTCCGCCTTGCGTTCTTTTATTTTATTTACAAGCGCGGCTATGCCTTTAAACGGTAGACATATTAGCCACCATAAGCCCTTAAACAGCCATGCAAAGGCTTTTAATAACACTTTTAGGCACAGAAATATTGTCGGCGCAAACATTATACATAAAATTAAAAGTACAACTCCGACAATAACAATAACAACCCAATGCCAGTTATCCGCGAACCAATTACCGATAGTCTTGAAAAAGTCTTTAATCATTTCCCAAAGTCCTATGCCTTGGGGATTTACAGGATCGCGACTGCCTGTTTGCTTATTATCCACAACGCCGAGGTTATACATTATCCCATCAGTTTCAAATTTTAGCCGCAGTATCGTTGCAAGTATTTGTAACGATTGAAATATTCGTATTTCAATTCGTCAAGCATTACGTCGATTTCGTCGGGTGTATTGCATTCTTCACCCACGACCTCGATAAAGTCGCAAACGGTTTTTTGCGCGTACCGACATAGTTCTGATAAACCCTGTGCGTGTTGCGTATCGTACCAATCGGCAGATACTCCCAATTCCCGTGCGGTATTAGACATTAAGTCCAATATCCTTTGTTTGTCTTTGTTTTCCATGTTTTCACCTCTAAAAATATTTGTATCTTAATATATTAAGATACAAATAAAGTATAATCTTAAATAATTAAAATGTCAAGACATTTTCTTAATTTTTTAATATAATTATAAAATGAGTAATATAAGTGAAAAAATAAAAGACTTACGTCTTGAACAAGGATTAACCCAACCACAATTAGCAAAAGCGATAGGGGTAAGTAACGGAACGATATCTTTTTGGGAAAACGGATTGAACACGCCAAATAGTAATTATATAATAAAATTAGCAAAGGTGCTTCAAACTACAACCGAATATCTATTAAGTGCAGATAATATTGCTAATACTATAACAAATCAACAAATAAAACAATTATCACAAGACGAAATAATTTTAATAGAAGCATATCGCAATATGTCACAAGGCAAGAAACAAGCACTTTTTTCTATGTTAGACATAAACCCCCATTTCACAGAATTACCCGCACAAGGAAAAAACAATGATAATTCAAGGAAATAATCCATACGACGGTAGACCTGTATTTATTCTAATCACATGTATTGTTATTGCCGTTGTTTCTCTAATTGTCCTTACCGTAAAAATATGCAAACGCAAAAAGAAACGTAGTACGGGTACAATTACTTTTTTTTCAATTATTCTTGCATGCTGTATCGGCGGTATTATTTTTATAGGCGTTGGAAGAAAAGCAAAGAATAACGATATTTATATTGATTTAGACCAAAAAATATCACTCAATATGGACTTTAATGTTCACTCGTACGAAAATATCAACGATTTGGAAGTAACATTTGTATTCAGAAATAAAGACGGTGCTATAATATCAACGAAAGTAAAAACGATTGGCGATGTCAAAAGAAACAAAAATTATGTCGTTACAATAAAATTCACTGAATTCACTATAACCGAAATAATGAAAATTGAACGCATTTCAGCTTATGTATCCGACGGAAGAACATCATACATATAGAATTAAATTTTAATTGTAGTGTCAAAATTAGTGTCAAAGTCAAAAAACGCCCGAAAATGCAAAAACGACGTTTGACCACTCGGCATAAAAATCATGCCCGGATATTGAATACCCGTTGCCCACAAAGGCACGAAAAAACGACCGCTGTAACCCTACAACGGTCGTTTTTGCTTGGTGCACCCAAAGAGACTCGAACTCCCAACCTTCTGGTCCGTAGCCAGACGCTCTATCCAATTGCGCTATGAGTGCTTACGTTGATTATTATACCGCTTGTTGTGGGCTTTGTCAAGCATTACGACGCGGTTATTTTGCAAAATTCGGAGGCGCGCTATCCGTTTTCGGCACGGCGTTGTTAATAATCAAAATAAATACGCAATGGGCGCGGAAAAAGTTTTAAGCGACGAGATGTTAATAAAATTACGCCGAATTATGAGTTTACGTTTATTCTTGACAAATCTTGACCTTTGCGGCGGGGTGGGGAGCGCACATTGATATTGATTGTTTGGCGCGGATATGGTATACTATATTATTATGAAATGCGTAGAGTACAAAAAAATATTGATAGTGGAGGACTGCGACGATCAACGCGTTGCGCTCGAAAAGTATTTTTCCGCTAAAAATACGGTTACCGCGTGCGCGACGGTTGCGGCGGCGACTGCGGCGTTGTACGATTCGCGGTTCGATATTATTTTGCTCGATTTAATTCTGCCCGACGGGAGCGGTTTGAGTATTCTCGATCGCGCGGAAAAGACGCCCGTCGTTATATTTTCCGATCTCGGCTCGGACAGCAATCTTTTGGACGGGTTTGCGGCGGGTGCGGTCGATTACGTTGTCAAGCCCGCGTCGTTCGAGTTGATAGAAGCGCGCATGGCATTGCGGCTTTTGCCCGAATCGTGTTCCAAAATAAGCGCGCACGGGCTTGTTCTCGACATCAGTCGGCGCACCGCCGCATACCGCGGCACGGCGTTGGATCTCACATCGAGCGAATTTAATATACTGACGTTTCTCATGCAGAACGCGGGCAATTTTTACACGGCTGTCGAAATTTACGAGCAGGTGTGGAAGATGCCGCACCTCAACACCACGACCATCAAGGCGCACTTGTCCAATCTTCGCAAAAAGATGTTTTCGGCATCCAAGCGTTGCGCCGATTTGATAGTGACCGAGTTCGGCAAGGGCTACTCGTTCACGGGCGGCGGCAATGAGTAGTTTTGTCCGCAAAATAATTTCCGTTGCGGCGTGCGCTGTCCTCGCCGCGATTTTTGTCGTCGTCATGACGTTCGCCGCGCCGACCGTCGCCGTCGCGCCCGAAACATACGGAGAAATAACTTATTACGACGTTACCCATACGCCCGACGGCGAAAGTATTTCCGATCTTACCACGGCGGTGATAGGCGAGGACGTGACCGCTACGCGAATAGCCGATTACGTCGCGCTCAACAAAATAACAAAGGTTAATTATGTTGCGGATAAGTTTGTGCATCCCGGATCGTTCGGCGCGGACGTTCGTATTGTGGACCTGACAAAGCCGTTCGAGTTTGCCGAGCGCGGAACGCTTATTTTCGTTATAATGAACCTCGACCCGTGGCACGAGGATTTTGACAAGCAGGTCGCCGCGCTCTCGCAGTTCCGCATAGGCGACTACTTGCACTTTTCGCTGTCGTTGCCCATGGTGTTTTCCGCGGCTAACGTTTACGACGGGGCAAACCTCGTCGCGCGGCACGGCGAAATAGCCGATTACGATTTTATCGAATTTACCACCGCTTACGACAAGCGCACCGAGAAGTTTTCCGCAGAGGCGAGCGCGACGACTATCGACTTAACTTTTTACACCCGCCGACAGGCAATGAACGTGTACAGAGTGGTGACCGTGCATTATCAGTCGTCGGGTACGGCGTATTCGGGCATACGCGACGTGCCGTATATCGGTACGGAAAGCGCGGTCGCGGGTCTGCACGAAAACTCGCAAAACCTGCTTATTATATTCGCTATACTTGCTGTCGTCGCGCTGGGCGTGCTTATTGTGCTGTCGCTGTTAAAGCGAACGCGCGAGTTTGTTTCGGCGATTGTTTGGATAGCGGGAATATCAGTCATGCTGTTGGCGCGGTTCGTGCTTCGGCAAACGACGACGCTGCCTATTTTGTGGTCGGCGATCGCCGTCGCCGCGCCGTTTGCCGCGATAGGCGGCGCGCTGTTGGCGTTGGGCGTGCGGGTCAAAAAAGTGCGCGTCGATTATGTATGCGCCGCGCTTGCTTTTTCGGGTGTGTTGCTCGCGTTCGTCTGTCCGTTCGCGCCGTTCATTGCGGCGCGCAATATGCAAATCGTTTGCACCGTCATAAAGTCGGTGTGCGTCGTCGCGCTGTGGGCGTTCGTGGTCTTGGCGACAATGAAAAAATCCACCGCAGACAACTATCTGAAAACCTGTTGCGTCGCTCTGATTGCCGTCGCCGCTACCGCGTCGCTGTTCTTGCCGAACGTATATCCCGTTATTTACAATTCCGTGTTTTGGCTGTGTGCGGCGATTACAATCATGACGTTTGTCGGTGTTTTTATAGTGTTCAACGAAACCGAAAAAGCCAATTCGTACCTAACGAAAAACTTGCATTTGGAAGTCGAGCGGCAGACCGAAGATATTAAAGCCATGGTTGCCGAACGCGACAACCTTTTGCGCTTTGTGTCGCACGATATGAAAAAGCCGCTGTCCAATTCCGTCGCGCTGATAGGCACGCTTATCGACAGGGAAAAGGACGGCGAGCAGGTCAAGGCTTTGAGCATTGTCAAGCAGAACACCGCGCGCGTCATAACCAACCTGTCCGAAATAGGCGATTACGCGCGGTTCAATTACATTGCCGAACCGTCGCGCGTCGCCGACCTGCGCGACATTTGCGCCGAGCTGTACGCGTTTCATAAACCCGATTGCGAGGCTAACGGCGTGGTGCTCAAAAACACGGTCGATAAGCATTGCAAGGCGTTTGTCAAAAGACAGGGGTTGTCCAACGCCGTGTCCAATATAATAATCAACGCTTTGGAACACGCGGAGTGTAAAACGATAACGCTGTCGGTGCGCGCGGAAAGGACGCGCGTCGTGCTGTGCGTGACCGACGACGGGCGCGGCATAGATACTTCTTCCGACCTGTTCAAACCATATTCGTCCGATAACAAACCCGACACGGGCGGCGTCGGGCTGTATATATGCAAAAACATAGTGCAGTCTATGAACGGCGAATTGACCTATTCGAGCGAGTGCGGTAACACCGTGTTCAGCATGTCGCTGTTAAAAGCGTAAAACCCTTATATAATATAGATAAAAATTTTTACCGATTTCTCTTGACTTGCCCGCCGATTTGAACTATCATAAGAGTGATAACGGGCTATGTCGTGTTTGCAGAAAAAGGAGCGGATATGTTAACGAGCGGTCGGCGAATAGGCAGACTATTAACACCGTTACCGACGCGACAATATAAACAGAAACATCGGAGAAAGCGGAGATGATAGTAAAAGATATACATGTCAAAGATGTTATTACTAAAAGTAATCTGCCTGTGTGCGATTATTCGGTTAATCCGTATATCGGTTGCTAGCACGCCTGCAAATACTGTTACGCTTGCTTTATGAAACGTTTTACAAATCATGCCGAGGACTGGGGCGACTTTATAGACGTTAAGTATTGGCAACCGATTAAAAATCCTCAAAAGTACGCAGGCAAAGAGTTGTTTATAGGCTCGGTAACAGACCCGTATCAGCCCGTCGAAGAACAATATCGTCGCACTCGCGCGCTGTTGGAAGAATTGCAAGGAAGCGGCGCGTTGTTATCGATTGCTACAAAAAGCGACCTTATATTGCGCGATCTGGATTACCGCAACGCGGACAAAGAATATTAGCGTCCGAGGCGCTTTCGCCTTTACATAATTTATAACCGCATTGCGGACAACAAACATACGCTTTCATTTTGTTACCTCTTTCAAAACTCCACAGTAAATTTGCTACCTTCGCCGAGCGTGCTTTCGACGCTTATTTTCCAACCGGATTTTTGGCATATCTTTTTGGCAACGGCAAGCCCCAAACCAAAGCCGCCGTTTTTACCGTTGTGCGATTTGTCAACCGTGAAAAAACGTGAAAATACTTTGCTCATATTTTCTTCCGCAATGCCTATTCCCGTATCTTCAACAGTCAAGCCTTGATAGTTAAGCGTAACCGTTATACTGCCGCCGTCCTTATTGTATTTAATGGCGTTTCGCACGAGATTCCCGAAGATTTCGCTTAATCGTTCGTGTCTGCTCATTACGATTACGTTATCGTCTATTTTTTCCGTTATCGAAATATTCCTTTTGTCCGCTTCGGGTTTCAATGCGGCAATCGTTTCTTTTGCAAGCGCGGAAAAGTCCACTTCGTAAGGGGGTAAATCGTCATTGTCGATTTCGCTGTAATTGATGATACAAGCAATCAAATTTGTAAGGCGTTCGCTCTGCGTTAGTATTGTTTTATACGCTGTTTTCGTTTGGCTTTCGCTCATACCGCCCGCCTGTAACAATTCGGCGTAGCCGTGAATCGACGTAAGCGGCGTATTCATCTCGTGCGTTACGTTAGAAATAAATTCGTCCTTTGAAACACGCGCTTTTTCCACAAGCTCTTTTTCCGCTTGTATCTCGCTCATTTGCCTTTGAATGTTGCGATTGCGCTCGTTGAGAATATCGGCTACGGGTTTGAGTTCGGAATATTTGCTTGTAACTTGCGGGTTGTTTGCGGCGTCGCTTGCAAGTTTTTTTACGGGCGTTAAGATATAGTGCGTTGATACAAAGGCTATGACGGCGCACAATACGATTGCCAAGATGAAGAAATATAGGAGAATAGGCAATGATTTTGCGAAGATACTCCAATCGGTATCGGTAAATATAGCAATCCGCACCAAATATCGTCCGTCGAAGTTTTTGCAAAAATACACCATATTTTTACCGAGCGTAGAACTGCCGCGCACGGCAAAGCCTTCTCCGTCGAAAATAGCGTCTTTTATTTCCGATCTGTCGGAATGATTTTCCAAATCGTCATCGGCAATGCTGTCGGCAAGTACGTTGCCTTGTGCGTCCATAAACGTAACTCTTGCGCCGTTCAATTTTTCCGAAAAAGCGGCGGCGTTTTGTTCGTTCAAATCGTCCAAATTCAAAGTTTCATCAAAGCTGTTCATATAAACGCGCAAATATTCTTTGCTGTCGTCTATGGACGATTTATAATAAACCTGCGTTGCCGCAAAAGAAAAGACAAAAAGACAGGCTACCGTAATTCCGAGCGATAAAATCCAAATACGCCATTTCATAATTTGTACCCCACACCGAATACCGTTTCTATCTTCACGCCGAGCTTGCGAAGACGGGCAACGTGATTATCGAGCGTTCGCGTTTCGCCTACGTCGTAACCCCAAACTTCGGTTAAAAGTTTTTCACGGGATAAAACTCTACCGTGATTTTCCATAAAATATTTTAACAGCTCAAATTCTTTATGGTTGAGCGACACTTCTTTACTGTCGATTTTGCAGACAAAAGTTTCAGAGTTCAGCGTAACATTACCAACCGACAAAACGCTTTGCCGTTGTTTGCCGCGCAATCTTGCATTTACTCTTGCCGTAAGTTCCAATACGGAAAAAGGCTTTGCGATATAATCGTCCGCACCCAAATTCAGACCGTTGACTTTATCTTCTTCTTTTGAAAGTGCGGAAAGCATTATACAACTTACGGACGGATATTTTTCTTTTATGTATTTGAGCGCGTCGAGCCCGCTTCCGTCCGGCAACATTATGTCGAGTAGCGCAACGTCCGGCTGTTCATTGTTCAGCGCGTCCAAAAAAGATTTTAAGGTCGAAAATGCCTTAAATTCCAATCCGTTCATTTCGAGCGCGACTTTTATAAGTCCGCAAATGCTTGTATCGTCTTCTAAAATAAAAACCGTACCTTTCATAATATCACCTTGCTTTAATTATATCATTTTTTGTTTGATAAATAAAGTGTTGAGAATATGCCGCTTGTAATAAAATTGTAATATCAACCAAATCTGCCGTTGATATAATCGTCTGTTTTTTTGTTCTGCGGATGAGCAAACAACTTTTTCGTTTCGTCCATTTCAATCATTTCGCCCAAAAGGAAGTACGCCGTATAGTCGGCTATTCTGAACGCCTGCTGCATATTGTGCGTTACCATAATAATGGTCATATTCTTTTTGAGTTCAAGACAGAGTTCTTCTATTTTTCCGGTAGAAATGGGATCGAGCGCACTCGTCGGCTCGTCCATTAAAAGAATTTGCGGTTCAACGGACAGCGCACGGGCAATACAGAGCCTTTGTTGTTGACCGCCCGAAAGACCGAGCGCGGATTTATTTAATCTGTCTTTCACTTCGTCCCACATAGCCGCGCCTTTGAGCGAGCTTTCGACTATCCCGTCCAATTCACTTTTGGCGCGTATTCCGAACGTGCGCGGTCCGTATGCAATATTATCGTAAACGCTCATAGCAAGCGGGTTGGGGCGTTGGAATACCATACCCACGTTTTTCCGAAGGCGCGACAAATCTGTTTTCCTTGCGTAAACATCGGTGTTGCCGATTTTGATTTCACCCGTGATTTTACAGCCTTCGATTAAATCGTTCATTCTATTAAGCGATTTTATGAGCGTGGATTTGCCGCAACCGCTCGGACCGATTAAAGCAGTGAGTTTATTTTTCGGAAAATCCATATAAATGCTTTTTAACGCGTGAAACGAGCCGTAGTATAAATTCATTTCCTTGACCGAAACGGCAATATCGCCGCTCAAATCAAATTGCTCTATAATGTGTTTTTTCATATCTTTTTTCTCCGATTAAATAACCATTCCATAAGTGAAACGAGTAAGTTAAGTATGATGACGAATATAAGCAATATGCTTGCCGTAGCGTAGGCTTCGTTTACTTGCAAGCCGTTACTCATAAACTTCCATACGAGAACGGCGAAACTTGCCGCGCTATCACCGTAACCTTGCGGAATAAAAGTAGATGCCGAGCCCACCGTAAATATGAGAGCCGCGCTTTCGTTTACGATTCGCCCGATAGAAAGGATAATCGACGTTATAATTCCCGTAATTGCCTGCGGCAGAACGACAACGAAAATCGTCCGTAATTTTCCCGCGCCGAGAGCGTAACTTGCTTCACGCATACTGTCGGGCACTTCCGATAAACTTTGTTCGGTGCTGCGTATAATCGTCGGCAAAATGATAAGAGCCAAAGTAATACCGCCCGCCCATAGAGAATAGCCCATATTCATACCGATTACAAAGAATACCATTCCGAACAGCCCGAATATTATCGACGGAATACCGGCAAGCGTATCGACGAACAGGCGTATCACTTTAACGAAAATGCTTCCTTTCTTTGCATACTCGTTCAAAAAGATTGCCGCGCCTACACCGAGCGGCAAAGCAAGCAACAGCGCAAGACCTATAAGCATTGTAGTTGATACAAAAGCGGGCGCAAGCGTCGTGTGTGCGTTACCGCTTTCCCCGAACATAAAATCAGTACTCAAATGCGGAAAGCCTTTTACGAAAACGAATATTACGATAAATGCGAGAACGAACGCAACCAGCAAAGAAATAACCCAAGAAACTATCCATAGCGCATCGCAAGAGCTACCCGTGCGACGATAGCTTTTTAACGTATCTTTCTGATCGCTTTCTCTCAATCTACGAGAGAAGAATTTATTGCCGCCCTTGCTGTCCTTTTTTACAGCCATAAGGCAAAGATTAAGTATGAGTATAAAGATAAGCAATACGAACCCGTCGGCAATAAGCGCAGACTGTTCGGACGGCGTTGCATAACCCCAATTCTGTACGATATTGCTTGTGAGCGTGGTAAACGGCACGAACGCACCGAACGGATAACCCGAACCGTTACCCACTATCATCTGAACAGCCATTGTTTCGCCGATTGCCCGACCTATGCCGAGTATGATTGCCGATATAATTCCGCTCTTTGCGGCGGGTAGTAAAACTTTCCATACCGCTTGATTTTTTGAACAGCCGAGCGCAAGCGCGCCTTCGTAGTAGTGCATGGGTACTGCTTCCAAACTGTTTTTGGTTATGGAAGTTATCGTCGGTAATATCATAATCGAGAGAATAAGCGTACACGCCAAAAGTCCGAAACCCGCATTATTCGGGTGGAATATATCGACGAGTAGCGGCATTAAAAATTTATACCCGAGCAGACCGTACACGATAGACGGAATACCCGCAAGCAAATTTACGATTTGCGTATATATCTTTTTCAATCGTTTAGGACAGTAGAATACAAGCCAAATCGCCGTAAATATCGCAAGCGTTCCGCCGAGCAGAACGGCGCATACGGTAAGAAAGAACGTGCCGACAATCATTCGCCATATTCCGAAAGTTTCCGATTTTGCCGACCATTCAGAGCCGAAAATAAACTTGAAAAAACCTATATCACGAAAAGCGGGTATGCTTGCATAAAGCAAATAACCGATAATCGTAAATACGGCAAGAATGGAAAATGCCGCAAGGGCTATAAATATTGCCTTTGCGATATTTTCCTTTGAAAAAAACTTTGCCGTTTTAATCTTTGTAAGCGTAGTCATATCACTTTACCGAAATATAACCCGCGCCCGTTATAACCGTTTGAGCTTCCGCACTCATAATATAATCGTAAAAGCCTTGTGCCGCCGCCGACAGCGTTCCGTTTTCTTTGAGTACGATAACGAACGGACGTTGCAGAGCATAAGTGTTATTCATAATGTTTTCCACCGTGCAAGCAACACCGTCTAAACTTACCGCTTTAACCGTACTTTTCAGACTGCCGTAAGATATGTAGCCTATGCTGTTTGTCGAGCCTTGTATCGCTTCGATTACGTTACCTGTTTCGGCAAGCGTGGCAACGCTCGTAGCGTAACCGTTTTCGATTTTCAAAAGCTCGTCGAACGCCGTGCGCGTTCCGCTTGACGCATCTCTGCCGATTGCCGCCGTTATCGTAGTGTCGGGAATTGCAGTACCGCTTTCATAGAGCGCTTTCACGTCGGTTTTGCTAACGTCCGTAACAGAACAATCTTTATTGACGATAAGAGCGATTCCGTCCATACAAAGAGTTGTACCGATAACGCCCGTTTCGCTCGACTTCAATTCACGCGAAGACATACCGAAATCGTTTAAGCCTTTTTGCGTATCGCTTATGCCCGCGCCGGACGAAGACATATTTACCGTAATTCTTACGTCGTGCGTCTTTTCGTATTCCGCCGCAAGTTTTTCCATTATGGGTGTAACGGAAGACGAACCCGAAACGGTAATGCTTTCTTTTTTACTGCCGCAACCCGTCATTGCACCGAGTGTTCCGCATACCAACGTGGCAACGCAAAGCGCACTTGCCAAAATTTTGCCTACTTTTTTCATTTTGTTTCTCCTTGAATTTTTTATTTTTGTCGTTTGACAAGTATAGAATAGCAAGAAGAAGTAACAAAGTTAGTCAGTCAGTTGCAATAAATTTGTAAAATTAGATTATTTATTTGTCTTTCGACAGGGGTGCATATCGGAAAAGCTGACGAATACTACTTAGCCGTTAATATTTACCGTTTGCCTATCTTTCCGCACTCGGTAGGACAGTATCTGAAACGCTATGAACGAGAATGGAAAATGAAAGAAGTTACCTGTCATGGCTTACGGCATACATATTGCAGTTTGCTTTTATCGCAGAATGTTCCGATACAAACGGTAAGCAAGTATATGGGACATAGCGATTCGACGGTAACGCTTAAAGTGTACAGCCACTTTATACCCGATACGCAAGATACGGCACTTAACGCGCTGAACAATATTACGGCATAGAAAAACGACCGAGAATTTATCTCGGTCGTTGCCTTGGCGTTCGCGGCGGGAATCGAACCCACAGTCTATCGCTTAGGAGGCGATTGCGTTATCCTATTACGCCACGCGAACACACGCAAAATATTTTATACCGGAAATTATACCGATTCTGTATTCAGTTGTAAAAAGTACGTCAAAACAGCCTTTTTTCTATCCAAAACTACCGTTTTTCTATGTTTCCGTTGGATATACCGCACACTTAGGAGGGGTTTATTATATCCATTTAACTACGGAAGCGCGGGGCTTTATCCTTAATAATATATCATGTTAAACGCGATAGGTCAAGCGAATTGCGGGCTCGCGCGCGGCGCGGTCGGATATTGCGCTTGACAAGGTCGGGGAGGGTATGGTACAATACCGTTACGGAGGCTTTGTGTAATGCAGGGTTGGATGATTGCTTTGATTATTGCGGCGTGCGTTGTTGCGGCGCTCGCCGTAGCGTTTTTGGTCGGCTCGCTCGCCGCGGTGCATATTATTCTCGGTAGGCGTAAGCCTCCCGTTGTCAAGCCTAACACGGTAAATGATCCCGAACGTTACGGCGTGAACGGCGAGTGGTTTGCGGGCGTTTCGGATGTTACCGAAAAAGTCGGCTTGGTTGCTTACGACGGCGTCGCGCTCTGCGCGTCGCTCATACGGCAAAAACAGTCGCAAGCGCGCGTCGCTATCTGCTGTCACGGTTACGGCGCGACGCAAAAGTCCATGCAGGTGCAAGCCAAACTGTTTTACGACAGAGGGTTCGACGTTTTGCTCCCGTCCATGCGCGGGCACGGCGAGTCGGGCGGCAAAGTCGGCATGGCGTGGCTCGACCGCTTCGACCTGTTGCGCTGGATAGATAAAATTATCGACATGTTCGGTGCGAACGTGTCTATTGCGCTGTGCGGCGTTTCTATGGGCGGATCAACCGTCGTTGCCGCCGCCGGCATGAATCCTCCGCCGCAAGTCAAATGCGTTATCGACGATTGCGGGTTCTCCTCGCACGTGGATATTTACTCCGCGCACATCGGCAGAGTGCCCAAGTCTATCGGGTTGCTTCCGCTGTCCGTCGGCGTGCGGCTCGTTCACGGCTATGCGCTCGGCGACGCGGATATTGCCGCGCTTGCCAAAAACATGACCGTGCCCGCGCTGTTCATTCACGGCGAGGCGGACAAGTTTGTGCCCACCGCGCTCGGTCAAAAACTGTTCGACAGTTGCGGTTCTCAAAACAAGCAATTCTTTACCGTGCCCGACGCGGCGCACGCTTTGTCGTTCGCTACCGACCGAGAGGCGTACTCGCAGACTTTTAACGCGTTTATCGACGAAAACGTCGCGGGCAGTGCGTTCGTTTTCGACAGCAATTCGCTTATCCCCGAAAAGACGCCCGACGCGCCTGCTCCCGACGAAGATACTTCCGCAGACGCTTCTGCGCCCGCGCCGTCTGTCGATCTTCCCGCGGACGACGGTCAAGCGGACGGCGTGCCCGAAAACAGCGTTGCGGACGGTATTGACGGCGAAACCCCGACGGCGGGCGAGTAGTTTGTTATGTTAGCCGTTCGTACACAAAAAATACAATAAAAAACAATCGCAAACAATTATAAACAACGCTTTTCGGCGTTGTTTTTTTGTTGGGTTTTTATCGGCTTAAATATTTTGCAATTATTTATTCGAATTGCATATGTTGACATAATGCTGTCAGTAAATACGTGATAGACTGCGCGTGAAAATTGCGAAAGGAGATCGAGTTATGCGCAGTGCGGAACGAAAAATAATAGAAAACATCATACTTATAAACCCGCTTATTTACGGGTTGCAGGACAGTATCGAAAAGGAGCAAGAGAGCGTTATTGCGGACATGACGTCGCCCGCCGACAAGGTGATAAAAAAGTTGTACGCGCTTGACGACAGGCGGATCGACCTGTGCAATCTTAAAGTGTTGTACGGGTTTATCGAGGACGGGTTGGGTGAAAAGTTTGATTTATTGCGGTCGTGCGCGGCATGCGGCGCGGCGTGCGATTATTACGAGCTTGCGGCGCGCCAGCTTGTGCGGGCGGGGTACACATTGCAAAAAGCGGAAAAGGAATTTTCGTACCTGTTTAAACTGATAAAGCGACCGCGCGCGGCGCGGCGGTATCTGCCTGCGCATTCGGCGGCGGACGCGACGATTGGCGCGACGTGATTGTATTCGCATTGCGGCGCGACGTATAGCGGAGCGAGGGGGAGGCAAACAAAACGGGCAGCGAATAAAAAGCCCGCGGGCGTTATTCGTCCTTGGGCTTGCGGAACAGGTAAAACATAATAAACGGCACGGGTATGCACAGCGCGACTATGAAAATAATCGCCGTTATGCGAGACATTGTTTGCGGCGGGGTTTCGTCCGTCGGCTCGGTCACGGTCGGTTCGTCGGGCGGCGGTTCTTTTTCGATAATATTCGGCGGTGTGGGCGGCACTTTGATATGCGCGTAATAGCAGTAGCCGCGCGTGCCGTTGACATTGACGTAGTACCACAGTTTGCCCGCGTCTGCGATTAGCGCGTCGCCTTCGATAGAGCCGTAACAGTGTCCGACCGAATCGGGCGAGAGCACGGTAAGCACTTCTGCGGAACGCTTCGGTTCTTTGCGCAGGTTGACGGGTTGACCGTCGTTGTCGCAGTCGAACATCACGGTTTTTTCGTACTTGGTGACGGGGGTATAGTCCACTTGTTGCACGCTGTCCGCCTTGACGTAGCCCGTGAGATCGTCGTAAATGACGGAAATAAACCCGTCGGGCGCGTCGTCGGAGTTTTGCAGTACGAAATACCCCGCGGGAAGCTCGACAATAGGGCTTGCGGTCGAATCGTAAAGCGTTGTTTGCGCGGGCATTATAAAAAACGTAAGCGCGGTTATTACCGAACAAATAGTTGCCATGGGTCTGTTAAGTTTAACAGACGGGCGGTTGCGAGAGTTGACTTGTTTTGTCGTTTAGGGTGGAATTTTTACGACGCGGCGGAATTGCGTATTCGGGGCGGCGCGGTTTTTTGTCTATGGGGGGAGGGGCAAAGGTTGCGGGATATTATTCGGCGAATTTTGGATATAGAGCGCGAGCAGAAACGCAGGTATAAAAACAACGCGTTGGCGCGGTACAACACGGACAGAGTGCACGTCAAGCAAATGGAATTCCACCGTTGCAAAAAGCGCAACCGCTGGGTGTTCGGCGGCAACCGCACGGGCAAGACGGAGTGCGGCGCGGCGGAAACGGTGTGGCTTGCGCGAGGCATACACCCGTACCGCGACAACAAGCGCACCGACGGTTGGGTGGTGTCGCTGTCGCGCGCGGTGCAACGCGAGGTCGCGCAAAAAAAGATACTGCGCTATCTCAATCCCGACTGGATTGCGGACGTAGTTATGGAGAGCGGCAAGGCGCAAAATCCGTCGGGCGGCATTATCGATTATATAGCGGTGAAAAACGTGTTCGGCACGATAAGCACGATATGTTTCAAAACGTGCGAGTCGGGGCGCGACAAGTTTGCGGGCGCGTCGCTCGACTATGTGTGGTTTGACGAGGAGCCGCCCGAAGATATTTACGACGAGTGCGCCATGCGCGTCGTCGATAAAAAGGGCTTGATATTCGGCACGATGACGCCCCTTTTGGGCTTGACATTCGTGTACAAACGCATTTACCTCAACTGCAACGCCGACCCCGAAGTGTGGCATATTTTCATGGAGTGGTCGGACAATCCGTACTTGGACGGCGACGAAGTCGCGCGTATTTCCGCGGCTATGTCCGACGACGAGCTTAACGTCAGGCGATACGGGCGGTTTACCGAAGCCAAAGGCGCGGTGTATACGGAGTTTGACGAGCGCACGCACGTAATCCCGCCATTCGACATACCGCGCGACTGGCAGGACCGACTGTCTATCGACCCGGGGTTGAACAATCCGTTGTCCTGCCATTGGTACGCGGTGGATTACGACGGAAACGTCTATGTCGTTGCCGAACACTTTGAGGCGGGCAAGCCCGTCGCGCACCACGCCGCGGCGATAAAAAATATAAGCGCACGGCTGGGCTGGCACACCGACGGGCGGGGCAGGCTGTACGCGCTTATCGACAGCGCGGCGGCGCAACACACGCTCAACGCCGACAAGTCGGTCGCGGAACTGTTTTGCGAAAACGGCATACTCGCCGACACGCGGGTCAATAAAGATTTGTTCAGCGGAATCAACCGCGTCAAGCAATATCTGTCGACCGACGGCAAGCCGCGAATCTTTATATTCGACACGTGCGTCAATCTTATCCGAGAGCTTAAAAGCTACCGCTGGGGCGACGGCGACCGTCCGGTAAAAACGGACGACCACTGTCTGGACGAACTGCGATACTACCTGATGTCGCGCCCCGCGCCTCCGCGCCGCGCGGAAGTCAAAAGCGAAATCGCGCTCGACAAAGAACGGCTTATTCGCCGCGTTACGGGGAGGCGACGGGCATGACGACCAAGGACGATATTTTGGACGCGGTGACAAAGCGCGCCTGCGGTTACGCCGCGCGCGAGGTGGTGGAGGAATACGCGCTTGTGGACGGTTCGCTCGAACTGGTCAAGCGAAAGATAACGACAAAGGACGTTCCGCCCGATATGACCGCCGCGAAAATGGCGCTCGACAACACCGACGCGCTCGATATTCCCGACGACGTGCTCCAAGCCGAAAAAGAGCGGTTGCTTAAAATGCTCATGGACGGGCGGCGCGGCAAGGCGGAAAAACAGACGTAGCGCGGCGGCGTTGTGCACGATTGTATGACGTGGCTGTTGCGGCGGGCGGTGGGATTAACAGGCAGACAAACAATTATTCTTTATTATTTTACGGGAGGAATTATGGAAGTAATCGAGTGCAAGCACAACGTAAAGTGCGAGCTGGGCGCGTGCAAGAACCGCGCGACGCGGGCGGTCAAGTTTGACCGCGTGGGAATACGCGGGCGGATATTCGCATGCGACAAGTGCCTCAACGAGCTGTACACGGCGATAGGCGCGGCGGTCGTGCCTAAATCGGTGGAAACGGCGCGCAAAAAACGCGCAAAGGACGGCGGGCAATGACGAGGGAATTTCGCGAGGATATTATAGCCGACGTCAAGCGCGACTTTGCGGCGCGAGTCGAGGCAAGGCGGCCTTACGAAACGCAGTGGCGGTTGAACATGAATTTTTACATGGGCAATCAGTATTGCACGGCGCTTCCCACGGGCGAAATAGCCGACGTCGAACGCGATTACTATTGGCAGGAACGCGAGGTGTTTAACCACATTTCCGCCATTGTCGAAACGCGCCAAGCCAAGCTGAACACCGTGCGCCCGTCGCTTACGGTACGCCCGTTCTCGTCGGACGACGGCGACGTAAAGACGGCGAAAAACGCGACAAAGATACTCAATTCCGCTTGCGACAGACTGGACGTGGACGCGCTTTTGACGGACGGCACAATGTGGTCGGAAATATGCGGCACGGGTTTTTATTACATAGGCTGGGACGCGCGCGCGGGGCTGGAAATTTCGGACGGCGTGTTCGAGGGCGACGTTTGCGCGAGCGTAGTTCCGCCGTTTGAAATATATCCCGACAACATCTTTGCGCAAAACGTAAGCGATTGCCGATCGATTATCCGCGCCCGCGCGGTGGACGTGGACGAACTTAAACGCGTTTACGGCAAGACCGTTCAGCCCGAAACAAGCGACGTAATAGGTCTGTCGTCCGCGGCGGTCGGCGGGGGGCTTGTGGCAAACAGCGCGCTAAATAAGCTCGCGCCCACGGTCGCCGAGCACAGCGCGGTGCTTATAGAGCGGTACGTCGCGCCGTCGTCCGACAAGCCCGACGGCGAGCTTGCCGTCGTCGCCAACGGCGTGCTGTTGTATTACGGCGCGTTGCCGTATATCAACGGCGTGGACGGCAGGCGCGAGATTCCGTTTATAAAACAGGTGTCGTTGGTCAACGCGGGTTGCTTTTTCGGCGCGTCGGTGGTCGAGCGATCCATACCCGTTCAGCGCGCGTACAACGCTGTCAAAAACCGCAAGCACGAGTTTATGAACAGGCTGTCCATGGGCGTAATGGCGGTGGAGGACGGGTCGGTCGATATAGACAACCTCGAACAGGAAGGCATTTCCCCCGGCAAGATTTTGGTGTACAGACAGGGCGCGACCCCGCCGCGCATGGTGGACATGGGTTCGGTGCCGACCGCGTTCGATACGGAAGAAGCGCGCCTGCTCAACGAGTTCACCAAGATAAGCGGAGTAAGCGAAATCATGCGGTCGTCGGAAGCGGTGTCCGCCAATATGAGCGGCGTGGCGTTGCAACTGCTTATCGAGCAGGACGACACGCGCCTGTCGCTGTCCGCCGAGTACGTGCGTATCGCGGCGCGCGACATAGCGCGGCACATACTGCGCCTGTATAAGCAATTCGGGTCGGATTCGCGGCTCGCGCGCATTGCGGGGCAAAACGGACAAGTCGAGCTTGTGCGGTGGTCGGCTTCCGACATATCGAGCGACGACGTAATATTCACGACCGACAACGAACTGCTGTCCACGCCCGCCATGCGGCAAAACATGATGATCGAACTGTTTAAAATGGGCTTGCTGTCCGACGCCGAGGGCAAGATGAGCGAAACGCAAAAGCACAGATTTTTGGAAGCGCTCGGCTACGGCGGTTGGGACAGCGACATAGACCTCGCGCAGGTCCATGTGTCGCGCGCAGAAACGGAAAACTTAAAGGACGCGTACAAAATAAACGAGTTCGACGATCACGAACTGCACGCGGACGCGCACGTCAAATATCTGTTGTCGGAGTGCCCGACGGGCAAAAAAGCGGAACGGCTCAAAGCGCACATTAAAGAACACCGCGCCGCGATCGCGCTTACCGCCGCGCCCGAACAATCGACTGCGCCCGCCGCACGGCAATCGACGGCAACAGCGTAAAAGGAGGATATCATGAAAAACCAAACAGACGGAAACTCCGTGCCGCCCGAAAACGCGGGCGAATACGGAAAGTTCAAAACGGCGGGCGACCTGCTCGCGGCTTATAACGCGCTCGAAAGCGAGTTTACCAAAAAGTGCCAATCGTTAAAACGGTTACAAGCGCAACTCGAACTTTTTAACGCGCAAGCCGAAGCGGACAAGCCGACGGGCGATCCGCCCTCGCCGCCGCCGAATAGCGATGCGGAACGGGACGGCGCGCCGCCGATCGCAACAGCGGTCGCTACGCCGCCGCCCGCCGAAAATTTTGCCCGCGCGGCGGATACGTCCGATCCGAACGACCCGTTCGACGATACTGCCGCGCCGCAGGACGCGACTGCCGAAGTCGCGGCGACGGCGAGTATGACGCAGTGCGGCGCATGCGCTGCGGACGGGGAGGACGACGCGCAAAGCGCGGCGAGGCGCGCGCTGGAAACGGTGGTGCAAAATGCGGCGGATTTTGCCGAAACGCTTGCGGCGTTGCCCGAAATCATGGACGCGTGCGTCGCGCGTTACAAGCAGAAGTTGTTGGGCGGCAGGGCGCATTGCGTTTCGCCCGCGGGCATGGCGGTTATTGCGCCCGTCAAGCGACCGCGCACGCTGTACGAAGCGAAGTTGCTCGCCGATGAGCTGTTAAACGAAAGACTTTAAAATTTATTATCAAGGAGAAAAACATGGTAACATTGCAAAATGCGGAAAACGCGCTCAAATCGGTATACCTCGGAACGGTCACCGACCTTTTAAACACGCGGGTCAACCCGCTGTTGTCCAAGATAGAACAAACGTCCTCGGACGTGTGGGGTAAGGAAATACGCACCGCCGCCAAGTTCGGCATAAACGGCGGCGTGGGCGCGGGCGACGAAGACGGCGACTTGCCCGCGGCGTTCGGCAACAACTACTTGCAGTTTGTGACGACGCTCAAAAACCTGTACGGTCAAATCGAAATTTCGGACAAAGCTATTCGCGCGTCTGCGGACGGGCGCGGCGCGTTTACCGACCTTTTGAACGCCGAGCTCGAAGGCTTGCTCAACGCGTCCAAGTTCAACCTCGGGCGTATGCTTTACGGCGACGGCACGGGGCTGTTGGCGACGTTCGCCGAAAAATCGACGAGCGACAACACGATCGTATGCGACACCGCGCGCAACCTTATAGAAGGGCTTGCCGTAGACGTATACGGCGCGAACGGAACTAAAAAGGGCACGGCGCGTATTTCGTATGTGGACAGAGCGCAAAAAACCGTAACGCTCGACGGCGCGACGGTAACGCTCGCGGCGGGCGACAAAATGTACGTTCAAGGCTCGAAAGACAAGGAAATAACCGGCATAGGCGCGCTGTTTAACGGATCGAGTATTTACGGCGTGCAAAAGTCGGCGCACCCCTTTTTAAACCCG
This sequence comes from Anaerocaecibacter muris, assembly GCF_943192945.1. GTDB lineage: Bacteria > Bacillota > Clostridia > Christensenellales > Pumilibacteraceae > Anaerocaecibacter > Anaerocaecibacter muris. Next base: position 132,604 of record NZ_CALPCE010000002.1, read on the forward strand.
TACACAAAGAACGTCGGCGGCGCGATTGACGAAATCGTCATGCAGGAAGCTATCGACGCGCTCGAAAACGACGCGGGTTCTACCGTCGATTTCTTGGCGTGCTCGCAGGACGCAAAATATTCGTTTATAGAATACATGTCGTCATACAAACGAAATATCGACATAATGGAATTGGAGGGCGGGTTTAAAACGCTGTCGTACAACGGCTTGCCGCTCGTATATGACAGGTTTGTGCCCGACGGCAGTATGTATCTGCTCAACACAAAGGCGTTCAAACTTCATCAGCTTTGCGATTGGCGTTTCATCGAAACCGAAAACGGCAAGATTTTGCGCCAAAATCAGGGCAAACCGACGTACACCGCGACGCTCGTCAAGTATTGCGATCTCATCTGCCAAAAGCCCAACGGTCAGGCTGTTCTCACGGGGATAACGCGTTGACGGGTCGGGTTATAGACGACGATATGTTCGGCGTTTGCCGTCGGCTCAAAAGCATAGACGACGGGTATTTCGTGTTCCTCAACTACAAGACCGGCAAGTTCGAGGTGCACAACAAAAAGGACGCGCACACGCTTTGCCTCGTCCTGCCTTACGACAGGCTGGACGAACGCACGGTAAGGCGCGTGCTCTATACCCGTGCCGAGCGCGTCGCGCAAATCACCGAACGCATGGAACGCGACAACGCGCGTATCGAAGCGCGGCGAATACGCGCCGCCGTTGACGGAGCGGTTGCCGCGTGCGCGGGAGGAGGCGCATTGTGACGGTTCGACAGATAGCGTTGTCCGCCGCGGCGATTTTGCAGGCGGACGACATTGCGGCAATATTATCGGGCGAAGCGGACGGCGAGAACGCGCAAGCATCCGAGATAACGGACGGCGACGCGCTCACGCTTATAAAGTGCGTAAACCTCGCCGCCGCGGAAGCCGCGGGTGATTTCCCCGTGCTGTCCGTCGTAAAGGCGGAGAGCCGAAACGGGGTTATCCCGCTTGCGGCAATCGGCGATGTAAGCGCGGTGCGCGAGGTGTCTGCGGGCGGACGCGCGGTGCATTTTACGTTTGACGGGCGCGGCGTAAAAACGCCGTTCGACGGAACGTTCGAGGTGACTTTTGCGCCGCAGTATAAGGACGCGGGCGCGGACGACGGTGTAGCCGTCGGCGCGGGCGCGGACAAAGAAATGCTTGCTTATCTCACGGCGCGCAATTTCTGTCTTGTCACGGGCAGGACGGACGAAGCGAGCGTGTGGGATCAGCGGTATAACGCCGAGGCGGAAAACAAGCGCATACGGCGCAGAGCGGTTATGCCGCGGCGCGCGTGGCTTGCGTAAAGCGCGGCGGACGAAATGACGGGAGGATACGATGTCAAGGCTTAAAATACCGACCGTGCCCAAATACCGCAAGCGGTTGGGCGGGTTCGGCGCAACGGACGTAAAAAGCAACGAGAGCGTGCTCGACTTCAACACCGCGGCGGAGTGTTACAACTTCGACTGTTCGTCGGGCGCGTTACGCCCCGCGTGCGGAATAAAGTCGCACGCCGTCGTGCCGAAAGACGCGGTGCGGTATTGGGTGTACAGATACTTTTCGGACAAGACGGGCGGGTACGTCGATCAGTACGTGTTTCAACTTAAAAACGGTATACTTCGCTATTACGATCCCGTCTTGGGCAAAACGCTGTACATTTCGGGCGTTGCGTACCCGCCCATAAACGCGCTCAATTACAGGCTCAATTCCAAAGACGTATTGCTTATGTCGGGCGAGGGCAGAAAGTTAATCGTGTGGGACGGCACGGCGATAAACGAATACCAAAACAGCCCGACCATTTCGTCAATGGCTATACATTACGAGCGGCTGTTCGTCACCAGCTCGGCAGAGCCGACAAAGGTGTTCTTTTCGGACGACCTCGACCCGACCAACTGGAACGTCGGGGCGGACGGCGGCGGGTTCATAGAATTGTTGGACGAGCGCGGCGAACTTAACAAGGTCGTGTCGTTCGGCAGTTACCTGTACATATTCCGCGACCACGGCATAAGCCGAGTAACGGCGTTCGGCGACCAGCGCGAATTTTCGGTGCTCAACCTGTTCGTAACGACGGGGCGCATATACCCGTCGAGCATAGCGACGTGCGGCGCGGGCATAATGTTCCTCGCGTCCGACGGGCTGTATATGTTCGACGGGTACGAGTGCCGCCGCGCGCTTGCCAACCTCGACGGACTGATCGCGCCCAACGACGACTGCGCGTCCGCATATGCCGACGGAAAGTATTATCTTGCGTGCCGCATGAACTTCCGCGACGGCAAGCAAGTGGGGTGCGAGAGCGGCGAGTTCGTGACAAACGGACTGCTCGCGTTCGACCCCGTGACGGGCGAGTATTCGGTGACGCGCGGCATGGATGTGCGGTTCATGAACAAGTGCGTGTACGACGGCGAGGACTTTTTGATGTGCCGCGACGGAACGGCGAGCGGCGTGCTGTGCGCCGACGGGTGCAGGTTCGGCGCGCCGTTGCCCAAACGCTGGCAAAGCCCCGCGTCGGACTTCGCAACGCCCGACCGCACAAAGGTGTTGCGAGAACTGTACATAAAAACAGATTGCGCGTGTAACGTAACGCTCGCGTCGGGGCAAAAGCAAAAGACGGTCGCGGTCAAATCGGGCGACAGGCGCGTGCGCCTTAACTTTAACGGCAAGCGCGTTTCGCTCGCAATAGACTGCGACGCGGGCTACTGCGAAATCCAAGCGCCGACGGTCGTATATTCGTCGTACTGACGGCGATAGAACACGGTAATAAAATATCGGAGGAAGATGTAATGGATAAATCGGTGCGCGCGCTGTCCCTGGCGGAGGACGCGACGGCGGGCATGGAAATGTTGCGCTGCTATGTAAAAAGCAAAACCCGAATCACGGTTAAAAGCGTGCACACGGACGGGCAAAACAGACGCGTGTTCGGCAAGATCCGATCGGACGGAAGCGCGGCTGTAATAGTAAGGTTCGACGGCACGGCAAACGTAAAATTCGGCGACCAAACGTTGGCGAGCGGCAGTACCGTCTGTTTCGCGGTATTGCCCGCGGGCGAAAACGACCTGTGGATTTCGGGCACGGACAACAACGCCAAGGTCATGGTTTTCGGCGGGGCGTGGCTGTAACGCAACAGTATAAGGGGGATAAAACAATGGAGCAAATAGTGTCGCTCGTCGTTGCAAACGGGCTGTTCGCCGTGCTGTTTTGCGGTCTGCTCGTGTACGAACTGCGCGACAGCCGCAACCGCGAGCGCAAATATACGCAGACGATACGCGCGCTCACCGACAGGCTGGACGCGGTAAAAACAGTCAAGACCGACGTCGAACAAGTCAAGACCGACGTAAACAGACTGGCGGACGACCTGTCCGAACTGCGTTCGGACGTCGGCGAAATAAAAAGCGCAACGGTGCCGCGCCGCGGCAAACCCAAGCGCGCGGGAGGTTGCGAGTGCGCGACGACGTCGGCGTAAGCGGCGGGGATAAGATCCGCCGCGCGGACAGCCCGTTAAAGGCGTTCGGACGGCTCGACACCTGTCGAAACGTCATGCGCGCTTACGACCTGTACCGCTACAATCTGTATAAGGAGAAGTACGAAACCCATGGAAAAATATCCAAACAACTCGGAAGAGCGGAATAAGCTGGAAGAGGAAATCAAACGGTTGGAGTCGTCGGCGTTCGGTTCGGTCGGCAAACCGACGCTGTCGCAAACCGCGCTTAACGAAATAGAGTACACTCCGCCCACCGACGAGTATTTGGCGGTCGAGGCGGAAAACAGCCTCGCAAACGATCGCGCCGACCAAATCCAAGCCATACGCGACAGGTCGGAAAACGAGGTCAAGCAAAACACCGCCGTGCGCGACGCGTATATTTCCGACCGCGACGGCGAGCGCGCGACGCTTGCCGAAAATTACGAAGCCGCGGTGCGCGCCGTCGATAACGACGCAATCAAGCGCGGGCTTGCGCGATCGTCGGTGGCGGCGGTGGGTAGGAGCGAACTGGAAAGAGAGTATTTAAAGCGCAACGCCGACGTCGAAAAAAGTTACGGCAAAAAGATAGCCGAGCTCGACGGCGAAATAGCCGCGGCGGACGGCAAACTGCGCGCCGCGCTGGACGACTTCAACCTGTCGTATGCGACGCGGCTCAACCAAAAAATAGCCGAGCTGAAAGCCGAGCGCGACCAAAAAATCGAGCGCGTGACGAGCTTTAACAACTCCGTGCGCGAAAAGCAAGCCAAGCTCGACGCGGACAAATTAAAGACGGAAAGCGATCTGTTTTCCGCCGCTATCGAGCAAAAGAAAAAGGCGAACAGCGCGGACGGCTTGTCCGCGTCCGAGCGCGACAAACTGTTCAAATCGGTTTACGACAGTATGGACAAATATCTCGCGTCGCTCGACAAGCAGGAGGCAAAACTCGAAATTCGCAACCACACGCTGTACCGTCAGCATCTGTCAAACTACTATTATACCAAACTATACGACAAGTACGGACGGTAACAATCCGCGGGCGCGGCAAGCGATACCGCGCAACAGCGCGCGGCGCAAATAAAGGAGGAATTGCGGTTGAATATAAAAGACAGAATAAAAAGCAAAAGTTTTTGGGCGGGGCTTATCGGGTCGGTGTTCCTGATATTGAGCGCGTTCGGCGTGGACGTGGGCGACCAAACGGCAAGCGCGGTAATCAACGCCGTGTGCTCGCTGCTTGTGGTGCTGGGCATAGTCGCGTCGCCCGTAGCGGACGGCGCGCAGCTCGGCGACTCGAACGACCGGACGACGTGCGGCATGACTTTAACCGACTTGACGGGCGATCGCGAGATCGCACCGATTATCGGCGACTGTGCGGAAAGCGACGGCGATAACGAATGTGACGGCAAAAGCGAGTAAAGCGACGGTCGAGCGCAATATCGAGGCGGGAAGGACGAAAAACGTTCTTCCCGTTTTTGCGTGCAAAAAAACGTCGGGGGAGAGTTTTGCGGACGGAAAAGATAATATTTTGCCGAGGTTGAGCGAAATATGCCCTTGCAGCCCTTGATCGTTGCGAAAAGTTGTGATATAATAGCTACGGTACGCCGTTTTGCACATACAAATATATTACGGCAAGCGGCAAAGGTTAAGGAGTTTTTGTAATGAATCACAGAAAGCTGCGGGACGGAATTATAATTGCGGTGTGTGCTGTCGCCGTTGTAATAACGGCGGTGCTGTATGCTATCTTTGCCTCGCATCATATTTTCAAGGAGAGTAAAGAACACCTTACGGAAATTTACGAACAAATCAATTCGTCGATGTCGCAGACGATTGAAAGCAACCGCAAACTTCTAAACGGGTGGAATCAGTACATAGACAACTCCGTAAATATAATAAACGGCAGTTCTGCGGGTTACGACGACGCCGACCGCGCCGCGCGCCGCGAGGAGTTCGGCAGTTTTATGAAACAGCAAAAGCAACTCTGGGGCTTTACCGATTTTTATTTTATCGGCAACGAACACACGGCGGAAACCGCAGGCGAGGACGAGTTTAACAACGTCGTAGAGGTCAAACGCATTGACGGCGAGCCTATAAATATTCGCACGCGTCGCAAAATTCAAAATCTTATCGCCGCCGACGAGGGCGGAGTAGTCGGCAATATCGAGGATGGCGACGAAGGCTCGCAGTTCATGATGTTTGCGATGTCGCTCAAATCGGACGACAGCGAATACAAAAACATAATAGACGGATTCGAGTATTATGCGATTGGCATAAGTTACAGTTCCCAAGACATGAGCAACGCTCTCGCCATTAACGTGTTCAAAAATCAGGGCGTTTGCTATGTCGTTCTTCCCGACGGCAACGTGCTGTTGCAGTCCAATCTCGAACGCGATTTGCGCGATAACTATTTGGAGTTTTTGCGCGGAAGCAACATTACTATTTCCGACAAAAACGTATCGCAGATTGAGCAAGACTGGAAAGACCAAAAGTCGGATACTATGCTGATTACCGTCGGCGACGTGGAATATTACCTCACGTACATGCCCGTCGGGTTCGGCGGCTGGATGTTTATCGGCGCAGTGCCGAGTTCGGTTGTCAACAGTAGTATGGACTGGTTCCGCACCGTCACCATAATGGTAATGGCGGTCATATTCGTAATACTCGCGGCTGTCGTCTTATGGCTGTACATAACGACGAGCCGTAGGCGATACAAGGAAAAGGCGCTCGAAGTCAAGTCGCGCGAGGGGCTGTTGGATATGCTCACCGAAAACACTCGCGATATGTTTATAGTGTTCTCGCCGGAGGATTTTAAGGCGGAATACGTAAGCGCAAACGTCGAAAAACTGCTCGGGCTCAATCTCGACGAAGTGCGCGCCGACTTCCGCAAAATGCTGGACGCGGCGGTGGAAAAATATAGACCGTTCACAACAGAAGGGCTTAAAAAACTGGAAGACGGCGGTGTATGGGAACGCGATATTTGCATGCGCAACATAAACAGCGAGGACGAGCAAATATGGTTCCACATGTCGCTGTATCGTTCCAAGATCAACGGCAAGGACAGAATAGTTACCATGTTCTCCGACCGCACCAAGGAGCGGCAAATGTACGACAGGCTCGATCAGTTGCTCACGATTGCCAAAAACGCAAACGCGGCAAAGAGCAACTTCCTGTCCAATATGTCGCACGATATTCGCACGCCTATGAATGCGATTATAGGCTACGCGACATTGCTTGCAAAGGACGCGGACAACGGCGAAAAGGTGCGCGAGTACACTCGGAAGATAACCTATTCGGGACAGCACCTGTTAAGCCTTATAAACGATATTCTCGATATGAGCAAGATAGAAAGCGGCAAAACGTCGCTCAATAAAGAGGAGTTCCGTTTGCCCGAATTTATCGAAGAACTTTATTCCATGATAATCGCGCAGACCAACGCCAAAAATCAGACGCTGGACGTTCATACCAAGGGAAATATCCCCGAAATCGTCATGGGCGACAAACTGCGGCTCAATCAAATAATGCTCAATATCCTGTCCAACGCGGTCAAGTACACGCCGGAAGGCGGACAAATCGCGCTCAAAGTGGAAACAATGAAGCAGACCGTGCACAACCATGCGCACTTGCGTTTCACCGTTGCGGATAACGGCATAGGCATGAGCGAGGAATATGTAAAAACCATATTCGAGCCGTTTAGCCGCGAAACCACAGACAAGACCAAGAGCATACAGGGCACGGGTCTGGGCATGGCTATAACCAAGAACATAGTCGATCTAATGGGCGGCGTCATAACCGTGGACAGCGAACCGGGCAAGGGCACTACGTTCACCGTCGAGCTGGAACTGGAAATCGCCGAGAGCGTGCCCGAGGACGCAGATTTCTGGGTGCACCACAACGTTACGCGCGTTCTGGTCGTGGACGACGAAGAAGACGTCTGTATGGACATCAAGGAACTTATGGCTGGCACGGGCGTGGACGTAGAGTATGCGATAACGGGTCAGGACGCCATAAAAGCCGTCGAAAAAGCGACAAACGATAAAAAGGATTTTCACATCGTGCTTTTGGACTGGAAAATGCCGAGCATGGACGGCGTGGAAACGGCGCGCAGAATACGCGAAAAAGTGGGGCGCGACCTGCCTATCATGGTGCTCACGTCGTACAGCTTCGACGACATCGAGGCGGAAGCGCGCGCGGCGGGCATAGACCTTTTCATGTCCAAACCGTTCTTCGTGTCCAACTTCAAACGCGCGGTCATGGAAATTCGCAGCGACGGCGCGGCGGCGGAAGTCAATCCCGAACCCGAAAACATGTCGCTCAAAGGTCTTAAAGTGCTCGCGGCGGAGGACAACGAAATCAACGCCGAAATTCTTACCGAACTTTTGGATATAGAAGAAGTTTCGTGCGACATTGCGAGCAACGGACAGGAAGCTGTGGATAAGTTCACCGCATCCAAGGTCGGGCAGTACGACATAATATTCATGGACATACAAATGCCCGTGATGAACGGTTACGAAGCGGCGCGCGCAATCCGTGCGAGCAAGCACAAGCGCGCCAAGACCATACCTATTATAGCAATGACGGCAAACGCGTTCGACGACGACGTAAAAGCCGCAATCGATTCGGGCATGAACGCGCATCTTGCAAAGCCTATCGATATGGATAAACTCAAACAGCTTGTAATAAAAATACTCGACGAAACAAAGAGTTCAAAAGGTGCAAAATGAAAATTCACGGCGGCGCGAAGTACGCGAACGACAAAAAGAAAATTCTGATAGTTGACGACTCCGAACTCAACCGTTCGTTGCTGTCGGATATGCTGGCGGGCGAATTCGACATTATGGAAGCGGAAAACGGCATGGATGCCGTTGTCATGTTACAGGAGCACGAGCTGGAAATTTCGCTCATGCTGCTCGATATAGTCATGCCGCAAATGGACGGGTTCGAAGTGCTTGCCATGATGAACAAAAAGGGCTGGATAAAAAATATCCCCGTCATCATGATTTCCGCGGAAACAAGTTCGTCGTACATAGACCGAGCTTACGACCTCGGCGCGGTAGATTACATCAGCCGTCCGTTCGACGAGCGCACCGTCAAGCACCGCGTAACAAGCAACTACATGCTGTCGGTCAAACAGCGCGAAATGGCGGAAATGCTGTCAACGCAGGTGTACGAGCACGAGCGCGACAACAGGCTTATGGTCGAAATTCTGTCGCACATTGTCGAGTTCCGCAACGGCGAAAGCGGCTTGCACATTTTGCACGTAAGCACGTTTACGGAAATGATATTAAAGCACCTGCTTACCATTACCGATAAATACCCGCTCACGCCAGCCGAAATAAAAACTATATGCAACGCCTCGGCATTGCACGATATAGGCAAAATGTCCGTGCCCGAAGCCATACTCAATAAGCCCGGGCGGCTCACTCGCGAAGAGTTTGAAATAATGAAAAATCACGCCGCGGACGGCGAAAAACTGTTAAAAGATTTGCCGTATCGCCGCAACGAAATGCTGATAAAAATCAGTTGCGAAATTTGCCGTTGGCATCACGAGCGGTACGACGGAAGCGGCTATCCCGACGGCTTGAAAGGCGACGACATACCCATTTCGGCGCAGGTCGTCGCGCTCGCGGACGTGTACGACGCGCTCACGAGCAAACGCGTATATAAGGACAGCTTCACTCATGAAAAGGCTGTGCAAATGATTCAGAACGGCGAGTGCGGCGCGTTCAACCCGCTCTTATTAAAATGCCTCGACGACATAAAAGATAAGCTCGAAAAGGAATTGCACGAGGTTTCGCCCGAGCATAAAATGGAACAGAGCTTGCAAGTCAACGTCGAGCAAATGCTCAAATCGTCGGGGTCGGACTTGTCCGACAGAACGATACGCCTGTTGGAGCACGAGCGTATGAAGTACAGATTCTACGCCCAGCTCTCGCACGAAGTGCTGTTCGAGTATTTTTCGTCGCCGGAGATGATAAAGTTGTCGGAGTGGAGCGCGGAATATTTGGGCTTGCCCGAAAAGATAATCAACCCGCGCGAAAGCGATTTCGGCACTCGCGTGTTTTCCAAAGTCGATTTCAACAGGCTCATGACGCGCATGGCGGAAACCACGCCCGAAAACCCGATAGTAGAGGAAAAATATTTGCTCAATATCCGCGGTCAAAACAAGTGGAATAAGGTCATTGTCCAAACGCTGTGGAGCGACGACGAAAACCCCAAGTTCGACGGCGCGCTCGGCAAACTCGTGGACGTGAACAACGAAACGGAGGAAATGCAACAGCTCGAACAGCTTGCCGACCACGACGCGCTCACGGGTCTGCTGAACCACCAAGCCGCCAAGCGCAAAATATCCAAACTGCTGTCCGACGCGGGCGATAAAAAATACGCGCTGTTGTTTTTCGACCTCGACAATCTGAAAGTCGCCAACGACGTGCACGGACATTTGTTCGGCGACACGCTGTTAAAAACGATAGCCGACAGAATGAAAAACAACACCCGTGCGTCCGACGTGTGCGCGCGCATGGGCGGCGACGAATATATAATTTTCATGCAGTACAACGGCGATCCCGAACCGCAGGTCAAGCGTATTTTCAACTGCCTTACAAAACCGCTTGACGGGTTTGATGTTAGCATAAGCATGGGCATCGCGCTCGCCGAGCATTTTTGCGGCGATTACGACGCGCTGTTCCACATGGCGGACCAGGCGGCTTACGCCGTCAAGTACAGCGGCAAAAATTCGTACAAGTATTACAATCAACTCGTAGGCGTATCCGACAAAACAGAAGCGTAAGCGGGCAAAAATAAAAATTAAAGGAAGTAAATTATGGACGTAAAGCAATGTTACGAAAAAATGGGCGGCGATTACGACGACGTTATGAGCCGCTTGCGCACCGACGAGAGGATCAAAAAGTTTTTGTTAAAGGTCGCGGAGGACAAGAGCTTCGACAACCTTTGCGAAAATCTTAAAACTCGCAATATCGAGGAGGCGTTTCGCGCCGCGCATACGTTAAAAGGCGTGGGGTTAAATTTGTCGCTTACGCGATTGCACAAGTCGGCGAGCGCAATGACGGAAGCGTTGCGCGGCAAAACGGAATACTCCGCCGACTTCGAGCCGTTGTTCGACAAGGTCAAAGAGGACTACGAACTGACCGTGTCGTGCATACGCGAGGTAGAATAACCATAGCGATAAATGCGTGTAAAAAACTTTACATTTTGTAATCTGCGTGATATAATAAAAAACACGTTTAAACAGCTTGCAATTTTTCGGTTTAACTAAACGGGAGAACGGGATTATGTCCAGAAAAAGCGATTTGGAAAAGGCAATCAAAGAGAGCGAAAACGAGATCGACCTTTTGGAGCAAAAGCGCATACGATCGATGTCCGCTTTTATAGAAGCGCTTGTCAACCACGATACGCCCAGTCCGGAAGACGTGGAATATTTTAAAACGTTTTCGGGTCTAATCGACCTCGAACGCGAAAACTTGCGCAGACTCAACGAAGAATTGGATAAGATAAAAAAATAACGGCGCGCGACGAAAATACGCACCGTAAAAAATCGTGCAATATAAATACATAAAAGGATAAGATTATGAAAAAGTTTTTCGGCGAATTTAAAAAGTTCATAACCCGCGGAAACGTGATCGACCTTGCCGTCGGCATGATAATCGGCGCGGCGTTCACGGCGATAGTCAACGCGCTTGTCAACAGCATATTCAAGCCGCTCATCAACACAATCCCCATGGGCGACCTCAACGGACTTATAACCATGCTCGTGCCCAAAGACGCCAACGGCGTGCAAGTGGCGTTCGGGTCGGCGGCAATCGACATGACCAAGTCGGTGTATATCGACTGGGGCGCGTTCATCATGGCGGTAATAAACTTCATACTCACGGCGTTTATCTTGTTCCTGATAATCAAAGCGATAAACTCTTTCCGCGACGGTGCGGAAAAATTCAAGGGCGTGGAAATAAGCAAGGAGCTCAAAGCCGAGCTTAAAGCGCAGGGCATGAACCGCAAGCAAATGCAAGAATACGTCAAAGCACAACAGGCGGAGGCGGCGGCAAAAGCGGCGGCGGAAGCCGAGGCAAACAAGCCCGAAACGACCGAACAAATCCTCAACGACATAAGAGAATTGCTTAAATCCCTCCAACCCGCGCAAGCGGCGGCAATCCAAAAATCCGTCGATAAAGCAACGGCAGACAAACAGTAATCAACCAATTATAAAGAGCCACGCAAAAATACGGTTGCGCGGCTCTTTTTGTAATAACAACGGCAAAAAGCGGACGAAACAAAATTCATGTGCGCATGTTTTTGTCAATGTCGCCGCAAGATAGCGGAAAAGCCGCCGAATAGTGTTATAAGCTAACTAAAAATGCGAATTTTCACGGTTTTTGCGTTATTCCCTTGCAATTCTGCTAACAATATAGTAAAATGAGATTTGTAAGTGTGCGCCGTTTTCGCGGCGAACGCCGAAGGTCGAAGCGCGCTTTGCGCTCACTGCGAAATCCGAACAAATGCACGTAGGAAAAATTCTCGGCAGTAGTGCGGACGGATATAACCCGATCGATCTGAATTTATAATATAATTCGGATTGGCGAAGCACGCTTTAAAATCCGTAACGTAGATTAGACCTCAATAAATTAGGCAATAGATAAATATGGCATTTACGCAGAAAAACAAATTTACACCGTTTAAGAATAAAGTTTGGCTATCGTCGCCGACAATGCACGGCGAGGAATTAAGCTGGATTACCGACGCATATCATAAAAACTGGATGAGTACCGTCGGGGAAAACATCAACGAAGTCGAGCGCGTCGTCGCCGATAAAATCGGCGTAAAATGTGCCGTCGGCTTGTCTGCGGGCACGTCGGCGTTGCACCTAGCAATGAAACTTGCGGGCATTAAGCGCGGCGACAAAGTGTTCTGTTCGGACATGACGTTCTCGGCAACTGTCAATCCCGTCGTATACGAAGGCGGCGTGCCCGTGTTTATCGATACCGAACGCGACACGTGGAACATGGATCCCGTCGTGCTCGAAAAAGCGTTTGAGCTTTATCCCGAAGTCAAACATATAGTGTTGGTCAACCTTTACGGCACCCCCGCTAAATTGGACGAAATACGCGCCGTCGCGGACAGGCACGGCGCAACGATAATCGAGGACGCCGCCGAGTCTATGGGCGCGACGTACAAAGGCAAGCAAACGGGCGCGTTCGGCGATATTGCCGTAATAAGTTTCAACGGCAACAAGATAATAACGGGTTCGTCGGGCGGCATGCTGCTTACAAACGACATAGCGCAGGCGAACAAAGCGCGCAAGTGGTCCACGCAAAGCCGCGAGGACGCGCCGTGGTATCAGCACGAGGAAGTAGGCTACAACTACCGAATGAGCAACGTTATTGCGGGTGTGGTCAGAGGTCAGCTTCCGCACTTGGAACAGCACATCGCGCAAAAGCGCGCTATCTATGAACGGTACAAAAACGGGTTTAAAGGCTTGCCCGTAAGCATGAATCCTTACGACGAAATAAATTCCGTACCTAACTTTTGGCTGTCGTGCATTATAATCGACGCAGATGCAATGTGCAAGCAGGTGCGCGGCGAGCGAGACGTTTGTTACATAAGCGAAAAGGGCAAATCGTGTCCGACCGAAATACTTGAAACTTTGGCAAAATGCAACGCCGAGGGCAGACCTATATGGAAGCCCATGCACATGCAACCCATATTCAGAATGAACGGGTTTGTAACGCGCGACGGCGACGGCAGAGGCACAACCAATGCATATATCGCAGGCGGCGTCGAGGACGTCGGCGTTGACATTTTCAACCGCGGTCTGTGCCTGCCGAGCGACAATAAAATGACCGAACAGGAACAGGACAGGATTATCGAAATAGTGCGAGCGTGCTTCGAGTAATGAAAGAGTTTTGGCATACGCTAACCGCCGAGTGGTGGGGAATAACGTTGCTGTGCGTCGTATGCGCGGCAGTGTGGGTAATTCTGTCTGCCGTGTTGTACAGGCAGTTCTTTAAACGCTTTTACGACATAGTGTTAAGCGCGATTGCCGTCGCCGTGTTCTCGCCGCTGTTGTTGCTGTTGACGGTAATCGGCGCGATAGCAATGAAAGGCAATCCGTTCTTTGCGCAAAAACGCCCGGGGCGGCGCAAAAAATTGAGCAAAAAGCAGTGCGAAAAGTGCGGCGTACCTTACGGAACATACGGCGAGGAAAGAATAATCAAGCTGTTGAAATTCCGCACAATGACCAATGCCAAAGACAAGGACGGCAATTTACTGCCCGACGAAAAGAGGCTCAACGGCTACGGCAAATTTTTGCGAAGTACGTCGCTCGACGAAATCCCGTCGCTGTTAAATATCTTGATAGGCAGTCTGTCTATTGTAGGTCCGCGTCCGCTGTTGGTAAAATATCTGCCGTTGTACAGCGCGGAACAACGTCGCCGTCACAACGTGCGTCCGGGGCTTACGGGGCTTGCGCAGGTCAACGGTCGCAACGCCATTACGTGGGAACAGAAGTTTGAATACGATATAAAGTACGTTGATAATATTTCGCTGTGGCGCGACGTGGCAATTATATTCAAGACGGTGGGAAAAGTGTTTAAGCGCAGCGGTATCAGCCAGGACGGACAGGCGACAATGGAATTTTTTACGGGCAATAAAAAGTACAACGTCCTCGTGTTAAGCGCGGGGCGGCGCGTGGAGCTTGTCAACTGTTTCAAAGCCGCGCGCGACAGATTAAAGTTGCACGGCAGTGTGTATGCCGCGGATATTTCGGAAACCGCGCCCGCGCTTCGGTTTGCCGACGGCAAGTTCATAATCCCGCATATAGGCGCGGACGGGTATATCGACGAAATAATAAGAGTGTGCAATGCCGCAGACATTGCCTTGATTGTGCCCACAATCGATACGGAGCTTGTTACGCTCGCCGAAAACAAGCAGCGGATAGAAAACGAAACAAACGCGCGCGTTTTGGTGTCCGATAAAGCGAGCGTGGAAGTTTGTTGCGACAAGATAAAAACCGCGGCGTATTTCGAGGCGCACGGCTTCGGCTATCCCAAAGTTATCGACGAAAAAGCGATAGCTAAAAAAGAATACGAATTTCCGCTGTTCATAAAGCCGACGGACGGCAGTTCGAGCATAAATGCGTTCAAGGTAAAAAATCAAAAAGAGCTTGACTTCTTTAAAGAATATATACAAAACCCTATCGTACAGGAGTGTGTGCAGGGTACGGAGTATACCGCGGACTGCTTTTCCGATTTGGAAGGGAATGTTATTACCGTCGTGCCGAGAATAAGATTGCAAACGCGCGGCGGCGAGATACTTAAAGGCAAAATCGACAAGAACAGACAGATTATCGACGACGTCAAAAAACTGGTGCAGTCGTTCGGGTTTATAGGACAAACGACGGTGCAGTTTTTTGTTACGGACGGCGGCGAAATAAAGTATATAGAAATCAACCCGCGCTTCGGCGGCGGCGCGCCCATGAGCATGGCGGTCGGCGCGGACAGTTGCGAAAACCTGTATAAATTGCTCCGCGGCGATAGACTTGAATACAACGAAGACTATCAAGACGGGGTCGTGTTCGCACGGTTCGACGGAAGCGTCAGGGTGAGCGATGCCGATTAAAGCGGTTGTTTTCGACCTTGACGACACGCTCTATCCCGAAAAGGATTACGTCATGTCGGGTTTTTCGGCGGTTGCCGAATATGCGCAAGCCGCGTTGAAAATAGAGCGCGCAAAATCGGAGCTTGTAAAATTATTCGAGAATAGCAGAGCGGGCGTGTTCGATAGATTTGCAAAAGCGCACGGGTTTGACGAAGAAACGGCAAAGCGATTGACGGAGCTGTACCGCGAGCATATGCCGAAATTGCGCCTGTCGGACGAAGTAAAACAAACGCTTGTAAAACTGCGCGACGTCGGGTATAAGTTGGGAATAATCACCGACGGCAGACCGCAAGGACAGCGCAACAAAATCACCGCGCTGGGCTTAACCGAATTGACCGACGAAATAATAATTACGGACGAGCTGGGCGGAGCGGAGTTCCGCAAGCCCCATCCCAAAGCGTTCGAGCTGATGTGCGAACGTCTGAATATCACTCCCGAACAAATGCTGTACGTCGGCGACAACCCGCAAAAAGACTTTGCTATAAAACAGCGCCTGCCCGTGCTGACCGCGCGTGCGGAAGTAGATAACAACGGACTGTATGCGGATAGCGAATATCTATACGGCATACGACCCGATTACGAAATACGTTCGGTCGGCGAACTCGATAAATTATTGAAGTGAATTTAGATTATGAACATACTTTTTTTGACAATGTTTAATTTTAAGTCGTTTTCCGACAGCGGCATATACGAGGATTTGGCGCGTGAGTTTGTAAACAATCGGCATAACGTTTATGTTGTCGCGCCGACGGAAAAGCGCAACAATGCCGACACCGCGGTGACAGAATGTGGCGACAATTATGCGTTGCTTCGCGTTAAAACGGGCAACTTGCAAAAGACCGGTTTTATCAAAAAAGGTATTGCTACCGTTCGCGTGTCCGCACAATTCAAAAAAGCTATTAAAAAGCATTTCCGCGGAATTAAGTTCGACGTAATATTGTACTCGACGCCGCCAATTACGCTGTACGACGCAATAAAGTATTTTAAAAATCGCGACAACGCCAAGACGTATTTATTGCTGAAAGATATATTCCCGCAAAACGCAGTCGATTTGGGCGTGTTGACCAAAAGCGGATTAAAGGGCGTAATATATAAATATTTCAGAGGCAAAGAGAAAAAGCTGTACGCTGTTTCGGATCGTATCGGTTGTATGAGCGAAGCCAACAAGGCATATATAATCGAGCACAATTCGGGTATAGACGTCGGTAAAATTTCGGTAGTGTCTAACAGTATAGAGCCTCGCAACGTGGACTTGACTGCGGACGAAAAAATCGAAATGCGCAATAAGTACGGAATACCGCAGGACAAAAGAATTTTTGTATACGGCGGCAACTTGGGCAGACCGCAGGATATTCCGTTCATTATAGAATGTTTAAAATCGTTAAAAGACAACAAGCAGGCTTATTTCGTTGTTGTGGGCGACGGTACGGAGTACGGCAAACTTCAAAACTTTGCGGAAACGGAAAAACCGACAAACCTTAAACTTTTAAAAAGATTGCCTCGCGACGACTTTGACAGAATGATCGCGGCGTGCGACGTGGGCTTGATATTCCTCGACCGTCGCTTTACTATACCCAACTATCCGTCGCGGTTGCTTTCGTATATGCAAGCGTGTATTCCCGTATTGGCTTGTACCGACAGCAATACCGACGTCGGCAACGACATAGTAAACGACGGATACGGTTGGTGGTGCGAAAGTTCAGACCCTAAAGCGTTTGCTGCATTGACGGAAAAAATCTGTTCTATGAGCGGCGCGCAATTATCGGAAACGGGCGAAACCGCAAAGCGTGTGTTGTACGACAAATTCACCGTAAAAACATCTGTGCAAAAAATAACGGAAGATTTAGAGCATGAAAATACTGGTTTATGATGTTGCCGCGTCGAGCGGCGGCGCGCTTACTATATTGAAAAACGTATACGAATACGCCAAGAACAGCGAGTTCGAGTGGCTTTTCGTATTGTCGGTTGCCGATTTGCGGGAGACCGACAATATAAAAGTTTTAAAGTTCCCCGAGGTCAAACAGAGTTGGCGCAACAGATTGAATTTCGATAAAACCCAAGCGTTAAAATTGATAGAGGAGTACAAGCCCGATACGGTGCTCAATCTGCAAAATGTCGCACTTAAATGCTCTTGCGAGCAAGTTTTGTATCTGCACCAGCCATTACCGTTTTGTAAACACAAGTTCCGTGTATGGCAGGGAGGGGGGCGCTACTGGATCTACCAAAATGTTATAGGGCGGATGATAAAAAAAGGATTGAAACGAGCGGACAAAATTATCGTTCAATCCGCATGGATGAAAGATGCCGTCCAAAGGTGCGGTGTCGCCGTGGATAAAATTACGGTAATGCCCCCGAACATAATTTTACCGCGCGACGCCTTATATACGGACAGCGGTGAGAATGTATTTTTTTATCCCGCGAGTTCCACATTATACAAGAATCACGAAGTAATAGTCAAAGCGTGCGAACAGCTTAATAAAAACGGCGTTACCGATTATACCGTCGTTTTTACGCTTAACGGAAACGAAAGCAAGCGCATTTCAAAATTGTACGGCGTTTGCAAAAATAAAAATCTTAACATAAATTGGATTGGAACGCTCGATTATGCAGAAGTTATCGGTATGTACGAAAAGAGCGTTCTGCTGTTCCCGAGTTATGTGGAAACTTTTGGATTGCCGTTGAAAGAGGCAAGGACGGTCGGCGCGCCGATTTTGGCGGCGGACATGCCGTTCTCTCGCGAAATTTTAGACGGGTACGACAAAGTCAAATATTTTGGATACAAGGACCATAAACTTTTGAGCAAGTTGATGAGCGATTGTATTTTAAAAAGGAAATAGAATTATGGGCTTATTCACAGGAAAAACTCTTATGATAACGGGCGGAACCGGTAGTTTCGGTAACGCTGTACTCAATCGGTTTTTAAAGACCGACATAGGCGAAATTCGCATATTTTCGCGCGACGAAAAAAAGCAAGACGATATGCGCCACGAATTTCAGGCAAAGATGCCGGAAGCCGCCGAAAAAATTAAATTCTATATCGGCGACGTGCGCGATATTCAGTCCGTTAAAAACGCAATTCACGGTGTCGATTATATTTTCCACGCGGCGGCGCTTAAACAAGTTCCGTCGTGCGAGTTTTTTCCTATAGAGGCTGTAAAGACCAACGTGCTCGGCACGGAAAACGTGTTGACAGCGGCTATTGACGAGGGTGTAAAAACGGTTATTTGTCTTTCTACAGATAAAGCCGCATATCCCGTCAACGCTATGGGCACAAGTAAAGCCATGATGGAAAAAGTGATTGTCGCAAAATCGCGTACTTCGGCAAAAACAAAAATATGCTGTACGCGTTACGGCAACGTCATGTGTTCGCGCGGAAGCGTTATACCGTTATGGATTGATCAAATACGCAATAAACAGCCTATTACGCTTACCGAACCGTCAATGACGCGGTTTATAATGTCGCTCGAAGAAGCGGTTGACCTTGTGTTGTTTGCGTTCGAGCACGGCGAAAGCGGGGATATACTTGTGCAAAAGGCCCCCGCATGCACTATACAGGTTCAAGCGGAAGCGGTGTGCGAATTGTTTGGCGGCGACAAAAATGATATAAAAATAATCGGAATACGTCACGGCGAAAAGATTTACGAAACGTTATTGACTAACGAGGAGTGCGCTAACGCGATTGATATGGGCAACTTCTACCGCGTGCCTTGCGATAAGCGCGGTCTTAATTACGATAAATATTTCAAGCACGGCGATACCGAACGCAACACTCTGTCCGAATTCAATTCGCACAATACAAAACTTTTGAATATCGAGCAAGTAAAAGAGAAACTTTTGGAATTGCAGTATATCCGCGAAGAACTTGAAATTACGGAGCGCAAATAACCGCCGTTATGAAAATACTTGTTACGGGCGCAAACGGATTTATAGGCAAAAACCTTGTCGCGGCGTTGAATAATATTCGTTGCGGCAACGACAAAACGCGCGCTGTTTCGATTGCCGAAGTATATTCGTTCGATACGGACACTCCGCCCGAAAAACTGGTTGAATACTGTTCGCAAGCGGACTTTGTATATAATCTTGCGGGGGTAAACCGCCCGCAAAACGCGGAGGAGTTTGCACTCGGAAATTTCGGGTTTGCGTCGAAACTGCTCGACTGTTTACGTAGTTGCGACAATGCTTGCCCCGTTATGCTGTCCTCGTCTGTACAGGCGTCGTTAAGCGGTCGTTTCGAAAACAGCGAGTACGGAAAGAGCAAACGCGACGGCGAAAAATTGTTTTTCGATTATGCCGCTTCGGTCGGCGCAAAGGTTTATATATACCGTTTTCCCAACGTTTTCGGCAAGTGGTGCAGACCCAATTACAACAGCGCGGTCGCTACTTTTTGTCATAATATCGCCAATGATTTACCGATACGGGTCAATGATAAAAACACCCGTCTCGAACTTGTGTATATAGACGACGTTGTCGATTCTCTTATCGGACTGCTGTGCGATAAAGCCTGTTATTGCGATTATGACGGACTTAATGTTCTGCCCGATAACAACGGCAAGTATTGTTATGTTCCCGTCACGCATACGGCAACACTGGGCGAAATCGTCGATTTGCTGGACGTTTTCGCAACCCAGCCCGCTACTTTGACAATGCCTAAAATAGCTGACGGATCGTTTGCCAAAAAGCTGTATTCGACATACCTTTCGTACTTGCCCAAAAGCAAAGTAAAGTTTGCGCCCAAGACAAACGCGGACGCGCGCGGCAGTTTTACGGAACTAATAAAAACCGCAGACTGCGGACAGTTTTCGGTAAACGTTTCCAACCCGAGCATAACAAAAGGCGAGCATTGGCACAACAGCAAGTGGGAGTTTTTTATCGTGGTGTCGGGACGCGCTCTCATACAGGAACGGAAGATAGGCACGGACGAGGTGTGGGAGTTTGAGGTGAGCGGCGAAAAAATTGAGATTGTTCACATGCTCCCCGGATTCACTCACAACATAATCAATCTGTCAGATACCGAAAACCTGGTAACGCTGATGTGGGCGAACGAACGTTTTGACCCGACGCATCCAGACACGTATTATGAAAAGGTGGAACAGTAATAATGGAAAAAAATACAGATTACGGCAGTATCGAATTTAAGAATAACGGCAAGCTGAAATTGCTTATTATCGTCGGCACACGACCGGAAATCATACGCCTTTCGGAAGTCATAAAAAAATGCCGAAAGTATTTCGATTGCATATTGGCGCACACGGGTCAGAATTACGATTACAATTTAAACGGCATATTTTTTAAGGATCTTAATCTTGCCGAACCCGAAGTTTATATGAACGCCGTGGGCGACGACCTCGGCGCTACCATAGGCAATATTATCGATTGCAGTTATAAGCTGATGAACAAGATACAGCCCGACGCACTGCTTATTCTCGGCGATACAAACAGTTGTCTTTCGGCTATACCCGCAAAGCGTTTGCATATTCCCATATTCCACATGGAGGCGGGCAACCGCTGTAAAGACGAGTGCTTGCCGGAAGAAACAAACCGCCGCATAGTCGATATTATATCAGACGTTAATATGGCGTATAGCGAGCACGCAAGAAAATATCTTGCCGAGTGCGGTTTGCCCAAAGAGCGCACTTTCGTTACGGGATCGCCCATGGCGGAAGTTTTGCGCGCCAACTTAACCGCAATCGAAAAGTCGGACATACTGAAAAGACTAAATCTTACGCCGCACAAGTACATCTTGCTGTCCGCGCACCGCGAGGAGAATATAGACACGGAAAAGAACTTCCTGTCGCTGTTCACCGCTATTAACGGATTGGCGGAAAAGTACGATATGCCTATTTTGTATTCGTGCCATCCGCGCAGTAAAAAACGTTTGGAACAGAGCGGATTCAAACTCGACGACAGAGTTATAAAGCATGAGCCGTTGGGATTTCACGACTATAACAATCTTCAAATGAATGCTTTTGCCGTTGTGTCTGATAGCGGAACGTTGCCCGAAGAAAGTTCGTTCTTCCTGTCAGTCGGCAAACCAATTTCCGCCGTGTGCATAAGGACAAGCACCGAGCGCCCCGAGGCTCTTGACAAAGCGTGTTTCGTCCTTGCGGGAATTGACGGCAATTCGCTTTTGCAAGCGGTGGACGCCGCCGTAAGCATGACCGAAAACGGCGAGCGGGGTATACCCGTTCCCGATTATACGGACGAGAACGTATCTGTAAAAGTAGTCAAACTCATCCAGTCTTATACGAACACGGTTAATAAATTCGTGTGGAGAAAATAACCCGCCGATAATAATCGGTAATGTTATTTTACCACGGCTTGCGCATACTGATAGCGTGTAACAGTTTAACAATACAGGTCGAAAAAAGAGGAAACAATATGAAATTCAAATCTGCCAAAAGCGTCCTATCAAAATATACCGAATATAAACTCGACGACGAAAAAATCGAGCAGTTGCATAGGGTGTTGTTGCACATGCTCAAAGATTTTAAGGCGTGTTGCGAAAAATACGGGTTTATGTATATGCTGGGCGGCGGAACGTGTTTGGGCGCAGTGCGGCACAAGGGTTTTATTCCTTGGGACGACGACGTGGATATAATGATGCCGCGCGAAGATTTTGAAAAAATCGGACAGGCAATGAAGGAGTGTTACGGCGATAAGTATTCCGTTACCGATCCGCGCGAGTGCCATTTGCTCAATATATTGTTAAACGGTACTGTGTACGAAGAAATCTGGAACGGCGATCCCAGTCGTCGTATGTCGATATTTTTGGACGTATATCCCATAGATAATATGCCAAAGGGAAAACGCAGGCTACGTTCCGCGCGCTTCTATTGGGCAAAGCATGCGCACGCATTTATTTTGGAATATAAATACCCGTCCGAATATGTTAAAAAAATAGAGCAGACCGACAAGGAAGTTAAATCATACTACAAAAAAAGACGGTTTTTGGGTCGGCTGTTTAACTTTTTCGGCGGATACAATCATTACAATAAAGTGGTATATAAGTTGGCGCGGTACAAAAAGAAAACGGGGTATTTGGGTATTCCGTGTGCTATAGCGTACAATCGAGAAAAGTTCCGCGCGGAAGTATTGACAGATTCCGTTGACGCGGAGTTCTGCGGCGAAAACTTTAAAATTCCCAAGTTTTACGACGAATATCTGACAAATCTTTACGGAAGCGATTATATGACCCCGCCTCCGCCCGAAAAACGGGAAATCCATGTGTCCGCAAGAGTGGAATTCGGCAAGTACGCAGATCTAAACGAACACGGCGAATTCGAATTCGCGGACGGTGAAAACAAATGAACTACGCCATTATATTGTCGGGCGGCGTCGGAAACAGATTCGGCGCGGATATTCCCAAACAATACCTGGACGCATGCGGAAAACCAATTATACGGTATACGTTGGAACGTTTTTTTTCTGCATCGTGCATAGACAAAATTGTCGTCGTCGCAAGCGCGACGTGGCACGAGTTTATAGGCGAAATAATTTCGACATTGCCGCAAAAGCCTTTTGACTTTGCGGACGCGGGCGCATCGCGGCAAGGTTCTATATTCAACGGGTTAAAAAAATGCGTGGAAAGCGGCATTGAGGACGGCGACAGAGTAATAATTCACGACGCGGTGCGCCCGTTGGTTAGCGGCGCGCTTATAAATAAATGTATGGATGCGCTTGACGAAAATGATGCGGTTATGCCCGTTTTGCACGTCAACGATACGGTGTACGTAAGCGACGACGGAACGCACGTGAGCGGACTTCTCGACCGCGACAAACTGTATGCGGGGCAAGCGCCCGAGGCGTTTAAACTGAAAAAATATTATGAATTGAATAACGCGCTTACCGCTGATGCGCTGGACTCGATACGCGGGTCGAGCGAGCTCGCTTTCAAAAACGGGTTAGCAATTAAACTTATCGACGGAGATTTGCGCAACTTTAAAATTACAACGGTTGCGGATTTGGAACGGTTTAAGCAGATTTTGGAACAAGGAAATTATGAAAGCATATAACTTATACGGAGTAAACGATTTAAGATACGAAAACGTGCAAATGCCCGAACTGCCGAGCGGTTGGGCGCTTGTTAAAGTGGGCGCGTGCGGGATATGCAGTTCCGACATACCCAGAATTTACAAGAACGGAACGTACCATTTCCCTACGGTAGTCGGTCACGAATTTTCGGGCGTGGTGGAAAAAACGGCAAACGCCGCTGATTCACATTGGGTGGGTAAGCGTGTTGCTGTTTTTCCGCTTATCCCTTGCAAAAAGTGCGAGCAGTGCAAAAACAAGCATTACGAAATGTGTTCCGATTACAACTACTTGGGTTCGCGCTGTGACGGCGGGTTTTCGGAATATGTCGCTGTGCCCGTGTGGAATCTCATCGAACTGGGCGACAGTATAAGTTACGAAGAGGGCGCATTGTTCGAGCCTTTGGCTGTGGCTTTGCATTGCGTAAATCAAGCGCAGTTGCGCGGCGGCGAAACTGTCGCCGTTATAGGCAGCGGCGCGATTGCTTTTGCGGTCGGGCAGTGGGCTAAAATTAAGGGCGCGGCACAAGTAAGCATTGTTGCGCGCAGTAAGAATAAGGAGTTTATAGCGGAGCGCACGGGTTTGGAGTTTGTGACAGGCGAGAATATAGAGGGCAAGTTTTATGACGTGGTTGTCGAAGCTGTCGGAACGCAAGAGTCTTTGATTTCAGCAATCGAGCACGCGCGCGCAGGCGGAAAAATAGTCGCAATGGGCAACCCTGCCGGCGATATGAATTTACCGCAAGCCGTTTATTGGAAAATTTTGCGAAAACAACTTACCGTAATAGGCACGTGGAATTCGTTTTACGACGGCGCAAATATGTCGGACTGGATAGAGGTGCGCGACGCTTTAATAAATAAAACGATTGACGCAAAAAGTTTAATCACGCATTATTTCAATAAAGACAACGTGGTTGACGGACTGGAACTTATGAAAAACCATAAGGCGCCGTACTGCAAGGTTATGACGGTGTGGGAGGACAAAACAAAATGATAAGTTCGGGCGCGGGCGCAATTTCCGCTTCGATGATGTGTTCAAATCTCGTAGATTTGAGCGAAGCTATAAGCATTTTCGAGCGGAATAAAATCGAATACTTGCATATAGACGTAATGGACGGCGACTTTGTACCGAATTACGGCTTGGGTGTGGACTATATCCGCGGTCTGCGCGAGCTGACTAAAATCCCGCTCGATATTCATTTAATGGTCAATAACCCCGAATATAAGCTCGGGTATTTGGATTTAAAAAATACCGATATAGTATCTATACATTACGAAAGCACAAGACAACTTCAACGGGCGATTGACAACACAAAAAAATACGGGTGTAAATGCTTTTTGGCAATAAACCCCTCGACCCCGATAAGCGTATTGGAAGAAGTGCTCGATTATATCGACGGCATAAATATGTTAATGGTCAATCCCGGGTTTGCGGGACAAAAAATAGTGCCCAGCACAATCAAAAAAATAGACAAGCTCGCGGCGTTTTTGGAAGAAAACGGAAAGCCGAATATTAAGATTGAAGTGGACGGCAATATAACATTCGATTATGCGCGACTGTTAAAAGCCAAAGGCGCGTCGATATTCGTCGCGGGTACGTCGAGCATATTTAACGGAAACGTAAAAAATTACGAAGCTAACATCAAAAATTTCAGGAGTGCGATAGCATGAGCGAAATAGATATAAGCGTGGTTATACCCGTATACAATGTGGAGAAATATTTGCCCAAATGTTTGGATAGTGTGTGCGCCCAAGCCGATTGCGTAAAGGAAATTATACTCATAAACGACGGAAGTACCGACGGCAGTTTGGATATTTGCAAGCGGTATGCGGAAAAGGACTCGCGAATAAAAATTATCGAGCAGGAAAATAAAGGTTTGTCCGCAACCGTTCGCGTCGGCGTGCGTGCCGCAACATGCGATTATGTCGGATTTGTTGACAGCGACGATTATATCGAACCCGATATGTATCAAATACTGTCGGAAGAACTTGTCAACGCTCAAGCCCAGATAGCATGGTGCGAATATAATCGGGTCAATGAAGCGGGGAAAAATCTTGATATTGAATTGACCGAATCGGGGGAAGTAGAAGCGTTTGAAAAACGTGACGGGAAGTTCCCTATACCCGTATATCCGTTGCCGTTTGTGTCCGGATTATCCATATCGGGATCGCGTTGTAATAAGCTGATAAAAAAAGACTTGTTAATAAATAATATTTCTTTTGAAGATTTCGGTATAAGTTTCGGAGAAGATTTGGCGCTGATTGCGCCTGTAATGTTTACCGCCGACAAAATCGTGTACGTAAGGCAGTATTTGTATCATTATCTCCAACGCGACACGTCGATAGTTCACGTGTATAAACGCAGTTGCTTTGACGATTATATAAAGATAATAGATATTATTGATCGCGCGCGCAATAAGTACGATTATCAGTTCGATAAGTTTGACGAATTTAAAATACGCACGTTGTATTCGAACTGCCTGACTAAAATAAGAATATCTAATCTTGATTATGAGGGAAGAAAGCGAGAATTAAAATTCATAGGAAGCAACACCGAAGTGCGAGCGTTGCTTAAAAGAACTAAAATAAAGGGAGATAAACGGTTCGGATTGCTTTTATGGTTGTTAAAGCATAATATGTACGGTTTGCTCGCGCGATTGATCAATAAGTAAAGATTATAACTGCAATTTTTGCAGTGAGTGAATACAATGTTAAATACAGCAGCAATTAAAAATAATTATTTCATGCAATACAGTCAAACGAAAAAGCGAAAGCACAGCAAGTCGTTTGTTTGTTTAAACGTGCTTAATATATATTTGTTTGCGGTTTTCGCCTTGCGGATTGAAGCGATAGAAATTATATATAAATATATAATTATGGCGATGCTTATAGCTTTACTGTTTTTTTTAATACTTAATCAATTATTTTCGATCAAGTATATGTCATACAAAGGCGTTTTGCTGTTGTCATTTATTTTTTTCGGAACGTTGTCGTATCTGTATAATTTTTATGGCTTGGAACGTTTAATCGGACTTATCGATATACTGTTGATGCTAATGCTTTTCAATAAATATCCGCTTTATCGACACGAGAGGCGGGTGGCATGCAATTTGTTTAACGTTACAGCAATCATCGTTTTGTTATTCTGCGGGATTTTTAATTATTATGGCATTATTTCTACAAATACAAATACGTTGGGTTTATTGGCTGCTATGATTATATGCGTTAATTTAATCGCAATAAAACGCAGGCGCAGTTTTTTCTCGTTAATTTTGGTTGCAGTCAGTTTGCTTTTGTTGTTGTTTGTATATCAATCGAGAAATGCTTTATTAGGCGTAATAATGTTTGTTGTATTAAGTATACTTTTACGCGCGAAAAATAAAACGTTTTCGCCTAAAACGGTATTTATAACTGTTATAATATTAGTTGCAGGCGCTATAATCTTTACTTATATTTACTCTGTCGTTTTATTTCCAAAAATAGGACGCGGTAAAATAATAATATTTGGAAAAGATATATTCAGCGGACGACAGGGAATATGGCTGTTTGCTTACGATTTATTAAAAGGACGTTTGATATGGGGAGTAGGCGACAATATTGTTGCCGAAGTAGAGAGATTGGGCTTGGCAAGCGTGTTTACGGAAATGCACAATCAGCCGTTGGGTATAATTGTCGGCTTCGGTCTTATGGTTTTTATTTTATTTTATTTGGCATTTGCCGCAATATTGAATTCTTATTATAATGGTAACAAACGTTATAACAGAATCCCTGCTGTGTTTATGTTCGTAATTATGACTATAAGTTATTTCGAAGTTTATTTTTTTTCAACGTATACATGGATACCAATTATTATAGCGTTTGCGTTGATTTGCAGTTTGAATAAACGCGATAAAGTGTCTGTCGGATCGGGTTATGCTAAAAACTTTATTAACAAAGGAGTAATCAAATAAGTTTCGTATGGCAATAAAAACGTTGCATTATTGCTGGTTCGGCGGAAACCCGTTGCCGGAAAGCGCCGTCAAATACATGAAGTCGTGGCAAAAGTTCTGTCCCGATTTCGCTATTAAGCGTTGGGACGAAACCAACTTCGACGTAAATTCCGTGGCTTTCGTAAGAGAAGCGTATGCGGCAAAAAAGTATGCGTTTGTTTCCGATTATGTGCGCACTTATGCGCTTTATATGGAGGGCGGACTGTATGTCGATACGGACGTCGAATTTGTCAAATCGATAGACGATTTATTGAACACATCGTTCATGGGGTTTGAAAATCCGCATATTGTAAACCCCGGTCTTATTTTATACGCAAATTCTCCCCAACAGGAAATTTACGGCAAGATTTTACAGTATTACGATAAAATGCATTATGACGACAGAGTAAATAGCAGTATTTCGTCGCCTAACATTTATACTAAAATTTTGGGGGATTACGGACTGAATAAGAGTAATGAGTTGCAAACGGTTGGAGAAATCACTGTTTATCCGACTGAATATTTCCAACCTCTCGGCGACAAGCGTTTCGGTATTAAAAAGAAAATAACGGACAACACTCGGACAATTCATCATTACGACGCGAGCTGGTTAGATAGACGAGAAAAACAATTGTATTTACTCAAAATGAAACACGGTAATTTTTGCGGCAAACTAATATTTGTTTTCAAACATCCAATATACTCATTAAAAAGACAAATAAAAAAATAATAAAAACAACGGCAAAAATATCGAAAAATATATTTGTAAAATATGCAAATCCAAAACGCAGAACAAGGAAAATATTATGTTCGTAACCGTTTTTACGCCCACATATAATCGAGCGCATTTGTTGGAACGGCTTTATAATTCGTTGCTTGCTCAAACCGATTATAACTTCGAGTGGCTTATCGTTGACGACGGAAGCACAGACAATACTGTCGAAATATTAGAAAAAATATCGGCAAATAGCAACCCGTTCGAAATTAGGTATATTAAACAGCAAAACGGCGGGAAACACCGCGCTATAAATAGGGCCGTGCCGCTCGCTAAAGGCGATTTGTTTTTTATAGTAGACTCGGATGATTATCTTTTGCCTGATGCGGTGGAAAAACTGTGTAAATGGAGTACTTCTTTGGATGGCAAAAAGAAATATGCGGGAATTTCCGGGTTGCGTGGGCACGAAGACGGAAGTGTAATAGGGGGAAGCGGTCAAGCGGAAGCGGAATATATCGACGCAAAGAATACGGACAGAAAAGAATGTAATCTGTTAGGCGATAAAGCCGAGGCGTATTTTACGGATATATTGCGTAAATATCCGTTTCCGGAATTTGACGGAGAGAATTTCATTACGGAAGAAGTTGTATGGAATGCGATAGCTGCCGACGGGTATTATATTCGATGGTATAATACTGTAATTTATATTTGCGAATATTTGGAAGGCGGCTTGACACAATCGGGAAATAAAAAGAATATCGATAATCCGCAAGGTTTACTATATTGGGCAAAGCAACAGTTGTCCGTTTATTCCGATCGTGTTGTTCGGCTTAAAACTATCTATACTTATTATACTGCCGTGCGCGACAGCAAAAGTGTAAGGGAAACCGCAAAAGAGTTGGGCGTGTCTGTTTTTACGGTAAGACTGTCATGTTTATTGGCTAAAATAAAGAGAGCGTTCCGAAAATAATTCAAAAATATGGATAAGCAACGCAGTATAAAAAATATATCGGTATCTATTGCGTTTAGAATATTGATTCTAATCGGCAATATTTTGGTGCGTAGATATTTAATTCGTTATATCGGAAACGATGTAAACGGATTAAATGCGCTTTTTTTAAGTATAATAGGATTTCTATCGGTGGCTGAATTGGGAATAGGCACAGCCATAACGTTCTGCATGTATAAGCCGATAGTCGAGGGTAATAACGATAAAGTTTCGGCGTTATACTGTTTATTTAAAAAGATATATTTAATAATAGGCGCGATAATAGCAGTAAGCGGTTGCGCTATATTGCCGTTGTTACCGTATTTTGCCAAAAATTATCAAGCTATTGACGTAAATCTATATTTAACGTTTGCGTTGATGTTGTTCTCGGTTGTGTTGACATATGCTTTCAGTGCAAAAATATCGCTGGTAAATGCTTATAAAAATAATTATATTACAACCACAATCAATTCGGGCGGGTTGTTATTGCAGTATGTTTTGCAAATAGTTTTGTTGATACTGACAAGCTCATTTGTGTGGTATTTGGTATGCCGCAGTGTAGCTGTGATTTTTCAATGGACGATTACGGAAATTATTACTCGTAAAAAATATAAGGCGATCATAATAAATAAACAAAAGATTGATCAAGAAACAAAAGCCGAAGTAGTCAAAAATGTCAAAGCAATGTTTATGCATAAAATCGGCAACGTGCTTGTGAATACGGCTGACAGCATAATCATATCATCGTTTATCGGCGTTGCGATTTTAGGCAAATATTCCAATTACACTACGATTATGGCGGCTATGACGGGTACTATCGTTTTGTTCTTTACACCTCTAACGTCTATCATAGGACATTTGTTTATAGAAGAAAACGCCGATGCTTCAAATAGGTATTGTAACTTTTTTTATGTATTTAATTATATTATAGGTTGTGTGTTTTTCCTCGGATATTATTCGGTGATTGATAACCTTATAACATTATTTTTCGGCGGGGAATTGCTACTGCGAAAATCCGTATCGTTCGTTATTACATTGAATTACTTTGTTCAGTTTATGAAGTCTACGGTAGGACTGTTTAGAGATGCGAGCGGCACTTTCTATTATGACCGTTGGAAACCGATAGTTGAAGGAATTATAAATATTGGATTATCGATAGGCTTTGTTTATTTATTTAAATATTTATGGGGCGACGATTTTGCTGTCGTCGGAGTAATCGTTGCGACCATAATAACAAATCTCTTGATTTGTCACGTCGTGGAACCGCATGTGCTATATAAATACGCGTTCAAAAAAAGCCCTAAAAATTACTATATCCGCAATTATATGTGTATAGTGATATTCGCGGGCGCGCTTACCGCGCTTCATTTTTCACTGTTAAATATAAACAACACATGGGGCGAACTGTTTGCCAACGGCGCAATATCGCTCGCATTTTCATTCGGTATAGCGGCGGCGGTCGTTGCGCTCAATAAGGATTTTCGGCATTATATTCACAATATTACGTCAAAATTATTCGGGCGTAAACGCCATAATCAACAACAGGAAGTCGCCGAAACAACCGCAGAAACCGAAACCGTCGAAGCGTCCGAACCGTTTGCACAATCCTCGGTGCAAGAGCCTGTCGCACCGACTGTTACGGATAACGATAAACCGGAACCTACAATTCCCGAATAAAGTTTTACTTATATCGTAAAGCTGTGTATTTTCAATAGTTAAGTACGCGACATAAGCAATATAAAAACGCGCGGGGCGGTTGTGCCTCGCGCGTTGCGCTTTACGGTTATTCTATTACTTTTTGAACAGTTTGGAGAATATGCTGCCCGTCGTTTTCTGTTTGGTTGTTGCGACGGGCGATTGCTTTGCCGCGGGCGGTTGTTTTTCCGTCGCCGTCGATTTGGCGGTCGGGGTTTTGACTATTACTTTGCGTCCGCTCTGTTCGGGGGCGGTCGCTTCCGTCGCGCTTTTGGCGGTTGCTTTTCGGGTCGAGGCTTGCGCCGTCGGCGTTTCCGCTTTTGGCGGGACGGCTACGCGCGTGCCCGTTACTATATGCTTTTGCGTTTCTGTCGCGGGCGGCTTTGTCGCGGTCGTCGCCGTTGCCCGTGCGTCGCGTTTTGCGGGCTCGGCTTTTGCCGTCGGCTTGTCTGTCGAAACCATAGCAACTGTGCGCGCGACTACCGTCTTTTTGGGCGCGGCGGACGGGGGAGCGGTGACTGCGCTGACTGCTTTTCGCGGCGCGCGCGGGTTATAAAGCCCGTTCATCATGCTCTGAACGTCCTGATACCGCTTTTTCTTATCGACGGCGAGCGACTTCATAAGCGCGTTCTCCACGCCCAAGTCGATGGCGATGCCCAGCTCCGACGGGCGTTTGATGGCTTCCTTGCCCATGACGACGCGTATCGATTCGGGCGGAAGCGTGCCGGTAATAGCGTAATACACGGTCACGCCCAGCGCGTACACGTCCGTCCACGGACCTTGGTCGCCGTGCGTGTCGTACTGTTCGGGCGGGGCGAAGCCCTGTTTTAAAACAATGGAAAGCGATCTGCCGTCGGGGTTGGAATACTTGGCGGCGCCGAAGTCTATCAGTTTGACTTCGTTCTGTTTGGTGATGAGTATATTGTCGGGCGAAATATCGCGGTGGATAAGCCCGAGCTTATGTACTTGCGTAAGCGAATCCATGACGGGGCGCATAATGGTAAGCACTTCGTCAACGCTTATTTTTCCGCCTTTGCGTTGCAAATACTTTTTGAGCGACACGCCGTCGAGAAATTCCATGACGATATAAGCCGTGCCGTTCGCCGAAAAGAAGTCGCGGACATTGACCACGCCCGCAAGGTTTTTAATCTTGGCGAGCGCGCGCGCTTCCTCTACAAACCGTTTAAGACCGCGGTTGCTCGCGGCTTGGTTCTGCTTGGAGTTGATAATGACCTGATTGTTGCCCGCGACACGCGTAACATAGCCCGACGGAAAGTATTCTTTTAGCGCGACTTTAATACCTTGCTGTAAATCCCACGCAAGGTAAGTAATGCCGAACCCGCCTTCGCCGAGCGCTTTGCCGACGAGGTATCTGTTTTGCGTGCCGATAACGGTGCGCTGGGGCAGGTGGTGCGGCGGCGACGGCGTGTCGTCCGCCTTGTGATGACAGTTCATGCACACGCGGTTGGAATCGAGGTCGCCGAAGCAGTACATGCAAATGTTTTTGTTAGTGCGAATTCTTGCCATGGGTAAATCAGTCGCGAACCATTGCGACTATAGCGGAATAGTTGTCGTTGTATTTGGTCACGCGCGCGAGCAAACGCTGTTCCATTTTGACCAGCGCCTCTTCGGGCGTGGACGAGGACGCCAAATCCTCTTCCATTTCCTCTTCGTACACGTATTCCCAAAACCCGTCCGTGCACAGGATAAACGCGTCGCCTACGGCGAGCGGGGTATTGTAAATATCGCAGTCGGGCGGAATATAGTAATCCGAGCCGAGCACGCGCGTCAGTTTGTTCTGGTCCTTATCCGACCGAATATCGCGCAACGGGATTCTGCCCATTTCGACGGCAATCTGCGACAGAGAGTGATCCTTGGTCTGGAAATGCAGTTTGTTGTTTTTAAACAGATAAACGCGAGTGTCGCCTATGTGCGAAATAACCGTTGTTTTGTAGTCGGTGGTTACGCAAGCGACGGTCGTGCAAGACGAGCGAATTTTGGGGTTGCGTTCCTTTTCGTCAACGACGCGGTTGTGCGCGGACTGAACGTAACTTTGGCAGTATTCGGGTTTTACGGCGCGTTCGGGGTCGAGCTGTTTGACCTGCGAGTACGCCTCTATGATTTTTGTCGAGCAAATACGGCTTGCGACCTCGCTGCCGTAATACGAGCCGAGCCCGTCGCACACGACGAGGCATGCGCCGTCGCTCGCAACGGCGAGGTCGAGATAATCCTGATTGTATTCGCGACCGCCCTGCTTGCAAATAGAACTTGTAAGTAACTGCATAAATACTCCGTTTGACAGGCATTGATACTTTATATTATATATTATGCGCGAAGCATAGTCAAGAGTTTTGGCACAATGCAATATGGTTTTGCGCGAATTGCGCGGACAATAGGCGTTATCAAATACGGTCAAAATGCGCTTGTACGATTGACAACAGTCGGCGGAAGTAGTATAATTAAACAGGCGAAAGAGCCGTAAGCATTGCGCGGCGCGCGCGGTCGCGGCTTTTTTGCAAGCGAGGATAATCGTATGCGCAAGATAGCAGTAGTAATGGGGTCGAAGTCCGACTTCGACAAAGTAAAGCCCGTATTGGATACGCTCGATAAATTCGGCGTGGAATATACCGCGCGTGTACTTTCCGCGCACCGCACGCCCGACGAGGCGATAGGTTTCGCGCGCGACGCGCGTAAAAACGGTTACGGCGCGATAATAGCGGTGGCGGGTAAAGCCGCGCACCTCGGCGGTGTGCTCGCGGCGGCGACGACGTTGCCCGTAGTCGCGTTGCCCGTATCGACGTCTTTTCTCGACGGACTGGACAGCGTGCTGTCCATACTGCCCATGCCGAGCGGCGTGCCCGTCGCGGTTATGGGCGTAAACGCAGGCGTAAACGCCGCGCTGTTCTGCGTGCGCATGCTCGCGGCAACCGACGACGCGCTCGCTGAAAAGTACGAAAAATACGTCGAGGACATGCGCGTAAAAACGCTTGCCGACGACGCGGACTTACAAAAACAACTCGATAAATAACCTGCATTTCAAGGAGATACATAAATGAAAGCGGAGCAAAAAGAACAGCTTTACGAGGGCAAAGCCAAAAAGGTGTTTGCAACGAGCGATCCCGACTTGGTCATCGTCAGCTACAAGGACGACGCGACGGCGTTCAACGGTCTTAAAAAAGGCACTATCGTCGGCAAGGGCGTAATAAACAACCGCATGAGCAACTACCTCATGGGCTTGCTCGCCAAAGAGGGAATAGAAACGCATTACGTCGAGGAGCTGTCGGACAGCGACACGCTTGTCAAGCACGTGCAAATAGTTCCGCTCGAAGTCATAATGCGCAACGTGGTCGCGGGTTCTCTGTCCAAGCGCACGGGCTTGCCGGAGGGCGCAATCCCGTCCATGCCGATTTTGGAACTGTACTACAAATCGGACGAACTGGGCGACCCCATGATAAACTCCGATCATGCGCTTGCGTTCGGCTGGGCGACCCAAGCCGAGCTCGAACAGATAGAGAGCATGGCGCGCAAAATAAACGAAATACTCAAAAAATTCTTTGCGGGCGTGGGCGTTGACCTCGTCGATTTCAAGATAGAATTCGGCAGATACAAAGGCAAGATAATACTCGCCGACGAAATCAGCCCCGACACGTGCAGGTTCTGGGACAGCAAGACAAAAGAAAAGCTGGATAAAGACAGATTCCGCCGCGACATGGGCGGCGTCGAGGGCGCATACCACGAAATGATGCGCCGCATAGGACTGAAATAATCTTTTTAAGCGCGTAGTGTACGATTACGCGCTTTATAAATTTACAGGCGAACGCGCCGTCGCGGACGCGTCGAGGCAAACCGCGTTGCGGCGCACGGATAAGCGCAACCGCGGAAAACGCATTGAGATTAAACATTGCAAAAATATCGCGCGCGATAGCGCGGCGACAGCCGTTAAAACAAAAAAAAGCAAATAACCACTACAAGGATACTTATATGGACGACAACAAGAAAATCACTTACGCCGATGCGGGCGTGGACGTAAACCGCGGCTATCAGTCGGTTGCAAAGATAAAAGCGCATGCCGCTTCGACTTTCAACAAGAACGTGTTGCAAGGACTGGGCAGTTTCGGCGGGTTCTACTCGCTCGACGGCGAGAACGGCGACGTGCTCGTCGCGGGCACTGACGGCGTGGGCACAAAGCTCAAATACGCGTTTTTGTCGGGGCGCAACGACACTGTCGGCATCGACTGTGTGGCGATGTGCGTCAACGACATCGTTTGTCAGGGCGCAAAGCCGCTGTTGTTTTTGGACTACATAGCGACGGGACGGATAAACCCCGACGTGGTGGCGGACGTTGTAAAGGGCGTTGCCGACGGTTGCAACCAAGCGGGTTGCGCGCTTGTCGGCGGCGAAACGGCGGAAATGCCGTCCATGTACGGCGCGGGCGAATACGACCTCGCGGGCTTTTCGGTCGGCATAGTCAAGCGCGACAAAATAATCAACGGGCAAACAATCACGCCCGGTTGCGCGCTTGTGGGGCTTGCGTCGAGCGGGCTTCACTCCAACGGATTCTCGCTTGTGCGCAGGCTGTTGGGCGAGGACGTGGAAAAATTGGACGCGGACAAGTCGCTCGGCAGATCGTTGCTCGACGCAATACTCACGCCCACGCGCATATATGTCAAAAACGTGCTTGCGCTCGCGGCGGAGTTCGATATTTTGGGACTTGCCAACATCACGGGCGGCGGGTTTATAGAAAATATCCCGCGCATATTCCCCGACGGCGTGGGTTGCAAAGTGGACGTCAAGTCTTTCCCGCGCCCCGATATTTTCGGTCTTTTGGCGGAAAAATCCCGCCTCTCGGACGCGGAGCTTTACAACACGTTCAACATGGGTATCGGCATGGTCGCGGCGGTGCGCGCGGACGCGGCGGACTCGTTTGTCAAGCGTGCCAACGCGATAGGCGAAAAAGCGTACATTATCGGCGAAACGGTAAGCGGCAACGGCGTTATACTTTAACGTCGCGGCGAGCAATCGCATAACGGAACAGACAAACAAACACGGCATAACGCAAGGAAAAAAATGAAAAATATA
Organism: Anaerocaecibacter muris; assembly: GCF_943192945.1. Taxonomy (GTDB): domain Bacteria; phylum Bacillota; class Clostridia; order Christensenellales; family Pumilibacteraceae; genus Anaerocaecibacter; species Anaerocaecibacter muris. Next base: position 168,208 of record NZ_CALPCE010000002.1, read on the forward strand.
GCTGTAATGTTTTCGGGCAACGGCACCGATTTTCAGGCGCTGATTGACGGGCAAAAGAACGGCGCGTTCGACGGACGTATCGTCGTTGCGATAGCGAGCAACGACAGGGCGTTCGGCATTGAGCGCGCGCGGCAAGCGGGCATAGACTGTTACGTGTGCGCAAAGTACGCGTACAGAACGGAAGAGGCTCGCGACACGGCGGTGCGCGAAATCTGCGTAAGGTACGGCGTGGACTTGATAGTGCTTGCGGGCTACCTCGGCATACTCACCGACCCGCTGTTGGACTGGTACGCGGGCAAGATAATAAACATACATCCCGCGCTGTTGCCAAAGTTCGGCGGCAAAGGCATGTACGGGCTAAACGTGCATAAAGCGGTAATCGAAGCGGGCGAAACGGTTAGCGGCGCGACGGTGCATTATTCGGTCAAGGAGATCGACGCGGGCGCGATTATTTTACAGCGGTCGCTGGACGTCCTGCCCGACGACACGCCCGAAAGCCTGCAAAAGCGCATACTCGAACAGATAGAGCACCCGCTGTTGGTGGAGGCTGTCGCAATGCTATGCGCGCAAGAGGACGAACCTGTCGTCGAGGAAGACGAAGAATAACAATCGGGAGCGAATAATTATGGAACGCGAAACGCTTACGGCGTTGATAGAAAACGGCTATGCCGACGAAGCGGGCTTGGCGGCGGAAGTCGCTTGCTCGGACGGCGTAAAATATTTGTGCGTAAACGGCGAAGTGGTCACGCTCGCCGCGGGCAATCCGCCGACGAAGGTCTTTTCGGATTCGATAGACAAGCTGGAAAATCTTACGGTCAAAAGCGGACTTTTTAAAAAGCGCGTGTGCTTTACGCACAACGGCGAAAACTACGACCTTGCCGTCAAGAGCGGCAAGAACGTCGTCGAGTATTTTAAACTCATAGGATAATAACCATTACGGGAGATATAAAAATGGCAGTAAAAGCGACAAAGCGCGCGCTTGTCAGCGTGAGCGACAAAACGGGAGTAGTCGAGTTTTGCAAAAAGCTCGAAACGCTCGGTTACGAAGTGGTTTCGACGGGCGGAACGCTCAAAGCGTTGTTGGACAACGGCGTAAAGGCGATTTCCATATCGGACGTGACGGGTTTTAAAGAGTGCCTCGACGGACGCGTTAAAACCCTGCACCCCGCAGTGCACGCGGGTTTGCTTGCGCGCCGCGACGAAAAAGAGCACATGGACAGCCTCAAAGAAATGGGCTATCGCACAATAGACCTCGTTGCGGTCAACCTGTATCCGTTCAAGCAGACTATCGAAAAGCCTAACGTCACACTCGAAGAAGCTATCGAAAACATAGACATAGGCGGACCGACCATGCTGCGCAGCGCGGCAAAGAACTACCGCGACGTGCTTGTCGTGTGCGAACCCGCCGACTATGCGGAAGTGCTTGACCGCATAGAAAAGGGCACGGACGATCAGACGTTCAGATTGAGCCTGTCGTACAAAGTTTACCGCCATACCGCGGCATACGACTCGCTTATTTCGTCGTACATGCAACGGCTTTTGGGCATAGAATTCCCCGAGCACATCACCTTTGCATACGACAAGGCGCAGGAATTGCGATACGGCGAAAACCCGCAACAAACGGCGGTGTTCTACAAGGAACAGACCGCGCGCGCGGGTGCGCTCACCGCGGCTAAACAGCTTTGGGGTAAGGAACTGTCGTACAACAACATCAACGACGCAAACGGCGCGTTGGAACTGTTAAAAGAATACGCGGGCACGCCTGCGGTCGTCGCGTGCAAGCACGCCAACCCTTGCGGCGTGGGTACGGGCAAGTCCGTTTACGAAGCGTATATGCGCGCATACAACTCCGACCCCGTGTCTGTGTTCGGAGGAATACTCGCAATAAACGGCACGGTGGACAAGGACACCGCGACCGAAATCAACAAAATATTTATCGAGATTGTCATGGCGTCCGACTACACGAAAGAGGCGCTTGAAATCCTTGAAAGCAAAAAGAATATACGCCTGTTACAGATTGACAACATCACGGCGAAGCGCGACAACACGGCTTACGACATGAAAAAAGTGTACGGCGGCTTGCTTGTTCAGCAGTACGACGAAACGCTTATAGCGGGCGAGGACAGGAAGCTGTTTGAAACCCCCGCCGAGGTCAAGACCGAAACGCTGTCGAGCGGCAAGACAAAAACGGTGTACGGCAACGGCGTAGTCACCGACCGCAAACCCACCGCGGAAGAAGTGGAAGCAATGCTGTTCGCGTGGAAGGTAGTAAAGCACACCAAATCCAACGCCATAGTCATAGGCAAAGACGGCAGAACGACGGGCATAGGCATGGGGCAGACCAACCGTATTTGGGCGGCGAAACAGGCGATAGAACACGCGGCGGACGAAGCCAAAGGCTCGGTAATGGCGAGCGACGCGTTCTTCCCGTTCGACGACTGCGTAACGGTCGCGGCGGAAGCGGGCATTACCGCCATAATCCAACCAGGCGGCAGTCTGCGTGACGAAGACTCCGTAAAAGCCGCGAACGCCGCGGGGATTGCGATGGTGTTTGTGGGCGATCGACATTTCAAACACTAATTCGAGCGCGTTTGCATTAACGAGCGCGTGTAGCTCGCGTGATACGCGCTACGTTCGGTTCGCCGCCTCGGTCATGTAGGTGGGTCTACACTCCCTTCGGCGGCTCGCCGACTGTTGCGCGTCTGACGCGGCTCTCCGCACTCTTATTTGCGACATATAAAATTCGCAATCAAATTTACACATTATTTTAAAACCTGAAAACTTGACTTATTCGGAGGAACAAATGTCCGAAAATTCAGTAAAGACGACTGCGCGGTACGTGGACTTGCGCGAACTCGAATACGACGGCGACGACGTTTTGGTCGTAGGCGGCGGCGGGCGCGAACATGCGATAGTAGCCAAACTGCGCGAGAGCAAGCGCGTCGGCAAGATTTACGGCGCGCCGTGCAACGCGGGTACAAACGTCATAGAAACGGGCTTGTCCGCGACGGATATAGACGGAATCGTCGAATATGTCGCGGCGCACGACAATATAAAAATGACCGTCGTCGCGCCGGATGACCCGCTGTCTATGGGGCTTGTCGATAGGCTTACCGAGCGCGGTTTTCGCGCGTTCGGACCTACCAAATCCGCCGCCCGTCTCGAATGGTCCAAGGCTTATGCCAAGGACGTTATGCGGCGCTACGGCGTTCCTACCGCGGCATACGGCGCGTTTACCGATACGGAACAGGCAAAAGCGTTTGTAAAATCGGGCAAATACCCCGTAGTCGTCAAGGCGGACGGGCTTGCGCTCGGCAAGGGCGTTATTATATGCCAAAACGAAGCCGAGGCGCTTGCCGCGGTCGATGAAATCATGCTCGACAAAAAGTTCGGCGCGGCAGGCAACGAGGTGGTTATAGAACAGTTTTTGACCGGTTACGAAGTGTCGCTGTTGACTTTTGTAGACGGCGTCAATTACAAACTCATGCCCACGTCTTGCGATCACAAGCGCGCGCTCGACGGCGACAAAGGTCTTAACACGGGCGGCATGGGCGCATATTCGCCGTGCCCGATATTCACAAAAGAATTGCTTGACAAAACGGTCAAGACGGTAGTCGAGCCGACAATCGCCGCCATGATAAAAGAGGGCGCGCCCTTTAAAGGCGTGCTGTATTTCGGACTGATGGTGGACGGCGACGACGTGCGCGTGCTCGAATACAACGCGCGATTCGGCGACCCCGAAACGCAAAGCGTATTGCCGCTGTTAAAGTCCGACCTTTACGAAATATTTAACGCCGTAATCGACGGCACGCTCGACCGCATGCGGGTCGAGTGGTCGGACAAAAAGTCGATAAACGTCGTGCTTGCGAGCGGCGGCTATCCGCTCGGCTACAAAAAAGGTTGCCCCATAAGCGGGCTTACCGAGGTCGATAACGACGTAAACGTATTTTTTGCGGGCGTCAAGCGCGGCGACGACGGGCTTGTCACGAGCGGAGGCAGAGTGTTGTGCGTTCAGGCGGCGGCGGACGACTTTGCTACCGCGCGCAAAAAGGTTTACGACAATATCCGAAAAATCAAGTTCGAGGATTGCTATTACCGCAAGGACATAGGCGCAAAGCTCGCCGAACGGTAAAACGCAATTGTATAAATGCGTGCTTTTAATTACATAAGCACAATCCATAAAGATAACTTCCCGTCGTTCGACCGACGGGCACAGCCATTTCCACCCATCCTTATTCGGGTGAAACGTAAAACAACCAATTAAAGCCGACACACGAAAAAAATCCAATCTGTGATTGGCGAACCGCCGCAAAACGATAAAGCGGTAAAACGTACTCAATAAAAAGGTCAATCATGATTAAAAGAATTTACACCGAAAGACAAGCAAGCAACGCCGCGCTAATCGCGGACATTAAAGAAACGTTGGGCATAACGGTTGCCGCGCGCGCGTTCATACGTTACGACGTGGAGGGGCTTACAAACGAGCAGTTTGCCGCGGCTGTGCCCGTCGTGTTTTCCACGCCCGCGACCGACGACGTGTATATCGAGGACTTGCCGACGACGGACGGCGAGCTGTTTGCGATAGAATATCTTGCGGGGCAGTTCGACCAGCGCGCGGACTCGGCGAGCAGTTGCGTGCAGTTGCTTTTGGGCTGCGACAGACCGCAAGTGCGTTGCGCCACGGTGTACGCCGTGCGCGCGAGCGAAAAAAAGATTGACGCGATTAAAAACTATCTTGTCAATCCCGTGGAAAGCCGTCTCGCGTCGCTCGACAAACCGACGACGTTGGAACAAAAAATCACCCCGCCCGAACCCGCAAAAATGGTGGAGGGCTTTACGACCAAGCCGTATATCGCGCTCAACATGTTCTACAAGGAGCAGGGCTTTGCAATGAGCCTCGACGACCTTGTGTTCGTGCAGTCGTACTTCCGCAGTCTGCGGCGCGACCCGACGTATACCGAACTCAAAGTCATAGACACGTATTGGTCGGATCACTGTCGGCACACGACGTTCCTGACTGCGTTAAAAACAAAAATCAAATCGGACAACCCGCATATAGAAAAGGCTTACGCCGACTATACGGATATGTTCAATCTCATGTATAACGGCAGGGACGACAAGTATCCGTCGCTTATGGACGTTGCGACAATCGGCGCAAAGGTGTTGCGCAAAAACGGTTACGCGGCGGCGGTGGACATTTCGCCCGAAATCAACGCGTGCACGATCAAGCAGGACGTTGTAATGAAAGACGGGTCTGTCGAACCGTGGTACGTGCTGTTTAAAAACGAAACGCACAACCACCCGACTGAAATCGAGCCGTTCGGCGGCGCGGCGACGTGCTTGGGCGGCGCGATACGCGACCCGCTGTCGGGCAGGGCGTATGTGTATCAGGCAATGCGCATTACGGGCGCGGCGGACATCAACGCGCCGTTCGATAAAACGCTCGAAGGCAAACTGCCGCAACGCGTAATAAGCAAGCGCGCGGCAAAAGGCTATTCGTCTTACGGCAATCAGATAGGGCTTGCGACGGGCGAAGTGCGCGAATACTACCATGCGGGCTATGCGGCAAAGCGGCTGGAAACGGGCTTTGTAGTAGGCGCGACCCCCGCGCAAAACGTCGTGCGCGAAGTGCCGCAAGCGGGCGATATAGTCGTGCTTATCGGCGGGGAAACGGGCAGAGACGGTTGCGGCGGCGCAACGGGTTCGTCCAAACCCCACGACGCGCACTCCATAGAAACTTGCGGCGCGGAAGTACAAAAAGGCAATGCGCCGATAGAACGCAAACTGCAACGGCTCATGCGCAACGGCGAGTTTACTCGGCTTATAAAGCGTTGCAACGACTTCGGCGCGGGCGGCGTGGCTGTCGCCGTGGGCGAGCTTGCGGCGGGACTGGATATAGAGCTGGGCGCAGTGCCCAAAAAGTACGCGGGTCTGTCCGCGACCGAGCTTGCCATATCCGAAAGTCAAGAGCGCATGGCGGTGGTCATCAAAGCGGAGGACTTGGACAAGTTTACCGCGCTCTGTCACAAGGAAAACACGGACGCGACGGTTATCGCCAAAGTCACCGACACCGACAGAATGAGAATGTATCTCGACGGCAATCTTATCGTCGATCTCGAACGCAAATTTTTGGACAGCAATGGCGTGCGGCAGGAAGCCACCGCGCTTATAAAAGACCCCAAGGTCGGATATTTCGGATCGCTCAACGCCAAGCGCGCCGCGCTTTACAACAAGGGCGACTATACGTCGCTCATGTGCGACATACTGTCGGACTATAACGTGTGCTCGCAGAAAGGTTTGGGCGAAATGTTTGACTCGACTATCGGCGCGAACAGCGTGTTCATGCCGTTCGGCGGCAAGCGTCAGCTTACGCCCACCGAGATAATGGCGGCAAAATTGCCCGCGGACACCGATTTTTGCACGGTTTGCTCGCACGGGTTATCGGCGGTATTGCCCGAATCCCCGTTCGTAGGCGGTATGTACTCGGTAATCCTCGCGGTGGAAAAACTTGCCGCGGCGGGCGTGCGACCGGAAAACATTTACTTGACGATGCAGGAATTTTTTGCGCGGTGCACGGACTCCGAAAAATGGGGCGCGCCCATGTCCGCGCTGCTCGGCGCGTTGACGGCGCAAATAAAACTCAAACGCGCGGCGATAGGCGGCAAGGACTCCATGTCGGGCACGTTTGAAAAAATTTCCGTGCCGCCCACGCTCATAGCGTTCGGGTGCGGCGTTGCGGACAGCGCGGTCGTCGCGGACAATACGTTCAAAGCGGGCGGCGAGCGCGTGTACAGATACAAACTAAAACGCGACGAGTACGGCGTGCCGGACTTCGACAACCTCAACGACTTTTTGATGTTGCTCGCGGGCGAAATCGGCAGGCAAAACGTAACCGCTGCGGCGGTCGTGGAACGCGGCGGCGCGGCGGCGACTGTAATAAAATCGTGTTTCGGCAACGGCTTGGGCTTTGCGTTCGCGTCCGCGGACAGGGATCTGTTCGAGGAGAGCGAGGGCGATATAGTGTTCGCGGCGCGCACGGGCGACGACTTTTTCGGTTACGACCTCGCGTTCTTGGGCGTGACGACGGACGACGGAAAATTCCTGTTCGGCGCGAATATTACGCGCACGGCGGACGACAGCGACATAATTTTCGACGGCAAGGAAGCGGACGGCGCAAAGCTGTCGGCGAGCTTTACCGACGTGTTCGAGGGCGTGTATCCCACAACCGCGCCCGCAAGCGGCGAGGCGACCGACGTGTCGTATACGCAAGGCGTTAAACTTCCCGCCAAAAAACAGACGGGCAAGGGCAAGTGCGCCGCGGGCAAAAAAGCCAAAGTCAAAGTGTTTATTCCCGTGTTCCCGGGCACCAACTGCGAAATAGACACAGCGCGCAAGTTCGAGGCGGCGGGCGCGCAAGCGGAAATTTTTGTTGTGCGCAATCGCACTCCGCAGGACGTGGAAGAGTGCGTCAAAGCAATGGCAAAGTCGCTCGGCACGAGCAAAATTCTCGCGCTCCCCGGCGGATTCTCGGGCGGCGACGAGCCGGACGGAAGCGCGAAATTTATCGCCGCGTTCCTGTCCAATCCCGCGGTAGCCGAAGCGATAGAAAAAATGCTGTACGAGCGCGACGGACTGGCTATGGGCATTTGCAACGGGTTCCAAGCACTTGTCAAGCTCGGACTGTTGCCGAGCGGACATATCCACGCGCCGCGCAAGACCGACCCCGTACTCACGTTTAATAATATAGGCAGACACGTGTCCACGCTTGCGGATATTCGCGTGTGTTCAAATTTAAGCCCGTGGCTGTGCGGACTTAACGTCGGCGACGTGTATCAAGTTCCCGTGTCGCACGGCGAGGGCAAGTTCTTTGCGGATAGCACGGTAATCGACGAGTTGGTGCGCAACGGGCAAGTAGCGACGCAGTATTGCGACCCCGACGGGCATGCAACCATGATAAGCCCGTACAACCCCAACGGATCGGTGCTCGCCATCGAGGGCATAACAAGTCCCGACGGCAGGGTGTTCGGCAAAATGGGTCACAGCGAGCGTGTCGGCGAATTTGTGCTCAAAAACACCGCGGAATGTTACGCCAAAACGGATATGCGGCTGTTTGAATCGGGCGTCAAGTATTTCAAATAACGCGTAAAATACAATAGCGATAATCGACAGAAAAAGCGGCGAGCGGCATAAACAACCGACCGCCGCTTTTTCACCGCTTGACAATTCGGCGAATATGCTATATAATAATCGGCATGACGAGATATTTGGTCACGGTGATTGTCACCGCAATAATCGCGTGCGGCTGTTCGGCGGTGCTTATAGAAAAGTCCGTCAAGCTGATTATTCGCCAGATAAAGCTGTATCACTCGATTACGCTTGTCGAGCTTAAAACGCGCAAGATTTTCTATTGGGTGTTCGCGGTGATTATCGGTTTTCTCATATTCTACACCGTCATGCAAATGGCGGATCCCGCCGCGCCCAGCGTGACCGAGTTTAATAAAATTTTCGGCGTGGGTCGGTTGCACACGAATATCGCGCTCATGTTCGCGCTTATTGTATTGATAGCTTCGGAAGCGTTTATAATAACGCTCGGCGTCAGTAAAAATGCGGTAGTCGATAAGGGCGTGTATACCAACTTCGACATGCTCGACTGGCATCAGGTGCGCGACTATATAATAGACGAGGAGCAGGGCATTTTGGTGCTGTCGTCCGATAAGAACACGTTTTCCACGCTTCGGCGGCTCACGACGCCGTTTAAGGTCGCCAAGTCGGACGTGCAAAAACTAAAATTCATACTCAACAAAAACAAAAACAAGTTTTCGGACTTCGACGCGCCTATCGCGTCGGACTCCGCGCAACAACCGCTTTAACGGTTTTAATCTTTTTAGCTGTTGTAAAAGCCGTCGCCCTGTAACCGCTTTTGTCCGAGGAATAAATGGCAAAGACTATCGATCAGATTTTGGACGATTTGGTTGTGCCGGAAATGGAGTACGAACCCAAGTACGACGTAGGCAAAACAAAATCGAAAACGCAACAACGGGTAGCCGTCACAATCGACGAAATACCCGAGGTCGTGTTGCCCAAAACCAAAGCCGAAATGTACAGGGAAGCCAAGGGCAGACTGAAAGAAAAAACTTCCGCCGCGAGCAAGCGCGACGGCGCGCCGCGCCGCACAGCCAAGACATCGGCAAAGGTAAAAACCGTCGAGCTGGAAATCGCCGCGGTGTCCGAAACGGCGGAACGCGCCGAGAGCGAAAGCATAAAGCTGATGTTGGAGCAGTTAAAACGCCCGCTCGACGAGCCTATTTGGGTGGGCGGCGCGGAGGAGCTTGTGCCGTTTGCATGGCGCAACCCGCTTGTCGCCGACATCAAAAAGCCCAACAAGTACTATCGTCAAGCCGTGCGCGAAGCGCGATCCGCAATGTTGCCCGCGCTCCGCGATAAATAGAATAAACAGTTCGCAATTTGCGCCGCGCCCGTCGCGGCGTTTTATGTTGCGGAAAAAATCGTTGCACCGCAAAAATTGACTGATTTTGCGCCGACAAACTCAACCGCGTGCGCGTGTGCTACAATGCGTATATAAACGCAAAAAAGGTGAACGGGTATGCGGTTGAACAAGAGGCAGATTGCCGTAATAACTGTTTTAAACGTGGTAATAGCCGCGCTTGTCGCGGCGATATTTCTGTTGCCCGCGGTCGCGTCGGCTAACGGCGGAGGCGGCGGCAACGGCGGAAACACGGACGTAATAACTCCGCCGACCGACGAGCACGAAAAACTACGCGAGCCGACGGCGGGGCGCGTGCCGCAAATACAGCGCGAAACTCGACTGATGGGCACGGGCGACGAAACCGTCGAGGCGGTGCATTTCGTGGACGGAATAGCGTTTATCTTCGGCAACGCGACGGTGAGCGGACTGGACTTCGACAGCTACGGCGGCTTTTTGTGCATGGTCGGGTCGAAGGGCAATATTTTGGGCTTTACATACTTCGACGGTAGGCTTACCGCGGTCGGCGTTGCCGAGGGCGGGTTTGCCGCGGCGACGATTGTGCGCGGCGGCACGGACGAGGCGGTCGCTCGGCTGTACTCGGTCGATTACGACGGCAAGGCGGAGGAGGTCGCAACGCTCGACGGCGCGGCGTCCGACATCATTGCGATAGGCGGCACGCGCGTCGCCGTCGTCACAAAGCCCAACGTCAATTCGTTCAAGCTCACCGAATATGCGGTGACGGGCGACGGCTGGGCGGCGGAACACAACACCCGCATAACGAGCGGCTACACCCTCGATTATTTCGACTGTTACCGCTTGGGCGACGGGTATATACTCGCGGCGCGCGCGTACAGCCTGCCGCGATACGATTCGATAGTGTTTTACACATTCGAAGCGGGCGGCGACGCGACGGCGCACTTTTACGGCGGGAGCGGCGACAGCATTATGCAACCTTATGCGGTCATGCCGTACCCCGAAGGTTACGTCGCGCTGTGTCGGCGCAACGGCGTAGCGGCTATTGTTACCGTCGATTATACGTTTATGAGCTACCGCAGGGATTTGCTCGGCTTTGCGTTTGACGGCGCGCGCCTGTTGTATTGCAACGACCTGTATTACGCCTGTTTCGATAGCGCGGACGGATCGACCGTGTACGAGCTCGACGAAAAACTGAACCGCAGAACGTTGAGCGCGGCGGACGGCATGTCTCCGAGCTGCGCTATTAAGTCCGCGGGCGCGATAATAGTCGGCGCGACCGACGACGGCAAAGCGAAATTGACAGACGCGTCGGGCAGTCGCGCGCTGTCGCTCGATATTCAAAGCGGCGTATTCTACGGCGGGTATCGCACTACCGACGGAAACACCGTAATAGTTCTGTCCGCAACGGGCGGCGACGCATTGACCGCGCCGTCGGGCGGCAGGGACGTGTACGTCATTTGCGTAAAAATATAAGGTAATCGAGCAAACGGGATTTTATATAAAAACGAAAAAACAATCTATCATTTCGAGCGAAATTGCTTTACGCCTTTGCGGCGGTTCGCCTAGATCCCTCGACTGCGCTCGGGATGATGGGTGTATAAGCATTTCTTTTCTATATATTATACCGAAGCGACCGAGCCTTTTCACTCATCATTTCGACCGAAGCGAGGAACGAGCGAAGCGGAGAAATCAAGGCGTTAGCCGCACTTATCATAATACCGCCGCAATGATGTAAAGCTGTCATTAAATACTTACTTCAAAAACGCGAGTATCAAAAACTTGACTGCGTTGCGCTGTTCGGCGGTCAGCCGCTTTATCATCTTGGACAGAATAAGCGTTTCTTGCGCGTCGCCGCTCGCCGAGGCAGGGTAGTGATCTCTCCCGAAAAGTTCGTCGATACTCACGTCGAATATTTCCGCAAGCCGCAGTATCGTGTCGCAGTCGGGTTCGCTCGTTCCGTTTTCCCAGTTGCTCACGTTGCGCTGTACGTTGTCTATGCGTTGCGCAAGTTCCTTTTGCGTCATGCGACACTCCTCGCGCAACTCCTTTATTTTGAGTTTCATAATCGACCCCGTTATGTATATTTTTTACTACAATACCAAAAAAATTACTTAAAATGCTTGACAAAGTAAAAAATATGCTATATAATGTCGATAAATAGTAAATTATTTACTATTTATGGGAATTAACGCTATAAAATTTCTATAAGCGGCAATAATTCCCGAGTGAAACGGGGTACGCGCAAGAAATTGCGTTACCTATAAATTTTCCCCCATAATATGAGAGTGTCGTCCTTCGGGGCGGCACTCTCATTTTTAAGCGTTTTGGGTCGGCTGTTGCGCGATTGTTTCGCGTATGATTTTGCAAATGCGCGCCGTGCCGTCAACTGCTATGCCCGACATTGTCGAAACGTACTTGAACTTATTTTTGTACATGTCGCGCGCGGTTGCAACAAGGCTGTCCGCGGTCATGTCGGCTTCGCGCAGCAATTTTATCGCGCCCTTGTTTTTAAAGTGTTCGGCGTTTTGGAGTTGGTCGCCGCGCGACGCTTTTTCGAGCGGGATTGCGACGGTGGGTACTTTAAGCGCAATGCACTCGGCAAGCGCGTTTGCGCCCGCGCGGGTGATAATCACGTCGCAAGTCGCGTAAAGGTCTTTCATGTTGTTTTCAAACTCGACGGGGCAGTAGCCTGTCTGCTTGGGCGCGCCCGACTTATTTTTGCCCGTGACGTGAATAACGTCGAAAGTCTTTAACAGTTCGGGCAGGGCGGCGACGGTGCAGTCGTTTATAGCCGTCGCGCCCGACGAGCCGCCTATGACGGCGAGCACGGGCTTGTTGCCGTTAAGCCCGTAAGCGGCTTTTTTGCTCGCGCCGCGGTACAGTTCCTGATTAAGCGGGGTGCCGACGTACAGACCGTTTTTGAACTTTTGCGCGCAGTCCTCGAACGCGCAAAGCACGTATTTGCTTTTGCGCTTTGCGAGCTTTGTTGCAAGCCCCGCCGAAAAATCGCTTTCGTGGCTCAACACGGGTATGTTCTTTGCAGCGAGCACGGCGGGGAGCGCGGCGTAACCGCCCTTGCTGAAAATGAGTTGAGGGTTGATTTCCGCGAGCGCGGCTTTGGCGGACTTGACGCACGAAGTCAGTTTAAAGGGCACGGCTATGTTTTTAAACATGGCGTCGCGGCGGAACTTAACCGTTTTTATGGAGTAAAAGGGAATACCGCGTTCGCGGCAGATGTTTTTTTCCATGCCGTCGCCGCCGACGTACACGCAGTTGTATTCCGATTTAAGTTCGTTTATAAGCGCAATGTTGGGCATGACGTGTCCCGCCGTGCCGCCGCCTGCGAATACTATGGTTTGCATAACTACTCCTTTTTTTTCGCCGACCTAATAGCGCGGGCGGCGTTTGTTTGATATTCGTTTGTCGGTAGACGTTGCGCGCCGCCATGCGCGGTAAAAACCGCGCCGCAACGCTATTGACAAGTTCAATCTTTCATTGTATAATATATATCCGTAAGCATGCTTTTATGAGTGGAGGTATTATGACAACCGAGTATGTTACTATGCGCGACGGCAAGAACGTCGCGGTTACTTATTGGGATAACGTAAAGTCGCCGCGCGCGGCGGTGGTGATGGTGCACGGCATGTGCGAATATATTGCGCGGTATAACGATTTCTGCGAGTTTTTGGGTCAGAGCGGTTACAATGTTATCGGCATGGACAATCGCGGGTTCGGCGATACCGACGCGGACGCGCGCGGTAAAGGCTATGCGGGCATGTTCGAGGCGACGGTGGACGACATTGCGCGCGAGGTGGAAATTGCCAAGGCGCGCTGGAACGTCGAGCGCGTGTATGTGATTGGTCACAGCTACGGCAGTATTTTAACGCAGCGTTTTATAGAGCGGTATTATTCGGAAGTATCGGGCGCGATACTGTGCGGCACGACCATGCAAAGCGGCGTAATGCTGTCGCTCGGCAAGCGCATCGCCGCAAAAAAGGTCAAAAAGAACCCCGACGCCGATGGCAAGTTTTTTGCGAAAATGACGTTCGAGGCGTATGACAAAAAACTCAAAGACGGCGTCAACGGTTGGATCAACCGCGACAAAGCCGAGGTCGAAAAGTACAACGCCGACGAGAAATGCGCGGGCGTGGGTATTTGCTCTGTCATGTTCTATAAAGAAATGTTCGGCGGGCTGGACAGTATAAACAAGGAGCGCGGCAACACGCCCGGCGCGTTCCCTTTAATGATAGCTTCGGGCACGGACGACGGCGTGGGCGGGTACGGCAAGCTGATTAAAAAACTGGTAAAGGATTACCGCAAGCACGGGCTTTATCCCGTCGTCAAGATGTACGAGGGCGGGCGGCACGAGCTGTTGAACGAAATTAACAAGGGCGTTGTTTACGAGGATATTGTAGGCTTCCTCGACGACTGCGAACAGACGACGGAAAGAGATACGGCGCATGTTTAACATAGTTTTGGTAGAGCCCGAAATTCCGCAGAACACGGGCAATATTTCGCGCACCTGCGCTTGTACGGGCGCGGCTTTGCACATAGTAAAGCCCATGGGGTTCGAGATTACCGACGCAAAGCTCAAACGCGCGGGGCTCGATTATTGGGACAAGCTCGACTTGACCTATTACGAAAATATCGACGAATTTTTTGAAAAAACTCGCGGCGGGCGGTATTTCTATCTGTCCAAAAAGGCGAACAAGCGTTATTGCGACGTCAAGTTTGCCGACGGGGATTATTTGGTGTTCGGCAAGGAAACGAAAGGCTTGCCCGAACATATCGTGTTCGACAATCCCGAAACGGCGTTGCGCATACCCATGGCTAACGGCTTGCGGTCGCTCAATCTGTCCAACACCGTCGCGCTTGTTCTGTACGAGGCTTTGCGCCAAACGGGTTTCGACAATTTAGTTTAGATATAGTTAGTAAGTGCTGTTCTTCTTTGCGGCGGTTCGCCTTGATTCCTCGACAAGCTCGGAATGATGGGTAGCGGGCATTACACTCCTATCATTTGACAAAACACATAATAGCGTGTCAAGCCTTTTCTCCCATCATTTCGACCGAAGCGAGGAACGAGCGAAGCGGATAAATCAAGGCGTAGCCGCACTATGGAATAGTTGTGGGTGTCGGTTGTTGGTAATAGCCGCGCTACAATGCGGCGGTTCGCCTGGATTCCTCGGCTGCGCTCGGGATGATGGGGAGCGTGTAAGGGCTGTTACTCTTTGCGGCGGTTCGTCTTGATTCCTCGGCAAGCTCGGAATGACGGGTAGCGGGCATTACACTCCTATCATTTGACAAAACACATAATAGCGTGCCAAGCCTTTTCTCCCATCATTTAGACCGAAGCGAGGAACGAGCGAAGCGGAGAAATCAAGGCGTAGCCGCACTATGGAATAGTTGTGGGTGTCGGTTGTTGGTAATAGCCGCGCTACAATGCGGCGGTTCGCCTTGATCCCTCGACAAGCTCGGAATGATGGGGCGCGTGTAAGGGCTGTTACTCTTTGCGGCGGTTCGCCTAGATCCCTCGACTGCGCTCGGGATGATGGGGAGCGTGTAAGGGCTGTTACTCTCTGCGGCGGTTCGCCTTGATTCCTCGACTGCGCTCGGGATGATGGGGAGCGTGTAAGGTCGGTATTGCGTTATCATATATTGTTTATTCTTAATTTTGAATTGTTTTAATTTTCTTGCAAAAAAAATTCAATTATGTTACAATGAACTGTATGCACATTTCGGAGGACTGTTATGTCGGATTATAGTGCCGGTAATATTCGGGTATTGGAAGGTCTTGACGCGGTGCGGCTTCGCCCCGGTATGTATATCGGAACGACGGGCGTTAAGGGCTTGCATCATATATTGTGGGAAATAGTGGACAACTCTATCGACGAGGTGTCCAACGGCTTTGCGACGGGCGTAACCGTCACTATTCACGCGGACGGAAGCGCGTCGGTCGAGGACGACGGGCGCGGTATTCCCGTCGATATACATCCGAAACTGGGCGTTTCCGGCGTCGAGGTCGTTTTTACGCAACTGCACGCGGGCGGCAAGTTCGACAGCAGTAACTACGCGCACTCGGGCGGACTTCACGGCGTGGGCGCGTCCGTCACCAACGCTTTGTCCGAGTGGCTCAAAGTCGAAGTGTTTAAAAACGGCACGACTTATCGCATGGAGTTCGAGTCGCGCACGGTCAACGGCGAGGTCAAGGGCGGTCTGCCCAAGTACAGCCTTATCGACACGGGCGAAAAAACGGACAAGCACGGG
The DNA here is from genome assembly GCF_943192945.1 of Anaerocaecibacter muris. GTDB lineage: Bacteria > Bacillota > Clostridia > Christensenellales > Pumilibacteraceae > Anaerocaecibacter > Anaerocaecibacter muris. The sequence goes on from NZ_CALPCE010000002.1 coordinate 183,935, forward strand.
TCATACGTGCGCTTTTTGCCCGACAAACGCATATTCGAAACGGTAATTTTTCAGTTTGAAACAATCGCGCGCAGGCTCAAAGAACTCGCGTTCCTCAACAAAGGTTTGCGCGTCAAACTCATTGACGAGCGCGTGCGCGTGGGCGAGGGGTATCGCTCGCTCGAATACTGCTACGACGGCGGTATCGTTGACTTTGTCAAGTACATCAACGAGGCGCGCAATACGCTGTACGACGAGCCTATTACGGTGAGCGGCGAGCGCGACGGCATTGCCATGGAAGTGGCGTTCCAGCACACCGACGCGTATACGGAGAACTTATTTTCATACGTCAACAATATTCCGACGACCGAGGGCGGCACGCACGAAACGGGCTTTAAGGCGGCGTACACCAAGGTAATGAACGACTTTGCGCGCAGGGTCGGCATGCTCAAAGAAAAGGACGCCAATCTTTTGGGCGACGATTACCGCGAGGGTTTGACTGCGGTGCTGTCGGTGCAAATGACCAACGTTCAGTTCGAGGGACAGACCAAAACCAAGCTCGGCAACCCTGCGGCGCGCATTGCGATCGAGGGGCTTACTTCTCAACTTTTGGGCGACTATTTCGCCGATCCGAAAAATGCCGCCGTCGGCGAAGCGATACTCAAAAAAGGCTTGCTCGCGGCAAAGGTGCGCGAGGCGGCGCGCAAGGAAAAGGAAATCACTCGCGCCAAAAACGCGATTGACAACTTTAATCTTGTCGGCAAACTCACGCCGTGCACGGGTAAAAAACCGGAGAATAACGAGTTGTTTATAGTCGAGGGCGACAGTGCGGGCGGCACGTGCAAACAGGCGCGCGCGCGGTCGTATCAGGCGATATTGCCGTTGCGCGGCAAACCGCTTAACGCCGAGAAAAAGCGTATAGACCAAGTTCTTGCCAACGAGGAAATCCGCACGCTTATTTCCGCACTGGGTTCGGGCATAGGCGAGGACTTTAACGTGGACAATCTAAATTACCACAAGGTCATTATTTTGTCCGACGCGGACGTTGACGGATATCATATCCGCGCGATACTTTTGACTTTCTTCTTCCGCTACATGAAGGACTTGATAAACGAGGGACATGTCTATATCGGACTGCCGCCGCTGTACAAGATAGAAAAGGGCAATCAGGTGGAATACGCTTACGACGACGACGCGCTCGCGGAGGCAAAGTCGCGGTTCGGCAAGGGCGCGCAGGTTCAACGATATAAGGGCTTGGGCGAAATGAACGCCGATCAGCTTTGGGAAACGACCATGGATCCCAAAAACCGCGCGCTTATGCAGGTGTCCATAGAGGACGCGGCGGAAGCGGAAAAATTGGTATCCGTGCTCATGGGCGATGCTGTCGAGCTTCGCCGCGAATACATTATCGAGCACGCGGACTTTAACAAAGTAGATTCTTTTAACCCCAACAAATAATTAGTCGGCGAACCGACGGCAAATCAAACTAATTCGAGGACTGTTATGGCGCAGGGAAACGAACAAGATAACAATCAGGCGGTAGGCAAGTTGATAGTGCAGACCATGGAGGACGTAATGCGCGACTCCATGATTCCTTATTCGGAATCGGTCATACTCGACAGAGCCTTGCCGCGCGTCGAGGACGGACTTAAACCCGTTCAGCGGCGCATACTGTACACAATGCATCAGCTCGGCATTACGCCCGATAAACCGTACCGCAAGAGCGCGCGTATCGTCGGCGACTGCTTGGGTAAACTCCACCCGCACGGCGACTCGTCCATTTATCAGGCAATGGTGCGCATGGCGCAACCGTTTAACATGGGCGCGCCGCTCGTTGACGGGCACGGCAACTTCGGGTCGGTGGACGGCGACGGCGCGGCGGCTATGCGTTATACCGAGGCGCGGCTCACTCCGCTCGCTTTGGAGCTGTTGCGCGACATCGACAAAAACACCGTTAAATGGTCGTGGAACTTCGACGATACTATCCTCGAACCGGACATACTCCCCGGGCGGTTTCCCAATCTTTTGGTGAACGGCGCGACGGGTATAGCCGTCGGGCTTGCAACCAATATCCCGCCGCACAACCTTATGGAGTCCATCGACGGCGTTATTGCGTATATCGACAATCCCAGAATTACGCTTAAAGAAATTATGAAGATTGTTAAGGGTCCCGACTTCCCGACGGGCGGCGTGATTATCCCGACGGAGCTTGCGCACGCTTACGAAACGGGCAAGGGCAAAGTCGCCATCCGCGCCAAACTCCATATCGAAAACGACAACGACAAAAAGATTATCGTTATAGACGAAATACCTTACGGCGTAAACAAATCGCAGCTTTTGGAAAGCATAATAAAAGTGCGCGAGGACAAGAAAGGCGTGCTGTCGGGCATTACCGACGTAGTGGACGAATCCGACCGCGTGGGCATGCGCGCCGTCATAAAAATCAAGCGCGACAGCGACCCCAAAGAGATTATCAACGCGCTGTTTAAGTATACCAACCTCGCCACAAACTTCTCGTTCAACATGGTCGCAATCGCCGACGGCAAACCCCAGCTCATGGGCTTGCTCGACATAATCGCGTACTATGTCAACTATCAACGCGAAGTCGTTCTGCGCCGAACGAAGTACGAACTGGACGCGGCAAGAAAGCGCGAGCATATTTTGGAAGGGCTTGTCATAGCCGTTCGCAATATAGACGAAGTTATAAAAATCATCAAGGCAAGCCCTAATACGACCGCCGCGAAAGAAGCGTTGCGCAAGCGGTTCGAGCTGTCGGAAGTACAGGCGCAAGCCGTTTTGGACATGCGCCTCGCGCGGCTTACGCACTTGGAAATATTTAAGCTCGAAAAGGAGCTTGCGGACGTCAGAAGCGAAATAGCGCGGCTTGAAGCGATTATCGCGTCCAAGAAACTGCAAATGGAGCTTGTAAAAACCGAGCTTTTGGGCATAAGAAAGCAGTACCGTGAAAACCGCAAATCGGCTATCGTTCAGTCCGTCGAACAGTACGTTATTCCGAGCGACGACGAAAAACCGACGTTCGAGTACGTCGTTGCCGCCAATGCGAATAAACAGCTCAAAAAGATGCTTGTCAAAAACTTTACAATGGCGACAAAGGACTTTACCGACACTTCCACGCTCAACGAAATTTGCAACTGTATTGTGCGCGCGAAGTCCACGGACAGGGTTTTCTGCTTTACCAACCTCGGCAACTGCTACAAGATAGACGTAGAGGCTATACCCGACGGCAAGTGGCGCGAAAAGGGCGCGGACCTCAAAAAGATTGTCGCGGACGCGGTGGACGGCGAATATCCCGTGTACATGCGCCTCGTCGAGGAAAAACTGCCCAAGGGCAATATCCTGTTCTATACCAAACTCGGCATGGTCAAAAAGTCGCCGTGGAGCGAATACGGCGTGGTCAAGTCGGCGTTTGCCGCGACCAAACTGCGCGACGGCGACTGCGTCATAGCCATGGAGGACGAGGCGGAAGGCGCGTCGCTTATGATAGTCACCAAGTACGGCATGTGTCTTAACGCCGATATGTCGGACGTGCCCGCGCAAAACCGTATCGCTACGGGCGTAAGGTGCATGTCGCTCGGCGAGGGCGACGAGTGCGTGCTCATTAAGCAGGTCAACGGCGACGGCGAAATCGCGCTGTGTACCGACCGCGGTTTTGCAAAACGCATACTCGTCAGTCAAATCGATGTAATGGGCAGATACCGCAAGGGCATTAAGATTATCGACTTTGCCAAGGGCAAGACCGATAACGGCAAGTGTATCGCCTATGCCGCGATAGTCACCGTTCCGTTCAAAGTCGTGCTCAACGTGGACGACGAATATCTGACCGCGTATTCGACCGAGAACTTTACGATAGAAAACCGCACGCACGGCGGCAAGCCGTTGCTTAAAGGCAGACACAGCGTCGCCGCGGGCTATGCTTATAACGATAAACTGATTAACGGATAAATAATAAACAAAAATAAAAAGATAATAGATAAGAGATAAAAATTGAGGAAGGCTTGCGCACAGCGCAAGCCTTGATTTTATTAGAAAAGGAATGCTTATACCCCCCATCATTCCGAGCCTGTCGAGGAATCAAGGCGAACCGCCGCAGAAAGAGTATGCAAAACTTAAACGTTTGACGGTGTTATTATAATTCCTAATTGAATTATATAATTCCCGTTCGGTACATAAACTATCGGTATGAAAGGTAAGGTTATGCGCGCAGTGACCGCGACGGCGGCGGTGCTGTCGGCAGGGATAGTCGTAGCTGCGGTTGCGCTGTGTATTGTTTTCCCTAATAAGTACGCGGACAAGCTGAACGCCGCGGCGGACGAATTCGGGCTGGACCGCGCGCTCGTTCGGTCGGTCGTGTGGGCTGAAAGCAAGTTCGACCCGTCCGCCAAATCGGACAAGGGCGCGTCCGGGCTTATGCAGTTGATGCCCGAAACGTTTGCGGCGTGCGCGACGGCGTTGAACATAGACGGCGCGGAGAATAAAATTTTCGACCCCGAAACGTCGCTGCGGTGCGGGTGCTATTATTTGTCGCTTATGCTCGATAAATTCGACGGCGACGTGAACGCCGCACTCATGGCGTACAATGCGGGCGAGCAGAATGCGCGCAAATTCCTCGCGGGCGAGGCGGTGTTTCCCGAAACGCGCAAGTATTTATCGGATATAAAACTGGCTAAACGCGTGTACGGGTTGTTTCGTTAGTCGCGGTTAATTGGTTAAACAGTTCGATTATTTCCGCTCTGAACTCGTGGGGCGGAACGTCGGACGGCACTATAAAATCGGATAGTGCGGCGCGTTCCGTGTCGGGGATTTGCGCGTCTATCATAGCTTGCGCGGCGGCTATCGTTATGCCGTCGCGTTGCGCTATGCGCTCGGCGCGTATGTTTCTCGGACAGTACACGCACACCGTTACGTCGCACAGCCGCGCGAGTGCGCTTTCAAACAACAGCGGCGCGGACAGCACGACGGGCGGCGTGCAAGCTGTTATTTGCGCGCGTATTTCCCGCGTTATCAGCGGGTGAGTGTATTCGTTAAGGCGCAGGCGTCGGCGCGCGTCTGCGGCAATTACGGCGCGTAACGCGGCGCGGTCGAGCGCTCCGTTGTTTTCGGCTTGCGGAAACATTTGTAAAATTGCGCGTTCGCCGTCGGTGCCGCGCGCGAACATTGCGCGCGAAATTTCGTCCGCGTCGATCACCGTAAAACCCGCCGCGCGCAGTGCGTCGGTGGCGACGGTCTTGCCGCTGCCTATGCCGCCCGTTATGCCTATAACGTTTATTTGCTTGCCGCGGATTTGTTTTAAATCGCGTTCGTTGCGTTTAAAGTTCATAGCGCGCTATTTGCACTCCATCCAATTTTTGCCGACCGCGACAACCACGTTGAGCGGCACGGACAGCGCAACTGCGCCTTCCATTTCCGATTTGAGTATGTCTATAACCTCGTCCACCTCGTCCGCCGCCGCGTCCACGATAAGCTCGTCGTGCACCTGTAATATCAGTTTGGACTTCATGTTTTTCAATCGGTTATCGACGCGCACCATGGCTATTTTTATTATGTCGGCGGCGGTACCCTGTAACGGCGTGTTCATGGCGACGCGCTCGCCGAACTTGCGCTCCGCGTACTTTGCGGAATTAAGTTCGGGGATTGTTCTGCGTCTGCCGTACAGTGTGACGGCGTAGCCGCGCGACTTGGCTTCCTCTACAAGCCCGTCGAGATAGTTCTTGACGTCGGGAAAACGCTCGAAATAGCGTTTGATATATTCGTCCGCTTTCTTTTGCGAAATGTTTATGTTGTGGCTCAATCCGAAGTTGCTTATTCCGTAAACGATGCCGAAGTTGACCGCTTTGGCTTCGCGCCGCATGACGTCCGTCACTTCGCTCTGCGGCACGTCAAAGACCTCCGCCGCCGTCGATACATGTATGTCCATGCCGTTCTTGAACGCGTCGGTCATTTTAGGGTCGCCCGAAAAATGCGCGACCAGCTTTAATTCTATTTGGCTGTAATCGGCGTCGACAAGCACGTTGCCTTTTTCGCGCGGGATAAACAGCGACCGCAACATGCGCCCTTCCTCGGCGCGCGTCGGGATATTTTGCAGGTTGGGATCGGTAGACGACAGCCGTCCCGTCGTCGTCGCCATTTGATTGAAGCTCGTGTGCACCGACCCGTCGCGCCGCGCGGCTTTTTTAAGTCCGTCGATAAACGACGATTTCAGTTTGGAATTAAATCTGTATTTGAGAATTTGATCGACTATTTCGTATTCGCCCGATAGTTTTTGCAAGACTTCGGCTTTGGTGGAGAACGACTTGGCGTGGCGTTCGGGATAGGGTATGCCCATTTCCTCGAACAGCAGGTGCGACAGTTGCTTGGGTGAGTTTAGGTTTATGTCCCTGCCGCAAAGCTCGCGTATGCGCTTTACGTTTTGTCGTTCCAGCTCGGAGAACTTTACGTCTATTTCGTCGAGCTTGTCGCGGTCGATTGCGAACCCGCGCCGCTCCATGCCGAACAGCACGTGCAACAGCGGCAATTCTATGTCGCGGTACAGCGCGGTCATGCCGCGGTCTTCGAGTTGTGCGACGCACTCGTCGCGCAATGCGAACAGCTCGGTTGCGGTCGTCGGCGACAGGCGGTATTCCAAAAGGTATGCCATGAGCGCGACGTCGTCGGCGTGTTCCGGTACGGCGGGCGCGGCGGCGTGCATGAGCGATTTGAGATCGAACGCTATCAGCTTGCGCGAGAAAACGGGCGCAATCGCCGTCGCACAGCCCTCGACGGAAAACGCGCTCAAAAGACTGTCCGTAATGGGTGCGAAGTAGTCGTCGTTCGGTCCGAACGCAAAGTGGAATCCGTCGCGCGCAAACAGCACTGCGACTTCGTCGTATTCGGCGGTCGCAACGAACGTTCGCAGTTCGTCGAGGTCGGAAAGCGTTATCGTGTTTGCGGGCTTGGCGACGACGGTCGGCGCGGAGTTCGTCTGCGCGTAAAGGTCGTCGCGTGCGAGCAGGGATTTAAATTCGAGGCGCGCAAAGACGTCGCGCAGCATGGCGGGAAAGGGGTAGACAAGTTTGCAGTCGTCGAGCGAAAATCTGTACAGCGGCACGTCGGTGTCGATTTTGGCGAGTTTGTACGACAAGTACGCGTTGTCCTTGTCCGCAACGAGCTTGTCGTGCCGACTGCCGGTAATTATGTCTATGTGCGAATAGATTTCGTCGAGCGAACCGTATGTGGAAATAAGCTCGACCGCGGTCTTGTCGCCTACGCCCGAAACCCCGGGGATATTGTCCGAGCTGTCGCCCGCAAGCGCTTTGAAATCGACGACGCGGTCGGCGGCGACCCCGAAAACATCGGATACCGTTTCGGGCGAAACGTCCAAAATTTCGGATATGCCTTTTTTGGTGAGCAGTGCGTGCGTGGACGAATTGACAAGCTGTAAGCTGTCGCGGTCGCCCGTCAGAATATACGTGAATACGCTCGATCGCCGCGCGAGCGTGCCTATTATGTCGTCCGCTTCGTAGCCTTCGAGTTCGTAAGTTTTGATGTGCATGGCGGCAAGCACTTTTTTGAGCGTGCCCATTTGCGCCGCAAGGTCGGTCGGCATGGGTTTTCGCGTCGCCTTGTAAAGCGGCGTCATTTTGTGCCGAAAAGTCGGCGCGTGCACGTCGAACGCCGCCGCGATGTATTTGGGTTTGTACTGATCGATTAGTTTGACTAACATGGTAGTAAAACCGTACACCGCGCCGATAGGCTCGCCGCGTGAGGTCGTCATGCCCGGCATGGCGTAAAACGCGCGGTTGACCAACGAATTGGCGTCTATAACTATAAAACTGTCTTTTTCCATAGGGATAGTATACTACAATCCCGCAAAAAGAGCAACACCGCGGCGTATAATTTTAAAAATATATGCGGGCAAACCCCGTTAAAACGGTTGACAATCCCGATAAATTTTGCTATTATTGATAACGGTTCCGCATGGGGATTTAGCTCAGTTGGTAGAGCATCTGCTTTGCAAGCAGAGGGTCAGCGGTTCGAGTCCGCTAATCTCCACCACAACTACCCAAACTCCGTGCGGTCGAAGTAGTTAAGCAACGCAAAGATAAGTGCCGACAGGAAAACACAACTAACAATTCAATAATAAAGGAATGTAGTTCAGCTGTCGAGCACCACCCTGATACGAAGCACGAGCGAAGCGAGTATAAGGTGGGGGTCGTGGTTCGACGCAGAGCGAAACGACGGTAAACAAACATCTTACAACAATTTAATAAGACATAAAGGAATGTAGCTCAGCAGGTTAGAGCACCACCCTGATAAGGTGGGGGTCGGTGGTTCGAGTCCACTCATTCCTACCAACGAAACGACCCAACGGGTCGTTTTTCGTTGGTAGGAATGAGTGCCTAAATGAAGAAAAGCGGCATGCTTGTTATTATCAGTTCGCCGTACAAATACATTGTAATTATTTATATTGACTTATGTAATAATTTCCGTTATAATAATTATATAAATTATTAAGGAGGTAAATTATATGTCTACATACACGTACTACCATTGCTATAAGTGCGGGTATCACGGTACGAATGCAAATGGGGGAAAATGCCCAAATTGCGGTAGCGAAGACTATCATGCAGATCAAGAACAGGAACAAGATTAAAATTCGTTTTAGATTGGATATGCTCTACCACGAAAAAGCCGCGTAAGCGGCTTTTTTCGTTCAAGTGGGTGGCATGACAGTGCGGCGCGGTAGGGGCGGCGAAGGGGCGCGATAATTTTGCGCGATTAAAATAGTTTTAATCGCTTGCGCGGCGGCGCGATACATGATACAATATTCGGGACTATATTTATTTTAAGGAGTTTGTTATGAATAAAATTTTGGTTGCTTATTTTTCGTGCGGCGGCGACACCGGCGCGGTTGCAAAACAACTCGCAAAGGCGGCGGGCGCGGACTTGTTCGCCATTAAGCCCGTCGTGCCGTACACCGAAGCCGACCTCGATTGGCACGATAAAAACAGCCGCACTTCCGTCGAAATGCGCACGCTCGCGCGTCCCGAAATTGCCGACCGCGTCGAGAATATGCAGGACTATAACGTCGTGTTTGTAGGCTTCCCGATTTGGTGGTACCTCGCGCCCACGATTATCAACGGTTTTCTTGCAAGCTATGATTTTTCGGGCAAGACCGTTATTCCGTTCGCAACGAGCGGCGGCAGTGATATGTACAAAGCCGAAGCGGTGTTAAAGCCGCTTTGCTCGCCGCAGACCAACTGGAAGGACGGCAAGCTGATTGACGGCAATGCCACCATAGACGATTTGCGCGATTGGGTTAAAGAACTCGATATTCTGTAATCGCATAATCTATTTATATGTTAGTATAACAAAAGCGGTTCGCACGGAACCGCTTTTGTTTTGTCGTTATTTTTTTACATGCCGATTTCTTTGATTGCGTGTTTGAGCGTGGCGGCGGAATCGATAAGCGCGTCGGCTTCCTCGGGCGAGAGGTGAATATCTATAATATCTTCCACGCCGTGCGCGCCTATAAGCGACGGAACGGAGATATACACGTCGTTAAGTCCGTAATGCCCGTTGACAAGAGTGCTTACGGGCATGATTGAGTGTTCGTCGCGCACTATGCTTTCGCAGATGCGGGTTGTGGCGGCGGCAATGCCGTAATATGTCGCGCCCTTGCGCGCGATAATTTCGTAAGCGGAATTTTTGACGTCGTCGGCGAGTTTTTTGCGGTTTTCGGCATGACTGACATAGCCGCAGTGCGCGCAGTATTTATCCAGTTCTATGCCGCTGACGTTTGCGCTCGACCACACGGCGAGTTCGCTGTCGCCGTGTTCGCCTATAACGAACGCGTGCACGCTTCGCGGATCGACATTGAGTCTGCGCCCGACCAAGAATTTGAGCCGTGCGGAGTCGAGCACCGTGCCGCTCCCGAACACCTTTTGCGCGGGCAGTCCCGAAAGTTTATACGTCACGTAGGACAGCACGTCCACGGGATTGCTGACGACGAGTATAAACGCGTCGGTGTTGTATTTGACTATTTGCGGCACTATCGACTTGAACACCTTGACGTTGTTGTGGATACAGTCCATGCGCGTTTCGCCCTGTTTTTGCCCAACGCCCGCGGTGATTATTATTATTCCGCAGTCGGAAATATCCTTGTAGTCGCCCGCGCGGATTTCGACGGGGCGGGTGAACGGCAGGCAGTGACTCAAATCCATTGCCTCGCCGACGGCGCGGTCGCGGTTGACGTCTATAAGCAACATGTCCGTAAACAGTCCGCTTTCCATTAGCGCGAACGCGGTCGTGCTTCCCACCATGCCGCAACCGATTACGGCGACTTTTCGTATATCCATAGTATTAACTCCCTGTGTAATGTCTGTCAATAGTATAAGGCATAGTGTAATGTCTGTCAATAGTATAAGGAATACGCAAAAAAAGTATACGTCATCTTTTAATCGCTTGCGTTTTTCGAGCGAAAAGAGTAATATACAGTTATGCGGAAAATTGCCGAATTCATAGTGAAAAGGCATTGGCTTTTCTTAATAATATTTGCGGCGGTGATTGTGTATTGCGTGTTCGGCATACCGAAAGTGAAAGTCGAATACGACATTTCCAACTACCTGCCGAGCGACACCGATACGGCGCAGGCGCTTAAAATAATGGACGCGGAGTTCGCCGAGTACGGCACGGCTACCGTTTTGGTAAAGAATATCGACCGCGACCGCGCGACAGCTATCGCCGCTCAAATACAAAACGTAAACGGCGTAATCAACTTTGCGTTCGACGCGAACAGCCCCGCAAATTACAAGGACGGCAACGCGCTGTTCGGCATGTACTTTTCGGGCGGGAGCGACGACGCGTCGTCCGTCGCGGCGTACAACGAAGTCGTGCGAATCTTAAACGACAGCGGTTGCGAATACGTCGTGCCTACGCCGCTCGTCAATAATTACGCGCAGACGCTTGCGAGCGAAATGATTGTTATAATAGCCATTGCCGCGGCGGTTATTCTGTGCGTACTGCTGTTCACGTCCAAGAGTTTTGCGGAGGTGTTGGCGTTTCCCGTGATATTCGTTGTCGCGGCAATACTCAACATGGGCACAAACTACTGGCTGGGAACGATTTCGTTTGTGTCCAACACTGTTTGTATTATCTTACAGCTCGCGCTGGCGATAGACTATGCGATTATACTTTGTCACAGGTTTACCGAGGAAAAGGACAGACTGCCCGACGACGCGCGTCGCGCCATGGCTAACGCCTTGACCAAAGCCATACCCGAAATATCGTCGAGTTCGCTGACCACGGTGTCGGGGCTGGTCGCGCTCATGTTTATGCAGTTGGGCTTGGGGTTCGACCTCGGCATGGTGCTTGCAAAAAGCATAATGTGCTCGCTGTTGACGGTGTTCCTGCTCATGCCGAGCATGCTGTTGCTGTTGTCCAAACCCATGGACAAAACTCGTCACCGCAATCTTGTGCCGCGCGTCGCTTTCCTCGGCGGCGGGGTAGTTAAAATACGTTACGCGCTTATCGCGGTTTTCTTTGCGCTGTTCGGCGTAGGCGCTTGGCTGTCGCAGACCGTTACGTACTGTTACAGTCAAAACTCCATAGACACGTCGCGCCCGACTTCGATAATGACGGCGCAGGCGGAAACCGAAAAACTGTTCGGCGCAAGCAATGCGTTTGTCGTGCTCGTGCCCAACACCACCGCCCCGAACGTTCAGCGCGAAATTATTGCCGCTGTGTCGGCGGAACGGCTTGTCACGTCGTCGCTCGGCTGGGCGGGCATAGCGTTGCCGTCGCGTGCGGAAGCGGGCAAGGCGTACTATCTGACCGACGAAATAAACTTTAAAGAGCTGGACGACGTTACGGGCATAGGCGAGGGCACGGCGGCGCTCGTATTCTCGCTGTACGCGTTCAGCCGCGGCGACAGCCCTGCCGATTTGACCGAATACAGAGTTGTCGCGTCGGATTTGTTCGATTACATATTCGGCAACGATTTTATAATGAACGCGGCGGGCGCGGAACTCGCACAGTACAAGCAAACGCTTGAATTCGGCAAAAGTCAACTGCGCGGCGCGCGGCACGACAGGCTTGTGTTTAATATAAATTCGCCTGTCGAGGGCGCGCAGACGTTCGAGCTTATAGAACGGCTTATTCCCGAAGTCAAACGCATTTGCCCGCAAGCGATTTTTGCGGGGGAGAGCATGAGCGCTTATGATCTTAACTCGTCGTTCTCTCACGATAATATTTTGATTTCGCTGTTGACCGTCGCGTTTATCTATCTTATACTCGCGTTTACGTTTAAGTCGTGGGGTATTCCGTTGGTGTTGGTGCTCGTTATTCAGGGCGCGATATTCATGAACTTTTCGTTGCCTGTGCTAATGGGCAACAACGTGTTCTTCTTTACCTATCTTATAGTAAGCGCGATACAGATGGGTGCGACGATTGATTACGCCATACTTTTGACAAACAGATACAGACAAGCCAAAGAGCGCATGCCGCGCGGCGAAGCTGTTAAGTACGCGATTTCCGCGGCGTTCCCGACGGTCATGACGTCGGGGTCGATTATGACCGTCGCGGCGTTCCTCGTCGGCTTCCTCACGTCCGACCCGCTTATTTCGTCCATGGGCATGACGCTTGCGACGGGCACGCTTATTTCCATAGTTTGCGTGCTTACGGCATTGCCCGCATTGCTGTACGCGCTCGATCCGCTACTCGAAAAAACGGTGTTAAAGCGCAAGCGTAAAGCCAAGGATATTGTCATGCCAAATCCGAGCTTGCCGCCGCAGGTTTAGATGCGGGCAGTGCGTGGATTATGTTAAATCCGGAACATTTACGGACGCGGTAAACTTTTGCCGCGTTTTTTTATGGCAGAAAATGCCGAACAATGTTCATGCTTGCGCTTTTTGGGGCATGTGTACATGAGTGTGTAAAAAAAAATTCATAAATTGTCGATAAATTTTTCAAATTGACTTGACAACAAGGGGGGGGGGGGGGTATAATGAAAGAGTAATGTTCATATCTTTGCATTGGGGTGATTGCCGACTTTGTTATACTTCGAGGGGTGCGACGGTATAGACAAACGTTTTTTGAGTGCATAATATGGAGGAAAATTATGGGACGGAAAATTCTGCTTGTACGCAAATTTACTTTGCTGTTTTTGTTATGCGCGCTTTTTGTCGTTGCGTTGTTGCCTATGGCGTTTTCGACGACTGCGCGCGCGGCGACAGAACACGGCGATTTTGACGTTAACCATTCAAACGCAATCGATCTAAACGCCGATGCGACTATTACCGAATTGACGGACGGAAAGTCGTATTATTTGAGCGCGGATCTTACGCGTGACTTGACGATTGCCGTCGGCGCGTCGGTTAAGCTGTGTTTGAACGGACACGTGTTAAGGGGCAGCGGCACTGCTGCCGTAATTGCGTTTGACGACAGTTGGGGTGCGGAGCTGTATCTTTACGACTGTCACCCGCAAACGGAAAACAACGTTACATATTCGGTAAACGGCGAAACAAAAACCGTGACGATTACGGGCGGCGCGATTATAGGCGGCTCTTATTCGTGGGGCGGCGGTATTCAGGTTGCCGGCAATACTCTGCATATGTACGGCGGAACGATTGCGGGAAATTCGGCTACGGGCGAGGGCGCAAACAGCTACGGCGGCGGAATAAATCTCGGCAACGGCTATATGTACATGTACGGCGGCGCGATTAAGGACAACTATTCCGCGGGATTCGGCGGCGGCGTGTCAGTCGGCGGCGGGGGCGGGTCGCGGTTTTATTTTTACGGCGGTACGATAGAGGGTAACTCCGCGGGCAGACAGGGCGGAGGTATCTACGTCGGCGATAACAGTTCCACGCTGGTAATAAGCGGCGCGGCGAATTCCGATGTTATTAAGGTTTCGGGGAATACCGTCGGCATTATTGCCAACAACGTTCAACAGAATCCGCAGGGCGCGATAAGCATAGGCGGAAAGATTGCTGATGGCAGTAATATAGGTATAACTCTCGATTCGAGCGTTACCGCGTTCGGCAACGGGTTCGCTACTCACAATGCAGGAGTAAATCCCAACGACATTTTCAGTCTTGACAACACCGTCGGGTATGTTTGCAAAGACAACGGCGCGGGCGGCTTGACGTTTGTCGTCGCGCCCGTCATCAATATTCCCGCCAAGCTGGAATGGCAGATTATTCAAGCGGGTAGCGGCGCGGCATATCTCGAAAGCGGTCCCGTTTACGAATACACCGCGGACGGTCAAGTCGAATATTCGACGACCCCGCAAGCGGGCGCGCGGGAGATATCGGCGCGAAATTCCGTGACTTATTACACGGGCGCGAATATAGAAATAGGTTTGGTTTTGTCCGACATTATTCCCAACGAATTTACCGCGTCGTATACCAAAGCGGGCGGCGGCGCGAGTAATGTTTATGCGTTTGCGGGCAAGCACGTTACTACTGTTACGCTTACGGCAAACGGCGAATATGAATTTACTTGCGGTTATGCTACTGATGCGGCGCGCGGCATTAAAGTTACCGTAGCCGCGGACAAAAAGTCGGTAGTAATCGAAAAGACGTGGTTTATTATAAGCAACAGGAGCGACGACACAAATGCGTTCCTTTCCGATCGTACAAGTCCTGCTTCGTCTTACGGCATTGTTCAGAGTTTTGCATTCGGCGTGGGCGAGTCGAGCTTTCCTATATTCGAGCCGCGACTGAAATACGGCGATGGGAGCGCGACGGTGCGGTATACCCTGTCGTCCGTAGATGAGAATAAAACGGAGATAGCGGGCGCGCTCAATTTTACAAACTCCGACTTCGATCAGTATATTAACAATTCCATGCCGGCGGGGATATACACGCTTGTTGTAAAGGTTGACGCTGTTACCGTGCCGGTAGGAACGAAACTTTGGTGGTCGTCGGACGACGTTGTTACGTCGGCGGAAATAGTAAGCCCCGAGTATCAGCGGACGTTTAGCTTTACCGTTACTCCCGCGAAAATAAATTTCGATCTTAAAAAGACGGATGAATTCGGCTATATACATTACGATTGGTGGTTGGCGGACGGCGCGGACAAAACGCAGATGTTTGCCGAGTTCGAGAAGTTGGTCGCAGATAATGCGCCGTCCTTCCTTACGGTCGAGCGCAAGGGACAATGGGCTAATTCCGTTTGGGATAAGTATTATTACAGCGACGAGCGCGACAATTACGAAATTTCGTACAACTTTGCGCGGCTGTACAACAACCGATACTATATGCCCGGTCAGCTCGTAAACAGCATAGGCGGCGGCACTAACGGAACTTATCGCGTGTATTTCCGAATTTCCGCGCCTGCGCATGCCGACTTCGGTACGGGCAACGACCGTTACGACTGTTATTTCACTGTTGACGTTTGGCAAAAGGTGGGCTTGCCGACCGATATTGTCAATCCTCAATTTACGGGAGGGCGGGTTACGCCCGTCGTGACGAGCGATACTCGGTACTCCGTCGAGTGGGACGCGGACGACGACTATATATCGGGCGGCGATCATTATTTTACGCTTAAACTGCTCGATTGCACGCACTATCGCTGGGCGGACGACGTCGTGACGAGCGGCGACAATGACGAGTGCGCGCGGGTTAAGTTTACAATCACCGCCGCTACCAACACGTGGTTGCGCACGCCTAATATTGTAGGCTGGGAATACGGGTTCTATTCCAACGAGCGCAATTATATCGTTGCGATTCCGACTCACGGCGGCGCGTGGAACGTTAAGCTGTCTATCGAAAAGGACGAGAACGGCGCGCGCACGCCCGTCGTCGGGCTGGAAAACTTTACCGTTGACCAAAACGGGTACGTGTCCGAGGAAATAGAAAAGATTATATCCAAGCTCGGCTACGGCACGTACTGGATTAACGCGGAAGTTGCCGGCACGTCCGACTATTCGGGGCTTGCCAAACAGAGCGCGTCGTTTACCGTTACGAAAACGGTCAACTACTGGACGAAGCCGCTGTCGATAGTCGCGTGGGCGGACGGCGAATATAATCCCAAGACCAACGTCATCAACGCCGAAGCGCACGTCGGCGAAACGCTTGTCGTCATTGTCGACGCAAAGACGGGCAAAGAGTATTACAACTCCGCTACGGGACTTAACAAACTTAAAGACGCGCCCGTAGGTTTGTATCGGTTGACCGCGACCGTCGAGGCGGGCGACAGCTATTCGGCTTTGAGCGATTCGGTGGAGTTTCGCGTTTTCGAGGCGGGCGGCATGGCGTGGTGGATAATTTTGCTCATCGTGCTGGGTGTGCTGTTGATTGTTTTTCTTGTGTTCTTTATACTGATTAAGAAGGGCGTGATCCAGTTGATGACCGAAAAGATGGTTGTCGCTATTCGCACCCGCGCGGACACCGACGCGACGATTGCGGCGGTACGTGCCGGCAAGGTTGCGGCGGAAGCCATGCGCGCGGCGGAGCTTGCCGCGGCGGCGTACACCGAGGAACCCGACCCCGCGTCCGACGAGGAGGAGGCTTTGCCCGAAGCGGACGACGAGCCGGAGGAGGAAAAGGTTTACGAGCCCGATGAGAACGACGTGGAAGTTCCGTCGTCGGGCGATTTCCAAAAGGTGTTCAGGGCGAACGCGACGGAACGTGTTTCTTACGGCAAGACCGTTTTGTCCAAACTGATAACCGCGCCCGACGTCGTCAAAAACAGATATTCGGAAATAAAGAACTATTTGTTGGCGTTCAAAAAGGCGCGCGCCAATATGAGCCGCGCCCGCGAGAGTTTTTATATAGGCAGGAAATGCTTTGCGCGTATAGCCATGCGCGGCAAAACTCTGTGTTTGTACTTGGCGCTCAACCCGACCGAGTATATAGAAAAATACAATGTCGAGGACGTTTTGTCCGTTAAGCTGTACGTCGATACGCCCTGCATGTTGCGTATACGCAGCGACAGAGCGGTGCGTCGAGCAAAGGCGCTTATCGACGAGCTGACCGCGAGCATTGGCGCGATTGCTATCGATCGCAAGCCCGAAAACTATGCGGAACTGTTTAAGAGTATAGAACAGCTCGAAAAGAAACGCTTGTTAAGCTATAACGGCAAAAAGCAAAAATCCACGTTTGATAATAGGAGAGGTGAATAGTATGTCGCTTAAAAGAGATTTGGCAAAAGAACTGCGCATGATAGAGGCGGAAATCCAAAGCCTCGAAATCAAGAGGTCGCGTTCGCAAGCCGCGCTTATTCAAGCGTTAGTCGATCATAAGGACCCCGATACAACCGACATAGGCTATTTCAGAACCTACACTGCGCAGATAGAAGTAAAGCGCGACAGGCTGAAAGAAGTCACGAAAAAACTCGAAGCGTTGGTGTAAAGCCGTACCCCTGCTATATCGGCTTTATCATCGGCCCGTGAAATCGGCGGAGCGTCGCATCGTTTCGCCGATTTTGCGTTAGTAAATAATATGTAAGGGCAGGTTGGAATCGGGATGCGGAGCGGCGTGCGGAAATATAGTATAGCGGCGGCGGGAAGATTATTCGATAAAGACGGGCGGGAGTAGCGCGTCCGTTTCGGCTTGATTTTTGCCTCGAAAAAAATTTTTAAAAATTTTTTAAAAAAGTTTTGAAAAACGCTTGACATATATATTTATGTGTGGTATTCTAACAAAGCTGTCGCGTGACGCTACAGCACACGGGTTTTCCAAGTATCGCATATACGCCATACCTCTGGACACAATGAGCAATAACGGTATCGGGGACAAGTTCCCAAAGTTGTTGTTTATCGTGTTTTTTTTGACCCTAACGGTCCCCGCGTCGCACATTGACAACTGCATATAACTTAAAGCGAGTATACAAATATCAAATAATATTGGTGATATGTATTACCAGTACGCAATTTGAAGTTTATATCTTGTAATTTCTTATTTTTAGGAATTGGACGATTAAGCTACCAAGAGCATACGATGGATGCCTAGGCATCAAGCGCCGATGAAGGTCGTGATAAGCTGCGATAAGCTGCGGTGAGTTGCAAATAAGCGTTGACCCGCAGATGACCGAATGGGGAAACCCGTCCATAGGAAACTATGGTCGTGCGTAAGTGAATTCATAGCTTGCGCAAGGGAACCCGGGGAACTGAAACATCTTAGTACCCGGAGGAAAAGAAAGTAAATTAACGATTACCTTAGTAGTGGCGAGCGAACGGGTAAGAGCCCAAACCGTATATAGCAATATGTGCGGGGTAGTGGACTTGTATATGGGCAAGTGGTATAAGTAGCCGAAGCTGTCAGGAAAGCAGCGCGAAACAATGTAATAGCCATGTAAGCGAAACCTATACCATAGCTCACAAGTATCCGGAGTACCACCGAACACGTGGAATTTGGTGGGAAGCAGGGAGGACCATCTCCCAAGGCTAAATACGACTTGATGACCGATAGAGATTAGTACCGTGAGGGAAAGGTGAAAAGCACCCCGGAAGGGGAGTGAAACAGAACCTGAAATCGTATGTTTACAAGCAGAGAACGCACTACGCACTCCGCAAGGGGTGAATGTGCTATCTCGTACTTTTTGTAGAACGGGCCGGCGAGTTACGATGCGTTGCGAGGTTAAGACATTAAGTGTCGGAGCCGCAGCGAAAGCGAGTCTGAATAGGGCGATTTTCAGTAGCGTGTCGTAGACCCGAAACCGAGTGACCTACCCATGAGCAGGTTGAAACAGGAGTAAAATCCTGCGGAGGACCGAACGCACCCCTGTTAAAATAGTGGGCGATGACTTGTGGTTAGCGGAGAAATTCTAAACGAACTCGGATATAGCTGGTTCTCCTCGAAATAGCTTTAGGGCTAGCCTCAGAATTTAGAGTATCGGGGGTAGAGCACTGAATGGGCTAGGGGCCTTCACGGGTTACCGAACCTTATCAAACTCCGAATACCGAATACTTTTATCTGGGAGTCAGACAGCGAGAGATAAGTTCCGTTGTCAAAAGGGAAAAAGCCCAGACCCACAGCTAAGGTCCCTAAATAACAGTTAAGTGGTAAAGGATGTGATGTTGCATAGACAACCAGGATGTTGGCTTAGAAGCAGCCACTCATTTAAAGAGTGCGTAATAGCTCACTGGTCGAGTGACGTTGCGCCGAAAACTATCGGGGCTAAAACTGTTTACCGAAGCTTGGGAATTAACGTTTGTTAATTGGTAGGGGAGCAATGTGTATGGGCTGAAGCAGTATCGTAAGAGACTGTGGACTTTACACAAGAGAGAATGCCGGCATGAGTAGCGAGAGAGGAGTGGGAATCTCCTCCGTCGAAAGCCTAAGGTTTCCTGGGGAAGGTTCGTCCTCCCAGGGTTAGTCGGGACCTAAGTCGAGGCCGAAAGGCGTAGATGATGGACAACAGGTTGATATTCCTGTACTGTCATACAGTTCGATGCAGGGACACGGAAGGATAGTCAGTCCGCGCGGATGGTAAAGCGCGGCCAAGCAGTTAGACGGGGTTGTAGTGAAGTACGCAATCCACATACGTTGAGCTGTGATGGGGAGGCAATTGAGTCGAAGTTGATGAATCCACGCCGGCGAGAAAAGCTGCTAAGGTTAGCTGTAAGGCACCCGTACCGCAAACCGACACAGGTAGGCGGCAAGAGAATTGCAAGACGAGCGGAATAATCATCGTTAAGGAACTCGGCAAAATGACCCCGTAACTTCGGAATAAGGGGAGCCTAGCAATAGGTCACAGAAAATAGTCCCAACCAACTGTTTATCTAAAACACAGGTCTCTGCAAAAGCGCAAGCTGATGTATAGGGGCTGACGCCTGCCCGGTGCCGGAAGGTCAAGGGGACGTGTTAGCGCAAGCGAAGCACTGAACTTAAGCCCCGGTGAACGGCGGCCGTAACTATAACGGTCCTAAGGTAGCGAAATTCCTTGTCAGGTAAGTTCTGACCCGCATGAATGGCGTAATGAGTTGGGAGCTGTCTCAACGATGAATCCGGCGAAATTGTAGTATATGTGAAGATGCATATTACCCGCGACTGGACGGAAAGACCCCGTAGAGCTTTACTGTAGCTTGGTATTGGGTCTCGGCAAAGGATGTACAGGATAGGTGGGAGACATTGAAGCAAGGGCGTTAGCCTTTGCGGAGTCAACCTTGGGATACCACCCTTTCTTTGCTGGGGTTCTAACGAAATGCGCTTATCGCGGTTTCGGACATTGCCAGGTGGGCAGTTTGACTGGGGCGGTCGCCTCCTAAAGAGTAACGGAGGCGTTCAAAGGTTCCTTCAGAATGGTTGGAAACCATTCGTAGAGTGCAAAGGCAGAAGGGAGCTTAACTGTGAGACTTACAAGTCAGGCAGATACGAAAGTAGGACTTAGTGACCAGGCGGTAGAGTATGGAATTGCCGTCGATTATCGGATAAAAGTTACCTCGGGGATAACAGGCTGATCTCCTCCAAGAGTTCACATCGACGAGGAGGTTTGGCACCTCGATGTCGGCTCGTCACATCCTGGGGCTGAAGAAGGTCCCAAGGGTTCGGCTGTTCGCCGATTAAAGTGGCACGCGAGCTGGGTTCAGAACGTCGTGAGACAGTTCGGTCCCTATCCTTCGCGGGCGTAGGATATTTGAGAGGATTTGCCCTTAGTACGAAAGGACCGGGGTGAACGCACCTATTGTGTACCTGTTGTCGCGCCAGCGGCATTGCAGGGTAGCGACGTGCGGAGCGGATAAACGCTGAAAGCATCTAAGCGTGAAACCCACCTCAAGATTAGATATCCCATCTACTTCGGTAGAGTAAGACTCCATGTAGACGACGTGGTTGATAGGTCGCAGCTGTAAGTGCAGCAATGTATTCAGGTGAGCGATACTAAATAAGTCGAGGGCTTGATCATAACCGATTGCCTAATCTAAATAGGCGATTACAAGATTAAACCCATTTGCAAAAAGTTAAAAGTTATGTGCAGTTGCCTTTGTTCGACGGGACGAAGGACGGAAAGAACATTCTATAACAGAATACAAATTCCGCAAGAACTTGTGCGTGGTTGCAACACAGCGAAGCACAGAACGCATAATCCTCGGTAGCTCAGTAGGTAGAGCGTTCGGCTGTTAACCGAATTGTCACAGGTTCGAGTCCTGTCCGGGGAGCCATTGCGGTGGTCATATCGTAGGGGTCACACCTGTTCACATTCCGAACACAGAAGTTAAGCCCTATGGAGCCGAGAGTACCTGTCTGGTGACGGACCGGGAGGGTAGGTAGCTGCCGCATTTCATTAAAAGACGTTTGAGTATATCAAGCGTCTTTTTTCTTTATAGGAACGATACGGCAATCTATAAGTCGGTGTCTACCGATGAATTTTAAAAATTCGTGCAAGTCGTTGGGTCAATGGCGACAGAGAGCCGAAATAGCCGATTGAGTTTTCGCACGATTAAATGCATGCGTAAAGTCATGGCGCGTCGGTCGAAATGATGGGGGAAGATTAAGTGAATAAATAAGAGATAAAAGATAATAGTTGCGGAAGTTTTGCGTAAAGCAAAACTTGATTTTAATATATAGAATAGAAATGGTTATATACTCATCATCCCGAGCAACGCCGAGGGATCCAGGCGAACCGCCGCAAAGAGGAAAAGCCGTTACGTTTATCACATTAACGCAACGCATTTATTCGGGAGCAAACACAATAAACGGTCAAAATCTACACACGACAGAAATCCAAGCTGTGCTTGGTGCGGCTGACGCCTTGATTTCTCCGCCAATCAAAGATTGGATTTTTTTCGTGTGTCTACTTTAATAGCCGATTGAGTTTTCGCCCGATTAAGTGCATGCGTAAAGTCATGGCGCGTCGGTCGAAATGATGGGAGGGGATTAAGATAATAAATAAGAGATAAAAGATAATAGTTGAAGAAGTTTTGCTCCGCGCAAAACTTGATTTTAATATATAGGAAAGAAATGCTTATACTCTCATCATCCCGAGCAACGCCGAGGGATCCAGGCGAACCGCTGCAAAGAGGCAAAGACGTTACGTATATCACATTAACACAACGCATTTATTCGGGTGCAAACACAATAAACGGTAAAAGTCCACACACGACAGAAATCCAAGCTGTGCTTGGTGCGGCTAACGCCTTGATTTCTCCGCCAATCACAGATTGGATTTATTTCGTGTGTTTACTTTAATAGCCGATTGAGTTTTCGCCCAATTAAGTGCATGCGTAAAGTCATGGCGTGTCGGTCGAAATGATGGGGGGGGGGATTAAGATAATAAATAATAGATAAAAGATAATAGTTGCGGAAGTTTTGCGTAAAGCAAAACTTGATTTTAATATATAGAATAGAAATGGTTATACACCTCATCATTCCGAGCTTGGCGTGTTGGTCGAAATGATAGGGGAAAAAACGGGGCGCATTTGTACGTCTTACCTTTTGATGAGAAAAACAGATGTGTGTGTAACGGTTGCAACAGCGGGGTTGCAAATCGCCGACGGTAAAATGGATTATGACCAAATTTTTAAATTGATATATGAAAGCGAAACAAATTTAAATTAGTTGTTTGTTTCGCTTTTTATGTGTTTTTAAATTGGGGGTTGTGGAAAAGGCGTTACCAGTCTTCTTTGATGTAGCGCGAGGGTTGTTTGACGTCGTCGTAGAAATCGTCGTAGAGTTCTTTCGGCGTTTTTTTGCGTTGCGGAAAATCGTCCTGCTCGAACGCGTCCTCGTCGGCGTTTTCGGCTATTCGCATCAATTCCAAATTTGTCATACCGCTATTCTATCACGTTTCCGTGCTGTTCGCAAGCGATTTCGTGCGTTGTCGTTATTTAAAACATATTCGCTTTATCCTTTGTTTTTGCGTTTTGTCGGCGTTTTTGTTAGTGTTTGTGCGGATTTTCTTATTTTTGCCGCTTTTAACGAAAAAAAATTTTCGATAAATTTTTCAAAACCTATTGACAGGGGGGGGGGGGTATGCTATAATTTAGTTAAACGTTTAAGTAGTCAGCCAAAAAAACTTTCGGCGGCATACATAGACTTAAACATTATATTTATACGGAGGTATAATGATGAAAAAAGTGCAAAAAGCTCTTGTGGCGGCATTGTGTTTGGCTATTGGTACATGCGCGTTGACGGCATGCGGAGGTGACGATAAACCCGCAGGCGGAGGAAACGACGGGAAAATAACCGTTACTTTTTACGACGCGACTGGCACTAACAAGCCTTCGGAGATGACCGTTCTTAAAACCGAGAAGATAGACAAAGGTGGTACGGTTTCGAGCTACACGCCCACAAAAGGTGACGGCTATGAGTTTGTCAACTGGTTTGCAACGCCGAGCAAAAGTCACAAATTCGACTTTTCGGAAGAAATCAACGAGAATATCAGCATTTACGGCGGGTTTAGCAAATATGTTGCGGACACGCGCGACTTTTACGTACTCGGCGCGGGCACGAGCAACGTTCTTATCGACGGCTGGGAGTTTGTTAAGAACGACGAGCTTTGGGAAGCGAAGAAAGACAATCACAAATTTACCAAGACCGCGGGCGACAAAAACGAATATACTATGACTTTGGATTTGCGCGAAAACGATCAGTTTGTTATTGCGGCGACAAAAGAATATCACTTTAAACATGGCGCGGGATATTTGACGGGACACACGCTTGAAAACGGAACGGAAGTTTTTGCGGGGCAAGGCAGCGTTTACGACGACACTGCGTGGGGCGCGAACATTTTGGTTAAGTATTCCGGCAACTACACGATTAAGTTGACGACACATCCAAACGAGGATTGGTTTGATGAGAACGGCAACAATTATACCGAAGAAACCAAGGAGGTTTACGCGCGCAATCCTTACGATACTATCGAGTGGGTACGCAACGGCGATTGCCAGCATGAGCTCGACGTAGTTACCGACTTCTATATCAAAGGCAACAAGATAACCGACTGGAAAGACATGTATAATAACAACACCAAGATGACTAATAACGACGGTGTTTACACTTTGTCCGTATATCTCCAAAAAGACGACGAGTTTATGTTCTCCTCTACCAACACGGTGGGCGAGACTGTGGGTGCGGGTTCGGAATATCTCCGTTCCACCAACCTCGACGAGGCGAGTAAAGCATATCTCGGCGAAACCGCAGGCAAAAACATGACTGCCAAAGAGAGCGGTAAATACACATTTACATATACTGCGAAAACCGGCGTGTTGAGCGTTACGTTCGACCCGACGGCGACCGAACCTGCCGCAGACTACTATATTGACGGCACGTTTGCCGAAGGCGTTGAGGATTGGAACGGCTACTGCTTTAACGCACAATTCAAACTTACGGAAACGGAAGCCGATTCGGGCGTTTACGAATTGAAGAACGTGACGATGAAAGCCGACTCGCAGTTTATAATTCAAGCGTTTAAAGAAGGTTCTACCGAACGCGGCGAGTGGGGTACGGAAGGCTACAACGGGCTCGGAAGCTACAATTACACGTACATGTACGATCCCGATAAAGTATTCCAAGCGGTAGGCGGCGGCAATAACAATGTCAAAGTCAAGACTGCGGGCACGTATGACATTACGTTTGACAGCTACTCCAAGATGATCACCGTTACGGCGAGCAAGCAGGCGTAATTATAAAAATCAAGGGAGCGCGATTAAGTTCGCTGAAATATACGCGGCGCGCTTGACGCGTGCCGCGTATACCCTTTATTTAATATTTATTCGTACATTAAACTTTAATATCGTGTTCTTCTGCTGTTGCTTGTACGCGGTTTATCGCCTTTAAAACGGCGTCGGTCGCGGCGGAGGCTTTGAGCGCAAACGATGCGTTTTCGAGTTTTACGGAGTTTTGCGTTACTGCGCTGTCGTATATGAGTTTGGAAACCGTGATATAATTTTTGTCGCGGGGAATACCGCTTATATCGGTAAAGTCTCGTATCTGCACGACGCTGTCGAAATACTTTTCGGCTTCGGCAACGCACTCGTCGGGCAAGCGGAATGTGAGTAAACTCACGTTGTCCGCGCCGAATTCGCGCTTGGCGGTTTGGCAAAGCGACTTATAATTGTCGTTAATGCGGAAGAACAGAAAATCGTCGAACACGCAATCGACGGCGAGGACGGGCACGTATTTTGTATCGGCAAACTCTTTGAACTCGCGTTCTGTCAACGCGATTGCGATATACGCGTCGCACACGGCGTTACCGCGGCACGCGTCGGCATAGTCGATTATAGACAGGCTTATGTTTTGTCTGTTTAGCAGACGCGACAGCTCTGTCAACAGTTGCATATAGTACGGCGCGGCAATCGGCGAAACGTTATTGACGACGGCGGCAACGGTGTTGCTTTTACCTGTTGCGAGATACTTCGCCATGACGTTGCATTCGTAGCCCAAGAGGTTGGCGAACTGCAAAACTTTTTTGCGCGTGTCGTCGCTTATGGACTGACCCTGCGTATTGTTTAATACGTAAGACACCGTTGCGATAGACACATCCGCGGCTTTGGCTACATCCTTTATCGTCACCCTGCGATTGCGTTTGCTTTTGTTTTCCATGATATTATATTATCAAATAAAAATATCTTTGTCAAGGCAAGAATATGAATAAACACGCTTTATATCACAAATCGGACTCGCTGTTCAGCTTTGCGCTCGACGGGGAAACTGTGGAACTTCGGTTGCGCGCGGCGCGCGGCGAGGTGGCAAAAGTCGATCTTATTTACGGACAAAAGCATGCGTTTTGTCAAATGCGCAACACGCTCGCAATGTCGCTTTCGGCGTCCGACGGGCTGTTCGATTATTTTACGATTCGCTTTAAGCCGGAGGATAAACGCCTTGCTTACGTGTTTTTTATAACCGACATGCAGGGCAAAACGTACTATTATTCGGAGGACGGCGCGACCGAGAAATACGATTTTTCGACGGCGTTCTATAACTTTTTTCAGCTCGCTTACGTCAACCGCAACGACGTTATGCCCAAGTGCGATTGGTTGAGCGGCGCGGTCGTTTATCAGATTTTCGTAGACCGTTTTCGGCGCGCACAGCCGCCCTGCGGCGGGCAAACCGCAGAGGTCGATAAATCTTACATCAACCTCGATTGGGGCGGCAAACCCACGCCAAAGAGCTTTGCGGGCGGGAATATTTGGGGCGTTGTCGAAAAGCTCGATTATCTGTGCGATTTGGGCGTTAATACGCTGTACCTTACGCCGATATTTTCGTCGCGTTCCAACCACAAATACGACATCAGCGATTATTACAATGTTGACGCGCAGTTCGGCGGGAACGAGGCGTTTCGCGCGCTCACGGACGAGTGCAAGCGCAGGGGCGTGCGTGTCGTGCTGGACGCGGTGTTCAACCATTGCGGCGAGGAGTTAAAAGAGTTCCGCGACGTTGTGGAAAAAGGGCGCGCGTCCAAGTATCACGATTGGTTTATCATAAGCGGCGACAAGCCGACAAAGCGTCCGCTCAATTACGAGGTTTTTGCGTCGTGCGACTATATGCCCAAGTGGAACACAGCCAATCCCGAAGTGCAAGAGTATCTGTGCAAGATAGGCGAATACTGGATTAAGAATTACGGCATTGACGGTTGGCGGCTGGACGTGTCCGACGAGGTCAGTCACGAGTTTTGGCGCAAGTTTCGCTCGCGCATTAAGGCGTTGGGCAACGATAAGGTTTTGATAGGCGAAAACTGGCACGACAGCCGCAGTTATCTGCGCGGCGATCAGTTCGATTCTATCATGAACTACGCGTTCACCAAAGCCATGCTCGATTATTTTGCTTACGGCGCGCTCTCGACGCAAGAGCTTTGCGACAAGCTCAACGAGCTTATGATGCGCAACATGACGCAGGTCAATTTTATGATGTTGAACCTGATCGACAGTCACGACACGCACAGGTTTTACACCATGTGCGGCAAGGACGAAAACAAACTGCTTAACGCGCTTGCCGCAGAGTTGTTTATGCCGGGGGCTACAATGGTGTATTACGGCACCGAAATCCCGCTCGAAGGCGGATATGACCCCGACTGTCGCAGGTGTTTCGATTGGAGCGAACACGCGTTTACCGACAAGGTAAAAGAGCTGCTTAAATACAAAAAGTTGCGCGCGCTTCACGAAGGCGACGTTAAGTTTACTTGCGAAAACGGATTGCTTGTTATAGAGCGCAAGACGAGCGGGCAGACCGCCGTGCTTTTGGTGAACAACACGGACAAAGCGTTGTCGGCGCGAGGTATAAACGTCGCCGCCAACGGTTACAAAATTACGGTTGAATAATTTATCAACGGAAAGGAGCGTTATGAACAAACTTAAAAAGACATTAAGCGTAGCGCTGTGCGGCGTGCTGGGCGTATCGCTCGCGGCATGCAACGGCGGCAGTCGGCGCGAAAAGTACGCCGAACAGTCGCTTGCGGCGTTGTACGAAAAGTTCGAGGGCGATTTGGAGCGCGGCACGCCGTCGCGTCCGATAACCTTGCATGTGCTCGAAAACGACACGGCGAAGCAGTCGGGCTATCTCAAACTTCTGCTCGACGGCTTTAACGAGAAGTACAAGGAATACAATATCGTCGCGGTTGACGCCAATCAGGATCAGTATTCCGACCTTGCCGAGAACGGTCCTTACGGTTACGGTCCCGACGTGCTGTATCAAGCTAACGACGTTCTTATGAAATACTGCAACGGCAAACACATAACGCCGTTGCCGATAGATAAGCTCGACGCGTATAACGAGCTTCCAGAACTTGCGAAAAAGACATACACCTATAATTATAAAGGTACCGATTATTTTATGGGTGTGGGCGTCAATATTCAAGCGCCTATGATGTACTACCGCAAGGACTTGTTGCCGGATAACTGGGAGGACGAGTGGGACGAAAACAAAAACGGCATACCCGACATGCAAGAGGATATGCGCGCAATGTGGCGATTCGGCAAGGCGCGCAACGCCGCGAACAAGGACAAATACGGGTTTATGCAATCGCTATTCGATCCTTATTTTTCCTGCGGGTATTTGTTTACTTACGGCGCGTATGTATTTGGCAACGACAACACCGACACCAAGGATATAGGCTTCGATAACAAAGATTCCAGGCTGGGCGCGGGCGTGATTTTACAGCTTGCCGAAAGCATGAACATGGGCTGTATCGACGACAGTATTACGGTCGCGCGCGAGAGCGAGTTTGCCGCAGGCAATTATTTTGCCGTAAACAACACGCAGGACATGTACGGCACAATGGTTGACAATCTTGCCGCGGCGTATCGCAAACAGGGCATGACCGCTACGGCGGCGCAGGAGGCGGCAAAGGAGAACATAGTGTCCGCGTCGTTGCCCGCATTGCCTGCGTCGGGCGACCTGTCGGAGCGCGAGGGCGAACTTTTGGATTCCATTGTTATGGGCGGTATTAACGGTTATGCGATAAGTTCGTATACCAAGTATCCGCGGGCGAGCCTTGCGTTTTTGAATTATGCGACGGGATTTGAGATGACCGTCAAGCGCAACGAATATTTGGGCATTGCGCCCGCGCGCGAGGACTGCAACAAGGTGGTTACCGTTCAGGCGGATGTGGCGCATAGCCTGTTTGAAATGTCCGAACAAGGGCGCATTTCCATTATGCCTACGGTTAGCGGCGCGGACAGAATTTGGACGCCGTTGCAAACTTCTTTTACGGATATTGCAACCGATCCGTACCGCACGGACGATAAAAAATACTACACGTCCGACGGACGAATCAATCATAACGCGCTCGACGCTTTGTTGAAAAATACCAACTCCAACATTTATAAATCAATTCACACTTTTAACGGTTAGAATAAGGAGGTAAAAATGGCAGAAAGCGGAATTTATCACGGCAAGCCGCCGCTCGGCACGCGGCTGGGGCAGTGGTTTAAAAACGTGCCCGTGCGGTTTAAAAACTTTTTTGCCGCGATAGGGCGGAAGTTTAAGCGTATTCCCGCGCGCATAGCCGATCGCGCGCATTATATCAAGACCGCGCCGCGATCCGTAAAGGCGTCCATGTGCCTTATGGGCGTGGGGCAAATCATGCAAAAGCAAATCGTCAAGGGCATACTGTTCCTGTTGATGTTTGCCGGTTACATAGTGTATATGGCGCTCGCGGGCGGAACGGCTATGTACGACTTCTTTTCGCTCGGCGTTGTGCCGCCCAACCCGTGGGTGGGCATAGAGGGCGACAACTCCGTCGTAATGATGTTGCTCGGCACGCTCGCGTTTATTATCACCGGATTTTTTATCTCGGTGCATTTGGCGAACATACGCGACGCGCAGCGCACTCACGACTTTGTTGCGCGCGGCAATCCCACGCCCAAGTTTAGGCAGTCGCTCGCGAGCATGTTCGACAAATACTTTTATGTTACGGCGCTCGTTTTGCCCGTTGTCGGCGTGTTCGTGTTTAATATCCTGCCGATAATATTCATGATATTCTTGGCGTTTACCGATTACAGCGGGCAGATTGTTTTGTCGGGTTCGCTTGTAAGCTGGATAGGGTTCGCCAACTTTTCGCAGTTGTTCTCGACGGGGCTTATAGGCTCGACGTTTATAAAGATTTTGGGCTGGAACTTGTTGTGGGCGGTTATGTCCACTTTCCTCAACTACTTCGGCGGGCTTGCCATTGCGCTGTTGCTTAATAAAAAGATAGTCAAGGGCAAGCGGATATGGCGCGCGTTCCCTATACTCGCGTTTGCCGTTCCCGGGTTTATAACGCTGTTGGCGTTTAAGTTCATGTTTTCCAACCTCGGACCGATTAACTACTATATCGAAAATACTTTCGGCGGCACGGGACAGATGTTTTTCGGCATCGATTCCAAGTGGAGCGCGCGCACGATAGGGTGGTTGGTCAACGCGTGGCTGTCTATCCCGTCGAGCATGCTCCTTGCGACGGGCATACTCGCCAACCTCAATCCCGACCTTTACGAAGCGGCGAGGATTGACGGCGCAAGCCCGTGGAAGCAGTTTATTAAAATAACCCTGCCGTTTGTTATCTTTGCGACTACGCCCGTGCTTATCGGTCAGTTTATGGGCAACTTCAATAACTTCGGCGTGTTCTACTTCCTGCGCGGCGGAATAATCTGCGACGGTTACTTCCTCGCAAGCGATACCGACCTGCTGATTAACTGGTTGTACAGCCTGTCTATCGACAATAAGTATTACTCGCTCGGCGCGGCGATAAGTATTATCATATTCGTAATTGCCGCAGTGATTTCCTTGATAGTGTATGTCAAATCCCCGTCGTATGCAAAGGAGGATATGTACAGATGAGTTCAATTAGTAAAGCCGATAAGCTGATTAACAAGCAAATAAGAAAGTCGCGCACGGGCAGACGTTTTACCGTCAAAAAGTTTTGCGAATACTTTTTTACGTATTTGGCATTGCTTGTAATCGCGTTTATATTCGCGTTTCCCGTCATTTGGCTTATACTCGCGTCGTTTTCCGAAAGCGGATCGATGTACACTTTTAAAGGATTTTTTCCCAGTTCGTACAGTATAGAAACGTTTAAAAAGCTATTCACGGATACGAACATGTACGACTATCCGCAGTGGTTTTTGAACACGCTCATTATTGCGGTGTCCTCCGCGGTGCTCGGCGGACTGCTCGTAATCCTTACCGCTTACGTCATGTCGCGGTTCAGATTCCCCGCGCGCAAGGGAATTATGAAGTTGACCATGGTGCTCGGCATGTTCCCTTCGTTTATGGCAATGACCGCCGTGTACCTGCTAATGACGCAGTTCGACATGATAAACAAGTTGTGGGGGTTGGTGCTCATTTACTCGGCCGGCGCGCCCATGGGCTACCTCACGCAAAAAGGATTCTTCGACACGATACCCAACTCCATGTACGAAGCGGCGAGGATTGACGGCGCGAGTAATCTTAAAGTGTTTGTCAAGATAACATTGCCAATCGCTATGCCTATGATAGTTTACACCCTGATAACGTCGTTTACATGGCCGTGGTCGGACTTTATACTGCCCAAGCTCCTGCTTAAAGACAAGGATATGTACACCGTGGCGGTTGGTCTTATGAGCCTCGGCGATACGGAATTCGCGCGGTTCGCCGCAGGGTCCGTGTTTATCGCGGTGCCGATTATAGTCCTGTATTTCTGCCTTGTCAAATACATGGTAAACGGACTTACGGCGGGCGCGGTCAAAGAGTAAGCGCGTCATAAATTCCTCTATATAACAGACAAACGGGCGAGAGCGATTTCGCCCGTTTGTCGTTTTTGGGGAATTTATGTGAGCCGAATTTGTTTTTTTGTGCGACGTAATTTTATAAAACTGCCTCTGCGCTATTGACATGCGCGCGCATAAAGTGTATAATATTTGCAATGTCTGATACGGTGGAACAAAAAGACTCAAACGTAACGGAGCCAATAAAAAAGAAGAGCAAGGCGGGAAAGGTGTTCAAAATCGGCGGGGTGTCGATCCTGCTTGTCATTTTTGCCGTGCTTGTTATCAATTCCTTGCTTGTGATGTTTAACGACGATTATTATACGACGTTCGGCAATTACAGGCTGTTTGCCATTGTGTCCGATTCTATGGAACCGACTATCCCCACGGGCAGTATGATTGTTGACAGCAAGCCCGAAAATCCCGCGGACATCAAAAAGGGCACTGTTATTACTTTTAAATACAACAACGGATCGGAAACGGTGCTTATCACGCACCGCGTCGTCGCGCTCGAAACCAAAGACGGCGTAACGCGCTACATAACAAAGGGCGACAACGCCAAAGCCAACGACGCGTTCCGTCCCGCATTTTCGGACGTGGTCGGCATTTATACGGGCAAGAAGTGCGGATTTTTCGGATCTCTGTTCGGGTTTTTCCAATCGCCGTTGGGCGTGAGCGTGCTCATTTTCGGCATGTTTATAATAGCCGTCGCGTGGGTGGTTATTTGGTACGTCAACGTTGCGGAGAGCAGGCGAAAACTTAAAGTCGCCGCGCTCAAAAAGAGCGCGCAAGCTCTGTCCAACGTAAATTTGCGTTACGACAATATCAACGAAATTACCGCGGTCATGGACGTTTTGGGCATGATTACGGACGAACCGCAGACCAAAGCCGAGAGCAAAACGGTGGCGGAACGACTGCGCGCGTTTATCAAAGCGGAAAATATCGAACTGCCGCAAACGCCCGAAACCGCGGCTGTTCTTGACACTTTGCCCGCGCCCGACACGCCGAGCGCGCTTGCCGCGGCGCTTGCCGCGGGCGCGACGTTGCGCCAAGCCGAGGACGGACAGACGCTTGTGCTTACTACCATTTCGGGCGACAAGAATATCTTGCTCACGCCCGTGCAGACTTCGGACGGAATAATACTGTGTCAGCAGGGCGTGCGCATGCGCAGCGACCTCGCGCCCAACATAGAGGACGTGGGAATAACGAGCATGCCCGCTTCGCCCGAATTCTTTGAGGGATTGCCGCTCGAAAAGAGCGTCGAATACCCCGAGCTTCCGCAGCCGAAACGCGTGCTCGGACCCGAATTCCTGTTGCACGGCGGCGCACAAGCCCCGATCGACGCGCCGCAACTGGACAAAGCGTATTCGTCGCCGCTCATTGTGGGCGGTGCTACCGTGGCGGAAATCGCCGCGCCGCGCGACGCGGAGCAGCCCTTGCTCGAAAGCCGCGAGGCGCAAACCGCACAGCAAGCTCGGCGCGAGTACATACCGACGGAAGCGGACGAACGCCGCGCGAAAGAGAGTTCGCGGCAGGCGTATGCGCAGTACCGCGAGGCGTCCTCGTTGCTCGAACTGCGTCAAGCGGAGCAGTTAAGCTCGTTGCTTAACGAAGCCGCGCCGCTTACTTACGACGAACAGTTGAAAGTTGCGGAGTACAAAGCCGCGCACAAAAAGCCCAAAAAGCCCCAAAAGCCGCAGACTGCCGAGCAAAAGGCGGCGGCGAAAGAGGCGGCGGAACGCAGACGCGTGGCGCAGGAAGCGTTCTTAAACGCGCTGTCGGCGGAGGACAGAGAGCTGTACGAAACCGAGCAAAAACTCGCAAAATCGCGATCGGCGGCTATTCGCAGGTTAAAGCGCATTGCCGCGGACAGGAAACTTTTGGACAAAC
Source organism: Anaerocaecibacter muris (assembly GCF_943192945.1). GTDB lineage: Bacteria > Bacillota > Clostridia > Christensenellales > Pumilibacteraceae > Anaerocaecibacter > Anaerocaecibacter muris. Next base: position 216,900 of record NZ_CALPCE010000002.1, read on the forward strand.
TCGATTGATTTATTATTTTAACATTTAACCCGCTTTGCAAATTCTTGCGTAAGCGGGTTTTGTTTTGCGTTTTTTTGCGGGAATTTTTATGCGGGGGTATGTTGTATTATTTTTTGCGGATCGTGTTGTGCGAGAACTGCGGCGCGATTGACGAACGTCCCATAACGCAAGCATCGGCGGAGGTCAGCGGCTTCTATATTATGGGTCAGTTCTCCGGTTGGGAAATTTACCCGTCCAACAAGATGACCGAAACAAGCGTCTACGGCGTGTATACCGCGACTTTGGACAGCGTTATAACCACGGACGATATTATCGGCGAAGTCGGCGCGGTCAAAGCGGGCATGTTTAAGATTGTCTACATACCGACGAGCGGCGCGTTTACTTAATACGGCGCGTCCGGCGGCAAAGTCGTTGTAAACGGCAGCGGCGACAGCAACATGGCTATAACTTCGTCAACATTCTACTTTGACGCGTTTAACAGCGCGCACGGCTCTGCCGAGGCAAAGGCATATCCCGTCGGATCCGACCTCGACAAGATATATCGCGTAGTTTACAACAATACCGGCAACAACCTTACCAATCTGCGTATTCACTATTGGGATAGCGACAAGACGTGGGGCGGCGGCACTCAAACCGCAAATGCCGTCGGGGTCGGTTTTTGTTGCGCGGTTTTGCGGTTTACGTGCGGGGAATTTGAGCGGCTTTGCTCGCGATAAAATGTCAAGAAAAAGTCAATTATGTAATTTTTGCGCCAAAGTTATTGACATGACCGTTAATTATTGATATACTTATTACACTCTGTTATTATAAATAGGGGAAATGTTTTTAACAATGGAGCGAATTTTACGGATTAAATCCTACATAATAGCGACGTTGGCTTGCGCGATATTTTTGATTATCGCGGCGGTTTCCGTTTCTATTGCGCAATGGATAAGTTCGCCCGCCGTGACAAAAGCCGAAACCTCCGCAAAAGTAGGGTTGTTTTACGTGAGCGCGACCGACGGGCAAACGGTGCGTTCCGTGTCGGGCGCGTGCAACGCGGAAAATTCGTACACGTACAGAAATTATGTCTGTGTTTTCAGAGCGACCGAAAACATCGATTATACGTATATCAATTTTGAAATCGAGCCGAAAGACGGAACGGGCGACGTGGACGTTACGGCGTTTTCCGTTACCCGCGCGCAGGCGGACAAAAGCGGTATGCCCATAGGCGAATCGACGGCTATGGAAGTGTTTAACGCGCCGACAAGGCTGTCCGATTTTTCCGCAGATAATTTTATATCCGCGCCGTATGTCAAACTGCAATTCGAACCGAACGAGGGGCAGTATTTTGCGCTCGACATTACTATTACGACGAGCGGCGACGCGGAGTTTTTGTTTACCGCGACGGCGGCGGACAACGACCTCCACGAATGGCGCGTGCCCGACGAGTACTTCCTCGGTTACGACATGTGGAAAATGAACGCCACGTCCAAGATGACGGGGACTGCGACCGCAAACGGAACGACGACGGACGAGAACGGCATTGTTCGCGATATTTTGGACGCGGATTTTCAGATAAAAGTCGCGATAAAAGCGGATACGGTCATAAAAATGATTAGGTCGGACGGCGACACGGGCGCAAATATAGCCGTTTATTTCCGTCCCAAGCACGACAGCGCGTCGCTTATTTCCGATTGCGCCGAGGTCATGCCCGCGGGCGAAGTTAAAATTAACAAGTCGGGCTTGTTCATAATCAGATATTACGGCAAAGCGGAATACTTTATGACGCACGCGAATGGTTCCGTCGAGTACAAAATAGAAAAAATCGAAGTAACGCTTGTTCGGGAGATAACCGAAACGCTCACCGAAACAGACGAGGCGGGCAGTTACATAGTGGGCATATTTACCGACAACAAGACCGTTAAAGAGTTTGCCCTGCGCGACGACTACGAATATATCGAGGGATTTAAGGAGTACGATTGGTCGCATTGCGCCGACGTGCGCAAGGGCGACAGGTTCCGCGTTGTCACTATCGACGCGGACGGCAACAGGACGGAAACGCAACAAGCCGAAATATCGGTTACGTCGCGCGGCGAAAAGAAAATGTTGTTCGACGAATACGAAAATAAAGCATACGGCGCCGACGGCGTGTATAGGTTTATAGTAAACCCCAACGGCATTGCACCGACGGGCATGACCATAGGTTACAGACGTGTTATAACAAATCTGACCACGAACTCCGCGCCCGCTCCGTCCGACGCGCTTGCGACGGAGGACGCGGCGGTCATGGGCTATCAGTTTGAAACGGGCGCGCTCAAACCCGTGCCCGACAGCGCGGGGCGGTACTATGCCGATATTCCGTATAACGAGGTTTTGGCAGGGAAAACGTCCAACCTCGGCGTGAGGATTACGGGCGGCGTTGCCGGCGATATTGTGTCCGTCACCGTTCACGGCACGGGCGCGAACAGCTATAATATAAACAAATATACGGGCGCGTTCGATAGCTTTGCGGGCGGGTATTCTTACGAAATAACGGCTTCGGAAGTGCCGCAAGCTACGGACGGCACGCTTACGAGCGCGGACTGCGTCAACTGGACGGGTACGGTGTCGCAGGGCAGGACGGGCGAGGGCGTTCCGTTTGCGCTCGAAAACGGCGGCTATGTCATACTCGACGCGAACGGCGGAAAAATATCCGACCTGTCGCGCGACGACACGAGCGAAAATCGCCCTTACGTAGCGGCGGTAAAGAAAACGGAGTTCGGGTCGCGGCGGTTCGTCGTGTATATAAACGGAAATGCCAAAGCGTTGAAGAACGACGACGAGATTCCTCGCGTTACCAAAATCAATCATATTCCTTATGCGTTTTCTACGGTGAACAGCGTAAAGGCGTTGGGTACATACTTTATAGGCGCGGGCGCAGACGCTATAAATATTGCGTTCCTGTCGCAAGACGTAGGATACGAAATTATTAACGGCGACGTTTGGCAAGACGGATATTCCGAGGGATATTTTGCGGTCGGACAGTTTTCGCGGTGGAAAGTCTATGACGAGTACAGACTGTCGCGCGGTGCGGACAGCGCCGTAAACTGGGCGTTTGAACACGATAAGGTAATTACGAGCGCGGACGTGCAAGAAAACCCCGACATCACCACGGCAGACAAATACAAAATCGTGTTTGTCAAGAATAAAAACGGCAAGGTTTCGTTTACATGGTACGGCAAGACCGCAAGCGGCGATTTTTCGTCGGCGTTGTCGGCTGACAATATTACTGCCGACGACACCGTTTTGCCGTTCGACGCAAAAGCAGTGTGGGGCGCGGAGGTTACGCCCGCCGCGGGCGAGTGTTATGCCGTCGGGTCTTTTTCGGACTGGAAAATTTACGATTACTTTAAAATGTCGTCAAGGGGTGTGTTTGAAATAACCGATTTCCACATACAGAGCGGGGATTCTTACAAGGTTGTTTACGATACAATTTACCGCGGGTTGACGCGCGGCGAAGGCGACGACGGCAACTTGACGGCGACTTCGAGTTCGGTATGTTTTGACGTTTATAAAATGTTTGCCGATAACAAATCTACTTGGCACGATTTGGACGCGGAATATTTTGCGCCGCTGTCCGACGATGTTGTGCGCGTTACGTTGTTTACCGCAAAAACAGACGTTAAAATTTGGATTTGGCACATAGTTGACGACGATAAGAATATAAACTATACGCCCGAGGGTTGGGAGTACAGACCGAGCATGACAAAAGCAGGGAGCCTTAACGTTTGGTATTTCGATATTGTCAAACGCGCGAATTTCCCCTCCGTTTCGGCTATGCTGTTTACGTACTCGGGCGGGCAAACGGGCGACAGGCTTGTATCCGTCGATTGGGGCGGATATGTGAGCTTTAATTTATAGCCGTCGCAATCACCCGTGCGCGAAAATATTAAAGTCGAGCATGTCATTACATAGGTTTTCAGTCCGCCTGCGGCAGGGCGCGGGAAGATCGAAAATATAAACAAAAATCTTTTAATAGGAGAACAAAACATGAAAAAGAAAGTAAAATCGCTCATCATCGCGGCTTCGGTCGCGGCAATCGCGGGTATCGGCGCGGTATCGTTCGCGGCGTGGAACACCTCTACTAATGACACGGCTAACAGCAGCAATGTTGGTACGGGTTCGGTCACTGTATCTGCGGGCTTTATTTCCGCGGACGGCAACGCCGTAAGCATGGCTTTGGCAGACACTAACAAATCAAAACTCATGCCTTACGATCAGCCGGGCGCGCTCGCATCCGATCAAACAACGTCGCTTGTTTTCAACATTCCCGATTTTCAGGTAAAGAAAGACGTGGCTTATAAATTTACGCTCTCTACTACCGATTTTTCTGGCATAGAATTTAAGTATCAAATCGGCGCGGCTGCGGCGACTGTTCCGACGGATGAAACGGGATATAACGCTGCGGCTTGGATTGCTATCGGCACTGCTACCAACAACTTCGATGCCGCAACCGCCGATAAGGTTATAACAGGTCAAAAACTTACGATAATCATGAATTCCAGCAATTTTGCGGATATGGGCAAGACGGGCACATTTACCCTTACTTTTGACGAAGTGACGGCGTAATCTTTATAACCTTTAACAATGTTTGATTGCGCCGCATGGCGTAACCCGAAGAAAACACATGCGCTTATGCCCTGCGCGCAATAACGATCAACCCCGACAGCACATGCCGTCGGGGTTGATTTTTTATATTCGATTGAAAAGGCGGGAAAAAGCGCGCGTGTAACGGTTATACACATTACTCTTGATTATTTTCGGCGTATGTGGTAAAATACACAGGATCGGACAAAAATCGGCACGGCGCGCCGCGTTTGTTCGGCAAGGACTGTCAATGTTCAGAAAACTGTTGAAATTGCTATCGCAAAAAGCGGCGTTTACCGTTTTTTCGTTCCTGTTGCAAGTCACGCTTATTGTCGTCGGCGTTATTTTTGCGGCGGCGTATTTTTGGTGGATTTGGCTTGTTTTGGAGTTTATCAGTTTTCTTATTTGCATGTACATCGTGTCGCGCGACATGAACTCCGGCTACAAGCTGTCGTGGTGCGTGCTTATTCTGCTTGCGCCCGCGTTCGGCGGGCTTGTGTATCTGTTTATAGGCAGACAGCACACGCAACGGCACGTGCGCAAGCGGTTGAAGCGCGCCGCCGACGTTTCGCAGGTTTTGTTAAACATGACCAACGCGCAACTTTTGTCCGACCGCGCGTCGCTCAATCCTACGGGTTCGACTTGCGCCGATCTTGTGCTCAACGCGGGGTCTTATCCCGTGTACGGCGGAACTTCCACTAAATATTATTCGCTCGGCGACGAGTTTTTTCCCGATTTGATACGCGATATAAAAGCCGCAAAGAACTTTGTTTTTATGGAGTATTTTATTTACGAGCGCGGCGAGGTTTGGGACGAAATAGAAGCCGCGCTGATAGAGCGCGCCGCGGCGGGCGTGGACGTTAAGCTCATTTACGACGACGTCGGCAGTATGTTTACTCTGCCCAAAAAGGGAATTAAGCGATTGCGCGCGGGCGGGGTGCAGGTCAAGCCGTTTAATAAGATAACGCTGTCGTTCGATATTCGGCTTAACAACCGTTCGCACCGCAAAATTACCGTTATCGACGGCGAAATTGCGTACACGGGCGGCAACAATATTGCCGACGAGTACGCCAACAAGGTTGTGCGATTCGGGCATTGGAAGGACACGCACATGCGCTTTACGGGCGGCGCGGTGTGGAGTTTTTCGGTAATGTTTCTTTCGTTTTGGAGCATACTCGCCGTAGAACGCCCCGACTATTACAAGTATCTTTCCGCGCAGTCCGATCCTAATGCGATAGGGTACGTTCAGCCGCTGTCGTCGGGTCCGGGGCGCGACGACCACTTGATAGAGAGCGCGTTTATCAATCTTATATCCACAGCCAAGCGGTACGTGTATATAACCACGCCGTATCTGATTTTGGACAACGAAATACAGACCGCGCTTATCAACGCCGCGCTCGCGGGCGTGGACGTTCGGATAATTATTCCGCGCGTGCCCGATAAAAAGATGGTGTACTTTACAACCAAATCGTTCGTGCCGATACTGATTAAAGCGGGCGTGAAAGTCTATACGTATTCCCCGGGGTTTATCCACGCCAAAATGATGATAGTGGACGACGAACGTGCGTTTATAGGCACTTGCAATATGGATTACCGTTCGTTCTACCTGCATTACGAGGACGGCGCGCTGTTGTACAACGTTGACAGCATTGCCGATATGAAAGCGGATTTTATAGCCACGCAGGGCGTAAGCAAGCAAATGACGCACGAGGAAGTCAACGACGTTACGCTCGCCACGCGCTTTATGCGTAGCGTGTTGCGACTGATCGCGCCCATGATGTAGAGGGGGGGGTAGATAAAAAATAAGAGATAAAAGATAATAGTTGAGGAAGTTTTGCTTTGCGCAAAACTTGATTTAATATTTGAAAAAGATAAGTCTATACCCACATCATTTCGACCATAGCGAGCACGCCCGTTACTCTCATCATTTCGACCGTAGCGAGGAACGAGCGGAGCGGAGAAATCAAGGCGACAGCCGCATGATTTTTGGTTATGCCGTACAATTCTGCGGCGGTTCGCCTAGATTCCTCGGCAAGCTCGGAATGATGGGGATAGATTAAGATAAAAAATAAGAGATAAAAGATAATAGTTGAGGAAGTTTTGCTCTGCGCAAAACTTGATTGAATATTTGAAAAGGATAAGTCTATACTCCCATCATTTCGACCGAAGCGAGGAACGAGCGGAGCGGAGAAATCAAGGCGTTAGCCGCATGATTTTTGGTTATGCCGTACAATTCTGCGGCGGTTCGCCTAGATTCCTCGGCAAGCTCGGAATGATGGGGAGCGGGTAAGGACTGTTACTCTTTGCGGCGGTTCGCCCGGATTCCTCGGCAAGCTCGGAATGATGGGGAGCGGGTAAGGACTGTTACTCTTTGCGGCGGTTCGCCTAGATTCCTCGGCAAGCTCGGAATGATGGGGATAGATTAAGATAAAAAATAAGAGATAAAAGAAAATAGTTGAGGAAGTTTTGCTCTGCACAAAACTTGATTGAAAATTTGAAAAGGATAAGTCTATACTCCCATCATTTCGACCGAAGCGAGGAACGAGCGGAGCGGAGAAATCAAGGCGTTAGCCGCATAATCGCGTGTTTTTCAATCTTAATTCTGCCTTGTTTATTCGCTTGCCTTTTTTGCGCTAATGTAGTATAATTACGGTATATGAAGATTGGTATTTCCACATCTACATTTTTCAATACCGTCGCGGCGGAAAACATGTTCGACCTTATGCGAAAGATGCGCATAGACACGACGGAGTTTTGTTTGAACACGTTTTCCGACTACGAAAAAGATTACGTGGATAAACTGGCGGCGTTGCGCGGGGGCGTGGGCGTTGCGGCTGTATCGCCGCTCGCAACGCAGTTCGAGCCGCAGTTGTTTTCGCCCAACGTGCGCGTGCGCGCCGATGCGGAACTTATTTTCCGTAAGGTTTGCTATGCGTGCTTTGCGTTCGGCGCAAAGTTTTACACGTTCCGCGGTCCTATCAATCTAAACGACGTAAAGGAATTCGATTACGGCAAGCTCGCGCAACGGTTTGCGCAACTTGCGGATATTGCCGCGACTTACGGCGTTAATTTGTCGCTTAAAAACATGCGATGGTCTTACGCGTCAACGCCCGAGTTTTTTAAAAAACTGTTTGACAAATGTCCGCGGATTTTCGCGACGTTCGGAGTGTTTCACGCCGAAAAAGCGGGGTACGATATTCGCGAGTTTTTGGACGTTTGCCCGCCCGAAAGAATAAGCCTTATAGAAGTGCAGGATTTTGTCAAGAACGAGTGGTGTTTGCCGGGCAAAGGCAAATACAGGTTTGACAGGCTGTTTTCCGACCTCGACCGCAGACAAATTACCGCGCCCGTGCTGTTCGCCGCGCAGAGCGACAGCTACACCGATTTTGTACAGGTGCGCGACGCGTTCGAGTTTTTGGTCGGCGAGTACAAAAGCGTCAAGCAGTAGTCGCGCGGTGTTCCGCGCGTTTAGCTTTAACGGTTATTACGCAATATAATCCAAAAGGAGTTTACTATAATGAACAAAAAGACAGTTCGTGACGTTGACGTAAAAGGCAAGCGCGTGCTTGTCCGTTGCGATTTCAACGTGCCTATGAAAGACGGAGTTATCACCGACGAAAACAGAATTCTCGGCGCGCTCCCCACTATCGAATATTTGCTCGATGCGGGCGCAAAAGTTACGCTTTGCTCGCACATGGGCAAGCCGCACTCCATTTTGTCGGCGGAAGTCAAGCTCAACAAAAAGGACAAAAAGAAGGTCGAGGCGGGCGAAACCACTGCCGAGGCTATTATCGAAAAAGCCAAAAAGGACGAGCCCAAAAAGCTCACGCTCGCGCCCGTCGCCAAACGCCTTAACGAGCTTTTGGGCGGCAAGGTGACTTTTGCTACCGACGTTATCGGCAAGGACGCCAACGCCAAGCGTTCCGCGCTCAAAGAGGGCGAGGCTGTGTTGCTCGAAAACCTGCGCTTCCACTGGGAAGAAGAAGGCAAGGACGAGAGTTTTTGCAAGGCGCTCGCTTACGACGCGGAAGTTTACGTCAACGACGCGTTCGGCACGGCGCACCGCTCGCACGCGTCCACCGCGGCGATCGTCGAGTACGGCATTATTAAAACCGCAGTGTGCGGATTCCTTATCGAAAAAGAACTGTCTGTCATGGGCGCGACTATCGAAAACCCGCCCCGTCCGTTTGTCGCCATACTCGGCGGCGCGAAGGTTGCGGACAAACTCAACGTTATTTCCAATCTGCTCGAAAAATGCGACACGCTTATTATCGGCGGCGGCATGGCGTACACATTCCTCAAAGCCAAGGGCTACGAAGTGGGCACGTCGCTCCTCGACGAGGAAAAAATCGGCTACTGCAAGGACATGATCGACAAAGCGGCAAAGATGGGCAAGGAACTTGTTTTGCCTATCGATACCGTTACCACATCGCATTTCCCCGAGCCTATCGACGCGGCTATCGATGTTAAGACTGTTCCGTCCGACCAAATCCCCGCCGACAGGATGGGTATGGATATAGGCGAGAACACGCGCAAACTTTACGCCGAAAAGGTCGCGGGCGCAAAAGCTGTTGTTTGGAACGGACCTATGGGCGTGTTCGAGAACCCCACGCTCGCCAAAGGCACGATTGCGGTCGCACAGGCGCTTGCCGACGTTTACGGCAAATGCACGACCATTATCGGCGGCGGCGACAGCGCGGCGGCGGTCAAACAGCTCGGTTTTGCCGACAAGATGTCGCACATCAGCACGGGCGGCGGCGCGTCGCTCGAATACCTCGAGGGCAAAGTCCTGCCCGGTATAGCTTGCCTCAACGATAAATAAGTCAACGGCGCATACAACTTAACGGTTATTTACAACCGATTAAATCACAACATAAAGCGGCGGTCGCGGTGAACGCGATCGCCGTTTGGGTTAGGGCTTATGAAAGATAAACAGGCGCGCGCACTCGCAATAGTCGCGCTCGTATTTATGGGTATATTTGTCGTCGCGCTTATCGTGACGCTTGTCGATCACACGTTGCTTAACGGCGCAATCGGTTATGTCGCGCTGTGTTCGGGCGTGTTTGCGATTATGATTTTTATCGCGCTCAAAGCCGACGGCAGGGGCTATTCCGTCACCAAAATGAACAACGAGATAGAAATGCAAAAGATAGAAAAAGCGCTTGCGGAACAGGCGGAGCGCGAAAAAGCGGAACAAGCCGAACAAAACGAACAAGACGATAAAGCGGAGGACGAACCGTCCGAAAACTCGACCGTAACAGAACAAGCCGAAGGCTCGGGCGAGGGCGCAACGGACGAGAGCGCGGAACAGGCGCATAGCGAAAACGCATGATCTAAAACAGAAAATAAGACAAAACGCCGCAAGGACGGGCGCGTCAATCGCGTTGCTTGTCTTTGCGGTTTTTTATTGCCGTCGATAACGAGAGCGCGACCGAAACGGCGGCGAGCGCGGCGCACGCGCATGCGCAAGCGAACGTTATTACAGAGTACCCGTTTAGCACGGATACCGCGAACATGGACGCGGAAAGTATGGCGTAGCGGATAATTTTGTCCTTGCCGAACGCGCCGTACAGCGCGGCGCGGCGGGATTTGCGTTTTTGCTCGTACTGTTTTTTGGGCAGGGCGTTAAGCGATGCGAAAAGTTTATACACGTCGTCGCCGTATACGGTTTTTACCGTTATTCCGTCCACGTCCACGGTGGACAGCGGCGGGGCTTTGCTCAAAATTACTATTTTGCTTGCGCCGTAGTGTTTGGCTTTGGCTATAAATCGCGCCGCGTTTTTTTTGTCGGGCGGCGTGCCGAAACAGCAGAACGCCGCCGTGCCGTTTAGGTACACGCCCTTGCCGCGGATCTTTGCGGCGGGGTTTTTGGCTTTAAGTCCCGCGTGCAGGAGTTTGGCGGGCGCGCCGTCGTCCGCGAACAGAAAATCGAAAAACATGCCGTCGGCGGCGGCGGACAGGCGCAGGGCTTGTTCCTTTTTTTTGCCGAAAAGTTTTAGCAGTAGGCACGCGCATGCGGTTATCGCGGCGGCGCAAAATACGGCGAGTTGAAGCGTCGTGTAGTAGCGCATTACGGCGACTGCGGCAAAGAATATCAGGCACGCGCCGACGGTGCCGTCTATAAATTTGGCAAACTTGCTTTTCACGCTTGAAATTATCGTCCGTATGTGTTAATATTATACAGACAGGATGGTTTTTTGCTCGTGGAAAAACAAACGAAAATTTTGCAACCGACTGCGGAAAATATCGAGTTGTGCGCGCGAGCGCTTCGGGCGGGCGAGCTTGTGGCGTTCCCGACCGAAACGGTGTACGCGCTGGGCGCGGCGGCTACCGACGATCGCGCAGTCGAAAAGGTGTTCGAGGTGAAGGGCAGGTCGCGCGACAAGGCGCTTATCGTCGCGGTGTCCGACAAGTCGCGCGTCGGCGACGTGGTCAAGCGTATCCCGCAAAAAGCGCGCATGCTTATGGACAGGTTTATGCCCGGGGCGTTGACCTTGGTCATGGACAAGGCGGACTGTATTCCGAGCGTTACGACGGCGGGCGGCAGTTCCGTCGCCGTGCGCATACCCGACAACCCCGTTGCGCTCAAACTGATTGAGCTTGCGGGCTGTCCCGTCGTCGTGCCGAGCGCAAACACGTCGGACAAGGCAAGCCCCACGCTTGCGAGCCATGTTTTGGACGACCTCGGCGGGCGTATTCAATACGTGCTGGACGGCGGTGCGTCCGAAATAGGTATCGAGTCCACGGTGATTGACATGCGCGTCGATCCGCCCGTTGTTTTGCGCGAGGGCGGGGTTACCGTCGCGCAGATAGAAAGCGTTATCGGCGGCGTAGCGTTCAAGCGCGAGCCGTCTAAATTGAGCGGCGGCTACACGCCCAACGCCGAGGTTCTTTTCGCGGCGTACTTCGACGGCATGGCGCAAAGCATTATTTCGCGTTACGACGAGCTGACGCGGCGCGGCGCGCAGGTCGTGATTTTCTGCCTTGACGGCAATCGCGAACTTTACGGGTCGCGCAACGCATACGCGCTCGGCAAGGATTACAAGGCGTATGCGCACAATCTTTTTGCGGCGTTGCGTCGAGCGGACGCGGACTTGTACGAAACGGTCATCGCCGAAGGCGTGAACCCCGAGGGCATAGGCGAATCGCTTATCGCGCGGCTCATCAAGTTGAGCGGCGGCATGATTATTTGAGGAGGGCGGAAGATGTCTGACAAATCGGATAAAAGCAAAATCAAGCTGAACGTTATTTTCGTGTGCACGGGCAACACGTGCCGATCGCCCATGGCGGAGTTTTTGTTTAAGGATTATCTGCGCGACAAAAAGCGTATCGGGGATTTTAATGTATCGAGTGCGGGGCTGGAAGCGGGCAAAGGCGACGTCATGACGCGGCAGGCGGACGAGGCGCTTACTGCGCTCGGCATTAAGCACAACGCCGACCGCAAGGCGCGAATATTCACCGTGCAAATGTCGCTCGACGGCGATTTGATAATCGGCATGACCGACGAGCACGCGGCGCGCACGGGCAGCGACAACGCCGTTTCGTTTGTCGAGCTTACGGGCAGACCGGTTGCCGACCCGTTCGGCATGAGCGTAAACGCATACTTGCTGTGCGCCGAACAGATACGTTCCGCGTTCGACAAAATACTCGAAATTGCGGACGGACTGCTCGAAAATAAGCGCGCAACGGCGGGCTGACGGCGGCGGATTTGCGCGCGCGGCTCTATGTGCCTAAAAAAATTTAAGGGCAAATGCGTGACAAATAAGGCAAATTATGATATACTATATCCGAATATACAATCGAGGCGGCTTATGATATACATTGCATGCGACCACGGCGGCGTGGATCTTAAAAACGCGATAACGAATAAACTTCGTGCGGACGGGGTCGAATATACCGACCTCGGCACTGACGGTTGCGCGTCTGTCGATTATCCCGATTACGGGTTTGCGGTTGCTCGGCGCGTGGCTAAAGAGGACGGCTCGCGCGGCATAGTAATTTGCAAGACGGGCGTCGGCATGAGCATTTGCGCCAACAAGGTCAAGGGCGTTAGGTGCGGGCTGTGCTTTAATGCGGACATGGGCAGACTGTGCCGCGAGCATAACAACGCCAACGTACTCGCGCTCGGCGCAGCCAACACCGACGTGCAAACGGCGTTGGATATTGTGAGCGCGTTTTTAACAACGGAGTTCGCGGGCGGACGGCACGCGGAACGCGTAGGCAAGATAGCCGCTTACGAGGTTGAAAATGGCTAAAAAGATCGAACCCGTAATGTACGGCGATCGCGACAGTCTGGACGAGAATTTGCAGAGCGTGCTCGCGGAAGTCAAGTCGGCGGAGGAAGAGGCAAAGCGCATTATTGCGCAGGCGGAAGCGTCGGTCAAGGCTATTCAGCTTGATGCGGCTAACCGCGAACGCGACATGAAAGAACGCAGTAAAACCGTTACTGCGCAGGCGCACGACGAGGCGATTGCCGCGGCGGCGGCTCGCGCGCAGGCGGAACGCGAAAAGCGCGTGCGCGCCGCGGAAGAACAGGGCGAACGGCTGATAGCCGAAAAGCAAAAAGCCGTAGCCGCGCGCACGGCGGAACTTTACGCCGCGCTCGGAGGAAAAAAATAAAATGGCGATCGCCAGAATGTCGCACCTCCGACTTGTCGGACTTCGGCGCGACCAAAATAAAATATTGGACAGCCTTACGTCCAAAGGGATATTTGAGGCGCGCGCGACGGACTGTGTACAAGTTACGTCGCCGTCGTCGGGCGAGTCCGGGCTGTACAGGGAACTTAAATTAAAACAGGGGAAATTGGCGTTCGCGCTCGACTTTTTGAAAGCGCGGCACGCGGAAGCGGCGGCGCGGCTAAAAGACAATGCGCGCGAAGTAAAGCGCGGCGGAACTCCGCTCGATTTTACTTTGTCGGACGTCAAATATTCGGGCGGGCGCATGCTCATTACGCGCGCCGATTTTTCGGACGCCGCCGCGCGCGAGTACGAACTTATGCATGTGTGCGAGGAGCTTGAACGCATTTCGTTCGACATAGCCGATTGCAAGACGCGCGCTTCCGCCATAAAGAGTTCTACCGCGGCATACGCGCCGTTTGCGGTCGTGCCGCTCAAACTATCGGAGTTTAAACGCGTCGGCGATATTGTTTTGTCCGTTTATCACAACCGCGCCGCGACGCCGCCTTACTCGGCGTTCGATGGTTTGGCGTGCGCTTACGAAGTGCGGCAAAGCGACGGGCTTGTCGTTATTTGCGTTTGCCGTGCGGCGGACTTCGAGCAAACGGACAAACGCCTTACCGCGCTCGGCTATGCGGCTTGCCCGTTTACGGACGATTGCACGGCGGAGCAAAAGCTGTCCGCGTTTTCGGCGGAGCTTGGCGACATAGATCGCAGGCTGTGGGAACTTACCAAAACCGCGCTCGCTTACGAAAAATACGTAAACGATTTGCGCATACTTTACGACGTTATAGAATTGGATATAGAGCGCGCCGAAGCCGAAGCCAAGTTTGCCAAAACCGACAGCGCGTTTGTGCTGGAAGGGTGGTTGCCCGAAGCGGCGGCGCAGGACGCGGCGGACGCCGTGACCGAGGCTTGCCCCGCGACGTTTGTGCAACTGCTCGCGCCCGAGGAGCGCGACGAGCCGCCCACGCTTGCGGTAAACAACAAAGTCGTCGCGCCTTACGAAGATATAACAAACATGTACAGCCCGCCCAAGTACGGGGAGATAGACCCCAACCCGATAATGTCCGTTTTCTATTTTTTGTTTTTCGGCATTATGGTTGGCGACGCGGCTTACGGGCTTATTCTCGCCGTCGCGGGGCTTGTCATAGGCATGTCCAAAAAGTTCGACACGGGCTTTAAGCGGTTGGCTTTATTGGTGGGCATGGGCGGAATTTCCGCGATTGTCTGGGGCATAATTTTCGGCGGGTATTTTTCGATAGACTTCGGCGACAAAAAAGTCGCGCTGTGGTTTAACCCGCTCGACGAAAACGGCGGACCTATGCAAATGCTGGTGTTGAGTATCGTGCTCGGCTGTTTGCAAATGGTGGTGGGCTATGCGATTAAATTCGTCGCGCTGTGCAAGCAGGGCAAGCCGTTTTCGGCGATATTCGACGCGGGTTCGATAATTATTCTGTTCGGCGCGCTTGGCTGTTTGGCTGTAAACATGTTCTTGCTTAAAACTCCCGTGTTCGCTTTGACAATCGTCGCGATAGTTCTTGCCGCGCTGGGCGCGGGGCTTATCCTGTTTTTCGGCGGGCGCGAAGCGAAAAATCCGTTCGGTAAAGTGATAGGCGGGTTTAAAGGACTTTACGGGCTTATCAATCTTTTGTCCGACGTGCTGTCGTACTGCCGTCTGTTCGGGCTGTGTTTGGCGAGCTGCGCTATCGGGCTTGCATTCAACACGCTGGGTGGAATACTGTTCGATATTCCCTACGTCGGGTATGTCGTAGGCGTGATAATCCTTATCCCGTTGCACGTGTTCAATCTGGGCATAGGCGTGTTGAGCGCTTATGTTCACGACGCGCGGTTGCAGTTCTTGGAGTTTTACGGAAAGTTTTACGAGGGCGGGGGCAGGCTGTTCGCGCCGCTCGGCGAACGTACCAAATATATACGCTATCGTTGATAGCAATGCTATTAGGGTCTTACCTAAACGGTTTACCATAAATATTCTTTTAAGGAGAAAGTAAAATGAATTGGGGCAATTTTTATGCCATCATGGGCGCGGCGATCGCCGTTATCGTATCGGGCATAGGTTCGGCAATAGGCGTCGGCAGAGCGGGACAGGCTTCTGCGGCGTTGCTCGGCAAACAACCCGATAAGTTCGGCAACACCATGATCTTGCAGGTCATGCCGTCCACGCAGGGCTTGTACGGCTTTGTCGTTGCGTTTATGACAATGATTAAGCTAAACGTGTTCGGCGAAATGGCAGTGCTTACCGCGGCGCAGGGCTGGATAATCTTTGCGTTCTGCATGCCTATCGCTATTGTCGGCTTGGTGTCGGCTATCATGCAAGGCAATGTCGCTATCGGTTGCATCAACCTTATCGGCAAGCAGGAAAAACAGCTCGGTCACGCTATCCCGATGCTTGTTCTTGTCGAGATTTTCGCGATATTCGCGTTTATAGTTTCCATACTCGGCGTTATGCTTTTGGAAATAGGCTGATTATGGTCGGCAAGCAAAAACTTATAGACGAAATTCTGTCGTCGGCTAAAAAAACGGCGGCGGCTATGGTCGAGGAAGCGACCGCCGAGCAGACCGAGGCGCTTGCCGCGCTCCGCAAGGAGCTGGACGCGGCGCAGGCGGAAAGCCTTGCGCGCTCCGACAAAGCCGCAGACGACTACTATTCGGGTCAAGTCAAACTGGGCGATCTCGAAGCGGGCAAAGCGCTTTTGCATGCCAAACAGCGTTGCGTCGCGGCGGTGTACGACGGTGTGCGCGATAAAATTTTGCGCGCGCCCGACGCCGAATATCTTGCGCTTTTGCAAAAGTTGGTGGTCGAGGTTTGCGAGGACGGCGACGAAATTATTGCGGCAAAGTCCGACGCGAAACGCGTCAATGCGGCTTGGGTCAAAAAGGTGAGCGCGGCGGCGAAAAAGAAGCTGACGCTGTCCAAGGTACAGGGCGACTTTTCGGGCGGGGTTATTTTGCGCAATCCGCGTTACGACAGAGATTTAAGCGTGGACGAGATTGTCGCGGAGCTTAAAGAGCGCACCGTCGGCGACACGCTTAAAGCATTGGGGCTGTAATGATTACGACCAAAGTTTACGCCAATATGTCGGCTATGCAGTACGGCAAGCGCATGGACGCGGAACGACTGCGGCGCGTCGTCGAGGCGAAGTCGCTCGGCGAAGCGTTTAAAATGCTGGGCGATTACGGGTTTTATTATTCCGACGGGCTGACCGTTGACGGGTTTATCGTCGGCGAAACGGACAGGCTGATAGAGTTTATTTCCGACGTTGCGGCGAGCGAACGACTTAAAACCGCACTGACGGCGCGGTTCGTTTACAACAACGCAAAGCTCGCGTACAAATCGCGGTTTGCGAGCGTGCCGTCGGACGGGTACTATTCGGTCGGCGCGGACGCGGAAAAGATAGCCAAAGGCGACTATTCGGAAACGGACAAATTTTTGTGCGCCGCGCTCCAAGAGCTGGACGAGGCGGAAGAAAACAAGCCGCAGGCGATTGATTTGTCGCTCACCCGCGCCATGTACAAACAGGTGCTCTCGTGCGGAATACGTCCGCTTAAAAAGTATTTCCGCGCGGAAATAGACATGAAAAATATTCTGTCCGCGGCGCGCATGAAACGGCTTAACATGTCGAGCGGCGACGAGTTTATAGACGGCGGAAGTTTGCGGCGCGACATGCTCGACGAGGCGGTTGCGGCGGAACGCTTTGCCGAGTGTTTCGAGAACACGCCGTACTATGAGTATGCCGAAAACATCGAGCGCGGCGAGTTTAAAGAGTTATGGCGCGCAGAACGCGACGCGGACGACTATCTGTATTATTTGACCGAAGGAACGGTGACGGCATACACTTCGTTCTTGCCGTTTCTAAACTACTACACCGAAACGTTGGTCGAATTAAAAACGGTAAAGACCGCGTTGGTATGTATAAAGACAAACGCGCGCGGAAGTTTTTACGAGCGTATCCCGCAACTTTACAAGTAGCGGAGAGAGCTGTTGACGGGGCTACCGTCGGGGCAGGGTTATGGAAAAAATAGGCAAAATTGCGGTAATAGGCGACGGCGAGAGCGCAACGGCGTTTCTCGCAATCGGCGCGGCTGTGTACAAAGTTGACGACGAATACAAGGCGGCGGACGTCTTGCGCGACCTTGCCAAGACCGACGAATACGCGGTTATTTTGGTCACGGAAAATTATGCCGCAAAGATGTCCGCGCTTATGGACAAGCTCAAACAACAGCCTTATCCGGCGGTGCTCGCTATCCCGTCCTCGACGGGTTCAAACGGGTTCGGCTTGGCGGGCGTTAAAAAGGACGTTGAAAAAGCCGTCGGCGTGGATATACTGTTCAATTAAATGAATAAATAAAAGATAAAAGATAATAGTTGAGGAAGTTTTGCTCGTCGCAAAGCTTGATTAAATTAAAAAAAGTATAAGTCCACACCCCCATCATTTCGAGCTTGTCGAGAAATCAAGGCGAACCGCCGCAAGGTGAAGCGGCAACGGCACGCACACACAACATTTCGAGCATGTCGAGAAATTCGGGCGACCCGCCGCAAGACGGTAAAGTAACAATAATAACGGCGGCTAACGCCAAACAAACAACAACAGCAAACGCACGAGCGAAATCCAATCTGTGATTGTCAAGGAGCAACATGGGCAAAATCATTAAAATAAGCGGACCGTTGATTGTGGCGGACGGCATGCAGGACGTTAAGATGTACGACGTTGTGCGCGTGTCCGGTAAAGGTCTTATCGGCGAGGTCATAGAACTTCGCGGCGATCGCGCGTCCATACAGGTATATGAAGAAACGAGCATGCTCGGCACGGGCGAGCCTGTAACGTCTACCGAACAGCCGCTGTCTGTCGAGCTCGGACCGGGGCTTATCGGCGGCATTTACGACGGTATTCAACGCCCGCTCGAAGCGCTTGCGGCTATTTCCGGCGATAGGATTGACCGCGGCGTGAGCGCGCCCGCTATCGACCGCAAAAAGAAATGGGCGTTCGTTCCCACGGTCAAAAAAGGCGACAATGTTATTGCGGGCGACGTTATCGGCACGGTCAAAGAAAACGAGGTCGTCGAGCACAGAATAACCGTTCCGTTCGGTATCGGCGGCGTTATCGAAAAAATTTCGAGCGGCGAATTTACCGTCGAGCAGGTCGTCGCTGTCGTGTCCGACGGAAAAGTCAAGCACGACGTTACCATGTTGCAACGCTGGCCGGTGCGCAAGGGCAGACCTTACGCCGAAAAACTTCCGCCGATCGAACCGCTTATCACCGGTCAACGCGTCGTAGACACGCTGTTCCCCATAGCTCGCGGCGGCGTGGCGGCTGTTCCCGGCCCGTTCGGGTCGGGCAAGACGGTGTTGCAACACGCGCTTGCCAAGTGGTCGGACGCGGATATTATAGTGTACGTCGGGTGCGGCGAGCGCGGCAACGAAATGACCGACGTTCTTAACGAGTTCCCCGAACTTATCGACCCCAAAACGGGTCAACCGCTTATGAAGCGCACCGTGCTAATCGCCAACACTTCGGACATGCCCGTCGCGGCGCGCGAGGCGAGCATTTACACGGGCATCACGATTGCCGAATACTACCGCGACATGGGATATTCGGTCGCTATCATGGCGGACTCCACGTCGCGTTGGGCGGAGGCTTTGCGTGAAATGAGCGGCAGACTTCAAGAAATGCCGGGGGAGGAAGGCTATCCCGCGTACCTATCGAGCAGGCTCGCCGAATTTTACGAGCGCGCGGGGTCTGTCAAGATTTTGGGATCGACGGAGCGCGTCGGGTCGGTTACGGCTATCGGCGCGGTGTCGCCTCCCGGCGGCGATATGTCCGAGCCCGTCAGTCAAGCGACGCTCCGCATAGTCAAGGTGTACTGGGGCTTGTCGAGCGCGCTTGCGTACAAGCGGCATTTCCCCGCGATAGATTGGCTTGTCAGTTATTCGCTGTACAGCGACAGGCTGGCGGACTGGTTCACGCGCAATGTGGACGCGCAGTTCACGGCGTACAGAACGGAAATAAGCAAGATTTTGCAGGAGGAAGCGCGGCTGGACGAAATTGTCAGGCTTGTCGGCATGGACGCGCTGTCGCCGCGCGACAGGCTCACCATGGAAGCCGCGAAGTCTGTGCGCGAGGACTATTTGCATCAAAACTCTTTCCACGAAGTCGATACGTATACTTCGCTCAAAAAGCAGTTCAAAATGCTTAAACTCATAGTGGATTTCTATTTTCAGGCGCTTCGCGCGCTCGATCGCGGCGTGAGCGTAAACGCCATACTCAAACTACCGTGCCGCGAGCAGATAGGCAGGGCGAAATACGTCGTGGAAAGCGATATATCCGCGCTCGACGGTATTCATGCGGACATGACGCGCGAGCTGGCGGAGCTTAAAAAGGAGGACGAGTAATGCGCAAGGAATATAGGACGATTAAAGAGGTCGTCGGTCCGCTCATGCTTGTTGAACAGGTCGAGGGCGTTAAGTACAACGAGCTTGTAAAAATTTCGCAGGGCGGAGCGGACGAAGCGCGGCTCGGCAGAGTGCTCGAAGTGGACGGCGACAAAGCGTTGGTTCAGCTTTTCGCGCCCAGTCGCGGGCTTAAAATTTCGGAGGCGAAAGCGGCGTTCACGGGCAAAGCCATAGAACTCAAAGTGTCGCACGACATGCTCGGCAGGGTGTTCGACGGCATGGGCAATCCCATTGACGGCGGCGCGGAAATCCTGCCCGAAAAGAGCTTGGATATAAACGGCAGCCCGCTCAACCCCGTTGCGCGCGACTATCCCAACGAGTTTATTCAAACGGGCGTGAGCGCGATTGACGGGCTTAACACGCTTGTCCGCGGTCAAAAATTGCCTGTCTTTTCGGCGTCGGGTCTGCCGCATGCCGACCTCGCGGCGCAGATAGCTCGGCAAGCGCAGGTCAAAAACACCGACGATAAGTTTGCCGTCGTGTTTGCGGCAATGGGCATAACCTACGAGGAGAGCGAGTTTTTTATAAACGACTTCCGCAGGACGGGCGCGATAGATAGGACTGTAATGTTTTTGAACTTGGCTAACGACCCCGCCGTCGAGCGCATCAACACGCCGCGCATGGCTATGACCGCCGCGGAATATCTGGCGTTCGATTGCGGCATGCACGTGCTTGTTATCATGACGGACATAACCAACTATGCGGAGGCGTTGCGCGAGATTTCGGCGGCGCGCCGCGAGGTTCCCGGTCGGCGCGGCTATCCCGGATATTTGTATACCGACCTTGCTACCATTTACGAGCGCGCGGGGCGTATACGCGGCAAGGCGGGCTCTATAACGCTTATACCCATACTGACAATGCCGGAGGACGACAAAACGCACCCCATACCCGACCTTACGGGCTACATCACCGAGGGGCAGATAATCCTGTCGCGCGAACTGTACAAAAAAGGACTAAACCCGCCGATAGACGTTTTGCCGTCGCTGTCACGGCTTAAAGACAAGGGCATAGGCAAGGGCAAAACGCGCAAGGATCACGCCGACACAATGAACCAGCTTTTCTCGGCGTATGCGCGCGGCAAGGACGCAAAAGAACTGGGGTCGATTTTGGGCGACGCCGCGCTCTCCGACGTTGACAGGCTGTATGCCAAGTTCGCCGAGGAGTTTGAAAAACAGTATATCAATCAGGGTTTCAACGCCAACCGCAGTATCGAAGAAACTTTGGACATCGGTTGGAAACTGCTTAAAATTTTGCCGCGTTCGGAGCTGAAACGCATACGCGACGAATACTTGCAAGAGTTTTACGGCAAGGAAACGGAACTGTAATTTTACGGTTGTAACTTCGATATTATCGATATAAGCGGAGCGTCATGTCAAGATTAAACGTAAACCCCACGCGCATGGAACTGCGCAGGCTTAAAGACAGGCTCAAAACCGCGGAGCGCGGACACAAGCTGTTAAAAGACAAGTCGGACGAAATGGTGCGGCAGTTTTTGGTTTTGATTAAAGAGAACAAACGCCTGCGCGAGGAGATAGAGGGCGAAATAGCCGACGCGCTAAAAGCGTTTGCCATGTCGGGCGGCGCGCCGCTCGAAGTGGTGCAGGCGATAGCGTTGCCCACGCTCACCGCGTCGGTCACGGTCGGCACTAAAAACGTCATGGGCGTAGACGTGCCGTACATGCAGACCAAGCGCGTGGGCGAAGTGCGGTTGCCGTATGCGCTGTGTTCCGCGCCCGCCGAACTGGACGACGCCGTGCTAAAACTAACCGCGCTTGCGGATAAACTGTTGCACTTGGCGGAAGTGGAAAAAACGTGCAACATGCTCGCCGACGAAATAGAAAAAAACCGCCGCAGGGTCAACGCGTTGGAATACGTCATGATCCCGCAGTTGCAGGAAACGATAAAGTATATTTTAATGAAACTCGACGAGAACGAGCGCGCGGCGATAGTGCGTTTGATGAAAGTAAAAGACAACACCTGAATTTCGCTTGACGGCGCATATAACAGTAAACGGAAAACACGGACTAACCGTGTTTTTTGTTGCTGAAAATATTACGGCAAAATTCACGCGGCGGTACTGTGCGTAGTCTAAAATATAAAAATTGCGAAAAAAATCAAATAATGTCGAGAAATAAGTAAAATAAGTGAAAAAATCATGTTTATACGCTTGACAGGGGAGAGGTGGCATTGTAAAATAATAAACGGGTAAAGAGTTATTATTACGGGAATAAGTTGAGCCTTAATATTTAACTCGCGTGTTACATTTTTTATCAAGGAGTATGGAATTTATGGGGTTTAGGAGTCTGACTGCTCGAAAATTGTGCGTAACTGTAATTGCGCTCATTTTTGCATGCGCTGCGGCTTTCGCTTTTTTGTTCGCGCCGACAACCGCGATAAAAGCGGAAGAAAGCTCGACAGTTCCGAATATCGAGTTGGGCGCAATCGGCGTTACATACATAATCGGCGACGACAGCGTTAATAATTTGATTGGCGCGGAAGAAGTAAACGGAAACGCGGAAGAATACGGCTGGTATGTTTACAGCGAAGCGAACAATACGTACAGATATACTCGACTCGATATGGGCTGGGCGGCGGCGATGAGCGCCGTGACTTCCGCGAATAACCGCGTGCGAGTCGTGCTTGCGAGCGATTGGATTGCTCAACCCACCGAACGCGAGGTGAGCAATAATAAACTACTTTATACTTCGTTCGGCGCGGACGAAAAAGTTTTTCCTTACGGACGACTGGAAATTCCGCAAGGCATGTATATGCAACTCGACCTTAACGGTAATGTACTCGATCGCGGATTGGATTGTCAGGGTAACGGATTGGATTATCAGGGTAATGAGTATTCGTCGGTAATTTACGGCAAAAATTGCGAATTGGAAATAATCGACGGCGATCCGACCAAAACTCACGAAGGGCGGTACGATTATGAAAAGACTGTAAACGCAGAGGACGGTCAAGTCCAAAACCAAACCGTAAACGTAAACGGCGGAATTATAGCGGGCGCATATGTTTCTGACAGTGCGACTATCGGAGCGGTTTATATGGAGTCTGCCAAATTGCTGTTGCGCGGCGGAACCATTACAAAAAACGGGACTAATCCTTCCGGTGGATATATATTATGTAGCGGCATTTATGCTAAAAATACCGAATTCGTGATGCTCGGCGGAAATATAGTCAATAATTCGAGCCCGTCACAGGCAGGTACTTCTGGCGGAGGCGTTTATGTAAGCAATTTTAGCATATTTTACATGTATAACGGTAAAATTTCGGATAATCGAACCGAATGCTACGGAGGCGGAGTGAGTGTTTCCGACGCTTCGAATTTTGTGATGTACGGCGGTGAAATATCCGCTAACCGTGCTAAAAGTCGAGGCGACGGTGTTTATTTAAATAAAGGTAGCGATATGATAATATCCGGCGGAAAAGTTTGCGGAAATCCTAGTGTAAGAAAAAGCGGCAACTATGGCGGCGGCGTGGGGGTGTACTCATCGACGCTTACAATTACAGGCGGCGAGATATTCGATAATATGTCGGGAGGGATTGATGTAATGGATTCCGACGTCACAATATCGGGCGGCGAGATATACAATAACGAATCGCAAGCTAACGGCGGAGGTTTGCGTGCATCATCAGACTGCGACGTCACAATATCGGGCGGCGAGATATACAATAACGAATCTCAAACCGACGGCGGAGGTTTGTATGCAACAAACTCCGACGTCACAATATCGGGCGGAAGAATTTACGGAAATACGGCTAAACAGCGCGGTGGCGGTATATATACGGAGAAAAATTCTTTTACCGTAACGGGCGGCGAAATAACAGGCAATACGGCAGTCCAAGAAAGTGCGGGCGTGCTGTGTAATTCGGACAAAATAAACTTCGGCGGCAATCCCGTAATAAAAAATAATACGGTAACAGGGCAAAGTAACGGCGATAGGCATAATTTTGTATTGGGATCTGGTAAGCGGATTAACTTTATTTCAAAGATGGAAGACGATGCGGAAGTATTTATTACGTGCCAGACGGTTTTTGCATATTCGGGAAATCAGTCTTACATAAAATACCATAACGTCAACGGCGTTCCCCTCGACCCTAATAAATACTTCGAAAGCTCGTCTGAAACCAAGACAATATTACTGCTCGACAGCGAATTATGCGACTTGAACGGCGCACCGCAAAAAATCACGTTTAAAACTGCATACGCCTCCACCCCCGCCGAGCTAACTGAAACTACCGGATATTACGGTGCGTGGTACGATTACGCGAAAGACAGTAAAATACAGTACGAACTGACAATCGACGCGGAAAATCAAACGCCGAAAGAAATAAGCAAGCAAGACTTCGACGGAACATACGTGGCATATACAGGCGACATAACGGACGCAGGACATTACAAAATAACATACGGAATAAATATCGGAGGTAAAGAATATAACCTCGATTACTATATAACCATCCTACCGCAAGATATAACGAGCGAAGCGGTAACAGCCTTAAGCGAAAGCAAGTACGAGTACGACGGAACAGTCAAAGAGCCGAGCGTGACCGTGACGTATAACGGTACCGCGCTGACGGCAAATAAAGACTACGAAATAACGTACAAAAACAATATCGACGCAGGCACAGGGTATGCGGTAATAAACTTCAAAGGGAATTATACCGGCAAAAAAGAACTGCCGTTTGAAATAAATATCACAGGCGGACAGTATAACGTCGCGTGGGAGTATTACGACGGCACGGCATGGACGGAAGTAACCGAACAAACGAAGTTCGAGTATATCCCCGGGTACAGAGGGAACCAAACAAATAAAGTCCGAGCAAAACTGACGCTCAAAGGCGCCGCCGCACACGGGGATGTAATCAAGTACGCGTATGCGGACGGAGTAACGGAGTATAACGATCCCGCTGTCAGCGCAACGAACATAAGCGAAATAACGGTTAAGTATACGTACAACGCCGAAACCGTCGCCGCGTTCAGGAACGCAGGCGAGTATACCGTGTGGTTGAACGGAGAATCGGATTACCCCATAGGCGGAAAACACGAAACCCCGCTCAATATTACAAAGTACGAAATAAAAGAAACAGACGAGCGACTGACCGTAAGAATAACTGACGGGAATCAGGAATACGACGGCTCGCTGAAACGCCCGACCGTCAAAGTAGTGTTAGATTACTTGGTTTTGTATGAAGGCATAGATTACGAGGTAACATACAGCGACGAGACGCACGAGGACCAAGCAATAAACGGCGGGGCAGCCAAAGCGAAAATAACGTTCATAGGAAATTACAGCGGAACAACGGAAATAGGCTTTGAAATAACGACGGCGGAAAACTCGTGGGAAAAAATGCCGAATATAGTGAGGTGGACGTATGGCAACTTCGATACGGAGAAAACAGTAATAATCGCCCAGCCGAAATACCTATTGCCCGAAAAGAACGTGCATATAAGTATATTGACCGGTAACGGCGAAACAATAGAAGGACTGGAAGATATAGCGACGGAACGAGTAGTAGATAACACATACGGCGAGTGCTATAAAATAACGAACGAAACAATAATAAGCAAACTAAACGAACTGCCGGTGAATAGATATACGTTAAGAGTGTGGGTGGACGGAACAAGCAGTTATACGGAGTTAGGCAACGAAGAAATAGTGTTCAATGTGTTAAGAGCGGAGAACTACTGGGAGGAAAGTCCGAGCATAGAAAGCTGGATAACCGGCGAGTACGACGCAACAAAGAATACGCCTGAAAGCAAGAGCAAGTACGGACAGGACAATGTAGTAATAACAATAACAAACGAAACAGGCGAGTACGTGTACTACGATAGCAGTAAAGAGATAAACCTGTTAAGCAGTATGGGCGTAGGTCTGTATATAATGACGGCTGAAGTAAAAGGCACGGACAACTATACGGGACTTAAATACACCAATACGTTTAGAGTGTTTGACATAGAGGGAACAACGGTAATAGTGGAAGAAGGCATGCCGTGGTGGGGCGTGCTGTTAATAGTGGTCGGAGTAATAGCGATAATAGTAGCGGTAATGGTAATATTGCACGTGAAAGGCGTGTTGCAGTTAATAACGGGAAAGATGGTCATAAAAATGCGCGCAAAAGCGGACGTGGACGCAACAATAGCGGCAATAAAAGCCGGGCGCATGGCAGCGGCGGCAACGACGGCGACAGCAACAACAACGGAAGATAACGAAAAGAAAACTGAAAAGAAAGCAAAAGCGCTGGAAAAGAAAGCAAAAACGCCAGAGGAAAAAGCGGCGGAGCTTGAAGCCAAAGCAAAGGCAATGCGGAAGAAAGCGGAAGCCATGAAAGCCAAAGCCAAAGTAATAGTAATGACGCCCGAAGAAAAGAAAGCAATGAAAGCGGAAGAACGCGCGAAAGAGAAAGAAAAGACCCGAGTGAAAAGCCCCGAAGAAAAAGCGGAAGCATTGGAAAAGAAAGCGGAAGCGAACGAGATGCAAGCGGAACAATTAAAAGCGAGAGCGGAAGTCATGAAGAACCGCGCCAACGAAATGCGCGAGAAAGCGCAAAAGCGCAAAGAAAAGCAACAAAACAAACCGACCCAACAAGAGGAGGCGTAAAACAATGAGCATAAAACGCGAAATGGCAAAAGAAATCCGCGTGATTTCGGAAGAAATACAACTGCTTGAAATAAAGCGCAGTCGTTCGGAAGCGGCGTTGATAGAGTCGCTTATAAGCAAGAGCGAACCGAAGAAAGAGGATGTGGAATACTTCCGCGCGTTCACGGCGGAGATAGAGGTCAAGCGCGACCGTATCCAGAAGCTGACAAAAGAACTGGAAAAATTGCTGTAAAACCAAAAGGCTTGTGCGTTGTGCACAAGCCTTTTTACTATATTGTGATAAAGCCAAACTCTCATCATTCCGAGCTTGCCGAGGAATCCAGGCGAACCGCCGCAGGGTGGTTAAGCTGTGCTTGGTGCGGCTAACGCCTTGATTTCTCCGCTGCGTTCGCTGACGCTCACTTCGGTCGAAATGATGGGGTGGTGATAAGGCGTGGTCGCGTTGGTCGAAATGGGGGCAGTGCATATCTTTGTGTGCTTTATAGTAATGATAGGCATGTAAAGCCAAACCCCATCATTCCGAGCTTGTCGAGGAATCCAGGCGAACCGCCGCAGGGTGGTAAAGTCTTAATACTGGTGCGGCTACGCCTTGATTTCTCCGCTGCGTTCGCTGACGCTCACTTCGGTCGAAATGATGGGAGAAAGGATTGGGCGCATTGCGCGTTATGGGCGATATGATTTTTTTTGGGGGGGGGAATAAGGCATGGCAAGCCTTTGTGTGCTTTGTCAATGATAGGCATTTCAAGCCCAAATCCCGTCATTCCGAGCTTGCCGAGGAATCTAGGCGAACCGCCGCAAAGAGGAAAGTCATTACGCTTATCACATTAACGTAACGCATTTAATCGGGTGCAAATACAATAAACGGACAAAGCCCACACACGACAGAAATCCAAGCAGTGCTTGGTGCGGCTACGCCTTGATTTCTCCGCTACGCTCGCTAACGCTCGCTTCGGTCGAAATGATGGGAGGGGGTAAGGGCTGGGCTCATTGTGCGTTATGGTTTAAATAATGGAGTTCCTTATACTCTTGGCATAACGCGCGGGGCGCGGTCATATTGTTTATTATGAAGAAATTATGCGCGGTGTTTGCGGCGATTATGACGGTCGCGACGATTTGGGTCTTTTGTTCGTGCGGAACGGACGACATGCTCGACGTGAGTGAGCGGCGCAGTGAATATTACACTGCGGCGGACGGCACGATGGCTGTTACAGCGGTGTCGGGCGTGCGCGAAAACCCGTACCAAATAGACGGCAAGGCGGGTGAGTTAAAGCCGTACACGCTGATTACGCTTGTGCCCACTTCGTTTAATATCGACGCGGTGTATACGTACACCGTTCGGCTCGGCTCGGCGACATACGGCGGCGCGCTCAACGTTCACCCGTTTGCCGCGAGCTTTTCCGCCGAGTTCGACGCGGAGGCGCGCGGCGAGTTTACGCTCGTCATTCACTGCGGCGGCAATGATACCGAATTCGTAATGAAGTCGCTCGTTACGCCCGATATGTTCGGTTACGATCGCGCTATCGAGGCGGCTAAAACCGAGTTGAAACCAAAGGGCAAGTACGAAATTCGCGTGCGCATTATTAAAAATCCGCTCGGCGGCGACGGCGCTTGCTGGCACGTCGCGTTCTATTGGGAAAACAGCCGAAGCGGGGTTTTGCTCGACCCCGTAACCGCAAAGGTGCTCGCCAAAAAAGTCGGATAGCGTCCGACTTTTTTGTTGCCTTGACAGTCGCTCATAATATCATGCGGATTATAAATCAACCCTGCCGAGAAGATAGTCCGCCGACACCGCGAAAAAGTCGGCGAGCAATACTATATAACTTGCTTTGGGTTCGTTCACGCCGCGCTCCCAATAGTCCACTGCCTTTTGGCTTACGCCTATATGTCGAGCGAGCGCCTGTTGCGACAACCCGCGCTCCGTTCTCAATTCCTTTATTCGTGTGCTTATCATAATAATATTTTAGAAAAAAACTTCTTATAATGCTTGACAAAGAAGATAACTTCTTGTAATATATTATAAGAAGTTTGTTTTTTGCGCTCGTTTGCTATTCGCGCAACCCACCGAATAGGCGCGAACTGCGCGGGTTATGCCGTTTTATATCGCGGCTTGCAAGGCGACTTCTTCCGCGTTCGGCGGTTTTGTTTGTTCGCGGATCGGCTTTGGGGTTTACGCTGTCCGATTGGATTGCGTTTACCTATATCATTTCCCCTTTTACGGAAAGAAGTCGCAACGCCGTGTGCGGCTTTTTTCATGCGCGATTTTTGCTCGGCATACGGCGTTTTACCGTAATGCGAAATAGGGCGTTGCTTGCAAAACGGGTAATTTCGGAACAAATATATAAAAACGCTTGTGCGCCCCGATTTTTTGTGTTATAATGATCGGTAATGGAATACTCGGACGACAAGACCTACTGCGACGGACAAAACCCTGCCGTCGATACCGAGAACGTGACAAGCGTCCCCGACGACGCCGACGGTGTTTCCGCGCCCTTTACGGACGAGGAAGTTAGTTGCGCGCCGAAGTCCGATAATAACAGCGTTAATCCTGCCGCTATCGGCAAGAGTTATCGCGGGGGAGCGAGCGACGCGCACGGCGCGAACGATAGGCATGACGAGTCGTTCGGCAACGAGCTTATTGCTGTTGCCGTAAAATCGGTTGCCGTCGCGCTTTCCGTTATATTGATGTTGACCTGCATACTTGCGGTTGCGTTGCCGCTGTCCGCTATGCGGGTGTTTAATAAATTGGGCATGAGCGAGCGCGCCGTGGACTTCGGCGAGCGGTATATTTCGCGCGAGCTGGGCGATTACGAAGGTACGTTCGAGTACGTCGATAATGACGGCAACAAACGCGAGGGCATAGCCGACGCGTCGCACACGGACGACAGAGGCAACTTCGATATTCTCGCAAAGACGGGCGCGCTGACCAACGACGATTTTATAGAAGCGTTGTATGTTTGCACAAAGCTGTCTTACGACCTTGCGGAAAAATATTATGCTTCGGGCGAATCCGCGCGTGGCACGTACTATGCAGAGCGCGTCGAAAAGTATACGCGCATGTATTTGTCGCTTAACAACGTTGCGCAGATAAACAGCGCAAAGAGTTTGCAAAACATTTCGAGCATGCCGTCGCTTGCGCTTCGTCCCGCGGTGTACAGCTACGGTCACGATATTCGCGTTATGAACTATCGCGCGCGGGCGTGGCTGGGCACAACCGACGTTATGGCGTACAACAGCAACAAGAACGGCGACAGCGTTACGAGCATTGCGGAGCGTTCCGCGACGTTCTACGGCATAGACATTAAGGGCGACGGCAGATATTCGTTAATGTCCAACATTGACGGGTATGTCGATTATATCGGCGCAATAGGCGAATATTTGGACGTGGAGTTTTTGCGCGCGGGCGTGGAAAACAACTTGTCCAAAAAAGGTAAAATCAATATTAACGGCGAGTGGCGCGAAGTTCCCGTTTTGTCCGAAACTTACGTAAAAGAAACTTACAACGGCGTTTTGAACGGCACGGAGTTTTCGCTGTTCGTGTCGCGCACGGACGGGTTTACTCGGTACTACAATCAGATAAAACGGTTTAAAGAGTTTGCGCAAGCGGCGGTCGATTTTATGCCCGACGACGGCAATAACAACAAGCTCGACGAACAGTTGCACAGACTGTACTGGTTGCAGGTTATGTCGTCGGTCGCGCGGCGGCTTTGGTACACCGAATTTCTGTTGTATTACAACGCGGAAAAATACGGGCAAAGCTCGGCGGCGATACGCGAAAACAACGGCGCTTTGCAAGAGCTCACGCTTGTCCGATACGGCGGTTATAACCGTCAGATTTGGGAAGTGTATAACATATTACTCAAAGAGTACATTGCGCAGTATCAATCTTAAAGGAGATATTTACATATGAGTAAAATCGTAAAGGAAGGGTTGACCTTCGACGACGTGCTTTTAATCCCCGGCGAATCGCACGTCACGCCCAAAGACGTCGATCTCACGACAAAATTGAGCGACGATATAACGCTTAATATTCCGCTTATTTCGGCGGCTATGGATACCGTTACCGAATCGAGGCTTGCCATCGCCATGGCGCGCGAGGGCGGTATGGGCATCATACATAAAAATATGAGTATCGAAAGCCAAGCCGAACACGTGGACAAAGTCAAACGCAGCGAGCACGGCGTTATTACCGACCCGTTCTTCCTCGCGCCCGATCGCAAGGTTTCCGACGCGCTGGAACTCATGCAAAAGTACAAGATTTCGGGCGTGCCTATCTGCAAAAACGGCAAGCTCGTAGGTATACTCACAAACCGAGATTTGAGGTTTGAAACCAACTTCGATCAGCCTATCGAAAACGTCATGACAAAAGACAGGCTTGTCACCGCGCCCGAGGGCACGACGCTCGAAGAAGCGCAAAAGATACTGGGCAAACACCGTATAGAAAAACTGCCCATTGTGGACGGCAAGGGTAATCTTAAAGGTCTTATCACAATTAAGGACATTGAAAAAGCCATACAGTACCCCAATTCTGCAAAGGACAAAAACGGCAGACTGCTTGTCGGCGCGGCTATCAGCAACGGCAAAGGCTATATGGACAGAGCAAAAGCGCTTGTTGACGCGCGCGTTGACTGTCTTGTCGTGGACACCGCGCACGGACACAACGTGGACGTTATAAAAGCGGTTGCAAAGGTTAAAGAGGCGTTCCCCAACGTTACCGTCGTTGCGGGCAACGTTGCTACTTCCGCCGCGGCGAACGCTTTGTTCGAGGTGGGCGCGGACGTTGTTAAAGTGGGCATAGGTCCCGGATCGATTTGCACCACGCGCATTGTCGCGGGCATAGGCGTGCCGCAGATTACGGCTATTATGGATTGCGCCGAGGTCGCGGACAAATACGGCAAGGCGATTATCGGCGACGGCGGAATTAAGTACAGCGGCGATATTACCAAAGCTATTGCGGCGGGCGCTAATGCCGTCATGGTCGGGTCGCTGTTCGCGGGCACTACCGAAAGCCCCGGCGAGCTGGAAATTTATCAGGGCAGAAGTTTCAAGACTTACAGAGGCATGGGAAGCCTGGGCGCAATGCCGCTCGGCAGTAAGGACAGATATTTCCAAGAGGGCACCAAAAAACTCGTGCCCGAGGGCGTCGAGGGCAGAGTGCCGTACCGCGGCGCGCTTGCGGATATTGTGTATCAGCTTATCGGCGGTCTGCGCGCGGGCATGGGCTACACGGGCATGCCGACGATTGCGAAGTTGCGCAAGGACGCGCAGTTTGTCAAGATTACAAACGCCGCGCTTATCGAGTCGCACCCGCACGACATTTCCATAACGAAAGAAGCGCCCAACTACTCGCCCAAAAACTAACGGCAACCCCGCTACGGTGTGCGGGCATACATGCCGTAATTAAAGCGATACAATTTAAAGCGTGCAAGAGCAAGCAAGGCGTTTGCCGCACTCTCGTTTTTTAAAAGGAGTACACATTGTCAATCAATTATTCTATCCCTATGGACTACACGCGTCAGAAAATTCGCGTTACGGTCGTGGGTTGCGGCAGATGGGGTTCGTTCTTGGCGTGGTACGCCGATCAGCTCGGGCATAAAGTAACCGTTTACGGCAAGGCGGGCGAAATTTCTTACGAACAACTTTCGATGACGCGGCAAAACGAATACGTGCGGTTTTCCAAGTCCATAGAGCTTACCACCGACATTACGCGCGCAATTAAGACGGCGGACGTCGTGATTGTGAGCGTGCCGTCGCAGGCGTTCCGCAATGTTATGGGCGATATTCGCGGCAAGTGCGACATGACGGGCAAGTACCTCGTCACTTGCATGAAAGGTATCGAAATCAGCACGGGCAAACGGTTAAGCGAAATCGCGCTCGAATTCGGGCTGGAAAGCTGGCAGATTGCCGTGTGGGCGGGACCCGGGCACGTTCAGGAATTTACGGTCGGCAATCCCAATTGCATGCTTATCGACGGGTACGAACGTTCGACTGTCGAACGTATTATCGAATATTTTAAAAGCCCGCTTATCAGGTTTTATTATGGCACCGACGTTATCGGCACGGAAATAGGCGCGGCGGCTAAAAACGTCATGGGCATTGTCGCGGGCGTGCTCGACGGCATGAACCTCGTGACGCTCAAAGGCGCGTTGATGGCGCGCGGAAGTCGAGAGGTCGCGCGGCTTATAAAACAGCTCGGCGGCAATCCTCTGTCGGCTTACGGGCTGTGTCACCTCGGCGATTACGAAACGACGCTGTTTTCGCCGCACAGCCATAACAGAATGTGGGGCGAAAATTACGCCAAGGGCAAGAAGTACGACAAACTCGCCGAGGGCGTGCACACGGCTCGCGCAATGGCGTTGCTCGCCGATAAGCACGGCGTGGATATGCCCATTACGTGCGCGGTGAATACAATGATTTTGGATAAACTCCAACCTCGCGCCATGATGGAACAGCTGTTCGATCGCACGCTTAAAGACGATTTGGTGTAAGCCGTCTTTTGTGGCGGGGTATTGAAATCGCGTAAACTTTTATATATATTGCGCCACGCATGCGCTCCGAGGTCGGGTAGGCTTCGGGGCGTTTTTTTTGTTTTGCGTGATTGTATGCGTGACTGTGATTATTTACAGGGTAAATTCGGGCGTTTCGGGAAAATTTATGCGGTAAAAATCATATATATGTATTGACATGAGCGAATAACGGTGCTATAATTAAAATTGTGAGCGGCGCAAAGCGCTCTGCTAATAAAACTTAATAGAGGGAAAATGGTATGAAAAAGTCGAAGTGTATCTTGACTACGTTGACGGCGACCGTGTTTGCTATGTCGGTCGGCGCGCTTGTTGCGTGCGGCGACAGCAGCGACGGCGAAACCAAAGTCGGCGTATACGAAATAACGTTCGACGCGAACGGCGGCGCGTATGCAAACGGCAATACAGTCAAACTGCATACAGCCGACGGCAGAATCCTCGCCGAGCCGACAGCGCCCGAATATACGGGGTTCGTGTTTACGGGTTACAACGTCAAGCGGGATGGCTCGGGCGAAACAGTTACTTTCGGCGCGAACGGCTACAAGTTCAGCGGCGCGACGACGGTATATGCGCAGTGGGAGGCGCAACGTCAAGACGGCGTTTATAATATCACGTTCGACGCGAACGGCGGGACGATAGTAGGCAACAGCGTTTTAAAAACGACGGGCGGCAAACTTGCGAGCCTTATTTCCGAAACTTATCTGTCATACGGCGGTCACACTTTCGACGGTTGGTATACTCTTAAAGACGGCGGCGATCTTGTTACGGTAAACTATGTGTTTACCGGCGACGCGACCGTGTATGCGCACTGGACAAAGGACAGCGGCACGGAAGAACCGACGGGGGTTTATACCGTCACGTTCGACCCCAACGGCGGAACGATCGCCAATACGACCGCGCAGACTTTGAACGGTTTGCTCGCGTCGTTGCCCACGCCCACCGCGCCGCTCAACCACACGTTTGACGGTTGGTACACCGCGGCGACGGGCGGAGTGAGAATAACCGCTACATACGAATTCACCGCCAACACGACCGTATATGCGCATTACACCAAAGACGGATCGGAAGTGCCGAGCGGAGTTTATACCGTCACATTTGATGCAAACGGCGGAACGCTTGCGGGGGTGACGGCACAAACTTCCAACGGGATGCTGGCGGAATTGCCTACGCCTGTCGCGCCGCAAGGAAAAGTTTTTGTGGGCTGGTTTACGGCTATCGAAGGCGGGGATCGTGTAACTACTGCGTATGAGTTTGACAGAGATACAACGTTATATGCTGTTTACGAAGACGCTCCGCAGGAAATAACATATGATTTTTATTTGTACGGTACTGTTGGCGGAGAGGATATTTCGTCTCTTACAAAGGGACATAAATTTACTGAATCTACGCCTGATAAAGACGTATGGAAACAGTTTAAAGCGGTCATCAAACTTTCGGTAGGCGACGAAATAAAAATATACAGGCATACTCCGCCCGAAGGATTTGACAGTTGGGGATACAACAATTACGAGTCCGATCAGTGGGCTTATGGTAAGTATGAGGTAAATGCCGATGGATATTCCAATTTCATAATCAAGCAGGCGGGAACGTTCACTTTCCATCTTAAACTTTACGACAACCGTCCGGTTGACGGCGTGGAGGATGGCGACAGCATTTGGGTAGAGTTTGTTCCCGAAATCGTTGAGGAAGAAGTGCCCGTAACAAAATTGGTTTACAACGACGTCGAGTATGAGTTGACCGATAATACGGAAAATATTAAGCGCGAGGACGAGGATGGAAATCCTATAAACATAGATCAAGTATTCGAGTTCTTGATTACCGATGTCGAACTTTACGAGGGCGGAACTATATCGTTTACCGTAAACGGTAAAGTCGAACGCGTTTTTGTAGATGCGGCAAGCAAAGGGCTCGACGTATCGGTGCACGACGAGGCGCTTGCTAAAATTAACGTGTCCGTGACCGGTAAATACATGCTGTATTTAAAGAAGTGGTCTAATGCCAACGGCGCTACTTGGGGTGTTTACGGAGAGAAAACGGGAGATATTCCTACGCAAGAAGTCGGGGCGCAAACAATTACTTTTGTTGCGGGAGAAGGCACGCTTGAAACTTCGGATACCCTTGTCACGGACGTTGACGGACGATTGAAGTCTTTACCCGAGCCGATCGCTCCCGTCGGCATGGAGTTTGACGGTTGGTACACTGCGAAAGAAACAGGCGGAGAAAAAATAAGCACGGCGACGGTGTTTACACAGGCGACAACCGTGTATGCTCGGTATACCGAAATCGAAATTCCGCAGGTCGGCGGAGTATACAGAGTGGGCGAAAACGGCGCGCTTGCGGAAATGACGTTGAAAACGCTTACCGATCAAGAAGTCAAAGACGGAATAACCAAACAGTTTATGTTGGAGAACGTACAGTTTGCGGAAGGCGATAAGATTTACTTTATAATCGACGGCAACCCCGTATCTTTGAATATCGAGAGTTCAAGTAGTGGCGTGGAAACGCCCGCAGGCAATGCTAACGAATACGTAACTGTTAAACGCGGCGGAAAATTCACGATTTATATCAAGCATTACGAAACTCACGATTATTGGACGGTTCACGCTACGAGAACGGTGGATCCGAGCGAAATAACAAATCCTGCGGATACCGTTCGTCCCAATAACGCATATCTTATAGGAAGCGTGCAAAATTCCGACGCTACGTGGGAAAACTCGGCAACAAAAGGTTTTGAAATGACGTTGACCGAAAACGGATTGTATATGTTGGAAATTGCGTTGACTGCTGACGATAATATCAAGTTCTACAAGACAGGTGCGACGCTCGCCGCCGACAGAATTTGGGTCGGTAATATTGCAAGCAAGGACGTCGGCGAATACTTGGCGGTCGTGGATTCCAATATTGCCGTATTCGCAACCGGCAATTACAAGTTCTTGGTTGATTTTAATAAGAATGCCATATATGTAACATACAGTGCAACGGGTACGCCCGCCGATCCTGTAATTCCCGCAGAAGAAAGCGATTTCTATCTTGTCGGAAATATCAACGGCGAGAACGCATGGAGTTCCCGTGACTACAACTTTGTTAAAGTTGCCGCGACGGATTCGGCGAAAGAACAGTACGAATTGGTTGTAGAATTTACTCAAAGTTCCGATTTTAAAGTGCATAACTATGTTACCAACGCATGGATAAACAACATGCACGTAGGCAGTGAAGTTAAACCGTCCGGATCTGATAATCTTACATTGGGCGCGGGAAAATATAAAATAATATTGCAAGTTTGGGCAGATAGTTCCATTTCGATAAAAATAGAAAATGTTGCGGCATAGCGTATAACTTAAATAATCAAACAAAAACAGTTCCCGTTAATAGGGAACTGTTTTTGTTTGCGAACTTAAACTTAATTTTGTTAGTCGAGTTTGCAGTTATCTATGATATAATCGGCGACCTTGGATTCGTCTATGCGTATTTGGCTCATGGAATCGCGTTCGCGCACGGTGACGGTGCCCGTCGGCTCTGTGTCGAAATCGACGGTTATGCAGAAGGGCGTGCCTATTTCGTCCTGACGGCGATAGCGTTTGCCGATAGACCCGGGGAGGTCGTATGTGCATGTTATGCCGCGTTTGCGCATGGCGCG
The DNA here is from genome assembly GCF_943192945.1 of Anaerocaecibacter muris. GTDB lineage: Bacteria > Bacillota > Clostridia > Christensenellales > Pumilibacteraceae > Anaerocaecibacter > Anaerocaecibacter muris. Next base: position 253,422 of record NZ_CALPCE010000002.1, read on the forward strand.
ATACAAGTGGTCGGCGCGTTCCGACAACGCTTTTTGCAACGGAAGCACGGCGGCTTTGTACGGCGCGATTGCGGGCGCAAAGCGCATGACCGTGCGCGTTTCTTTTTCGAGCTGTTCTTCGTCGTATGCGTCGCAAAGCACGGCAAGAAGTGCTCTGCCCGTGCCGAGCGACGGCTCGACGACGTAAGGCACATACGTTTCGCCCGTAACGGGGTCGGTGTAGTCCAGCTTTTCGCCCGAGAACTCGGCGTGTTTTTTAAGGTCGTAATCGGTGCGGTCGGCTATGCCCCAAAGCTCGCCCCAGCCGAACGGGAACAGGTACTCGAAGTCGCTCGTCGCTTTGGAGTAGAACGACAGCTCGGCTTTGTCGTGGTCGCGTATGCGCAGGTTTTCCTTTTTGATGCCCAGTTTTTGCAAGAACTCGAAGCAGTAGTTTTTCCAGTATTCAAACCATTCGAGGTCGGTGTCGGGCTTGCAGAAAAATTCCATTTCCATTTGCTCGAACTCGCGCAGACGGAAAATAAAGTTGCCGGGCGTTATTTCGTTACGGAAACTCTTGCCTATTTGGCATATTCCGAACGGCACGCGCGCCCGAGCCGAACGGGTCACGTTTTTGAAGTTTACGAAAATGCCTTGCGCCGTTTCGGGGCGAAGATAGCATGTGGACACCGAGTCTTCTGTTACGCCTTGGAATGTTTTGAACATAAGGTTGAATTTTTTGACGGGCGTAAAGTCGGACTTGCCGCATACGGGGCAGGGTAGTTTGTGTTCGGCGACGAACGCGGACAGCGCGTCGTTGTCCATGCTCGCAACGGGCACGGTCATTTTGTGCTTGGCGGCGTACGCTTCGACGAGATCGTCGGCGCGGCAACGGCTTTTGCACGCGCGGCAGTCCATGAGCGGGTCGGAAAAGCCCGCGAGGTGTCCCGACGCTTCCCATACTTTGGGGTTCATGAGTATGGCGCAGTCCAGACCGAAGTTGTTTTCGCTTTCGGTGACGAACTTTTGCCACCACGCCTTTTTGATATTGTTGTACAGTTCCACGCCGACGGGACCGTAATCCCACGTGTTGGCGAAGCCGCCGTAAATATCGCTGCCCGCAAAAATAAATCCGCGGGATTTGCACAGCGCGACGAGTTTGTCCATTGTTACTTTCATAAAACCTGACCTCGGTTGAGTTGTATTTAGTTCGTATAAGATTATACTTTATACCGTCGGCGTTGTCAAGTTAAGCGCGGTTGTTTTGAGCAAAATAGATATTATAACAAATCAAACGCGCCCGCAACCGAGTTTTCGGCGCGAACGCGTTTTGTATTATAATCGCAACGCCCGCGTCGAGGCTTGCTCCGTCGCGGTATTTCACGGCGACTTCGAGCGCGGCGCGGGGCGTATACGGCGGTTGTTTTTGCACGCAAGCTATGCGGCTTGACTTTATCTTTGATATGTACCGATTAGCAGCAGCATTTATCTCTGCCGCCGCAGCAGCACATAAGAATGTATAAGAACAGTATATCGTTGCAGTCGCAGCCTTTCTTGCAGCCGCAGTCGCAACCGCAGCCGTGTCCGCCGCCGCAGCAGCTGCAAAGCAACAAGAGCATGAGTATATCGCAGCAGTTTCCGCCACCGTTGAACATTTTGCCTTCCTCCTCGAACAAAGATTTTGCGTTTCCGTCGCCGACGGTCGCGTCCGCGGATACGCGTCCTTCGGCAAGGTTTTTCTTCGGTACGATAAGCGCTTATCTAATTTCAGTGTATGGAATTTTCGGCGTTGCGTTACAAAAACTTGTAAAGATTATTTGCGTATTTTTTTCGGCTGTGGTACACTGTAACGGTCGGGGCATCCGCTTCGACGGCGAAACACCGAATTGCGTTCGGGTTTCAGCATTACCGCCGACCCAATCGGCTGTGGGCTATCGGCTTGCCGAAGTCCAACAGAAGGAGCTTTCATGAAAATAAGTACGCGGTCTATTACGCTTGCGGCAACCCTTACCGCAATGTGTTTCGTTACGGGCTTGTTGCCTTACGTGTTTTTTTTGCCCGTCACCGTCGCGGCGACGACGCTGTCCGTCGGGATTGCCGCGTTTGTCGGGTTTGCGTTCGGCGCGGTGAGCGTGGCGTACAGCTTTCTTATACCGACGGGTTCGTTTGTGGGCGTGGCGTTTATGCAGGCGCCGTATGTTGCGATTATTCCGCGCGTGCTTGCCGCGCTCGGCGCGTTCGGCGCGTACAAACTGATTGAGCATATTGCAAAACCGCAAAAGCGCGCGGCGAAGTTTGCCGCTGTGTCCGCGTCGGCGACGATAGGCAGTCTTTTAAATACCGCGCTCGTCGTGAGCATGTTTGTGCTTATATTGCCCAACTTGACGGCGGGCGGAGCGACGCTTGCCGTCGCAGTGCCGCAAATGCTTATAAGCGGCGCGATAGAATGTGTGTGCATGGCGGCAATCACTCCGCCTATAACTCTTACGCTTAATAAAGTGGTACTGCGCGGCAAGGACTTGCGAAATCGCCACGTGCCGCAAACTCCCGAAGTGAGCGATAAATAGATATGGTTATTGTATTCGACATAGGAAACACCAACATAAAAATGGGCGTGTTCAACGGCGACGAGCTGTCGGACACGTTGCGCATGGCTTCGGCTAACAAAACGGGCGACGAGTATTGGCTTTTGATAAAAGATATGCTCGCGCTTAAAAATATTTCCGCGCGCGACGTAGAGGGCGCGATAATAAGCTCTGTAAACCCCAACCTCAACTACACGTTCGAGCACATGGTGGAAACGTATTTCGGTTGCAAGCCGATGACTGTCGGGTCGGGAATTAAAACGGGGCTTAACGTCAAGTACGACAACCCGCGGGAACTGGGCGCGGACAGGGTCGCGGGGTGCGTTGCGGCAAGCAAGATTTACGGCGCGCCGTGCATTGTTATCGACTGCGGCACGGCTACTACTTTTAACGTGATTTCCGCGGACGGCGAGCTTTTGGGCGGCGCGATTTCGTTCGGGCTTAAAGCGGCGGCGGAATCGCTTTCGTCTTCTGCGGCGCGATTGCCCAAAGTGGAATTGTCCGCGCCCAAGCGCGCGATAGGCAAAACCACCATAACCAATATGCAGTCGGGCATTATTTACGGATATTCGGGCATGATCGAATCCATGGTCGCGCGGCTCAAAGCCGAAGCGGGTTTGCCGGACGCCAAGGTCATTGCGACGGGCGGCATTTCGGACATTGTCAACCGTTGCGTGTCTGTGATAGACGTTGTGGACAGGACGCTCACGTTGCGCGGGCTTAACATTTTGTACAAACTTAACAAGCGTTGAATAACAATAAAGGTTGCGGGGTGATATTATGCGACAGAGAAAAATTGCGATAATGGGACTGGGCACGGTCGGCGGCGGCGCTTACGACATACTCACGGAAAACCGCGAGTATATACAGGCGACGCAGGGAATAGACGTTACGGTCGCGGCGATACTCGACCGCACATCCGCGCCGTTGCAAGCGCGCGGTATAAGCGCGGATTTGTTTTGCGATAACATAGACAAACTCGCCGCCAACCCCGATATAGAACTTGTGATAGAAACCATGGGCGGCGTAGAGCCTGCCAAAACGTTTATAATCAAACTGCTCGAAAACGGCAAGTCGGTCGTCACGGCAAATAAGGAACTTTTGGCAAAGCATTGGAGCGAACTCGAACCGATTGCGCAAAAGCACGGTTGCGGACTGTTTTTCGAGGCGAGTTGCGTGGGCGGCGTGCCCATTATCCGCGCGATAGGCGAGAGTTTTCAGGGCGACAAGGTGCGCAGTATTTACGGCATAATCAACGGCACGACTAACTATATTTTAAGTAAAATGAGCAGTGAAAACCTCGACTACGCGCAGGCGTTAAAGCAGGCGCAGTCGCTCGGCTTTGCGGAAGCCGACCCGACTTCCGACGTCGAGGGTTACGACGCGGCGTATAAACTTTCCATACTCGCGTCGCTCGCGTTTCACACGTGCGTGCCGTATGCGAGCATTTACCGCGAGGGTATTACCAAAGTCACGGCGCAGGATATAAAAAACGCGCATGCGCTCGGTTACGAAATTAAACTGATAGCAATCGGCACTCGCGACGGCGACAGCGTGGAAGCGCGCGTGCACCCGCTGTTCGTGCCGAGCGACCACCCTTTGGCGGCGGTGTCGGGTGCGTATAACGCGGTCTATCTGAACGGCGACAACGTCGGCGACCTCATGTTTTACGGCGCGGGCGCGGGCGCGCGCCCTACGGGAAGCGCGATCGTTTCGGACGTTATAAAAGCGTTGACGGGTAAGCCCAAATATACCGACTTCGACAACAACGGACGGTTGAGCGACGGTATAGACTTTATCGGCGACTTTATGAGCGGATATTATATCTGCGTGACGGTGGACGACAAAACGGGCGTGTTGAGCAAGATCTCCACGGTGTTGAGCGATAACGGCGTTAGCATAAAATCGGCAATACAGCGCGCGGGCGAGGGCGATACAGCAACGTTGCTGTTCCTCACGCACAAAGCGCGCGAACACTCCGTCATGCACGCGCTCGACACTATAAGCAAGCTCGCCACGGTGCGCAGTATCGATTCCATGATACGAGTAATGTAAGGATAGTGAATAGATAAGAGATAAAAGATAATAGTTGAGGAAGGCTTGCTCGTAGAGCAAGCCTTGATTTATAATATGCGCGGCGGTTGTATGTGATGTAGGCTTTATACCCTCATCATTTCGACCGTAGCGCAATGACTTTATGCCTGCACTTAATCGGGTGACAAGCTCAATCGGCAATAACAGTAAACACACGACAGAAATCCAATCTGTGATTGGCGGAGAAATCAAGGCGACAGCCGCATTTGTTATTGCGCCGCTATGTTATGGTGATATTGTTTTTACTTACTGCGGCGGTCGATCTCGGCGGTAAATTATTTATAAAGGTTTGCCTTTACATAATTGTCATTGCCTTTTCTCATAATAGTAGAGCGGCGCGTGCGCTGTGGCGGGTCGTATAAAAAACAAAACTATTTTAGATAAGTGCGTCAAAATGTTTGACAAATTTTTCGACTGATAGTATAATTTTACAGTATATGTGTACAAAAGCCTCTTTTAGGAGATTGTTGACTAAATGAAAAAACTCGGTCTAATCAGAAAATTCGGACTTACCGCGACGGTTGTAATGCTTTGTTTGGCGATGATGCTTACTTTCTTTGTGTTCGCGGTTCCTCCCGTTGCGTCGCCGTTTGCCGAAACTACGGGAACGGGCGCAAGCGTCAGCAAGAGCGAAGTTCTCAAAGGCGTTAATATCAAAAACACTTGCGATTACGGCGATATGTTCGACGTTCCCGCGGTAGCAGGTGCAACCGTTACGGTTACCGCGCCCGATAACGCGCCCGTCGAAGTTGTAAACAATAAGGTAACGGCTTTGCAGGTCGGTAATTATAAAGTTACCTATACTCAAAACGGACTTTCTTACGATTTTTACGTGCGCGTAACGCTCGACGAGGAATTTTTCCTTAAAGTAGACGATAACGGCGCGGATATTCCCACGTATATCAAAAACGACGGAAATATCGTGCTCCCGCTCGCGCGCGTGGTGTATTACGACGACAACAATATTCTTCAAGAATACGACGGCGACTACACCGTTATCGCTTCCACTTCCAGAAACACCGCGACGTATAATGTTAAAAAGGGCACGGACGAGGCGACAAACCCCGCTGCCGCGGACAGAACGGTGCAACTCGACGGCACCAACGGACAGCTTTTTATCACTTATACGGCAAAGCTCGGCGCGACTGGCACCAAGCATTTCAGCAAGATTTTCAACGTTAAAGTTCAATCCGGCGTAAACAACACGGGCAACCCGACCCTTTCCGTTTCGGGCGTTCAAAAAGACGTTTCTATCAACCGTGCGGTTACGCTCCCCAAAGCGACTGCGACCGACAGTTACGACGACAACGTTAAAATCGAAATAAAAGTTCTCGACCCGCACGGCAACCCCGTTAAAAACGTCGATATCGACGAAAACGGTTACGCTTACCGCAAGGAAGGCAAGACCTATACCGACGTTACGTTTGACAACGACAAATCCATGACGTTCTATCCCATGGAAACGGGCGACTACAAAATTTCGTACACCGCTTACAGCGACGCGTGGACCGGTTCCGGCAACGTCGGCAAATCGAGTACTCGCGAATATTCCATGACGGTGTCCGACCTTGTCGCGCCCGTATTCAAATCCGTGGAAGACTGGCGTATCCCCGAAACGTGGGGCAAGACCGTTTACAAACGCGGCGAAAACGGCAAGGAAGAGGCAACTCAACTCGGCAATAAAATTCACTTCACCGTTCCCGAAGTCGTAGATAACGACCCCGAAAGCCCTATAACCGTTTACTTCCGTATTACCGATTCGGACAACTCCAAAACGGTTATCGAGTTCACTAATATCTTGGCGGACGACAACGATTCGGCAAGCAAGTATGTTGCGAGCGACAAGAGCTCGTACAAAGCGGACGCGACGTTCAGCACCGAAAACGGCTTTGACTTCAACTTCGACGATTATCGCAAAGTAGACCCCAAAGACCCGAACGGCGCGGAACTCGACCGCGTGGGCACGTATACGGTTTTGTACCGTGCGCGCGATAAGGCTAACAACACGTCTTCCAAGACGTTCACCATCCAGTTGCAGGAAAAATACACGGACACGGCGGAACCGACCACTGCGGAAATCACCGCGCCCAACTATATTTCCGATAAAGACGAAACTTTGACGGTGCCTCATCCCGACTATGCGGATGCTTCCGACACCCGTCCGCTCGTCGATTACAGACTGTACACCGACGCGACGCTCGGCGAAGGCGACGTGCGTTACCTCGACGTCACCGGCGGCGACGTTGCGGATATAGAGGGCGGCTACCTTGTATTCAACAAGGGCAAGACCGACAGAAAAGGCGTCTCCCTCGAAAAGAAATTGAAGATAGGCGAAAACCTGTACTTCTATATCGCAGTTACCGATAAAGTCGGCAACTACAAAACCAATGTAAAAGACAACGTCAAAATTGCGGCGTCCGACGCGACCGAGGCTTACAAAAATATCGAATCGGTAGTAAAAGTAATAGCGTCCGACGCGCAGTCTGCGTTCATCTTTAAAGGCGACAGCATGACGTTCTCCAACGCCAACCCCAACAAACAGGCGGGCGACGCGCTTGTTGCGGGCGACAGCGTTGTTGCCGACGGGTTCAGCATTGTTACCGCCAACAAGGATATGCGCAAGTATACCGGCTTTGAAGTTGCGGTCTATAATCCGAAAGGTCAGCCCATCAACGCGACGCTCGAAACGTACACCGTTCCCGGCAAGACGACCGACGAAATTTTTGTAAAGAACATTAAATTCCACGCTTCCTCTACCACGCAGGTAAAAGGCGAGGACGGCACATGGACGGAGGGTGATAAGCCCTATTATATGACCGTTCGTGTGTTCGACGTAAACGGCAACAACGAAGTTTACGGCTATAAGCTCGGTAACGTTGCGCCTTCTCCCGACGATCTTATTCACGGCTCCGCCATCAATACGATCGGCTCGACGGGCGACGTAAACGTAACATACAAACTGCACAACGAAACGGTTGAAGCAAACGGCACTGCGGGCGATTCGCTCTATGTCGTTCGCAAGATAAGCGGCATGGCGTTCAGCCTTATGGGTTCCGAATTCACCGCCAAAAAGCAAGGCTCTTACAATGTCCAAGACGGCTATATCTTTAAGACCGATTACGATAACGGCGGATACAGCTATGACAAAGTTAAGTTTGTCGGTTTGAGCGAAGGCAATTACAGCTTTAAGATTAAAGATACTTCCGCGCCCGTATTCGAGGTGCAGGGCGTAATGCCGACATACTGGGCAAAATACGACGCGACCAGCGAGGAAACCATAGCCAACACTACGGTTAAACTCCCGAAAGTCGTTGCCTATACCGAAAACGGCATTGCCGACGTAGAACTTGAAATAACCTACAACAACGAAAAAGTAGATTACGACAAGGAAACCAATACGTTCAAGGGCGTTAAGGACGGCGCGTATAAACTCAAATATACGGCAACTGCCGCCAATGCGAAAACTGCCGACGCCGAATATACCATCAATATCGGCGACGTACAGGGCCCCGAATTCACTTTGAGCGGCGGCACTTCCACTACCGCTACCATGAAAGTGGGCGACACGTTTACGTTTGCTGCCATGAAGCTCGTCGAGGACGAAAACGGCGTTCAGATAACCAAAAAGCTGTACGATCCTTCGCACGAGGAAGTCACCGACGCAACCGTCAGCGGCTCCATGACCAGCAAAGGCGACGCCAAGAACAACGGTACGACCATCACGTTCAGCATGGCGGGCACTTACGAAGTCGTGTACACCGCTACCGATTCCAACAACAACCCCACCACGCAACGCTTTACCATTACGGTAGTCAGCAGCGGTTCGAGCACTCCCACCACTTGGACGACTTTGTCCACCGTGCTTATCGTTGTGGCGATAGTCTTGCTCGCGGGCGTTATAGTGTACGTTGTGCGCTTCCGCAAAGTTAAGAAATAAATAATAGTTATAAGCGACTGAACGGTCGCTTATAATTTTTTGCGCGTCGGTCGAATACAATATTCTCGGAATATCGCGTATTCGACCGTCCAATCAAATTGCTCGGCGCAATATTACGTATTATTCGGTTTTACGGCAGACATGCTTGTTTATATATGCGCATAAGTTTGTGTGCATAAATCAACAAAAATATACAAAGCGAGAGCTTATCGCTAACATTTTGCGAGTGCGATATTGAATAAGCGAGTATATATAACGACAGCCGGTTAGGCTTTTGCCTGCGAATTAAATACGGCAGATAACAGATTGGATTTGAAATTATTACGGAGTAAGAATGGAAAATGTAAGGTATAATATTTCGCCCTGTACAGACAGCGAAGTAACGACGTTTATCGGCAAGATAGACGGGAACGAGTATGTTCCGAACGGCGCGGTTAAATCGACCGAGCGTTCGCATTATGACAGATATTCTTTTTTATGCAACGATAACCGCGTTGCTGTCGTTTACGACACAACCGCGCACATATTGTCTATAACGGGACGTCAGGACTATGCGGAACGGCTGTTAAACTTGTTCGGCGCGGAACAAAAATCGGTCAAGCGTTCGACGGTGCCCGCGCAGGGCAGTGTGCCCGTAAAACATGCGGACAAAAAGCCGTTCGAGCCTACCGAAATTATCCGACGCGGAAGCGGCGGCGAGGCGGGCAAGCGCGCTAAACTTTTTGTAGAGCCCGACCGTCTTATTCGTCGAAGCGAGTTTAAACCCGTTGCGACGGTGTTCGCTTCGTCCAAAGGCGCGGTAATTTCCACTGACGAAATTTATCCGCCGCAGACCGTTCATAGAAAACCGCCCGCAGAGCGTAAGCCTGCCGACGAATTTGACGGCGACGTTATATATCCGCCGCAACGCGTGCAAAAGCGACCTTTGCCGTCTTACGGCGAAAAACCCGTCGCGCCCGTTGCGCCTGCGTCGCAACAACCGACATATAACTATCAGGCGCCGCCGCGCTTTAACTCGGCAATGACGGAGCACGGTTCGGACAATGCCAAGTCCGTCGGCATATCAATATCGGTGGGCGGCAGAACGCCGAGCGCATTGCCGCGCCGTGCAACCATATCGTTCGGGTCGGACGACGAGGGAGGAACGAACGAAAGCTCGTTTAGAATAAATACGCGCGTACAAAGCGATTTTAGGCAAAATGTCGCGGTAAATGTCGGCGCACAGAGCGGAGACGGTCAGCAAGGACAGCAAAAACGCAAGCGCGGCAGACCGCCCAAAGCAAAAGCGCAAAACGACTATGTAGGCGGTATTGCGCCCGTACAGACGGTAAACGCGCCGCAGTCGCAGTCCGTGCAATACGGTAGTGCGAATAATTATTCGGGCAATAACGGCGCAAACAACGTCGGCGCGCAAAACGGCGACGGTCAGCAGGGTCAACAAAAGCGCAAGCGCGGCAGACCGCCCAAAAACAAACCGCAAAACGATTATGTAAACGTCGCGCAGGGCACGACGGACAATCAATCGGACAAAAACGGACAATCGGAAAAATCGGTGCCCGAATATAAAAACGGTTATTCCGTAAAGAACTTTCCGATAGACTCGCTTAACGGCGCAATCAAGCGGTTGCGGTCTTACGGCAAGACTGTGCTTGCGGACGGTACGGAGTTTGCGGGCACGCCGCAAGAGGTTAAGACGTACAGCGTGACCGACGCGGCGGGGCAAAAAGTCGTACTGCGTTACGCGACCAAGCGCATGACGTTACAGTTGCAGGGCAAGCGTTCGGAGTTGTTCGGCGAGGTGCTGTCGCAAGTCAGTTACGATTCGGACTATTCGTCCGCGCTCGAAAATTATATCGACAACTCGGGCGGAGATAAAAAAGTTTCGGACGTGCAAAACAAGCTGAAACGGCGATTGCCTACGGCGTTCGAGTTTTTGTCGGAACAGTCGAGGATAGATTTTTCTTACGGAATACACGATTTCGATCAGTCGGGATTGCAGTTGTCCGATTACTCGGTGTTACTTGTACCCGCGTTCAGAGGGCTGGAACGGTTTGTGTTCGACCTGCAACGCACCGAGGGCATCAACGTTAAGATGATAGGTCAAGCATACGACAAGGACGACAACGGCAATTATGTGCTTAAAGGCGGGTACACGCAACGCATTAAAAGCGTTATCTATGCGGAAGTCATGGTTGCGCTGTACACGGAATATTTTTCGCGGCGCAACTTCTTTGCGCACTCGGACAATACCGACAACAATGTTTCGCGTTCCATACCCGACAGGGATACGGCAAAAAAGATATTCGACGGGCTGCTTGACGTTGTGGAATACAACGCCAAAAAGCTCAAAGAAATAGGCTTTAAAATAGTCAAACAGTAAACCTATCGCAATTCATATTACAACGGCAATTCATTAAGAAAACAGGAGGACAAGCGTTACGCTTTAAACGTTATGTCAAAGTACATTTTTGTTACCGGCGGTGTTGTGTCGGGATTGGGCAAGGGAATAACCGCCGCAAGCATGGCAATGCTTATAAAGGCGCAGGGCTACACGGTTGATATGATCAAGTTCGACCCGTACTTCAACGTCGATTCGCTGTATTTAAGTCCGTATCAGCACGGCGAAGTTTTTGTCACCGACGACGGCGGCGAGGGCGATTTGGTTTTGGGGCATTACGAACGGTTTTTGGATCAGAACCTGTCCGAAAACAGCAACATCACGAGCGGCAAGATTTATTCCGCCGTTATTCGCAGAGAGCGTGACGGCGCGTATGACGGCGAGTCCGTTCAGGTAGTACCGCACATCACCGACGAAATCAAGCGCACGCTGTACACGCTAAACCGTCCCGAAACGGACGTCGTCGTGTGCGAGATCGGCGGCGTTGTAGGCGATATAGAAAACCACCCTTATCTCGAAGCGATACGTCAGTGCCGCGGCGAGCTGGGCAAAGGCAATGCCGTGTACATACACGTTACCTATGTTCCTGTTATCGAAATGAGCGGCGAGCATAAAACCAAGCCTACGCAAAACTCCGTTAAGGAACTGCAAAATATCGGTATTCAGCCCGATATTATCGTCTGCCGTTCAGATTATCAGCTCGACGACGCGGCTAAAAAGAAGCTGTCGCTGTTCTGTAACGTGGAGCGCAACGGCATAATAGAAAGCGTCACAACGGACAACCTGTATCAAGTGCCGTTAAGACTGCACGAACAGAACTTTGAAGGCGTTGCTCTTAATAAGTTGAAAATGGAAGAGCGCGAGCCGAAACTCGACGCATGGCGCGACATGTGCGCGCGCGCCGAAGCCGCGCAAAATTCGGACAAGAAATTGCGCGTTGCCGTCGTCGGCAAGTACGTGGAAAAAGTGACCGCGTATCAGTCCGTGACCGACGCTATAACCACAGCGGGTCTGCTTAAAAACGAGGCTGTCGAAATATCGCTAGTGTCGAGCGCGGATGTAGAAAACGACCCCGCAGTCCTCGACGGGTTCGACGGTATACTGATTGCGTCGGGCTTCGGCGTGCGCGGGTTCGACGGCAAGATAGCCGCAGCTAAATACGCGCGGGAAAAAGACGTGCCGTGCCTGCTCATAGGCTTGGGCGCGCAAGCGGGGCTTATAGAGTTTGCGCGCGACGTGTGCAACATGACGGGTGCGAACACGCAAGAGTTCGACGATAAAACGCCTTACGGCGTGGTGTGCAGTATCGACCCGCCCATGCTCAAAAAAGGCGCGTTCCCGACGGTGATAACCCCCGGCACGTATTTGAGCCGCATTTACGGCGCGCAGACGGTAAGCGAACGTCATCGCCATCGCTTTGATTTTTCGGCGACATACGAACAGCTTTTCTTGCGCAACGGGCTTGTATTTTCGGCGCACTCGCCGACGGGCGTGCCCGAAGCGTTTGAAATCCCCACAAACAAGTTCTTTATCGGCACGGTGTACAATCCCGAATACCGTTCGCGGTTGTTGAGCACGCACCCGCTGTTCGCGGAATTTATCAAGGTAATCAGCAAATAAAATATAGCAAACAAAAATCACGGACGACAGTATTTGCGCCCGTGATTTTTGTTTGTCTGTAATGTCGGATTTTTTAACCGATTTATCGTCGGTTATAAATTTTTATGCGTTCGACTTCGTTTATAGTGGGGTATGAATGTCTGTAAACTTCTACTTGTCGGATAGCCGATAGGCGATTACAGATTTTTAAACTGGTATTCGTATAGCGTTTTGTATATTCCGCCCGCTTGCATAAGCGTTTCGTGCGTGCCGCGCTCCTCCACGCCGCTTTGAGTAATGACTATTATCTCGTCGGCGTTCTTTACGGTGGATAGGCGGTGTGCGACTACAAGCGTCGTTCTGCCCTCGGACAGTTTGCCGAGCGCGTCCTGTATAAGCATTTCCGTGGCGTTGTCGAGCGCGGACGTAGCTTCGTCGAGTATAAGCATCGGCGGGTTTTTTAGGAACGCGCGCGCAATGGACACGCGCTGTTTTTGCCCGCCCGATAATTTTACGCCGCGCTCGCCGACGTTGGTATCGTACCCGTCGGGCAAGTCGGAAATATATTCGTGGATATTGGCTTTTTTTGCCGCTTCGATAATTTGTTCGTCGGTTGCGGCAAAATTGCCGTATGCAATATTCTCCTTGATAGTGCCGTTAAACAAAAACACGTCCTGTTGCACAATGCCGATATTCTTGCGCAGAGCAAACCTGTCGAGCGCGCGCAGGTCGTACCCGTCAATAGTAATCTTGCCGTCGTTTATTTCGTAAAAGCGGGGAATAAGATGGCACAGCGTGGTTTTGCCGCCGCCCGACGGTCCGACAAGCGCGACCGTTTTGCCCGCGGGGATTTCGAGCGAGAAATTGCGTATAACCGTCGCGTCGTTTTTACTGTCGCTGTCGCCGTCCGAATTTTTATAGCCGAACGTGACGTTGTCGAAAACAATATGCCCGTCGAGCTTATCGGGCGAAATCGCGTCGGGGTTTTGCGCTTCCGGTTCGACGTCCATAATATCGCAGAACCGCTTAAATCCCGTCGCGCCCTCTTGGATTTGGTCGTAAATGGTGATTAGCGTGCGTATGGGCGTAATCAGCGTGCTTATGTACAGCACAAACGCCGTAAAGTCGCCGACGTTAATCTTTCCGTAATAAAAGAACAGCCCGCCCGCAAGCAGTACGGCAAAATACAGAAAATCGGTAAAGAACGTCATGGACGAGTGGAACTTGCCGAGCAGGATAAACTGACGTTTACGACACTCGACAAACCTGCCGTTGCCGTCGTCGAACTTTTGCCGTTCGTGTTCCTGCGCGTTGTACGCGCGCGAAACGCGCATGCCCGAAATCGCGCTCTCTATATCCGCGTTGATTTCGCCCTGCGCTACGCGCGATTCCTTGTACACCTTGTTCATGTGTTTGCGCATCATAAGCGCGAACAGCACGAAAAAGGGGATAAACGCAAACACGATAAGCACAAGATAAATGTTTATCGTGGCGAGCACGGCGAACGCGCCGACCATTGTTATAAGCGATAAAAACACGTCCTCCGGTCCGTGGTGCGCAAGCTCCGATACCTGAAACAGGTCGTTTGTCATGCGGCTCATAATCACGCCCGTTTTGTTGTCGTCGAAGTACGCGAACGGAAGTTTTTGCAGGTGCGCAAAAAGTTCGCGCCGCATGTCCGACTGTATGCGCACGCCGACGATGTGTCCCCATGAGTGCAGGAAATAATTAAGCCCCGCTTTAAGCACGTAAAAACCGATAAGCAAACCCGCCGCCGATAACAGCATGGTTATAAGGCGGTTGGGCACGTAATTGTTTATTATTTCTTTCGTGACATACGGATAGACAAGGTTCAAAACGGATATCGTAAACGCGCAAACCATGTCGATAATAAACAATTTTTTATGCGGCTTGTAGTAGCTTACAAACCGTTTTAACAGATTTTGTTTTTTCATTGCCGTGCGGCGAATACCCGAAAACTGCGGGTTGCTCCGCTATTTTTTGTAAATGTTTTGATCTCGATCCGCGCCAACGCCTATCATGGAAACGGGGCAGTCGGCAAGCCGTTCTATCGCCTCGATATATTTTTGCGCGGCTTTGGGCAGGTCTTTAAACGTCCTGCACGCGGATATATCCTCATCCCAGCCGTCAAACTCCTCGTATACGGGCGTGCAACCTTCGAGCATGCTGATGTCCGCGGGGAAGCCGTAAACCGGCTTGCCGTCGTGCATGTAGTGCGTTGCTATTTTAAGTTTTTTAAGCCCCGTAAGCGTGTCGAGCTTGTTGATTGCAAGCGAAGTAAGTCCGTTGATACGCACGGCAAGCCGCAGTATAACCGCGTCCAGCCAGCCGCAACGCCGCGCTCTGCCCGTGGTTGTGCCGAACTCGTGCCCGACATGTAAAAGATGGTTGCCGACCTCGTCGTCCAGCTCGGTGGGGAACGGACCCGCGCCGACGCGCGTCGTGTACGACTTGGCAATGCCCAGACATTCTTTTATAGCCGTGGGACCGACGCCCGCGCCCGCGCAGAAGCCGCCCGTTATGGGGTGCGAGCTTGTGACAAACGGATACGTTCCGCTGTCGAGGTCTAATAGAGTGCCTTGCGCGCCCTCGAATATAACGCGCTTGTTTGCCTTAATCGCGTCGTACAGCACCGTTCCCGTGTCGCACGCGTACTTGTTAAGGCGTTTTGCATACTCGCAGTATTCGGTATAAATGCCGTCGAATTCGAGCGGCTTGCCGCCGTATACCGCAGTTATAATCTTGTTTTTGAGTACGAGGTTGCTTTTGAGCTTTTCGGCGAAAACGTCGGGCTGTAACAAATCGACCATGCGTATACCTATGCGGTCGCACTTATCGGCATAGCACGGACCTATTCCGCGCTTGGTCGTGCCGATAGCGTTTGCACCCTTTGCTATTTCCGCAAGCTCGTCTATCTCTTTATGATAGGGCATTACGACGTGCGCGCGCAAATCGATAAGAAGTTTGTCCATCTTTACCCCGAGCGCGACAAGGCTGTCCATCTCTTCGAGCACGATTTTGGGATCGATAACGACGCCGTTGCCGATTATGTTCACCGTATCGGGGTAGAGAATACCGCTCGGAATAAGATGAAGTTTGTACGTTTTATCCCCGTTGACGACGGTGTGACCCGCATTGCTCCCTCCTGTAGCGCGGACGACATAGTCCGCTTTTTCGGCAAGTATATCTATTATCTTGCCTTTGCCCTCGTCGCCCCACTGCGCGCCGACCAGTGCCGTTGTATTCATAATCAGTACCTCCGATAGATAATTGAAAATTAAAATGAAGTATGTTGCCCGTAACCTTATTCGCTTATAGCTTTTTTATATTTCTGCGAAAAGTATTACGGTGAATTAAAGCAATTTTACTTGTACTTTTTATTCGCTTAAAGTTTTCTTGCTACTTTTACGAAGAAGTATTGCAGGAAGTTAAAACGTGTTTATCCGTTATTATTCCCGTTTAAAGTTTTCTTGCTTCTTTTGCAAAAAAGCATTACGGGAAGTTAAAGCAATTTTGTATATCACATCACTCGTTTAAAGTTTTCTTGCCTACTTCTTTTTCAAAAGAAGTAGGAGAAGTAGGAGAAGAAATCAAATTCTCGAACGCGACGGACATCATGAGTTTAATGCGATTGACCTGATTGACTTCGCTCGCGCCGGGGTCGTAATCGACCGCAACGATATTCGCTTGCGGATACAGGCGTTTAAGTTCTTTCATTACGCCCTTGCCCGTAACGTGATTGGGCAGGCAGGCGAACGGCTGCATACAAATGATATTGGGCGCGCCTTCCTCGATAAGCTCCAGCATCTCGGCGGTGAGGAACCAGCCCTCGCCGACCATAGTGCCGAGCGACGTGACGTGCTTGGCTTTTTCGGCGAGCTTGACGATAGGCGACGGCGCGCCGAACTTGGCGCCTTTGAGCGCGGCGACCATAGGTTTGCGCATGTGCTCGATAAACTTGATGGCAAGATCCGACGTGAACTTGCTCATGCGCTTGCCGTCGAGCAGTTCGTACTTGACCGTCGAATCGTAACAGGAATACATAAAGAAATCCAAAAGGTCGGGCACGACCGCTTCGCCGCCCTCGCGCTCGACAAGATCGACCGCGTAATTATTGGCGAGCGGGTGGAACTTAACAAGTATTTCGCCGACTATACCGACGCGCGGCTTTTGCACGTCGAGCGTGGGGATAGCGTCAAACTCCGCAACAATGCGTTTGCAGTACTTTTTGGCGGGCACGTTCCCGAGCGCGAATTCCTTTTGCAACAGTTCGTCCCACTTTTTATAGACCGCCCACGTTTCGCCCTTGTTCGCCTCGTAAGGTCGAACGCGGTACAGACAGCGCATGAGCAAATCCCCGTAGATAAGCGCGTTTATGAGCGAAACGACCATGCCCAGCCCGATCTTGAACCCCGGGTTCTTTTCCAAGCCCTGCGCCGACAGAGAAATGACCGGCACTTGTTCCATGCCCGCGCTTTTGAGCGCGCGCCGTATGAGCGCGATGTAATTGGTAGCGCGACACCCTCCGCCCGTCTGCGTCATTATGACCGCGGTGCGGTTCACGTCGTACTTACCCGATAACAGCGCGTTCATTATCTGTCCGACCACGATAATTGTAGGATAGCACGCGTCGTTGTTGACGTATTTAAGCCCCGCCGCGACCGCGTCCTGACTGTCGGGCAAGACTTCGACGTTGTAGCCGAACTTGCGCAACGCGGGCTGTACTATATTGAGATGATAGGGCGAAATCTGCGGCGAGAGTATGGTGTACGTTTCGCGCATTTTTTCGGTGAACAGCACGCGCTCGACCTGCGGCGCGGGCGTGCTCGCCGTCATGTGCTTGACCTCTCTGTCCTTGATAACCGCCATGAGCGAACGTATGCGTATGCGTGCCGCGCCGAGATTGGACACCTCGTCGATTTTGAGCAGGGTGTATACCTTGTTAGCCGCTTCCAACAGCTCTTGCACTTGGTCGGTCGTGACCGCGTCCAGCCCGCACCCGAACGAATTGAGCTGAACAAGATCGAGATTATCGCGAGTGCGCACAAAGTTAGCCGCGCTGTAAAGCCGCGAGTGATAAGTCCACTGATCGACGACGCGGAGCGGGCGCGGCGCTTTATTGATGTGCGCAACGCTGTCTTCGGTGAGCACGGCAAACCCGTAAGAATTTATCATTTGCGGCACGCCGTGGTTAATTTCGGGGTCGAGGTGATACGGTCTGCCCGCGAGCACTATGCCGTGCCCGCCGTTCTCGTCAAGCTGTTTTATTATCTGCTCGCCGCGCCGCCGCGACCACGCGTTGAATTCCGCCTGTTCGAGGTACGCCTTTTTGACGGCGCGCCCGATCTTGCGCGCGGGAATATCGGGAAACTCCTGCGCGAGCCGCTTTGCCATGCGCTTGGGCGTGGCTATGGGCAGGAACGGCGCGAAAAACTTGACGCCGTTGTTGATAAATTCCTCGCGCATGTTGAGCCGTATGACTTCCGGGTACGACCCGACGACGGGGCAGTTGTAATGATTGTCCGCGCGGTCGTCCTCTTTGCGCTCGTAGGGCAGACAGGGATAGAAAATAAACTTGACGCCGTCGTCGATTAACGATTGGATATGCCCGTGCGCGATTTTTGCGGGGTAGCATACCGATTCGGACGGCATGGTTTCTATGCCGCGCGAATACACGTCGCGCGAGGAACGCGGCGACAGCTTGACCGAATAGCCCAGCTCGGTAAACAGCGTGAACCAGAACGGATAGTTTTCGTAAATATTGAGCACGCGCGGAATACCTATAACGCCGCGCGGCGCTTTGTCGTCGGGCAAAGGTCGATAGTAGGCGAATAACCGTTTATACTTTTCGTCGAACAGGTTGGGCAGTTTGTCCGCCTGTTTTTCGGGCGCGTTGCCGCCGCGTTCGCAACGGTTGTTGGTAATAAAAGTCCTGCCGTCGTCGAATTCGGAAATAGTGAGCAAGCAATGATTGCCGCACTTTTCGCAACGCCGCGACGATTTAATAACCTTAAACTTTTCGAGTTCGGCTTTGGTCTTTATAGTGCTCTTGCCGCCCGTGTAGTTGTTGCGGCTGATAAGCGCCGCGCCGTATGCGCCCATAAGTCCCGCTTGATTGGGTCGAACGACCTCACGCCCCGACACAAGCTCGAACGCGCGCAATACCGATTCGTTGAGGAACGTTCCGCCCTGAACGATAATTTTTTCGCCCATCTCTTTGGCGTCGCGCAGTTTTATGACCTTGAATAAAGCGTTTTTAACTACCGAATAGGCGAGCCCTGCGGAAATGTCCGCAACGGTCGCGCCCTCTTTTTGCGCCTGTTTGACGCGCGAGTTCATAAACACAGTGCACCGCGAACCGAGATCGACGGGCGCGGAAGATTCCAGCCCGACTTTTGCGAACCTGTCTGCGTCCGTGCCGATGGCGCGCGCAAACGTTTCTATAAAACTGCCGCAACCCGACGAACACGCTTCGTTGAGCAGAATATCGGTTATTACGCCGTTCTTAATGCGCAAACACTTCATGTCCTGCCCGCCGATGTCCAACAGAAATTCGACGTTAGGCAAGATTTTTTCCGCCGCGGTAAGGTGCGCCATGGTTTCTATTTCGCCGTTGTCCAGTCCGAGCGCGGTTTTTATAAGGCTCTCGCCGTAGCCCGTAATCGTGCCGTACCCGATATACGCGTCGTCGGGCATAAGCTCGTAAATGTTTTTAATGATTTCCGTAACGGACGCGAGCGGGTCGCCCGAATTGGAGCCGTACCACGAATACAACAGCCCGCCGTCCTTGTCGATAAGCGCGACTTTGGTAGTGGTAGAGCCTGCGTCGATGCCGAGGAAGGTCGCGCCCTTGTGATTTTTTATGTCGGCAAACGGGATTGCGACCTTACTGTGCCGCAGACGGAATTCGGTGAGTTCGTCCTTGGACGAAAACAGCGGCGCGAGCCGCGTGACTTCGTGTTCGCCCACGTTTTTGACCTGTTCGAGCTTGTTCAACAGCTCGGCGGAAGTGAATTGTTTTTCCGACTTGTACGCCGCGCCGATCGCGTTGAACACCTGCGAGTTTTCGGGAAATATCGCTTTTTGCGGTTGGAGCGTTACGACGAACCGTCGCCCCAGCTCGCTCAAAAAGTGCAAAGGTCCGCCGAGGAACGCGACGTTGCCGCGGATTGGCTTGCCGCACGCCAGCCCCGATATTGTCTGATTGACCACCGACTGGAATACCGACGCGGCGACGTCCGATTTTTTTGCGCCGTCGTTTATAAGCGGCTGTATGTCGGACTTGGCAAAAACGCCGCACCGCGAGGCGATAGGGTAGATAATCCCTGCGTCCTTGGCAAGCTCGTTAAGACCTTGCGCGTCGGTGTTTAACAGTACCGCCATTTGATCGATAAACGCGCCGGTGCCGCCCGCGCACGTTCCGTTCATGCGCTGATCGACGCTTCCTTTAAGGTATGTAATCTTTGCGTCCTCGCCGCCCAGCTCGATAGCGACGTCGGTTTCGGGAATAAGCCTGCGTATTGCCTCCACGCCCGCTATAACTTCCTGCACGAACGGTATGCCCAACCACTCGGACACGGATATGCCGCCCGAACCCGTTACCGTCACTGTAAACAAATCGTAGTCTTTAAGCAACGCTTTGAGTACCTGATACAGCGTCGCGCGAACGTCGGAGTTGTGCCGTTGATAGCTCGAATGAACAAGATTGTCTTTTTCGTCGAGCACGGCTGTTTTTATTGTCGTCGAACCTATGTCTAATCCTATGCGATACATAATTTAATCCTTATGAAAATTACCACGCATATATTATAAAGTATAGCGTTGCGTATGTCAAGTAAATGACTTTCGCCGTTTGTTTTATTGCCGACCGTGACGGGCATGTGTTTATAAATTACATAAAATTTTTACCGTAAAAGCCGTTAAATATGCTCCATACGCTTGATAATAAAGTCGGCGCGGGAAAGTTTTGGCGTAAAGACGTATTTGTGTAAATATAATATTGACTAAACGGAAAAACTATTATATAATGAATAAGATAAACAAAGCGCATGAGCGGTATTGTTGCGCGGGTTGCTGCTTTGTATAGCGGAGGTTGATATTACATGAAAGACGTCACAACAAAACTTTCTTACGGATTATATGTGCTTACGAGCTGGTCGGACGGCAAGCCCGTCGGTTGTATAGTAAACTGCGCAATGCAGATTACAGCTATTCCCGCATCGTTCGCCGTCAGCGTGAACCACGATAACTTTACGACGGAGTGCATCAAAAAGACGGGCAAGTTTGCCATTTGCATACTCGCAGAGGACAGCGACCCGTCGTTAATCGGCACGTTCGGGTTTAAATCGGGCAGGGATATAGACAAGTTCGACAAAGTGGGTTACACCGTCGAGTCGAGGTTGCCCGTTATAAACGACAGTTGCGGGTTTATAGTCTGCGACGTAATAAACACAATGGAGAGCGAAACCCATACCGTGTTTTTGGGAGCGCAGGTCGCGGCGGAGCAGTACGGCGACAGAACGCCCATGACTTACGATTACTATCACAAGGTCATCAAGGGCAAAAGCCCCAAAAACGCGCCCACGTACCGCGCCGATTCGGAACAAGCCGCCGACGCGCCTATCAAAACGCGCAAGTTCAAGTGCGAGATTTGCGGGTTTGTTTACGAGGGCGACGAACTGCCCGAAGACTATGTTTGCCCCATTTGCGGGGTCGGGCCCGAACACTTTACCGAAATAGAATAATCATACAGCAAAAGGAACGACGGTGCGGTCGTTATTATATTGGTGTCTTATTGCATGATATGTATTTTTCGATTAGTCGGTTACACTTGCGATAGGGGAAATTCGATAAAATGAAAACACGAAACGACATAAAGCCGTTTCGTGTTTTTATGGTGCGGAGGACGAGACTTGCGCGTATTGCTACGCAATCCGTCTGCTTCGCGGCACAGCCGCTCGCACGCTCGCTAAAAATATGCCACAGGCATATTTTATTAACGCTCGCGCGGATCGAGTTCAAGTCTCGAAAATAAAAACACGAAACAACATAAAGCCGTTTCGTGTTTTTCATGGTGCGGAGGACGAGACTTGAACTCGTACGGAGTTACCCACAGGCTTCTGAGACCTGCGCGTCTGCCAATTTCGCCACCCCCGCAAACATTAAAATTATACATTGTTTGCGCGGCATTGTCAAGCAAAGCGCAGGCGTTTTTTGTTCGCGTAGCTAAAACTCCGTCGGTTTTACTCCGCGCGCGCCGTTATTCGCATTGCCGTTAGCCTGATTTTGTCTTTTTCGTTAATTTAGGACAGGTAGTCGCCGCGAAAATATTAAAAAAAGTCTTGACAAAATATGAACAATATGTTAACATTTATCTGTATACACACGCAAATGTGAACAAATTGTTAACAAAATTGCGAAAAACGTCGAAAGACCTGCTCGTAGCGAGGTAAAAACAATGAGTAAGAACAAAGCTAAAACGAAAGCCGAAAACAGGGCGAAGCGGTTACTGATAGCGATAGTAAGCGCGTTTATAGCCATAGCCATAGGCGCGACGTGCGCGCTGTGGTTCGGCAATTCGGCTAAACCCGTTAGCGTAAACGGTGCGACGGGCGACGTTACCGCGTCGGCTAACCGCGGCGCGTTGACGGGCAACCAGTCGGGCTGGAATTCGAGCGGCGTTCCGCTTATCGCAGAAGGCGATATGATGGAATATACATACAACGGCGGACGGCGCAGTATAACATTGCCCAAAGGAACTTATAAGTTTGAAGTTTGGGGCGCGCAAGGCGGCGGCGGTTATCAAAACGGCGTGTTTAGCGCGGGCGTCGGTCTCGGCGGATATTCGCAGGCGCAGTTTACTCTCAAAGCGGCTACAACCGTTTATATAGTCGTAGGCGGCGTCGGCGCTAACGGTAAGCTCGGCGTTTACGGCGCTAATTCTTGGGCGGCGGGCGGCTACAACGGCGGCGGCAACTCCGGTAAAGAAATGAACTCCGACGCGAACGACGAAGGCGGCGGCGGCGGCGGCGCTACGCATATCGCGCTTGCCGACGGCGTGCTTTCCGCATTAAGCAGCGCGGCTAACCAAAAAACCGTTATGATAGTTGCCGGCGGCGGCGGCGGTACTTCGTTTACTCGTGCGGCGGGTAAAGGGTACGGCGGCGGTACTACCGGCGGAACAGGCTATGGCGGAAGCCGCGCGTCCACAGGCGGCACGCAGTCGCAAGGCGGCGTCGGCGGTACTCACGGCGAAGGCACTGACGCTTACGGCAGAAACGGCGGCTTCGGGCAGGGCGGCGCAGGCGGTAACGGTACTTCCGGCGGCGGCGGCGGCGGCGGCGGCTGGTACGGCGGCGCGGGCGGTCCTTGCGGAAGCGTAGGCGGCGGCGGTTCGGGCTTTATCAGAACTTCCGGATTTTCCAACGGAAACGTTGTTTTGGCAAATTCCGGCGGCATGCAGAACGGCAAACGTTCGGGGCACGGGCTTGCTCGCATAACCGCGGTTAAGCTCAACGACAATCCCGTAACAATCAATTCCAACGGAACTACTCCCAAGATTTACGAAGTAAACAACGCCAATTATTATAAAGGTGCAAGCAAGTCGCTTGTAATCAAGTCGAGCGAAATCGCGCGCGATCCCGACCCTGCAAACGTAAAGAACGGCAACGCCAATCAAGTTTATTTCTCGCAAGGCGCGTCTAACAGGGACACTGCGCCCGCGAATAACAACCACTTATACCTCAATTCGGCATGCACGACGCTCGCGTCCAACTATTTTTCGTGGACGTGGTCGGGCGGAACGGCGTGTCAAACTCTTACGATTACGGAAATAAAACGCTATCCGCGCAAAGGCGTGGACGGCTGTACGACGGACGGCGTTATAACGCTTTACGCCCGCGTGCGCGATAATTATTACAGTAATACCAAGCGCGGATTATCGGTTATACCGTTCCAAATTCGCGTGCGCGATAATGCTATAACCAATAAAGGCGACGGTTTTTTACGTTTTTCCAAAACGGGTTACGAATACCGTTACGGCAATCGCACAATGACGTCGGGCGGTTCGACGTACAATTTTGCGGCGGCTAACAACACGCAGATTTATAACCCCGTCGCGAGCTTGGCGTCGAATATTAAAACGTTGTTTATATCTACGCCGCTCACCCCGACCGACACGGCGGGCTTTACGGTGTACGCTTCCGATATTTATACCGACGCGGATAACCATTCGACTTACGGCGACTATGTAGCTATCAAGAGCGTTGCGGCTTACACCGGATATACGGGGTATTCGAGCTATTATTCGATTACTTATAATTCCAATGCAAGTTATGCCTCGGGCTTGGTGCCGTCGTTTACAATCAAGCCGACGGGCGTAAGACCCAACGGTCCTATTTTCGTGTGCATGACCATAACGGCGCAGACCAGCGAAAAACACTCCAAAGCGGCGATAGGCGGGACTAATTCAAACGTCATGCTTGTGTTCCAGATAGCGAACACGCGCCCGTATTTTGCTACGACGTCGGGCAAGGGCAAGAACTTTGCGGAACCGTATATCGAGCTGAATTTGAATACCAAAAGAACGCAAACGCTCGATATAAGCGAAATCGTATTCGACACCGACGACGCAAAGTCCGCTAATAAACTTACTTTTGCGCGCGGCGCAAACGACCTTAAAATCCCGACCAACGAGTATATTCAGGTAAACAGAGTAAACGCCGCAGTGCCGTTGTTGCAGACTTACAACAGCAAAACGAGCAACTATTACGGCAAAACGAGCGTACAGACGTCGGGCACGCTTTCGTCGGCGAGCGGCGAGGGCACTACCTCGACGGGCTTTAAAAAGGATTTGATAGCGCAAGCGGGCAGTTCCGGCGCGACTTACGCCAACGTCACTTACAGTTACGACGGCGATAAAAAGATAACGTTTACCGCGCGTTCGGCAACGCAGTATCAGTACGATACGGCGGGACGACTGGGCGACTTTTATATCCTTGTTCGCATAATCGACGCAACCGACACGACGGACGGCGGGCTTTGGTATCCCGTGGCGGTCAAAGTAAATTCCGCCGCGCCGGTCGAGCCGTCCACGGTCGCAAACTTCTCGCTTAACTTCGATCGCTTTAAAGCGGATAGCGAAACGCAGGAGAAAGAAAACGGCATTATTCTTACGCCTATAAGCTATACCGACGAAAACGGCGTATTACAGGGCATAGGTTCGCTGTCCACTGAATATTCGAACGATGCGAGCCATACCGCGCTCCCGTTCGTTGTAGACCCCGATACGTTTATGTACGACGGGGAAAACGTAAATAAAAAGACGCACGCGCTAAACGATATAATTATGCTTGCGGGCGTAAACAGAAACGATTCGACGGACTTGTCCAAAGTCGTCGAACTGTTCGGCACGTCCGAATTCTTTACCGTCGAGCTTGTGGACTTGTACGCGTCCAAAACCGTGTTCTCGCGCTTGGAAATGTACGACAACGACGCATTGCTTTCGGCATGGGGCGTAGAGAAGTTTACGGGCAACGGTTCGGAAAACGGCTTTAAGTTTAAAGGACTTAAAATCGTGCCGCGCCGCTCGACGGACGACACTTATTTGCAATTCAACGTAAACGTTAAAGACTCGCACGATCAAACTTCCAAAGTGCGCGTATGTATTAACGTTCGCAATAGGGAAGTACAGCTCCGCAACAGCCCTAACGGTTCGTCGATGTTCAAGATTAACACGATGGCGGGGTACGGCACGTATCTCGACGCGGACAGCAGCGGTATAGGCGTTGCGACCGTCAATTACGAAATAGAAATCGGCGACGAAATTCAGATCACGCCTTACGACTTTGCGTATGACTACGACGTCGATCCCGAAAACGTCAAGCTCAACAACCCCGTCAACAACACCAACCCCGTTGACGCAGGTTTCGACGCGGCGGCTGCTTTCATACTCGCGTCGTATAATATTCCGCACACTACTTCGCCGACCGCGCCCGCGGGCGTGAACGACGCGACGAGTTTTGTCGGTCAGCAACTGCGTTTTGTCAATATAGACAACTTCAACGCTTCGGCGTCGCAATATGCGTCCTATATTTCGGCGCGCGTTGCGGATAAAACCGTTGTAAAACCGCCCAAAAACAGCGGCGGACAGGAACGCGAGTACGCGATACCGTGCATTAAGATCGAGGGTCTTTCGCGCACGACATCGGCTGTCGTTATGTTGCGTTTCACGATAGGCGACGGCTATTCCAATCAGGAAGTAATGATAACGGTCACGGTCAAAAACTCCAAGCCTATGCTCAATACGGAGGAAAACCACCCCAAGACCAATCCTAACGACAAGCGCATAACCATGCCGTACAACCTTTCCGCCGACCCTGCGAACGCGGTTAATATCATAGACTTCGACGTTAAGGAAGCGGCTTACGACAAAGACGGCGACACGCTTACTTTCAAACCCAACAGCGTTAAGGTCGTGGCTTACGACGAAAACGGCGAAGAACAATTCGACGCGGACGGCAAAAGACTTTACTATTACGACGCGCTCGACGCTAACTTCAAGGGCGTTCCGTCCACATCTGCCGACGCGGTGTATTTGCTTTCCGATTACGTCGAAGCGACGCTCACCAAAAACGGCAGCGGCGTGGACGTGGTGCGCGTAAAGGGCTTGTCGTCCACCGAATTGTTTAATAAACAGATTTTCGTACAGTTCACAGTACAGGACGGGTACAGAGCGCAGCCGCAGGAAGCGGACTTGCGCATACTTATCAACGTTGTAAACTCCGCGCCCGTAATGGTTACGGACGGTCTTGCCGAAGTGCAAAAAACAGAAGACGGCGTGACCAAATCCGAATATACGTGGCTTATCGGCTACGAAGATATTGCGGAAACCAAGCTGTCGCGGTTTATCGTGAACAGCAAAGAACTTTGCGAATCGTCCGCTATTAACGTGTCGTCCGATAATAAGATTTGGTTGTTTGACGATGCGGACGCGCAACAACGCGTATTGCTCGACCCGCAGGGCGGTTGGAACCTCAACGGCAACTGGGCGGCGGATTTGATCAAAAAACAGACGCTCGATACTCCGATCACACAGGAAACGTTTGCGCTTACCCAAAATGCGCACGCCGCTATTATTTACGGTAAAACGTATTCCGGAGACGACGCCGATAAACAGCACCTTGAACTGACACTGCATTTTTACTATAAAGACAAAGACGGTTTTAATATAATAGAAAATACCAGCGAAAACATAAAGACGGCTAAATATTGGGCGTTGGAAATTAAAGACGTAGTCAACAAAACGAACGCCGCCGCCGCGCAGATAGCTATTGCCGTCAAGGACGATCATCACGGCAAGAATTTGTACAACGCCGAAAAGACGGAAACGTTTACCCGCGATTCTTCGTTCCGCGTGCTTAACTTCTCTTACGGATACAAGCAACCCGGAATAATGAATATGCACACTTATTACCGCACCGACGGCAATGCGGAAGCCAAAGTAAAGCTCGATCCCGCAGACGATAGCAAGGGTTATCAGGTCGATCTTAAAGGATTTTACAAAGGCGGATATTCGTATCAGTTTGTAAAAGGCTCGCATGTTCCCACTACGCAAGAGGAACTTCAAATGGCATCGTTCACTCCGCGCTTCAAGTATCAGTATTTTGTTAAAACGCAGATAGACGGCGACTCTTCTACTGCCACTTATAAGCATTATCCAGAAGAGGCGAGCGCGTTCTATTACGAGCCTATCGAAGTGACGGGCGCGTTAAGCGGTAAAGTGGACTTCCCTATAAGCTATCTTGCAATGCCGCAGGGCAGTACCGCCGCAACGGAGGGTAGCACGCACGTAACGTTTGCCAACGCTACGCAAGGCGCGCTTAACGCGAATAATAAATTGTCAGACGACGACTATTATAAGTGGTGTGCGAAAGATAATCCAAACCGCGAGCAAAACCTCGAATATATACTCGAAAACGTGACGGTTTCCGACGGCAAAACTACTTACACCGCCAAGGATAACCCTTACTTGAACATCGAGTACATTGCGGATCGCAAATTTATTAACAGTAAATACCGCAATACCCACCGTTACAGTTTGAGTAGCGGCGGCTTTAAAGCAATAGACGTAAACGACTCTAACGGCAACAGCATTTACCGCGAGGATAAATTCGGTTTCCGTTTGTCCAAGAAAGAAAACGGTCCGCGCGCCGCGGGCATGCTCAAGCTGTCCGTTGCGCTCAAAACGACTGCCATTGTAGTCGAAAACGGAATAGAGCAAGTCAAAGAGGGCGCGACCGAAATTGTGGACGTGGAAATCAACCTCCAAAACTCTGCGCCTAAAATTTATTACAACGATATTCAAGCGACGGGCATGATAGACAATCTTAACGTCGAAATGACCACTGCCGACGTAAACGGCAAGACTGTCGGTATTAACCACATTTCGCTTAAATCGTCCGAAAAAGCGATAGGCGATTACAAGATTTATTACGAAGATCCCGATAAATCGGATACCATGAAGTTCTATCTGCCGTCCGCGTTCGGCAAGATGTCTGCTGCGGAAGTAGATCATATTGCGAGCGGAACCAACCATGCTACGCAGTCTAATCCCGTTACGGAATACTTTAACGGCACGGCGGATAAATACACTTACAATCCAAATGTCGGTTACGAAAAGTTCTTCGACGTATTGCCGAGCGAGGGTTCGGCGGCGACGTTGCAGTTTGTGCCCAAAGCAAAAACGCAACCCAACCTCGCCGTCGGTTCGACGGAGTTTGAACAGTATGTCAGGGATAACCACCTCGCATACGACGCAAACGATCCGACCAAAAAATTATACTATCCGTTCCGCGTGCTGTTCTACGACGAAGTTTCGGGCACGCCGTTCACCGACGGATACTGGTGTCTTGCTATCATAAAAGTGTATATCAATAACGATCCGATCCGCGTCAATTCGACAGCAATCGGCGACAATGTTTATATACACGACAACGTTAAATATCCCAACTACACGTTTAAACTGTCCAAAGCGACGAGCTTCTACCTTGACGTGTCGTCGTTGCTTGTGGATAACGATATAGTTCTTAACGGCACGTCCATGGCTGTCGAGACGGACGACGCATGGAAGAAAGCCGATCAAAAGGTCAAGGACTACCTTGTAATGCCCGACCCGACTTTGACTTCGACTAACGTCATAGCAAAGCCGAGTAGCATAACGACGTTGCCTATAACCGTCGCCAAGGGCGGCACAGGCTTGACCGACACGACGTTGGTATTTAACGCTACGTGCGCGTTTAAGGGCGATATAGTAATCAAATACACGTTTGCCGACAGCGTAAAAGAGCTTACGGGCAACGGCGGTTCGTCTGTCACTATCGTCTTTACCGTACAGTACAACAACGAAAATCCCACCGCCAACAACGATACTTTCGGCGGCGGCAGTTCCATGAACATCGTCATGAAGCAGGGCGACAGCATAACGCTTTATGCGTCCGATTCGACTTTGTTTGCGAACGACGCAAACGGCGGCTTTAAGTCTTACGGCTTGTTAAAGCAGAACGCGACGGACAGAGTGTCGTTCCCGTTCGGCAAGACCGAACAGTCCGCACAGCAAATGCTTGACGACTTTAACGGTAAGCAAGCGGGCGACGGCGATCTCGGTTCGCTCGTTATCGGCGGCGACGACGCGCCTACAACGCTTCGGTTCAGCTCGTATGACGACGCTACGTCGTTTAAGCAGTCCAATGTGGACGACAGACGGTTCTTCGATATTGTTGTACCCAACGGCGCAATGTTTGAACGCGAAAACAGCGCGCAGAGAAGCCCCGTTGCCGTTACGCTCACTGCCAAAGGCGTAGTAAACACGATATACTCGCTCGAACTTATCGACGGCGAGGGTAGTACCGTAAGAATTTCCATCAACATCAACGTGCAGTCGAGCGCGCCGCGAGTAAAGACGGGCGAAGGCGACGAGACGTTGCCCAAAGGTTTGACGCTCGATAAAACCGCGCAAACCCCGACGTTTATATACGAAATGTCTTACGGCGAGAGCAGAGAATTCTTGCTTAAAGACTTTATGCACGACGACGACTTGGACGACGCCAACGAGTTTAAGATCGCCGAAAACGCAGATAAAACCAAGTTCACCATAGTGGGCGGTTCGCTCGGCGCGGAAGCGACGGGGTCGCAGTACGACGCGAGTATTACGCTCAATGCGCTCGACGTGATTACCGATAAGAGCGATTATGCCACGGTGTCGTTCCGCGTGGAGGACGCGCACGGCGTTACTTCGGAAATAATAACGATTAAAGTGTTGTTAACACCCTCCGAAGTAAGCGTTGTTGCGACCGAAAGAGCGCCTTATGCGACGACGCTTAAAAGCTATGCCGAATACATCGACGACGGAGAACCCGTAACAGTCGACCTTGTAAGCGCGGTTTCCGCCGTGTTGTTCAAGGACGCGGACGCGCCCGCCGCTTCTGCGAAGTACGACGTTGCGGTTTACGCGTTGTTGAGAAAGGACGATAAAGGCGTTATTAACGCAATCAGTTCCAGCCAGCTCATCGATCCGACTACCAACGATTACGATACAAAGAGCTTGATCTTGACGTTGACAGATTCTACAATCCGTACCGAGAGCAACGACATTGCGGCGTATGTTGCGCGGTATTTCAGAATTACTATCAGCGCCGACGGCAAGCAACTTATACTCACGCCCAATTCGGCAACTATTCAGGCGGGCACGCCCAACCTCAAAAATATTCGATTGCTTATCACGCTCGCAAAGCGTTACAAGGACGGAACTTTGTCCACGCTTCCGCGCAACGTTGGATTTGCCGATATTGCGGTCAAGAATTCCGAGCTCGTCGCGGTGGAAAGCTCGCCTATAAACTACGGCTATCCCGAAATAAAAGTAGGCGAAACCGAAACGCGCAGACGCGAGCAGGGCTTCCTTGAATTTACGGGCACCGCAGGCGATTCGCTCACGTGGGACTTGTACAATATTCTCGATCCCGAACTCGGCTTGTTCTACGATTACGACATGATCAATTATCCTGCGGAAAGCGGCGGTTTGGAGAAGATCCGCTATGTCCGCAGTGAGTACAGCGTCAGCGAGAGCTCGCAACACGTTCAGGGCAAAGGCAACGTGCTGTCCATTGACGTGACCGAGGACGGCAAGCTCACTATCAAGATTAACCGCAAGGTGTACAGAGGCGAGCCGCCCGTTGACGGGTTAAAAGATTCGTATACCGAAATCCCCGTTAAGATCTACTGCGCGGACGCGATCGGGTTCAGCTATAACGAAAAGCGTTGCGTTGCGACGGAAATCAAAGTGCGCGTCGATAACGACATACCCGAAATAAAGCCCGTGACCGACGCGGATAAGATTGAACAGCTCGGCTATTCCGTTACGTACTCGGATACCGAGGGTTATGTGCTCGAAGCCAAGCTCGAAAAAGGCGCGACGTTGCCCGTCAATATTGCGGACATAATCGACGACGCCGACTTGGATATGGACGCTTACGTCCTGCTCCCCGTCGATAGCTCCGATAGTCTTATGGGTTCTGATAAGTACCTTTCGGGCTCGGTTACGACCGACGGCGTTAACGACGGAATAGGCAGAATTAAAAACAGTAACGGCGATACGTTGATGTCCGTAAGACTGTCCAGCACGCCCAACGCTTACGGCGTTACGGCGTTGCGCAGAATTACGTTTACTTGCGAATCCGCGCAACGCGGTGCGGTTGCCGTCTGCAAACTGCAAATCCGCGATTCCGTTGCGGAAGCCAAAACGAGCATACTCACCGTGCGCATTACCGTCGATAACGTTGCGCCTTCGGCTAAACCCGACGTTAAGCCGACCGTCACCGTTATGGGCGTGGGCTTGAACGCCGACGCCGCCGCAATCGCCGACGCTACCGTTACGCTCGATATTCTCGATTATGTAACGGACGTCAACGGCGACGCTTACGATCCGACGGATGCGTCCAACGCGAGCAAACGCGCTACGTATGTGTTTATCGACGAAATTTTGGTGTACACCACCGAGGATATAATGAACAAGCCCGAGATTTACGGACCCGGGCTGGACGTTGATATTTCCGACGAAAACTATACGCCGATTATTTCGGTTTGCGCGGTCGATTGGTGGAATCCGACAAGCGGTTCCGATGAAAACCCGCACCAAAAATTCACTATCACGCCCGCGGCAGGCGTTTACGGCAAGCAGAAAATTTCGCTCACCGTAATAGACAGCGGTTATGAGGACGGCGCGGCGCAAGGCGTGCTCGACGGAAAAGTGTTCACGTTTGAGTTCACGATTATAGTTGCCAACCCGCTCGACGACGTTGCGGACGTACTGCCCGTACAGAAAATAGCTTACGGCGTAACGCGCATTGTGACTGTTGAAGACCTGTTGGGCGAGCAGAACGCGCAAGGCTATATCATCCAGAGTATGGAAGAAATAGGCACCAGCAGCGTCGGCATTTACGCCCCTGGCGTGAGCCAAGGCGGAATAACCCCCTCGGCAACGACCCCGCCGTCCGACGAGTTCTGGCGCATTTACGGCAGAACCGAAGGCGCTTCGGTCAACGCCAAGGTCGTGTTTAAAGCGGGCGAGGTCGTTCGCGAGCGCACGCTCCCGATACAGGTCGTAACCAACCAAGCCCCCGTGTTCAAGGGCGGTAAGACCTCTTACGAATATACGGTCAGCCGTTTGGACGACGCGCACAAGCGCACGATAAAGATTTATCCCGAAGACTGGTTCGACGATTTCGACGATGGCGACATCATGAGTTTTGTCGGTCCTATCGAGTCGTCGCAATCTGTCAAGGTCGAAACGCTGTTCGATTACGACGAGAACGGCAGAGCGTATATCCTGCTCACGTTCAACCGTCGCGGCGAAGCGGACATTACGTTTAACGTAAGCGACCTTTCGGGCAAACTTTACAAAAAGACCATTAAGGTCAACTGCACGGACGCGCCCGAAATGTCGTGGTGGGAGAACTTTGTATCGCTTGTCGAGGCTAACTGGATGTGGTTCTGGATTATCCTTGCTTGCATACTGTTGTTCATTATACTGCTGATTATCCTTATTATCATTATTCACAAGAAGCGCAAGATGAGAAGGGAAATCGAGGCGTTGCTCAATTCCGAAACCGAGCTCGAAGAAGAAATGTTGCGTTTGAGCGCGGGCGGCGCAGCTCCGTACCAGTCGTTTGGGTACTTGCCGCCGACGCAGACAACGGTCAATAATCCCAACTTGATGATTGGCGGCGGCGTCAATACCCCTGCGCCCAACAGCTTGCAACTCAACGCGGGCACCGGCGCGTCTCCTGTCGGAAGCACGCAACAAATCCCTCCGCCCGTGCAACAGCCCCCGCAAGCTCAACCCCAAAACATGAGCGCGACGATTAACCCGACGCAGAACGTACCCCCGCCGCCTGCGGCAGGCAATGCGGCTCCGCCCGTCGACAACGACGGATTTAACCCCGACGACTTTTAATCGGGAATAAGTCCAATCGGCGCAAGCATAAGCGATAGCTTAATACTGTAATGTAACCCAACGCCCTCGCAGACGTAAAGATGTCCGCGAGGGCGTTTTTTGTGAAAATAATAAATAAGAGATAATAGATAATAGTTGCGGAAGTTTTGCGTTAAGCAAAACTTGATTAGAATATTATGCGGCTAACGCCTTGATTTCTCCGCTACGCGCGTGACCGCGCTACGGTCGAAATGATGGGGGGGGGTAAATACGCGCGGCGGGCGAAATTATGCTGTTTCGTGGTCTGTTTTGCTTATATTGCGCGCTGATTGCACGCCCTAATTACGGGCGACGAAAAACATGCAAATGCTTGACAGCGTGATAAAAATTTGGTAGAATAAAAAACGATGAAAACTTACCGCATAAATAAATCAAAGAGAAGTGTATCGGTGTTATACATTTCTCTTTTTTCAAAAAGGAGTGTCAGTTAATGGACCGTATAAACGATAATTATGCTGTTTGGTGCGAAAAAGCGAGTTTGTATAAAGCCGATCTCGACTCTATGTCCGACGAAGATAAGAAAGAGGCGTTTTATAAAGACTTGGAGTTCGGCACGGCGGGCTTGCGCGGTATTCTGGGCGCGGGCACAAACCGTCTTAACGTTTACACGATAGGCAAGGTCACAAAGGGGCTTGCTCTGTACTTGCTCGCGCACAAGAAATCGGGCGTGACTGTCGCTATCAGTTACGATTCGCGCAACTGCTCGGAGGAGTTTGCGCGCTATGCCGCGGCGGTGCTTGCCGAGTGCGGCATTAAGGCGTATATTACCGACAAACTTCAACCCACGCCTTATCTTTCGTACATGGTGCGCAGTCTTAAATGCGATGCGGGTATTATGATTACGGCGAGCCATAACCCCGCCAAGTTTAACGGTTATAAAGTGTACGGCGCGGACGGGTGTCAGGTAACGGACAACGCCGCGACGGAAATATTTTCGTTCATAGAGGGCGTGGACACGTTTTCCGTCCGACCCGCCGACTTCGACAAAGCCGTCGCAAGCGGCGCGATTGAGTTTGCCGACGTTACGCGCGCGTATCTCGACGAAGTGTATAAACGTTCCGTCGGCGCGGCGCGCAACGTTTCCGTCGTCTATACGCCGCTCAACGGCACGGGCGCGAGCATAGTGCCGCAAATGTTCCGCGAGCGCGGGTTTAACAATGTTACCATAGTGCCGGAACAGGCTATGCCCGACGGGAATTTCCCCACGACGCCTTATCCAAACCCCGAAAAAGCGGAGGCGTTGCGGCTTGCCGTCGAGCTTGCTAAAAAGACGGGCGCGGACATTGTTATAGGCACAGACCCCGACGCGGACAGAATTGGCGCGGCGGTCAAGACGGGTGACGGATACAGGTTGATTTCGGGCAACGAAATGGGCGTTCTGTTAATCGATTATATCTTTTCGCACGCAAAGGCGTTGCCTAAAAATCCCGTTGTCGTTAAAACAATCGTGACGACCGACCTTGCGGCGCGCGTCGCCGAGCGTTGCGGCGCGGAAGTGCGCGAAGTGCTTACAGGCTTTAAGTATATCGGCGAGGTCATTAAAAAGCTCGAACAAAAGGGCGAGGGCGATCGGTTTGTTTTCGGTTACGAGGAGAGCTACGGTTATCTTTCGGGAACTTACGTGCGCGATAAGGACGCTGTCGTTGCGAGCATGCTCGTTGCGGAAATGGCGGCGGACTATCTTAAAGAGGGCAAGACGCTTGCCGACGTGCTCGACGGCATTTATTCCGAGTTCGGCAAGTATTATCACCGCACCGTGTCGTTTACTTATGAGGGCGCGGCGGGCGCGCAAAAGATGCGGGAAGTTTTGGCAAGCGTGCGCAATAATCCGCCTGCCGAGATAGACGGCTCGGCGGTTGTCGAAAGTATCGACTATCTTACGCAGACCAAATTCGACCTGCCAAAGTCCAATGTTTTGTCGTTCAAGGCGGCGGACGGAAGCAAACTTATCGTTCGTCCGTCGGGCACCGAACCGCTTATCAAAGTGTATATCACCGCGGCGAGCGGCGGCGAACAACGTATCGACGCCATACTCGATCAAGTTAAAAAGTTTATGTGACAATCCGCAACCGCGGAATTTTCGGCAAGGCGACGGATCGGAGTAAATCCGTTCGAGGAGAAAAAATGAACTATTCCAAAAGCGAATTTTTTGATTTTTTAGTCGAGAACGACGTTAAGTTCGTTAAACTTACGTTCTGCGACTTTTTGGGCAGACAGCGCAATATTTCGGTGCTGTCCTCCCAACTCGAAGACGCGTTCGAGCACGGCGTTGCTATTGACAGCGCGGCTATAACGGGCGTTGGCGGCGTTGACTTAAAGTTAAAGCCCGTCAGTTCGTTGCTTTCGGTACTGCCTTGGCGACCGCACGCGGGCAGGGTTGTGAGCGTGTTTTGCAATATCGCCAACATGGACGGAACGCCGTATGTTTGCGATCCTATGGTTTTGCTCGCCGACCAAGTCCAAAAGCTGGGTGCGCTCGGACTCAAAGCGCAGGTCGCAACGGAGTGCGAATTTTATGTGTTTAAGGACGACGGCACGGAGGGGCTTGTGCCGTTCGACACGGCGGACTACTGCGCGTGCTCGCCTTACGACAAGTGCGAAAACCTTCGCCGCGACGTTATTTTGAGTTTGGAGGATATGGGGCTTAAACCCATTTCGTCGCACCACGAACGCGGCAACGGGCAAAACGAAATCGACTTCGAGAGTGCGGATCCGTCGGCGGCGGCGCGCAATTTTATGATGTTTAAAAGTGCGGTCAAAAACGTGTGCGCGCTTAACGGTACGTTCGCTTCGTTTATGCCGCGTCCGCTCGACGGCTCGCCGGGTAGCGGCTTGCACTTGTCTATAACGCTGTCCGGCGACAACTCTGCGGCGGCGTCTGCGGCGTTTGCGGAGGGCGTGTTGCGCAGATACAAGGAAATTACCTGCTTTGCCAATCCCACGCTAAACAGCTATAAGCGGCTTAAAAAGAACTATAAAATTTCGTACAGCGTCAATCGCGGCGCGGCGATGCGCATATTCGGCGATAACGTCGTGCAACTGCGCACGCCCGATTCGACTTGTAATATCTTTAACGTGCTTGCGCTTGTTTTCGCGGCAGGACGCGAGGGCATAGAAAACAAATTCAAACTTCGCGCGGCGGACAGTTCGACCGACTGCCTGTTCGCCTCGATAGAGGAAGCGATAGACTTTGCGGACAAGAGCGAGTGGTTGCGCGCCAACTTTGCGGGCGTGTACGACGACGTTTTGGATTCGATGCGCAAGCGTTACGTTGCGGAAGGTAAGATAAGCTCCGAGCGCGAGCGGTTCGACTTCCACATGGATATATAATCGACGATATAGCCAACATGCGCGGGATTATCTCTCGCGCACACGACGAACGAATTTTTAAAGGAGGCATATTTGGACGCACTGATTGTAGCGAGCACACCCAACCGCCAGCACGCGCTGACGGATGTGTTGCACCACGTAAAGATAAATTGCGTGGTTTGCTCGACTGCCGCCGAAGCGCGGCGTGCGTCGCTATGCCGTCCGTTCGATTTGTTCGTTATATACAGCGGGTTGTCCGACGAACACGGCAACGAACTCGCTATGGCAATTGCCGACGGCAACGACTGCGGCGGCGTGTTTATAGACGACTATATGCGCACCGAGCAGATAGAGAGCGAGCTAAACGACTGCGGAATAATAACGCTTACGCGACCCGTTACAAAGTCCGCGTTGCTCGAAGCGGTCAAGCTGATTTCGGTGTCCAACGCGCGCGTGCGTGCGCTTAAAGCGAAAAACGACGAGCTTACGGCAAAGCTCGAGGACATGAAATACATTTCACGCGCGAAAATAGTGCTCATGCGGTCGCTCGGCTATTCGGAGGAGCAGGCGCACAAGTACATCGAAAAGAAGTCCATGGAAATGCGCGTTTCGCGCGGAAAGGTTGCTATGGATATACTCAAAACTTACGAGGCGATTTAGGGTGATTTATCGAAAACTCAAAGAAGAATGCGGCGTGTTCGGAATAATATCGCCGCGCCCCATACCCGCAGTACCGTTTACGGCAAGCGCATTGATTGCGCTTCAACACCGCGGCGAGGAGAGCGCGGGGATAGCGACGTTTGCGGACGGTGCGCTAAAATGCAAAAAGGGCATGGGGCTGGTGTCGGAAGTGTTTTCGTCCGACTATCTCGAATTTGCGGCGAGCGCCAAGGTTGCGGTCGGGCACGTTCGATATTCGACGACCGGGTCGTGCAATATCGAAAACGCGCAACCGATAGAAACCGTGCACTCCAAAATTTCGCTCGCGCTCGCGCACAACGGCAATCTTACCAATTCCGCGCAAATTCGGCGCGATCTCGTGCAGTCGGGCATGATAATGCACACGACCAACGACACCGAAATTCTTAACATACTTATCGTGCGCAACATGATAGAAACGGGCGACCTCGAACGCGCGATAGTAAACGCAATGAACTTTGTCGAGGGCGCGTTTTCCATAGTAATCGCCACCAAGGACAAACTTATTGCTGTGCGCGATCGCAACGGGTTTAAACCGCTGTGCATGGGCAAGCTGGACGACGCGGTTATATTCGCGTCCGAAACGTGCGCGCTGGACGCGCTCGGCGCGGAGTTCGTGCGCGACGTAAAGGCGGGCGAAGTGGTCAGTTGCGACCTAAAAGGCAACGTCAATACATACATGCTTAACAACGCGTCGCAGAGCGGACTTTGCGCGTTTGAGTTTATATATTTCTCGCGACCCGATTCTGTAATCGACGGGATAAGCGTGTACAAAGCGCGCGAGGCAATGGGCAAGGCGTTGTACGAACAGCGTCCGACCGAAGCCGATTACGTTTGCGGCGTGCCCGATTCGGGCTTGGCGGCGGCGCAGGGCTATTCGCAGGCATCGGGAATACCGCTCGCACCCGCGTTTGTCAAAAACAAATACGTCGGGCGTTCGTTCATACTGCCCGACCAGGTTAAGCGCGAAAACGCGGTTAATATCAAGCTAAACCCCATACGCTCGACGGTGGAGGGCAAGCGGATTATACTTATAGACGATTCGATCGTGCGTTCGACGACAAGCACGCGGATTATTAAAATGTTGCGCAAGGCGGGCGCAAAGGAAGTGCACATGCGCATAAGTTCGCCGCCGTTTAAGTACGAGTGTTATTTCGGCACGGACATAGACGACCGCGACAAACTTGTAGCCAATCATTACGATGTGGACGGCATTTGCAAAAAGATAGGCGCGGACAGTCTGGAATATCTGTCTATCGACAATCTTAAAGCGGTCGCGCCCAAAACGTCGTTCTGCCTGGGTTGTTTTACGGGCGACTATCCCGCGCCCGTCACGCCCATGCTCAAACATACTTTCGACGAAACGAGAACAAACGATTAAGAGGTGGTTATGGAAAGATACCTGATTATGAAAGACGGAACCGTTTTTACCGGTCAAGCCATAGGCGCAAGCGGCACGGTTATGGGCGAGGCGGTTTTTACGACCGCAATGTGCGGATATTTATTGACATTGAGCGATCCCAGCTATTACGGTCAAATAATAACGCAGACTTTTCCGCTTATAGGCAATTACGGCGCAATCGAATCGGATGCGGAAAGCGACAGACCCTATTTGTTCGGCTATATCGTGCGCGAGCTGTGCGAAGTCGGATCCAATTACCGCAAGGAGAGCGAACTCGACGATTATCTTAAAAAGCACAATATCGTCGGCATATCGGGCGTGGACACGCGCGCGCTTACGCGCAAAATACGCAATATGGGCGTTATGAACGCCATGATCACCGACAGTCTTAAAGACCTGCCGCAAAAGATAGCCGCGCTTAAAAAGTACAAGGTTGCGGGCGCGGTGGAAAAAACGTCGTGCACGGAAGCGGAAGAACTCAACCCGATAGACGAAACGCACAAGTACAGGGTTGTGCTGTACGACTTCGGCGCAAAGCGCAATATCGAGCGCATGCTTATAAAGTACGGTTGCAGCGTCGTGCGCGTGCCGTACAACACCACGGCGGAACAGGCGCTCTCTTACAAGCCCGACGGCATTATGCTGTCCAACGGCGGCGGCGACCCTGCGGACAACGTCGAGGTTATAAATCAGCTTAAAAAGCTCAACGAAAAACGTTTGCCCACGTTCGGAATTTGCCTCGGGCATCAGCTTTTGGCGCTGTCGTTCGGCGCGAAAACCACCAAGCTCAAATACGGACACCGCGGCGGCAATCAACCCGTCAAGGATTTGGAAACGGGCAAGACCTACATAACAAGTCAAAATCATGGCTATGCGGTCAAGGCGGACAGCCTCGACCCGTCGGTCGGCAAAGTCAGGTTTATAAACGCAAACGACAAAACGGTCGAGGGTATAGATTATACGTGCGCGCCCGCATTCTCGGTGCAGTTCCACCCCGAAGCGTGCGGCGGACCAAAGGACACGGAGCTTTTGTTCGCTCGGTTTGTCAAGCTCATGGAGGAAAACGGAAATGCCCAAAGATAAAAGCATTAAGAAAGTTCTCGTAATCGGTTCGGGACCTATAACCATAGGTCAAGCGGCGGAGTTCGACTATGCGGGTACGCAGGCGTGCCGAACGCTAAAAAGCCGCAAGATAGAAGTCGTGCTGGTCAACTCCAACCCCGCCACGATAATGACGGATAAGGCAATGGCGGACGCGATCTATATCGAGCCGTTGACGTTGCCCACGCTCGAACGCATAATTCTGCAAGAAAAGCCGGACAGCATACTGCCGAGCTTGGGCGGGCAAACGGGCTTGACGCTGTCCATGGAACTTGCCAAGTCGGGCTTCCTCGCGGAGCACGGCGTGCGGCTTTTGGGCGTCAGACCCGAAACCATAGACAAAGCCGAAGACCGCGAACTGTTTAAACAGGCGATGCTCGAAATCAATCAGCCGTGCGTTCCGTCCGACGTAGTTACCGACGTGGAAGCGGCTGTGACCTTTGCCAATTCGATAGGCTATCCCGTTATAGTGCGTCCCGCGTTCACGCTGGGCGGCGCGGGCGGCGGTATTGCCGCCAACGAAAAGGAGTTGCGCGAAATAGCGCGCGGCGGGTTGGAACTTTCGCCCATACATCAAACGTTGATTGAAAAGAGCATTTACGGCTGGAAAGAAATAGAGTTCGAGGTAATGCGCGACAAACTGGGCAACGTTATTACGGTTTGCTCGATGGAAAACCTCGACCCCGTCGGCATACACACGGGCGACAGTATTGTCGTCGCGCCGACCATGACGTTGTCCGACAAGGACTATCAAATGTTGCGCACCGCCGCGCTCGATATTATATCGCATCTTAAAATCGAGGGCGGTTGCAACTGTCAGTTCGCCCTCGACCCCAATTCCGCCGATTACGCCGTTATAGAGGTCAACCCGCGCGTGTCGCGTTCGTCCGCGCTCGCGTCCAAAGCGACGGGTTATCCGATAGCCAAGGTCACGACGCTCATTGCGCTCGGCTACACGCTCGACGAAATACAAAACGCCGTGACGGGCAAGACCTGCGCTTGCTTCGAGCCTGCAATCGACTACTGCGTCGTCAAGCTCCCCAAATGGCCGTTCGATAAATTCGTGTACGCCAAGCGCACGCTCGGCACGCAAATGAAAGCGACGGGCGAGGTTATGGCGATCGCGCCGAGCTTCGAGGCGGGATTGCTCAAAGCAGTGCGCGGCGCGCTCGGCATGAGCACGCTCGAAAACCCGCACTATGCGGAACTGTCCGACGAGCAGATAGAGAGCATGCTTATGCCCGCAACCGACTACCGTCTGTTTATACTGTACGAAGCGGTCAAGCGCGGAACGAGTGTCGAGCATATCGCGGAAGTCACCAAAATCGATCCGTGGTTCCTCAATAAAATCAAAAACCTTGTCAACTACGAAAACTCGATACGCGGTCGCGCCATTACCAAAGACGAATATATGCGCGGCAAAAAGCTGGGCTACCTCGACGCGTCTATAGAAAAACTTTCGGGCAACAAACTGCCCATGCGCCGTAAAGCCGTGTTTAAAACGGTTGACACTTGCGCGGCGGAGTTCAAAGCGGAAACGCCTTATTTCTATTCGACATACGACGACGAAAACGAAGCGCGCGAATACATTGACGATAAGCGCAGCGATGCCAAGCGCGTTATAGTTTTCGGTTCGGGTCCTATCCGTATCGGACAGGGTATCGAGTTCGACTATGCGTCGGTGCATTGCGTTTGGGAGCTTAAAGAACTCGGTTACGACGTCGCTATCGTAAACAACAATCCCGAAACCGTTTCGACCGACTTTGACACTGCGGACAGGCTGTATTTCGAGCCGCTAACCGAAGAGGACGTGGACAACGTAATAGCTACCGAACGTCCTTACGGCGTAGTCGTTGCGTTCGGCGGACAGACGGCAATCAAACTTACCAAGCACCTGTCCGAAAAAGGCGTGAGAATACTCGGCACGCCCGCGGACTCTATCGACGCGGCGGAGGACAGAGAACGGTTTGACGCACTGCTCGAAAAGTTGGGCATTGCTCGCCCGCAGGGTCACACCGTCAAGACGACGGAGCAAGCGCTCGCGGCGGGCAACGCGCTCGGCTATCCCGTATTGTTGCGCCCGTCCTATGTGCTCGGCGGACAAAACATGATAATAGCGTTCTCGGACGAGGACGTAAAAGAATACATGTCCATCATACTCGACGGCAATCCCGATAATATCGTGCTTATAGACAAGTACGTCATGGGCACGGAAATCGAGGTGGACGCGATATGCGACGGCGAGGATATACTCATTCCCGGCATTATGGAGCATATCGAGCGCGCGGGCATACACAGCGGCGACTCGATTGCGGTGTATCCGTCGCAAAACATTTCCGACAAGAACAAAGAGGAAATTATAGAGTACACGCGTCAGCTCGCGACCGCGCTCAACACCAAAGGGCTTGTCAATATTCAGTACATCATAAGCGACGGCAAGATTTACGTAATAGAAGTAAATCCCCGTTCGTCGCGCACAATCCCGTACATTTCCAAGGTTACGGGCGTGCCCATGATAAAACTCGCGACGGAGTGCATGGTCGGCAAAAAGCTCAAAAAACTGGGCTTCGGCACGGGACTTTATCCGTCCGCGCCATACGTCGCCGTCAAAGTCCCCATTTTCTCTTTTGAAAAACTTACCGACCTCGATACTCACCTCGGACCGGAAATGAAATCCACGGGCGAAGTTTTGGGCATAGGCAAGACGTTGGACGAAGCGTTGTACAAAGGTCTTGTCGCGGCGGGCTACAAGATGAAGCGGAGCGGCGGCATACTCATGACCGTGCGCGACAGCGACAAACCCGAAATAGTCAACGTCGCAAAGAACTATTACGAACTGGGCTTCGAGCTTTACGCGACGCAAGGCACTGCGGAAGTAATCCGTCGCGCGGGCATGCCCGTCACGGTCGCGGAAAAGATAAACGAATCGTCGGGCTACAACACTATGAGCCTGTTGAATTCGGGCAAGATCGACTACCTCGTATCCACGTCCACGCGCGGGCGCATACCTACGCACGACGACGTGCGGTTGCGGTGCAGAGCCGTCACGCGCGGCATACCGTGCCTTACGGCAATCGACACGGCAAACGCCGTTGCTCGCGCGCTCAAAAGCAGATACAGCCAGTATAATACCGAGCTTGTAAACATCAACAATATGCGCACCGAGCGGCAACGACTCAACTTTATAAAAATGCACGGTTGCGGCAACGATTATATATACGTCGATTGTCTTACCAAACCCATTACAAATATGGAATCTGTCGCGGTCAACCTTTCGGACAGACATTTCAGCGTGGGCGGCGACGGCGTTATATTCATCTATCCGTCCGACAAGTGCGACGCCAAAATGCGCATGTTCAATTCCGACGGGTCGGAAGGGAGAATGTGCGGCAACGGCATACGTTGCGTGGGCAAGTACCTGTACGACAACGGCAAGACCGATAAACTCGATATTACCGTCGATACGATATCGGGCGAGCGCAGGCTTAAACTGTTTGCGCGCGACGGCAAGGTCAATTCGGTAAAGGTGGATATGGGCGCGGTCATACTCGACCCGCAAAAAGTGCCCGTCAACCTCGACGGCGACAGAATAGTCGCGCGCGAGATAGAAACGCCGCTCGGCAAAGTGCAAATAACCTGTTCGTCCATGGGCAATCCGCACTGCACGGTTATCGTGCCCGACGTTATGAACTGCGACGTAGAGGCATGGGGCAAGGCGATAGGCGAAAATAAAGCGTTGTTCCCCGACGGCGTGAACGTCGGATTTATGCAGATTATCGACCGTTCGCACGTCAAACTGCGCGTGTACGAACGCGGCACGGGCGAAACCATGGCGTGCGGAAGCGGCGCGTGCGCGGCGGCGGTCGCGGCGGTGCTCAACGGCAAGTGCGACAAGGACGCGGATATTTTCGTCCGACTGCTCGGCGGCGAGCTTACTATACGCTACACCGACGAGACGGTTTACCTCACGGGCGAAGCGTGCGAAGTGTTTCGCGGCACGGTACGACTGTAAGCGTTTTACAATCGAATTCTTACGCAAAAATATAACGGCGGTTTAGATAGTTCCGCATCAGATAAAACATTGGAGAAAATCATGGAAAAATATATTTTCGTTACGGGCGGCGTCGTGTCGGGCTTGGGCAAGGGCATAACGGCGGCGAGCCTCGGACTTATTCTCAAATCCAAAGGGCTTAAAGTAATAGCGCAAAAGCTCGATCCGTACATCAACGTTGACCCCGGGACAATGAGTCCCTATCAGCACGGCGAAGTTTTCGTCACGGAGGACGGCGCGGAAACCGACCTCGACCTCGGACATTACGAGCGGTTTATCGACGAAAATCTTAACAAGTTTTCCAACCTTACCACGGGCAAGGTTTATTCGACCGTGCTTCAAAACGAGCGCGACGGCGTGTATAACGGCGAAACAGTGCAGGTTATTCCGCACATCACCAACCAGATAAAAAAGTTTATCTATTCGGTCGGCAAAAAGATAGAAGCGG
Source organism: Anaerocaecibacter muris (assembly GCF_943192945.1). GTDB lineage: Bacteria > Bacillota > Clostridia > Christensenellales > Pumilibacteraceae > Anaerocaecibacter > Anaerocaecibacter muris. The sequence continues at coordinate 297,590 of NZ_CALPCE010000002.1, forward strand.
ACGTTGTAATAACGGAAATAGGCGGCACGGTGGGCGATATAGAGAGCTTGCCGTTTATCGAGGCGATACGTCAGGTGAGCAACGACGTGGGCAGGGAGAACTGTCTGTTCGTGCACGTCACGCTCGCGCCGACGCTCACGTCCAACGGCGAGGTTAAAACCAAGCCCACGCAACACTCCGTCAAGACGTTGCGCTCGCTCGGCATTTCGCCCAATCTTGTGGTGTTGCGCACGAGCAAACCCATTGACGACAAGCTCAAAGAAAAACTTGCCATGTCGTGCAATGTAGAGCCCGACTGCGTTATAGAAAACCGAGACGCGGATTTGCTGTACGAAGTTCCGCTGTTGCTGTTGGACAGCGGCATAGGCGATATTGTAACGCGCGAACTCAACCTGCCCGACAATCCGCCGCAGCTCGACGACTGGCGCGCCATGGTGGAAATGGCGAAGAAGCGCGAGGGCGTTGTGACTATCGCGCTTGTCGGAAAATACGTTCAAATGTTCGACGCGTATTTGTCTGTCGTGGAAGCGCTCACGCACGGCGGAATACACAACGGCGTTAAGATCGACTTAAAGTGGATAGACGCGGAACGGTTGACGGACAGCACCGTTGCGAGCTATCTCGACGGCGCGGACGGCGTTATAGTTCCCGGCGGGTTCGGCGACAGGGGTATCGAGGGCATGGTTACCGCCGCCAAGTATTGCAGGGAAAACAACAAGCCGTATTTCGGCATTTGCTTGGGCATGCAGATAGCGGTTATAGAGTTTGCGCGCAACGTTTTGGGTTATGCCGACGCGACTTCGCGCGAGTTCGACCCCGCGTCCGCGCACAAAGTAATAGACATCATGGAAGACCAAATCGGGTGCGAAAACACGGGCGGCACAATGCGGCTGGGCGCATATGAGTGTATGATTACGCCGAACAGTACGCTCGCTCGGTGTTACGGCGAGGGCGTTACGTCGGTATGGGAACGGCACCGCCACCGTTACGAGTTTAACAACGCGATACGCGAAGACGCGCAAAACGCGGGGCTTACGCTGTGCGGCATTTCGCCCGACGGCAATCTTGTGGAAGCGGTGGAAGTCACCGATAATCTTTTCCATCTCGGCGTGCAGTATCACCCCGAATTCAAATCGCGCCCCGCGCGTCCGCAGCCCATATTCCGCGAATTTATAGCGGCGGCAAAAAAGTACGCGACAGCGCGTAAACCCGCCAAAAAATCAAAGTAACGAATATAAACTCCGCGTCGGCAAACGGTAACGCTCCGCCGACGGGCGGCGTATATTAAAGTGCGTCGCATGCGCAAAAAACGGGAGAATGTCGCAATGAAACTTAACAAGAATTTTAAAAACCTCAAAGAAAACTACCTGTTCGCGGAAGTATCGCGACGTGTGGAAGCGTACTCTTCGGCGTTTCCCAATTCGGATATTATAAGCCTCGGCATAGGCGACGTAACTATTCCGCTGTCGCTTAAAGCGGTGGACGCGTGCAAGGACGCGGCGATCGGGTTGAGCACGAAATCGGGCTTCCGCGGTTACGGACCTTACGACGGCTATGCGTTTTTGAAAAACGCGGTTGTCGATTATTACAAAATGCGCGGCGTGGAAATTCACGCCGACGAGGTGTTTGTTACCGACGGCGCGAAAAACGGAATAGGCAATTTCCTCGACCTTTTCGATTCGGATAATACGGTCATGATCCCCGATCCCGTTTATCCCGCATACGTCGACGCGAATATACTCGCGGGCAACAAGATTGTTTACGTAAACGCTACTGAGGAAAACGAGTTTTTGGCAATGCCGCCCAAAAAGGGCAAGGCGGACATTATATACCTATGCTCGCCCAACAATCCGACGGGCGCGGCGTATAACAAGGAACAGTTAAAACAGTGGGTGGATTTCGCGCTCGAAAACGACGCGGTTATTCTGTACGACGCCGCTTACGAAGCGTATATCGACGACAAGTCGGCGGTGCGTTCCATATTTGAAATTACGGGCGCGCGCGACTGCGCCGTCGAGTTCTGTTCGTTCTCCAAAATGGCGGGGTTCACGGGCGTCAGGTGCGGCTGGACGGTTATACCCATGGCGTCGCCGCTCAACCGTATGTGGTTGCACCGTCAAGCAATCAAGTTTAACGGCACGTCTTACGTCGTGCAAAAAATGGCGGAAAGCATGTTGCGCGGCGGTTACGAGGACTCCAAAAAGATGGTCGCGGCGTACAAAAAGAACGCGAAAATAATAACCGATAAGTTCGACGCGCTCGGCATTAAGTACACGGGCGGAATACACGCGCCGTATATTTGGTTTAACTGCGGCGTGGATTCGTGGGAGTTTTTTGACTACCTGCTCAAAAAAGCGCGCATAGTTTGCACCCCCGGCAGCGGGTTCGGCAAAAACGGAAACGGCTGGGTGCGCCTGACCTCGTTCAATTCGCAGGAGCGCACGGAAGAAGCGATTAAACGGTTCGAGCCGTTCTGGAAGGAATTTATAGACGTGCGTGACAAGCTGTTCACGGCCGTGCGTTGAAAACTACCGTAAAAATCCCCAAAAGCCGCATGATCGCGCCCATAGATTTCGGCGAGGTTTTAACCGCGCATTGCGCGTGCGGCGTCAAGCTGTCGTACACGGAGTACGCGTTTATGCAGTTTGAGAGCAAGCGGGTAACGCTGTTCGACGCATACGCGTCCGCGCACAGATACAGACCGTTAGACGTGGAATGCGGCGTTGTCGCGTTCCCGTTTTATTGCGGGTGCATGACCGACAGCGGCGAGCGCGTGGCGTACTGCGGTCTGCGATTTTGCGAGGAGCGCGCCGCAAGCTGGAAGCTGTTGGGCTTGGAGAGCGCGTTGGGTTTGCTCAATGTGGACGCGACGGCGGCGGGCGTTTCCATAACTTCGGGCGTGTGCTGTATCGCCGACGAACAGGCTTACGACGTTTATCGCAAGCATTTACAGGACGAAGTGCATCCGCTCGCGGGGCTTATCGTGCTAAACGGACAAACGCACACCGCGGTCGAGCTGTACGGCAAAAAGTACGCGGTATTTTCCACGGGCTGGGGCGACGGCAAGTATAACTGTTATGCGGGGTTCACCGCCGACGGAAGGCTCACTGCCGTAATAGCCGATTTCGGCATGATAGACTATCCCGCGACGGACGACGGGATTGCGGAAGTGGAAGTGGAAACCGACGCGGCGGATTTGTACGTTTACGATCCGACCAAAACGGAAAGCGAAAACAACATCATGCGCTGGACGGCGGCGCTCGAAAAAGCGTCCGATCCAGCGGCGCGCTTGCGCGCGTATTCGCGGCGCGGATACGCATATCACTCGGCAAAGAACACCGACGCCGCGCTTGCCGATTACATTTCGGCGGTCAAGTGCAGTAAGCAGGTGACGGACAGGGGCGAGCTGTCGCGCGCGTGGTCGGTGTACGACAACGCCGCGGAGATTTACTGCGAGCGCAGTGATTACGAATCGGCTATCAGGCTGATGAACGACGCGCTCGAAGTAAACGACAGTCTGTATTCGGGTGCGTTCGTAAGGCTGATTGATTTATACAGGCTGACCAAGCGCACGGACAAGGCGACGGAAATTGCGGAGCGCATGCAGAGCCGCCGACCCGACGACCCTGTGGCTAATATGAAATACGCCGAGTGTTGCGTTGATGCGGCGGACTACAAGACCGCGGCGGACATGTACGAGCGGCTCGCGTCCAAATTCATGCTTTACGAAAACTTGTTCGACGAAGCGTCTTGTTATATCGAGCTGGGCGATTACGCGCAGGCGGAGAACGCGCTCGAACGTCATCCGGCAAAAGAAAATTACGAGCAGTATTGGTACTACAAGGCGTATATAGCATATAAAAAACGCGATTTTCGCGCGGCGTTGGACAATGCGGAAATGTCGCACGAACTCGATAAAGAATACATGCCAGCACTGTATTTGCTCATCGATATTGAATCGTTGTTGCAGGAATATCACGCTGTGGCGCGGTACGCGGAGGAGTACAAGCGACTGCGCCCCGAAAACGAATACGGTTACAACGTTTGCGCCGAAGCGCACTTGATGCTGGGCAATTTTTCGGAGTGCGCGCGCAACTACTGCTATCTGTACGACAAAATCAAGCAGGACGATAAGTATGCCGCGCTCGCCGCGCTCGCTTGTTCCAAGTCGGGCGACAAAAAGCGCAGGACGGAAATGTTGCGCACGCTCAAACGCAAACGCAGTATGTATTATTACGGCGCTATGTACGGCGTGTATATATTAAAGTTCAGAGAATTGGACAGCGCGCTCGACAAAGTGGTGTACAACCTGCAATCGGATAAAGACTTTATACTGTTGCTCGCCGTCTACCTGTTTCAGATTAACGTGATATTGCCCGCAACGCATTTGGTGGGCGAGTTGAGCAAGGATAATTATAGGTCGTTCGAGGTGGTCGCGCAACAGATACGCATTGCCGAGAAGATAGGCGACAAGAAACAGTTTTTCAAGTTTTTGGATTACTATGTCGATCATTATATCGCGGAGGACATGCCCGCGCAGGACAAGCGCATTATTGCCGAACGGTTCATGTCGCCCGCGCGCAAACATAGCGGGTGGTTGAGCGAAATAAAATAACCGTCGCGAAAGGCTTTGCGCGACGGGCTTATATCACAAACGCGTTTACTTGTCAATAGGATAGACAAAAATATTGTGCGGAAAATTTTTGCGCGCCCATTGATTTTAATGCGCGAATTGTATATAATATAGGTACATCCTGCGGTGTACGAGATAAAGCCTTATTTATAACCTCACTCAATAAAAGGGATGGCGCGTACTCGGTGCTATGTCGGGCCCCAGTAATTTTGACGCAAGTCAAGCAGGGGAAGACAGAATATCGTGTCAGCCGACCCACCTGCCATAAGGCGGGTTTGAATATGGCTTATTATTATCTGCGGCACAGGCGGGATTTTTTTGTGTATTCATCGGCGGATACGGGCTACGTTCGGCTTGTCGGCTCGGTCGTGTAGGTGGGTCTACACTCCCTTCGCCGTCGCGCCGACAGTTGCCCGTCTGCGCCGCGACTACGCAAAAAAATGCTTTGCGGCGTGTAGTTGGTGTCGCGCCTACGCGCAAAAAGATTTGCGGCGAAAATACACCGTCGCGCCGACAGTTGCCCGTCTGCGCCGCGACTACGCAAAAAAAATGCTTTGCGGCGTGTAGTTGGTGTCGCGCCTCCGCGCAAAAAAGGCTTTACGTCGGTTATTAAATATCGATTTAAAAATCAAATTTTATTTGTTTAAACCGTTTGTAATCAGCAATTTTATTGCGTCGGTAACGGCTTCGGGGTCGGGGCGAGATCCTGCGTTTCGGAAGTCGAAGCAGTCGGCAAACGCGCGCAGTTCGGTTTCGGCGCGGCGCAGGTCGCGCGTCAATCCCGCGGTCAATGCGCCGAGATACGCGCTTGCGCTTTTGCCCGCGTACTGTGCGGCGGCATAAAGATATTGAGCGTGCTTGACGCAATGGCGCGCGGCGGCAAACAATTGGGGAAATTCTTTTTCGTTTTCGTACATTTCGGCGACAGTCATATAATACCGCGACATAGGTTCGCGGAGCGCGTCGCATATTACGCAACCGATATGCGCGTCCAGTTTTTCGGCGTGCTTTTTTGCCGATTTTTTATCGGTCGGGGCTTTTTGCACAAGCTCGCGCAAAGCCGCGGCGCGCGTTTCCAACTGCAATGCAAGCCCGAGCTTGTTTTGACCTTTGTACATTGCGCGGATATGTTCGGGACAAAAACCCACGCTGTTGGACGCTACTCGGAAATCGGGGTCCATTACGTTCTCGTCGAGGTACTGTGCGACGATCCGCTTTTCGCGCGCGGCGAAAATCTTGCACAGCGGACAGCCGTCCGTTTCGCGGTACGCTTCCCATATAGGCGCGGTCTGGATTTGGTATTGCATAATGTCGCTCCCGAAATAATATAATGTCGTATGTTTGCGCGCGCCGGTTCTGTTGTATTCGGCACGCGGCGCATAACGCAATTATAGCACTTTTTTCCCGTAAAGGCAAGGCGAATATGAAGGAATACGAATCGGGCGCTTATCTTGTGTCGCGGCGATACCGCAATCGCAAGCCCGAAAGATACAAATCGCGCCGCCCGCGCAAAGCCGCGGGCGTGCTTATAGCCGTGTTGCTGTTGCTTACGGCGGGGATTTGCGTGCTTGTCGTGTTTTTGCCCAAGCTGTCCGTGCCGACTTCGGGCGCGCCGAGTTTTAAGGGCAAGACGTATTACTTGCTCGCAACGGCGAAAGCGACCGACAGAGCGCAAGCGTCCGTCGCGGCGCAGTACGCGGCGGAGCGGGGCGGCGCGGGCTATATCTATAACGACGGAAACTATCACATAATAGCGGCGGTGTACGAGCGTGAAGCAGACGCAAAAACTCTCGCGTCGATGAACGCCGATTCGCACTATTTTGCATTGACTATTCCGCCGTCGGCGTGCGGTGCGGGCGATAAGCGCGCGCTCGAATATCTGACGGGCGAGTGGTTTCAAACTGTGTCGGCGGCGGCGACCGAGCTTGACCGCGGCAATATTACGGAGTCCGCCGCGGAGCATGCGTTATCGGTTGCGTGTCGGCGACTGTACGACTGTGCGGACGGCGCGGAGTCCGCGCGGTTTAAGCGCGCCGTAACCGCCGTATGCGAATACGTCATGCCGCAGTCGGTCACCGTTCTGTCGTATATCCGTTACGTGCAGACTTATGCCGTGGTGGCGGCGCATATAGCTTTTGCATAAACAATCGCTTGATCGTCGCGCGCGGTTGTGTTATACTGTACGCAGAGGTCAAACGGCATGTATAAAATTCTCGAAAAAACGTCGCTCAATCCCACGGTGTCGCGCATGGTGATTCAGGCTCCGCGCGTCGCGCAAAAGGCGCAGGCGGGCATGTTTATCATACTGCGCGCGGACGCGGACGGCGAGCGTATTCCGCTGACGATAGCCGATTACGACAGAGAACGCGGCACGGTCACTATAATCTATCAGATTGTCGGCGCAACCACGCGCAGGCTGGACAGGCTGGGCGTCGGCGAGTGCGTTTGCGATTTTGTCGGACCTCTCGGCAGACCCACGGAACTGGACGGGCTGAAAACCGTCGCCGTTGTGGGTGGCGGAGTAGGCTGTGCTATTGCTCTGCCCACGGCAAAGCGATTGCACGAATTGGGCGCGACGGTACATTCCGTTATAGGTTTTCGTAACAAGGATTTGGTGATATTGCAGGACGAATTCGCCGCGGCGTCCGACGTGTGCGAGCTTGTGACCGACGACGGTTCTGCGGGCAAAAAAGGGCTTGTGACCGACGCGCTCGAAGCGTTGATTAAAGCGGGCAATGTTTACGACGAAGTTATCGCGATAGGTCCTCTCGTAATGATGAAGTTTGTGTGCAAGCTGACAGAAAAGTACGGCATTAAAACAGTTGTGTCCATGAACCCCATTATGATAGACGGCACGGGCATGTGCGGCGGCTGTCGGTTGACGGTGGGCGGCGAAATGAAATTCGCGTGTGTGGACGGACCCGATTTCGACGGGCACAAAGTGGACTTCGACGAGGCTATCGAGCGCGGGCGCATGTACGCCGAGTTCGAGAAGCACGCTTACGAAAAAGACTGTAATCTGTTTGGCAAAGGGGACAACGCGTAATGAACATGTCAAAAGAAAAAAACGCCATGCCCGTTCAGGACCCGCAAGCGCGCGCTAAAAACTTTGACGAGGTCGCGCTCGGTTACACCGAGGAACAGGCGAAAAGCGAGGCGGATCGGTGCTTGAACTGCAAGACCAAGCCGTGTAAATGCGGTTGTCCCGTCGGCATCGATATACCGGAATTTATACAAAAAATCAAGGTCGGCGATTACGAGGGCGCGTATCGCGTAATATCCCAATCGAGTTCGCTCGCCGCAGTATGCGGCAGAGTTTGCCCGCAGGAAACGCAGTGCGAAAGCAAGTGCGTGCGCGGCAAGAACGGCGAACCCGTCGCGATAGGTCGGCTGGAACGGTTTGTCGCCGATTGGCACAACGCGCATAAATCGGGCGAGGCAACGCGCACGCCGAGCAACGGGCACAAAGTCGCCGTCGTCGGGTCGGGCCCTGCGGGGCTGTCGTGCGCGGGCGAGCTTGCGGGGCGCGGATACGAAGTAACCGTGTTCGAGGCGTTGCATACCGCGGGCGGCGTGCTTGTCTACGGCATACCCGAATTCAGATTGCCCAAGACGATAGTCGCGGACGAAATAGAAAACTTAAAATCGCGCGGCGTTAAGTTCGAGCTTAACACCGTTATCGGCAGAACGCTGTTTGTTGACGAACTGTTTGACGACGGGTTCGAAGCGGTGTTTATCGGCAGCGGCGCGGGCTTGCCCAACTTTATGAGGATAAAGGGCGAGGACTTAAAGGGCGTGTATTCCGCCAACGAGTTCTTGACGCGCGTCAATCTTATGAAGGCATACCGTGAGGACAGCGCAACGCCCGTAAAGCGCGGCAAACGCGTCGCAGTAGTGGGCGGCGGAAACGTTGCAATGGACGCCGCGCGTTGCGCGCTTCGTTTGGGCGCGGACAGTGTTACTCTTGTCTATCGCAGGAGCGAGGCGGAATTGCCCGCGCGCAAAGAGGAAGTGGAACACGCCAAGGAAGAGGGCGTGGAGTTTACCATGTTGACCGCGCCCGTGGAGGTGCTGGGCGACGAACATAAAAACGTGCGTGCGCTCAAATGTCGTAAAATGACTTTGGGCGAGCCGGACGCGTCGGGCAGGCGCAGACCCGTGCCTATCGACGGCAGTGATTTCGAGTTGCAAGCGGATGTAGTTATTGCGGCTATCGGCACGTCGCCCAACCCGCTCATAAAGAACACTACGGCGGGCATAGACGTTCAAAAATGGGGCGGCATAATAACGGACGAAAACGGCGCAACCACGCGCGATATGGTGTACGCGGGCGGCGACGCCGTTACGGGCGCGGCGACCGTCATACTCGCCATGGGCGCGGGCAAGGACGCCGCAGAGCATATAGACGTTGCGATAAAAGCCAAACACGCTCGGCGTTAAAACTAAAAATTCTATATTATATTCATTACGACGCGCGCGGGCAGATCGCCCGCGCGTAAACGTTTAACATTGCTCGGATAATAGTTAGCGGCGGCGAACTTTGTCGAAATTTCCTTATAGCGCTTGAAAATATGTGAACAATGTGTTATTATATTTAAGTACGGCGATCGCGCGCTTTTTTACATATCTTGCGGGAGGTGAAGGGGAGCGCGCTATGCGCGTTACGCACCGCCGAATTTCAATAGGTAAAACCCAAAAAGGAGTACATATAACAATGACCGACGAAAAAGACAAGCAGTTTGCCGAGGCGCTGGAAAGTTTGAAAAACGTTCCGGGACCCGTCATGATGGCGATGCAAAAAGCGCAGGACATTTACGGATATTTGCCGCTTAAAGTTCAGCTTCAAATCGCCGATTATTTCGACGTGCCGCTTGCGACCGTTTACGGAATAGCGACGTTCTATTCCCAGTTCCGCCTCGAACAGCCCGGACAGATTAAGATTGCCGTTTGCTTGGGCACGGCGTGCTATGTCAAGGGTAGCGGCGGCGTTATAGAAAAGTTCGGACGCATACTCGGCGTGGAGCCGGGGCACACGACGCCCGACGGTCGGTTTACTCTCGAAGCGACGCGTTGTATCGGTTGTTGCGGACTTGCGCCCGTTCTCACGGTGAACGGCGAGGTGTACGGCAAAGTTACCGAAGACAGCGTGGACGAGATTCTCGCTAAATACAATAACGCTTAATAAGTCGGCGCAAGTTGCTTCGGCGAATATGCGGGGCGGGTCACGGTTTTAAACCCGACGCAATCTGCACTGAAAAAATCCGCCGACGGTAAATCACTCACGTTAAAATCAAGGAGTTTACAATCATATATGAAAACTTTACAGCAGTTACAGGAAATACGCGATAGTCTTAAATCCACCATTGCCGAGCGTCAAGAGGGCGCGGCGGTGGCGGCGGGCGACCCGCGTCTTTACGTCTTGGTGTGCGGCGGCACGGGTTGCACGTCGGGCAACAGCAAAATCATTTACGAAAACTTTAAAAATCAGCTTGCCGCACGCGGTCTGTCGGACGAAGTAAAAATCATCTTGACGGGTTGTTTCGGTCTTTGCTCCAAAGGACCTATCGCGGTCGTTTATCCCGACGGCGCGTTCTACACGCACGTTCAGCCGGACGACGTTGCGGAAATCGTGGAAAAGCATATCGTCGGCGGCACGCCCGTAGAGCGTTTGCTCCACGCCGAAAAGGATATTCACGGTCAGCTTAAAAGCATTAACGACACCGATTTCTATCGCAGTCAGCGCCGCGTAGTGTTGCGCAACTGCGGCGTTATAGACCCCGAAAATATCGACGAATATATTGCGACCGACGGTTACAAGGCTTACGAAAAAGCCGTTACGTCCATGACCCAACAACAGGTTATCGACGAAATCAAAAAGAGCGGTTTGCGCGGCAGAGGCGGCGCGGGATTTTCGACCGGCATGAAGTGGCAGTTCACCCACGACGCGGCAGGCGCGGAAAAATACGTTGCCTGTAACGCCGACGAGGGCGACCCCGGCGCGTTCATGGACAGATCGTTGCTCGAAGGCGACCCGCATGCGGTTATCGAAGCAATGATGATTGCGGGCTATGCGGTCGGCGCGGAGCACGGCGTTATTTACGTGCGCGCGGAGTACCCGATAGCCGTTCACCGCTTGGAAGTAGCTATCGCGCAGGCGCGCGAGTACGGCATACTCGGCGACAACATTATGGGGTTGGGCAAAAAGTTCGATTTGGAACTTCGACTCGGTGCGGGCGCGTTCGTCTGCGGCGAGGAAACGGCGCTTCTCAATTCCGCAGAGGGCAAGCGCGGCGAGCCGCGCCAACGCCCGCCGTTCCCCGCGATTAAGGGATTGTTCGGCAAACCCACGCTTATTAACAACGTGGAAACTTACGGCAATATCGCGCAGATTATTCTTAACGGCGCGGACTGGTTCGCGTCGGTCGGCACGGAAAAGAGCAAGGGAACCAAGGTGTTCGCGCTCGGCGGCAAGCTCGAAAACGTCGGGCTTGTGGAAATCCCCATGGGCACGCCGCTCCGCACGATAGTGGAAGACATCGGCGGCGGTTGCCCCAACGGCAAAAAGTTTAAAGCCGCGCAAACGGGCGGACCGTCCGGCGGCTGTATTCCCGCGTCGCTTATCGATACGCCCATAGATTACGACAATCTTATGGCTATCGGCTCGATGATGGGTAGCGGCGGTCTTATCGTCATGGACGAGGACAACTGCATGGTTGACATCGCCAAATTCTTCCTCGAATTTACGGTTGACGAGTCGTGCGGCAAGTGCACGCCCTGCCGTATCGGCAATAAACGGCTTTTGGAAATGCTCGACAAGGTCACGAAAGGCGACGCTACGCTCGAAGACCTTGACAAAATGGAAGAGCTTTGCTACTACATAAAAGAAAATTCGCTGTGCGGACTCGGTCAGACCGCGCCCAACCCCGTACTTTCCACGTTGCGATATTTCCGCGACGAGTACGAAGCGCACTGCCAAGGCAAATGTCCCGCGGGCGTGTGCAAGGCGCTTGTAAGCTACAAGGTAGACCCCGAAAAATGTATCGGTTGCACTATCTGTGCGCGCAACTGCCCCGTCAACGCCATCAGCGGTTCGGTCAAACAGCCGCACGAAATCGACCCGAAAAAGTGCATTAAATGCGGGGTTTGTGCGTCGAAGTGCCCGAAGGGCGCCATATCGAAATAGGACGCTCAAAGCAACTTGCATAATGTCTTGCTTGTCTTTTGCTCCGTAAATGCGTTGCTCGCTCTCGACGTAGCGCTGCTACGACTTCGAGCGACGCGCCTTTTTACGAAGCAAAATGTCTGCGCAATCCGATTATGCCGTTGTTTTTCGCGACCTTAACGCGTTGAATAGCCATAGAGCAAAACAACATATTTATTTCCGTTTTTGGTCATAACTATAAAGTCTATAATCTTTCCCAATAATTCAGGAGAATTACATGAAAAACGTTAATTTAAAAGTGAACGGCGTATCTGTTACCGTACCCGAGGGCACGCGCATACTCGACGCCGCGGTCAAAGCAGGGTTTAAAGTTCCCACGCTTTGCTATATGAAAGATCTTTGCAACGAGAGCAGTTGCCGTATTTGCGTTGTGGAAATCAAGAACAATCGCAAACTCATGACGGCTTGTTCGACGGTTGTCGCCGAGGGCATGGAAGTGTTTACAAACACGCCCAAGGTAAGAGCGTCGCGTAAAATTACGCTCGAACTCATGTTGAGCAATCACCACAAGGAATGTTTGAGTTGCGTGCGGAGCGGCAAATGCGAACTTCAAGCACTTGCCACTGAATACGGTTGCGACGCAAGTAAGTACGACGGCGCAATGAATTCTTACGACGTGGACGACGTTACAGAATATCTTGTGCGCGACAATAACAAGTGCATACTTTGCCGCAGATGCGTCGCGGCATGCAATACTATCCAGACCGTCGGCGTTATCGACGCGGGCAACCGCGGCTTTGCTACGCGCATAGCCAGTCCGTTCGACAAGACGCTAAAAGAAGTGCCGTGCGTTGCTTGCGGTCAGTGTATCAACGTTTGCCCGACGGGCGCGCTTCGCGAAAAAGACAGCGTCAAGGACGTGGAAAAACTGCTTGCCGACCCGAGCAAAACGGTTATCGTCGGCACTGCGCCCGCCGTTCGCGCCGCGCTCGGCGAGGAGTTCGGCTATCCCATCGGTACGGACGTCGAGGGCAAAATGGTCGCCGCGCTCAAAGCAATCGGCTTTAACAAAGTGTTCGACGTCAATATGACCGCGGACATGACCATAATGGAAGAGGGCACGGAGTTCATTTCTCGGCTCAACGATCCCAACGCGACGTTGCCCATGATAACATCGTGCAGCCCCGGTTGGATTCGTTTTATAGAGTACAATTATCCCGATCAGCTCGCGCACCTGTCGTCGTGCAAGTCGCCGCAACAGATGTTCGGCGCGATCATGAAAACTTATTACGCGCAAAAACTCGGTATCGACCCGAAAGACATGGCGGTCGTTACGGTCATGCCGTGCATTGCCAAAAAGTTCGAGCTTACGCGCGACGATCAGGCGGCGGCGAAAGTTCCCGACATTGACGTGTCTATCACCACACGCGAGCTTGCGCGCATGATCAAAAACTACGGCATTGACTTTAAGGCGCTCGATCCCAAAACGCAATTCGACGATCCTATCGGTATCGGCAGTACGGCGGGGCTTTTGTTCGGCGCGACGGGCGGCGTTATGGAAGCGGCTCTGCGCACCGTTGCCGAAACCGTCACGGGCGAAAAGCTGGAAAATGTGGACTTTAAAGCCGTGCGCGGCGTTAAGGGCATTAAGGAAGCGAGCGTTACGCTCAACGGCAAGCAGATAAATATCGCCGTTGCGAGCGGCTTGTCCAATGCGCGCAAGATAATGGACGATATTAAAGCGGGCAAGAGCAAGTATCACTTTATAGAAATCATGTGTTGCCCCGGCGGTTGCGTTAACGGCGGCGGTCAGCCGATAGTGGACGCGGCGACGCGCAATCTTGTGGACGTTCGCAGTGCGCGCGCGAAAGTGCTTTACGGCAAGGACAAAAAGTCCGATCTTCGCAAGAGCCACGACAATCCCGTCGTCAAAACACTGTATTCCGAGTACTTCGGCGAACCCAACAGTCATAAGGCGCATGAAATACTGCACACTTCTTACGTCAAGCGCGAAAGATACTAAACATCGATAAATAAAGCAAGCGGCTTGCCTAATCGAACGGGCGAGCCGCTTTTTGCATTTAATTGACAACATGCGCGCGGTTTGGTATAATACCGAAAATATTTGCGTGTATTGACGGCGACGGGGCGAAGCGCGGAGGGTGTATTATGTGGGTTGCTATATTCGGAATTGTTATAATAATGGCTATCGGCGCGGGGGCATACCTTTGCAACCGCGTGTATCGCTTTGCCGACGTCGGTAAAAAAATCGCGTTTCGCGCTAATCGCCGTTTACGCATGTTCCAAAGCGTTATCGGCGTGCTTGTCGCGATAGACCTTTTGTGTATTGCCGTCGGATACGTCAACGCCGTAATAATTATTATTCACTTGGTCGTGTTTTGGCTGTTGTCCGACCTGCTGTTCTTTATTATCAAAAAAGTGCGGCGCGCGGGCTTTTCGTATAATTTTGCGGGCGCGCTTGCCGTTATGACGACGGCGGTGTATTTTTCCGTTGGCTGGGCGCTTGCGCACGACGTAAGGGTTACGCGGTACGAAATCGGCACGGATAAAGCGGTGGGGGATTTGCGTATCGTCATGTTTGCCGACGCGCACGTCGGATCGACTTTCGACGGTGACGGCTTTGCCGAGTACGTGTCGCAAATGCAGTCTTACAATCCCGACGTAGTTATTATTGCGGGCGACTATGTGGACGACGACACGCCGCGCGACGATTTGGAAAAAGCGTGCCGCGCGCTCGGGACGCTCAAAACAAAGTACGGCGTTTATTACGCTTTCGGTAACCACGATAAGGGGTACTATTCCGATTCGCACAGAAGCTATACCGCGGCGGATCTTATTGCGGAGCTTGAAAAAAACGACGTAATTATACTTCAAGACGAAGTCAAGCTAATCGACGACAGGTTCTACATAATAGGCAGGCAAGAGGCGGAGGAGGCGAGGCGCGGCAACGGCAATCGTGCGGAAATTTCCGAGCTTACGAAAGACTTGGACGACGGCAAGTATCAGATCGTCATCAACCATCAGCCCACCGATTACGCCAACGAAACAGCGGCGGGCGTGGACTTGGTTTTGTCGGGACACACGCACGGCGGGCAGATGTTTCCGATAGGTTTAGTCAGCGATTTGTTCGGGCTTAACGATATGGTTTACGGTCATGAAAAGCGCGGCGCGACAAACTTTATAGTCACTTCGGGAATATCGGACTGGGCGATAGATTATAAAACGGGCTGTTTTTCGGAGTTTGTCGTCATAGACGTAAAGGGCAAATAAAATAGATTTGAGCATGGGCACAATAAAGCAGAGTATCGGCGCGCTGTGTTTTTGCGGTGCGCGGCGTGTCGGTGAATATAAGTTTACATGCGCAAGGGCTTTTTTAATTTTTATTGCGACAAAATACATTTTTAAAAACAGTTGATTTACGGCGCGGATTGTAGTATACTTATAATCGGCGGTGTATAGCATGGATTCGGACGAACTCAAACGAAACGTCGATCGCGCGTTAAGCAGTATTGCGCGCGCGGCGGATAAGCAGAGCAGTCGAGTTACGCTTGTCGCCGCCGTTAAAACCGTGCCCGCCGACGTAATTAACGCCGCAGTAAGTTACGGCGTCACGGATGTGGGCGAAAACCGCGTTCAGGAGTTTGTCGCAAAGCGCGACGGCGTACAGGGCGCAAAATGGCACTTTATAGGCACGTTGCAACGCAACAAGGCAAAGTACCTCGTCGGCAAAGTATCGCTTATTCAGTCGGTAAACTGTGCGGCGCTCGCCGCGGAAATCGACAGGCTTGCGGGACTGCGCGGCGTTACGCAGGACGTTCTTATAGAGGTCAACGCCGCGGGCGAGGCGAGCAAAACGGGCGCGCCGCTGTGCGAAGCTGACGAGCTTATAGGCTATGCGCGGACGCTTAAAAACGTGCGGGTGCGCGGACTGATGTCCGTTCCGCCGATCGGCGCGGACGCTTCGGTGTACGAACGGCTGTACCGACTGTATCAAGAGCATGCGGGCAAGCAGTTCGACGTTTTGTCGGTAGGCATGAGCGGTGATTACGAAAAGGCAATCGAGTGCGGAAGCAATATGGTCAGGCTGGGCACTGCGATTTTCGGACGGAGAAAACAATAGGAAGGTAGCGATATGGCAAACGGAGATTTCTTCGATACGTTCTTGCGTAACGCAAGCAACTATAACGGCGGAGAGCCCGAATATTACGAGGACACGCACGACGCTAACGGTAAGTATGTCGGCAACTCCCGCGGCAATGTCGGCGGGTACGTTCCGCCGCAACAGCCGCCGCTTTTCGCGCCGCAACAACCGCCCGCACAGCCTTCTTACGTTCCGCCTCAAAACAGCGGATACACTCCGCCGCCGTCGGGTTATTCCGCGGCGCAACGCACCGAGCAGAGTTTGAGCAACCCCACGCAGTTCGTGCACGTGCAAAAACCGATAAACGCGCCGCCGCAGGCAATGCCGTTGCCGACGGTCGATCAGTATATATCTCCGCAGTTAAATCAGAACTTTGTTATTTATCGTCCGCGCACTACCGCGGATGTGGAACAGCTTATAGCGTACTTGCGGCGCAGAGAGCCTGCGCTCGTAGATCTCGACCCCATGGCGGATTCGCCCGACGCGCAACGGCTTATGGACTTTACGTCGGGCGCGGCATACGCGCTCGGCGACAGGGTAATGACCATTCGCAGAAATTTGTTTTTGATTACTCCCGATACGATAGACGTGTTAAAACCCGAAAACGATAGGTAGGAATTTAATTGCAGGACAACGCTTTTACAAACAAGGTCAAACAGTTTTGGGCTTTTATAAAACGCATGGCGGTGCGGACGTGGGAGTACCTGAAAGTCGCAAAGATGGAGTGGATTGTCATGATCTGCCTTTTTGCGGCGGATCTCATTTCCAAATCCATAGTTGATGCGACCGTCGATCGCGGCGAAACCGTTGTTATAATTCCCAAGTTTCTCAACGTTCACAACATATACAATTACGCCGCGGCGTTCGGCACGAGCTTTATAAAAGACTTGCTCGGCGGCATAGGCGCGCGCATATTTTTCAGCGTTTTCGCGGTTGCCGCATCGGTCGCATTCGTGCTTGTGCTTATTAAAAATAAGGGCAAGAGCAAGTGGTTCCGCGTAGCTGTTGCGATGTTTGTCGCGGGCGCAATGGGCAACTGTATCGACCGCATGTTCTTGGGCTATGTGCGCGACTTTATTGAGTTTGAATATTTCGGGCTTACCATTTGGGGCAGAACGACTTGGTATGTGTTTAATATCGCCGACGTCGCGTTGGTCGTGGGCGTTATTATGATTGTCATTTACTTCTTGTTTATGTATAAAGATACGGGCAAGAAAAAAGAACAAGCCGAGCTTTTGACGGACGAACTGGGCGACGTTCACCCCGACGCGTTGGAATCCGTCGAGGTAGTCAAAAAGCAAGCCGATAAAGACAATGAAAACGGTGACGGTACCGACCTCGATAAAACGCCCGACGAGCAGTCAACAGCCGGCGAGGGCGAAGCAGTTGTCGTTGCTAACGATAGCGCGGACGGCGCGGACAATGCGCAAGAAATAAAATCGGACGGCGACAATTCGGATAAATCGAAAAGCGTCGAGCGTTCCGTAAATGCGGATAGCGTCAACGCCGAAACAGTGGAAACGGACGTGAATATAAATAACGCTGAAATCGCGGAAGTCAAAGACGACAAAAAGTCGGATAGCGACGTTAAGCCTACGGCGCGGCGCACCGCTACCGCTGCAAAGAGCGGCGGGCAGGCGGCAAAGCGCAAGCCGACCGCAACTAAAAAAGCAACAACCAAAAGCACGACAGACAATCCTGCTACACCAGATAAAGACGAGGTTGCGCCGTAATGACGACCGTTTACTGCACCGAGGGCGGCGCGAGGCTGGACGTATTCTTGACCGACGAAACGGAGTTTACGCGCTCGCACATAAAGAATTTAATCGACGGCGGCAGAGTTTTTATCGGCGGCGTTCCCGCGTTCAAAGCGGGACAAACCGTCAAAACGGGCGACGAGGTTGCGTTTGATGACGAGGCGGAAAATTCGGACTTAAAGCCGCAGGATATTCCGTTGCATATAGTATACGAGGACGACGAAGTCGCTGTTATAAATAAACAGCGCGGGCTTGTCGTTCACCCCGGCGCGGGCAATCCCGACGGCACGCTTGTAAACGCGTTGATGTACAGATACGGCGACGCGCTGTCTTGCATGTACGGCGCGGCGCGAGCGGGCATTGTGCACAGGCTGGACAAGGACACGACGGGGCTTATAGTCGTCGCAAAGACCGACTTTGCGCACGCGCGGCTGGGCGAGCAGTTTGCGGCGCACACTGTTAAAAAGTTGTACCGCGCCGTTCTCGACGGCAATTTGCGAAATGACGACGGCGTTATCGACGCGCCTATCGGCAGGGATAAAAAGAACAGACTTAAAATGGCGGTAGCCGCGGACGGTCGGCGCGCCGTTACCAAGTATAGGGTTTTGGAGCGGTTTAAAAGCAACTGTTACGTCGAGTTCGAGTTGTGCACGGGCAGAACGCATCAAATTCGCGTGCACTGCGCGCACCTCGGACACCCCGTATCGTGCGATCCGCTGTACGGCGGAAACGCGCAAAAATTAGGCGTGAACGGACAGCTTTTGCACTCGCGAACCTTGGCGTTCGACCACCCGAAAAGCGGCGAGCGGTCGGAGTTTACGGCAGAAGAACCGCCCGATTTTTTGCGCGTGCTCGGAGTTTTGCGCGCGCGGGCTAACTGAACAAAAGGAGAGTATATGAAGCGTAAGGACATACTCGGCATTAAGGATTTGTCCAAGTCCGAGGTCAACGAAATCTTATCGACGGCGAACGCCATGCGCGAAACGATTGACCGCAACGAGCGTTCGACGGTGTTGCGCGGCAGGACGGTCGCAACGCTGTTTTACGAAAACTCGACGCGCACGCGCAATTCGTTCGAGTCGGCGGCAAAAAATTTGGGCGCGACGACAATGAGCATTTCCGTTGCGGCGTCGTCGGTGCAAAAGGGCGAGTCGCTTGTGGACACGGGCAAGACGCTCGACGCGCTTAAAACGGACGTGATTATCATACGTCACTCGGTTGCGGGCAGTCCCAGACTGCTTGCGGAAAACGTAAAAGCCTCGGTCATCAACGCGGGCGACGGTATGAACGAACACCCGTCGCAGGCGTTTTTGGACGCGCTCACCGCGCAACGCAAGTTCGGCAGTCTTGCGGGAAAAAAGATAGTTATAGTCGGCGACGTCAAGCACTCGCGCGTTGCGCGAAGCGACGTTTTGCTGTTCGGCATGCTCGGCGCAAACGTTACGGTTTGCGCGCCGTACACGCTGTTGCCGCAGGGCATTGACAGCATGGGTTGCGACGTTGACAGCGATTTCGACAGGGCGATCGAGGGCGCGGACATAGTCTTGCCGTTGCGGTTGCAACTCGAACGCATGGATCAGGCGTTCTTCTCCTCGCGCGAAGAATACAGCTATTATTACGGCGTTACGCAAAAGCGGCTCGCCGCGTGCGCCGACGATTATATCGTCATGCACCCCGGTCCTATCAACCGCGACGCGGAAATCACCGGCGAGGTTGCCGACGGCGATCACAGCGTTATAGAAGAACAGGTGACCAACGGCGTGGCTGTGCGCATGGCTATGTTGCAATTACTAACCGCAAACGTCGGAGGTGAATTATGATACTGCTTAAAAACGCCACGGTTGTAAACGCCGACGGCATGTGCGAAACGGACGTGCTTATCGACGGCGAAACCATTTCGCACGTTACGCCCAATATCGAGTGTTTCGGCGCGGAAATTATAGACTGCGAGGGCAAACTCGTTTTCCCCGGGTTTATCGACATGCACTGTCATTTGCGCGACCCCGGGCAGACTCATAAAGAGGATATGGAAAGCGGCACGCGCGCCGCGCTCGCGGGCGGGTATACGACGGTATGTTGCATGCCAAACACCACGCCGCCGCTCGACAACCCCGCAATGATGAATTATATTCGCACGCGTTCCGCCGCGCTCGATAACGCCGATGTTTACCCGATAGGCTGTATAACCAGAGGACAAAAAGGCGCGGAGCTTTGCGAGTACGGGCGTATGAAAGAGGCGGGCGCGATAGCCGTGTCCGACGACGGCTTGCCAGTATCGAACGGCGCGGTTATGCTGAATGCGCTTAAATACGCCAAGACGTTCGGGCTTACCGTGCTGTCGCACAGCGAAGACAAGAGCATATCGGGCACAGGCGTTGTCAATGCGGGCGAAAACGCGACGGTCTGCGGGCTTCGCGGCATACCCAAGGCGGCGGAGAGCGCGGGCATAGCGCGCGACGTATTGCTTGCCGAGGAAGCGGGCGCGCGCTTGCATGTTTGTCACGTTTCTACGGCGGAGTCGGTGGACATTATACGTCAAGCCAAAAAGCGCGGCGCGTCAGTCACTTGCGAAACGTGCCCGCATTACTTTGCGGCGACCGACGACGAAATTTTGTCTTACAACACCAACGCCAAAATAAATCCGCCCCTGCGCGCGTCCGACGACGTGGACGCGATTATAGAGGGTATTGCGGACGGCACTATCGACGTAATAGCGACAGACCATGCGCCGCACGGCTTTGACGAAAAGAACAAGGAATTCGATTACGCGCCGTTCGGAACGGTGGGGCTTGAAACCGCATTCTCGGTCGCATACACGCGTTTGGTGCTTACCGACGCGATAAAACCGACCGACCTGTGTAGGCTCATGAGCGCCGCACCCGCAAACATATTGGGGCTTACGGACCGCGGCAGGATAGAGGCGGGCGCGCGCGCGGATATAGTCATTGTCGATCCCGACGCGGAATATACGGTGGACGCGCGCACGTTCAAGTCCAAGGGTAAAAACTCGCTGTTCGACGGGTGGCGGCTCAACGGACAAATAACCGACGTGTTCGTAAAAGGAGAACGCAAAACATTATGAAGAACATCACCGATCTGCTTATAGATAAAATCGAGACAATGAACAACCCGACCGTCGCGGGACTTGATCCGCGGTTGGAGTTTTTGCCCGACGATCTTCGCAAGACGGCAACGGACGCGCAAAGCTCGGCAAAAGCTGTTGCGGAGTTCAACTGCCGCATAATCGACGCAATTAAGGACATTGTTCCCGCGGTTAAAATTCAGTCTGCGTTCTATGAATTGTTTTCGCATTACGGCGTGCGCGCCATGGATGAAACGGCGCGCTATGCCAAGGACAGCGGGCTTATCGTCATGGCGGACGTAAAGCGCAACGACATAGGTCCGACGGCGGAAGCCTACGCCTCCGCATACCTTGACGGCGGACTGTACGATTATATCACCGTCAATCCTTATGCGGGCGTTGACGGAATAAAACCGTTCACTAACCTGTGCGCGCAAAAGAACAGGGGGATTTTCGTGCTTGCGCGCATGTCTAATCCGTCGGCGGCGGATATTCAAAACATGACGCTGTCAAACGGCGAACCGCTGTACTTGCATATCGGCGGGCTTATAGAAAAGTGGGGCGAAAGTTTGACGGGCGAATACGGTTACAGCGCGGTCGGCGCAGTAGTCGGCGCGACCAACCCCGACGAGGCGCGAAAACTGCGCGCTCGGCTTAAATCGGTGTTCTTCCTCGTGCCGGGATACGGCGCGCAGGGCGGCAAGGGCGCGGACGCGGCTGCGTCGTTCGATGAGAACGGGCGCGGCGCGATTGTCAATAATTCCCGCGGAATAATCGCGGCATACAAGACCGATAAGTACAAAGGCATGACATATTATGCGGCGGCGCGTGCGGCGGCTACCGCCATGGCGGAGGATTTATCTGCCGCGCTCAAACGCAAATAAATCAAATATAAACCGTAACGGGAAACACGAATGAAACCTATCAAAGCTCAACTTGTAATAAAATCGACAGAAAAGCACGCGAGCAATCTTTATCGCGTGACCTGCGAAAGCAAAGCGCCGCTACCGCGTATCGCGGCGGGGCAGTTTGCGCACTTGAAAGTGCCCAACAAGAATTTGCGCCGACCGGTGTGCGTTTACCGCAACACCGACAATACGATTACTTTTATAATCGCGGACGTCGGCGAGGGAACGGCGGCTTTCGTCGCGCAAAAAGCGGGTGCGGAGTTTGACGCGCTGTTGCCGCTCGGCAACGGTTTTCCCGTACTCCCCGACAAGACGAATATCGCTTTGCTCGGCGGCGGCACGGGTTGCGCCCCGCTCTTGAAAATAGCCGAGGACAACCCGTCGCTCAACTGTACGGCTCTGCTCGGTTTTAACAGCGGCGCGGCGCGCGATACATACGGCGACGACTTTGACAGGTTTTGCAAAAAGGTGTGTTATTGCACCGACGACGGGAGCGTCGGCTATCACGGCTATCCCACGGACCTGCTTACCGAAATCGCGCCCGAAGTGCTTTACGTTTGCGGCGCGACGGGCATGATGAAGGTCGCGCGGGAATACTGCCGCAAGCTCGGCGTTATCGGTTTTGCGAGCATGGAACAGCGCATGGGTTGCGGTGTGGGCGCGTGCCTTGTCTGTTCGGTGCGCGTTATGCAGGACGGAAACGAAAAGCTGTTGCGTGCGTGCGCGGACGGTCCCGTTTTCCCGATAGAAGACATTGTATTTTAACCGCGCCGCGGCGCGCATAACGGTCGGTTGCGAAAAGTATGGCAATCGGCATTGGAGCATTTTATGAATATGAAAACGACAATAGCGGGCGTCGAGTTTAAAAACCCGATAATCGCCGCGTCGGGAACGTTCGGTTTCGGCAGAGAGTACAACGATTTTTACGACGTGGGCAAGCTCGGCGGAATAAGCTCGAAGGGCTTGACTTTACTGCCGCGACAGGGCAACCCGCCCGTGAGGATAGCCGAAACGCCGTCGGGCATGCTTAACAGCGTGGGACTTCAAAACCCCGGCGTGGAGTATTTTATACAGAACGAACTGCCGTTTATGAAGAGTTTGGGCACGGTGGTTATAGCCAACGCCGCGGGCGCGACCGAGGAAGACTACGTGCGTATCGCCGAGGTTTTAAGCGAGAGCGACGTGGATATGATAGAGCTTAATATATCGTGTCCCAACGTAAAGAAAGGCGGCATGGCGTTCGGCGTAGATCCCGACGGCGTGTCGCACATAGTTAAAGCCGTGCGCAAGGTCTGTAAAAAGCCGCTTATAGTCAAGCTCACGCCCAACGTGTCTGACATTACCAAAAACGCGCTCGCCGCGGAAAACGCGGGCGCGGACGCTATAAGTCTTATTAACACGATTACGGCAATGGCGGTTGACTTTAAAACGCGCAAGCCCGTGCTGAAAGTAGTGACGGGCGGATTGAGCGGCCCTGCGGTCAAGCCCATCGCGCTCCGCATGGTTTACGAGTGTCACAAAGCCGTTAAAATCCCAATTATCGGTATGGGCGGCATTATGACGGGCACGGACGCGGGCGAATTTATGCTGTGCGGCGCGTCGGCGGTGCAGGTGGGAACAGCCAATATTTTCGATCCTTACGCCGCGCTAACGGTTGTAAATGAGTTGACAAGTCTGTGCGAAAGTGATAAAATTAACAACGTACAATCTTTAATCGGAGGTTTGTCTGTTGACTGACAACGTAATGCAACTGTTCGAGCAGTCGGGAGCGGTGCTTCACGGACACTTTATACTTACTTCGGGGCTGCACTCCGATACGTACATGCAGTGCGCCAAGCTGTTCGAGCATGGCGATATTGCGGAAGCGCTTTGCAAAAAGGCGGCGGATAAACTCCGCAAGTACAACGCAGACGTGATAGTTTCGCCCGCTGTCGGCGCGATAATATTCGGTTACGAGCTGGGCAAACAGCTCGGCTTGCCCAATATGTTCGCCGAGCGCGAAAAGGACGGCAATTTTGCGCTTCGCAGAGGGTTCGAGCTTAAAGCGGGTAGCAAGGTGATTATCGCCGAAAACGTCGTCACGACGGGCGGGTCGGTTATGGAAGTTATCGAGCTTGTCAAGAGCTTGGGCGCGGAAGTAGTCGCGGTTGCGGAAGTGGTCGACAGAAGCGGAGGCAAAGTCGATTTCGGCGTGCCTAACGAGAGCTTGCTCCAAATCGAAGTCAAAACGCACAAGCCCGAAGATTGCCCTATGTGCAAGGCGGGCACGGTAGCCGTAAAACCCGGTTCCAAGGGATTAAAATAATTATTTGGCGCAAGCTAACAGGGAAGTATTTTTCGGGAGGCTGTAATGGCTAAAAGAACGAAAAAAACAAAAACAACAACGACGAGAACGACGTCGGGCGGCAATAGGTTTTCGCTCAACAAGTTCGCGTTTTGGCTGATAATAATTATCGGCATAGCTATGGCGGTGTCGGGCTTCTTCAACTTCTTCGATTGGGATTGGGTGAATAAGTTTTCGGCGTGGGTACAGAGCATTTGCTTTGCGCTCGCAATGTTTATCCCGATTGTGCTGTCGTACCGCGCGGCGTGCAACAAAAGCACGGCTTGGTTTATTCTCTGGATAATATTCGTCGTACTGGTAGCGTTCGGCGTTGTGGCTAACTTGGTCGGCTTACTCAAAGTATTCTAAATTAACACTCGGTCGGCGGCGACCGACATAAGGAAATTGCAAATGGCAACAGCACGTAAAAAGAAAAACATATTCGTCCGTTATTTCACTCCGTTCGGACTGCGGCAAGTCTGCGATCTTATTATGCTCGCGGGCTTTGTTCTGCTTATAGTCGGACTTTGCACGGTGGACGGCGTACTGCTCGCAGGCTTTATCTGCTATGCGCTCGGCGCCGGCATATCCATTGCGCGTTGCTGTTTGGTGCTGTTTTCAAAAAAGGTAAACCACCGCGATCCCGCTTACAAGTCCGCGATAATAAATGCGTCCATCATGGGCGTGCTGTTCGCGCTGGCGGTGTTCGGGCTTGTCTGGACGATTGTAGCGTAAATAAGTTGCCGCGCAATAATGCTTGCGCGGTTTTTATTTGCTGATTTTACGGAGTTTGTAGCTATGGTAAAAAAATACAAAAAGACCGACGAGCGGTCGTATGCGCTCGGCGCAACGGTGACTATGGAATTGTTAAACGCCCGACCCGACCGCGCGCGTTGCGTTTACGTTTCGCCAAAGTCGCAAGTTTCGGCGGTGGTCGATAAGGCGCGAGCACTCGGCGTGCCCGTCGTCGAGAGCGAAAAAGCGTTCAACATTTTAAGCCCCAAAGAAAACTGTTTTGTCATCGGCGAATTCGATAAATTCGAGGAGCGGACGAGCGGCGCGCGCAATCATATAGTGCTTGTACAACCGTCCAACAGCGGCAACCTCGGCACTATCATGCGCGACGTTGCGGCGTTCGACTGCGCGGATTTGATTATAATTCGCCCCGCGGTCGATCCGTTCGACCCCAAGACCGTGCGCGCGAGCATGGGCGCGGTGTTCAATATAGCGTTTAAATGCTTCGATTCGTTCGACAACTACATAGCCGAGTACGGCGACAGGGAAGTCAAGCCGTTTATGCTTTGCGGCGCGCCGTTCAAGCAGTTTGACTTCGACGCGAATAAAAAATATGCGCTTGTTTTCGGCAACGAAGCGACGGGCTTGCCCGACGAGTTTGCTCGGTTCGGCGCGGTGCGCATAGAGCAATCGCATAAAGTGGACAGCCTTAACCTGTCCGTCGCCGCGTCCGTCGCGCTGTATAAACTTTATACCGCATAACGTTGTTGGCAGGTTGGAGTAACCGATATGAAAAAAATGCTGTTTGTAACCGATTTGGACGGAACGCTGTTAACTCCGAACCAAATGTTGTCGGAATACACTCTGTGCACGGTCAACGCGCTTGTAGACTCGGGTATGGCGTTTACTTACGCAACCGCTCGGAGTGCGGAAACAGCCGCGCAGGTGACGCGCGGCCTTAAAACGAGCGCGCCGCGCGTGCTGTATAACGGTGCGTTCATCATGGATAGCGACGATAGAGTTATGCTGTCGCGCGTGTTTTCGCAACAGGATAAGCATGCAATAATAGACGAGCTTGTCGCCGCGGGGCTATGTCCCGTCGTGTATGCGATTATCGACGGCGCGGAAAAATTTACGTTTTTGCCCGACGCAATATCTACGGGGTGTAAGCGGTTTTTGGACACGCGCAAACATTGCGTGAGATACAATCCGACAGCGCAAAAAGGGGATTTATACGTCGGCGAAACGTTTTACATACTGTGTATTGACGAGCATAGCAAGCTCGCGCCGTTTTACGAAAAGTATAAAGACAAATTCCACTGCGTGTTCCAGACCGACATATATTCGGGCGACGTGTGGTTGGAAATTATGCCGAAATCGGCGACAAAAGCAAACGCTTTGGTAGAGCTTAAACGCATGCTCGACTGTCGGTTGGTCGTGTTCGGCGACGGAAAAAACGACATGGATATGTTTCGCGTCGCAGACGAAAGCTATGCCGTCGAAAACGCTTGCGAGGAACTTAAATCGTTAGCGACTGCCGTAATCGGTAAAAACTCGGACGACAGCGTTGCAAAACACTTGCAAAAGTTATTCTATAAGTAACGCTGTACGACGGCTATATATCTTTGAATTTAAATATACAAAGTTAATAACGTGATAATCAAAAATTTAATTTTTTGGCGTGACGTATACCGTCTTATATTCTTTGTAATCGACCTTGCCGCCGCCGTGCGGAAATACGTGTTTTATAAGCGTGTAATCGACGGCGACGTTTTCGGACGCGCGCGACTGCGAATAGTACGCGGCAATTTCCGCCGCGCGACGAATTTGCGCCTCGGTGGGCGAGGGCGTTTTTAAAACGGCGTGCGATCCGTGCGCATCTTTTACGTGCAACCATGTGTCGACGCGTTGCGCGCCGCGCGTAATCCTGTCGTTCTGCGCGTGGTTTTTACCGACGAGAAGTTGCGCGCCGTCTATATCGAACGAGTACGGTTCGGATGGCACGGGCTTGTCTTTTTTGCGCTTGTTTTCGGGTTTGATAAGCCCGAGCGCGACGAGTTCGCTACGTACTTCGTCCAGCTCGCGTTTTTCGGTGCATAGGTCGAGTTCGGCGGAAATTCCGTCCAATACGTACAGCGCGGCTTGCGCTTTTTCTATCGCGTCCTGTGCGTAAATCACAGCCTTTTTCTTTTTGTTATACGCCTTGTAATGCGCCGCGGCGTTTTGTTGCGCGTTTTTGGTGACGTCGAGCGCGATTGTAATTTCGCCGCCGTTTTCGTCGAAAAAGTTATCTACCGTTACGGATTTGTCGCCGCGTTTTATCTTGTAAATATTCGCAGTCAAAAGGTCGCCGATTATTCTGTCGTTGTCGGCGGTCGCGCTTTCGTCGAGTTTCGCCGTTGCGTCGGCGAGACGTTTTTTGTTTTTTGACACCGCTGTTTTGACCGCGGCGCGAAGCGGCTTGACATACGCTTTAAGATCGGCGGCGGCGAACAATGCGGAATAGTATGCGTCCATTGCGGCGTTGACCGTGGCGTATGTTTTAGCCGTTCCGCCGCACGTCTTGTACGATTCTGTAAAATAATCGATAGGCTTGCCGTCGTTGCCGTCGAACGTGACGACGGGGGATAGCGGCGCGGCGTAAAGCTCTTGCGCGGCGGTTATAAATCGGTCGGCTATCGCCTCCGTCGGCGATTGATCGTCGGGTATTCCGAGTCGAAAAAACAGCTCGTCTACCGTTACGTTGGACAGCCCCGCAACGCACTTGTTTGCCGCGGCACGCGCCGAAACGTCTTTAAACGCCGTTATACGGGCTTTTAGCTCGTCGCGGTCAAATACTCCGACTCTGCCGGTCGGGTTGGGCGGAGCGTAAGTCAAGCCCTGTAAAACGGCGCGCTTGCCCTCCGCCTCGGAAGAAATGCGGCGCAATGCGTAACCTATAACGCCGTTCTGTTCGACAAAGACTATATTGGCGCACTTGCCCGTGAGTTCGACTTTAAGACTGTATTTAACGCGTTCGCGCAGTTCGTCGAGCGCGGACAGTTCAAGACAAATCATGCGTTCGCATTTGTCTTTGGTAATGCCTGTAAGCACTGCGCCCGTAAGACGTTTGCGAAAATACATGAGCGTGCCCGAAGCGGTTTCGGGGCTTTTGTATTGCATAGTCGTTATGTGCGCGCGCGGCAAGGACGGGTTGCAAGACAATAGCAAGCGGAAATTGCCCGCGTTCGTATGGAACAGCAGGATTAGCGTGTCGGCGTTGGGCATGGTCGCTTTGTCTATGCGCCCGCCTATCAAAAAGTCCAGCTCGCACGCCGCGCGGTAGATTGTAAGTGCGTCCTTCGGCATGACTATATTGTAGCACGAAAAAACATTTTTGTAAACGGTTTATATGCTATAAAAGATTGACAACAACCGCGCGCCGTGGTATAATTTTAAGGTTATGAAAAGTCTATTGGAGGCATAAATGAAGTCAACATTCGAGAAAAACCTTAACGAAGCGGTTTTCAGAGAAGCTCTTAACAACGAGGAATGGAACGCGGAAATAGAAAACGCGTACAACCGTACCAAGGGTAAGTATAAAGTCCCGGGCTTCCGTCCCGGCAAAGCGCCCCGTCGCTTTATAGAAATGCACTACGGCGCGGGCGTGTTCTTCGATGCGGCGGTCGATATGTGCATCAACCGCGTTTACCGCGAGGAACTTAATAAGCACCCCGAACTCGAAGTGTTCGGTCAGCCCGAGGTTTCGTTCGAGAAAGCGGAGGAAGGCGAGGCGTTTGCGTTTACGTTTAAAGTCACGCTCTATCCCGAAGTAAAACTCGGCGATTATAAAGGTATTAAACTGCCCAAGATTGAGTATAATGTAAGCGACGAGGATGTCGATACGCGTATCAAAGCCGATCTTGCGCAGGCGGCGCGCAATGTGTCAAAGGACGGCGCTGCGGCTAACGGCGATATTACCGTAATCGATTACGTCGGCACTGTGGACGGTGTGGAGTTCGAGGGCGGCAAAGCCGAAAAGTACGAGCTTAAACTCGGCAGCGGTTCGTTTATCCCCGGTTTCGAGGACGGGCTTATCGGTGCGGTAAAAGGCGAGGAGCGCGACGTAAAAGTCAAATTCCCCGACGAATATCACGCGGAAAACCTCAAAGGCAAGGACGCTGTGTTCCACGTAAAAGTGAACGACGTTATGACCGAGGAAATCCCCGAGCTTACCGACGAATTCGTCAAAGACCGCGGCAGGTACGAAACCGTTGCGGAATACAAAGCGGGCATACGTGAAGCGCTCGAAGTTTCGGCTAAATCGCGCGAGCGCAACGAGCGCGTTGACGCCGTAATGAAAGCCGTCACCGAAAAAGCGGAGTGTACAGTGCCCGAAAAGATAATCGCGGCGGAAGTCGAACGTATGTACGCGGAGTTCGAGCATCAAATGTCGCATTACGGCATCAGCCCCGAGGACTACCTCAAATACAACAATTCCAGCCCCGCGCAATTCCGCGAGGAGCGCAAGGAACCCGCCGAGCGCAATATTAAAATGCGTCAGGTCATGAAAGCGATTATCGCCGCCGAAAATATCGAAGTATCGCAGGACGAGGTCAAACAGAAACTGCGCGACCCCAACGTCCGCGCCGAACTCGAACATGCGGCAAAGCACAACGGCGGGTATGCGGAAGAATACGCGTATAACGATTTGCTCACCGATAAATTCTTTGATTTCCTGCTCTCAAATAACGAGTTTACGCTCGAAGCGGAAAAGACGGACGATGCGGAAAAGAAGCCCGCAGCAAAGAAGCCCGCGGCTAAAAAGCCTGCGGCTAAAAAGCCTGCGGCAAAGAAAACGGTCAAAGCGGATAAGCCCGAGGAAGAAAAAGCCGAATAGTTGTTTTTTTGCGGAGGAAGCATGAATAAATTTCATATAATGAACGACCTTGTTCCTATGGTCGTGGAACAGACCAACCGCGGCGAGCGGTCGTATGACATCTTTTCGCGTTTGCTCGAAGATCGCGTTGTGTTTTTGACGGGCGAAGTGACGGACGTCACCGCAGACCTTGTTGTGGCGCAACTCATGTACCTCGAAAGCAAGGGCGACGATAAAGACATATCGTTGTACATCAACAGCCCCGGCGGTTCCGTTACCGCGGGCATGGCGATTTACGACACAATGAATTATATTAAGTGCGACGTGGAAACCATCTGCGTGGGCATGGCGGCAAGCATGGGCGCGTTCCTGCTATCGAGCGGGGCAAAGGGCAAGCGTTTTGCGCTTCCCAACAGCGAAATCATGATACACCAGCCGTCGGGCGGCGCGCAGGGTCAGGCGAGCGATATAGCCATAACCGCCGAACACATTTTACGCGTGAAAAAGCGCATGAATATGATACTTGCAAAAAACTGTAATCAGCCGCTCGACCGCATAGAACGCGACGTCGATCGCGACCATTACATGTTCGCCGAGGAAGCCAAGGCATACGGCATAATCGACGGCATAGTAGATAAGCGCGCATAACTAAATTAGGAGATTTTATAGCGTAAATGGCAAAAAAGAATATCGGAAACGACGAGCCCTGTTGCTCGTTCTGCGGTAAATCGGAATCCAAAGTCGAGCATTTGATTGCCGCGCCCGGTGACAACGTCTATATTTGCAACGATTGCGTCGCTATTTGCCGCGAACAGTTGCAAGAGCACTCGGAAACATTGCCCGACAAAGTGGCGTTGCTTCCGCCGGAAGAGCTTAAAACCGAGCTCGACAAATATATAATCGGTCAGGACGACGCGAAGCGCGTTTTGTCCGTCGCGGTTTACAATCATTACAAACGCGTCAACTACAATCTACGCAATGTCAAGGGCAATTCCCGCGAGCGCGACGACGAACGCACCGTCGCGGAACGCAACAACGGCGACGGCGTGGAACTCAACAAGAGCAATATTTTGATGTTCGGACCGTCGGGTTGCGGCAAGACTTTGCTTGCGCAAACGCTCTCCAAAATACTCAAAGTCCCGTTCGCAATGGTAGATGCAACCACGCTCACGGAAGCGGGGTATGTCGGCGAGGACGTGGAAAACATACTCCTGCGCCTTATAAAGAACGCGGATTACGACGTTGCGGCAGCGGAACGCGGAATTATTTATATCGACGAGGTCGATAAAATTGCGCGCAAGAGCGAAAACGTGTCTATAACCCGCGACGTGTCGGGCGAGGGCGTGCAACAGTCGTTGCTTAAAATTATCGAGAGTACGGTGTCGAGTATTCCGCCCAACGGCGGCAGAAAGCACCCGCAACAAGAGTTCATACACATGGACACGACCAACGTCTTGTTCATACTCGGCGGCGCGTTTGTCGGGCTGGATAAGATAGTGTCCGACAGGCTCGGAAAAACGCGAATTGGCTTTGGCGGCGCGCTCAAAAGCGAAACGACCGACCCCGACGCTATACTACCGCAAGTACAGCCTCAAGACCTTATCAAGTTCGGCTTGATACCGGAGCTTGTGGGCAGAGTGCCCGTAACCGTCGCGCTTAAAGACTTGAAGTCGGAAGACCTTGTGCGTGTGCTTACCGAGCCGAAAAACGCGATAGTCAAACAGTACGTCAAACTTCTTGACCTCGACGGAGTGCAGTTGGAATTCGACAATACCGCGCTTAAAGCGATTGCGGATAAAGCTATTTCGTTGCACACGGGCGCGCGCGGCTTGCGCACGATAGTGGAGAACGCAATGCTCGACATCATGTACAAAGTCCCGTCGGATAAAACAATCAAAAAGATAATAATCACGTCCGAAACAATCGAGCGCGGCGCGCCGCCCAAGGTTGTGAAAGACGCGGCATAACCAAAAACCAAATCGCAGGCAGTCACAGCCTGCGATTTTAAATATTTGATGTTAATATTAGAAAATATTGGTGCAGGACGCTTAACAGTATACGGGAATACGCGCAAAAAAGCGTGTGGGCTTTGCGCGAGCGCAAGCGCCTAACGAACCATGCGCCGAAATGTCTTTAATGTAATATGTTGTTTGATTGTTCTTTTTCAAGTATTATGGTAAGTTTGCAAGACTTCGGCGCAGGGTTGATTTCGGGGTAATATCAAAAAATGCAGGACGCTATTAAGCGTCCTGCATTTTTTGGCACCACCACCGGGAATCGAACCCGGGTCTTCGGCGTGAGAGGCCAACGTCCTAACCTCTAGACTATAGTGGCAAATTCTTGATTATTATATCATGTCGGGCGCAATAAATCAACCGTTTTAATGCGGTATGTCGAAAAAATTTCGGCGCGCGTTCGGTCGGGCAAAATGCTGTACAAATTGTATGTATTGTGATATAATCTATGTAATATATCGAGTTGGCAATCTCGCAGGGTTGCTTAATCGTTAATCATAGGAGAATTATGACAAAAGAAGAATTATATGCGTTTATAGCCGAACAAAAAACAGCGTTCATTTCGTCTATTGACGCGGACGGTTATCCTTGCACGCGCGCTATGCTCATGCCGAGAAAGATTGACGGCAACGCTATTTATTTTTCTACCAATACGTCGTCGCGCAAGGTTGCGCAGTTCGGTCAAAACAGCAAAGCGTGCGTGTATTTTTACAAGCGCGGCAGGTTTAAATATCAAGGCGTTATGATTAAAGGCGACGTAGAAGTATGTACCGATCAGCATACAAAGGACATGATTTGGCGGTTTGGCGACAAGCTGTTTTACAAAAAGGGCGTTACGGATCCGGACTATTGCGTTTTGAAGTTTACGGGCTACGAGGCGGAGTACTATTGCGATTTCAAGACGGAAATCATTGCGCTTTAATATATTTTACGGATAGGATTATGGCTACTTCAAAGGAATTTCTTAATTTCGTGCTCGAAAGTTTTGACCCGTCGGACGGCGTGACTGCGCGCGCAATGATGGGCGAATACTGTTTGTACCGTCAAGGCGTATTGTTCGGCGGGCTGTACGACGGGCGAGTGCTTGTCAAAATTACGGAGAACAACGCGCAATTCTGCATGCCTACGGCTATCCCGTACAACGGCGCGAAGCCCATGTATTTTGTTGATGCCGACGACAGAGAACTTATGCGCGAAGTGGCGCGCGTTACAAGCGTGGATATGGCGCGCGTTAAGTCCAAGAAAAAGAACTAAACGACTATTCGGGTTGTTCCGTATTTTCATCGGCGGGCGCAGAAATATTTTCGTCGTCCGTCGATATATTGTTTTCGCAATCCGTATCTTGTTTGGCGCGTTGGTTTTTACGCATTTTCGTCCAGCTTGCAAACCCGTAAAAGTCGAGCAACAGGAACAGCGAAAAGCAAATTATCATGGGCAAGTACGCGATATTTTTCGACGTTGCGAGCGCCCACAGCGCTATCAACACAACGTCGTTGGCGGCATACGCCAAGCCGTATAACGGACTGCGTAAAAACACGAGCGACGCGGCAAGTACGCTTGTTGCGACAGATACGGTGCTTACTGTAAGATTGGCTGTGCCCATTGCGCGCAGGATAAAGTAAAACGCGACAGTCGTCGCCGCCGTCACGGCTACAAGCGCGACGGCTTTTTTTACCGTCATTGCGCTCACTTCGACTTGTGCGCTCTCGCTTTTTTTGTACGGGTGGCGCAACCATGAAATTGTCGCCATCACTGCGGCGGGCGCGCTCATGCCGAGGTATGTTATCATTTCGCCGTAGTATTTAAAGAAGAACGACACCACGCCGTAAAACACCGCGAAAATCACGGTTAGTATTTGACCCGCGACGTGTCCTTTTACTATGAACATAAGCGCGGTTACGCCTATCACCGACGAAGTAAGCGTCAAATAGTCGCGGTTGGGTGACAGTGTGAACGACAGTATTATAGTGACGATCGAAACGACCCACAGTGCAATATCGAAAATAGAAAATAGTTTGAATAGTTTTTTCATACGGTTGCTTTAAATTAAAACAGCACCCGTTTGCGCATCTTCAAAGACCTAACGACGTGCAACGAATGCTCTTGCATTGCTTCTACCCGGTGGCAGATATTTAACTTACTCGATTATATCACCGCCGAATGAATAAGTCAACTGTTTCATAATGCAAAGCCCCGTCGCTTTTAATTTTGCAACGGGGCGTTCTCTGTCGATTATTTATGCTGTTCTTTGCGTTTGGCTATTTCATAAAAAATCTAATCATTTTGTCTTTGCCCTTTGAATACGGCGTGTAGCGTATGGGCAGGTCGATTGTATTGGATTTTTTCAGTACCGACTTCATGTGCGAAAACGTTTCAAAGCTCTTTGCGCCGTGATAACTGCCTATGCCCGATCCGCCCACGCCGCCGAACGGAATATAAGTCGAGGCGATATGAATAATCGTGTCGTTTACGCAACCTCCGCCAAACGCAACGCGCGGGAGCAGACGTTTTTCGGTTTTCTTTTTGCTTGTAAACAGATAAAACGCGAGCGGCGTAGGGTGTTTGGAAATTATTTCGAGCAGTTGTTCTTCGGTGGAGTAGGTGAGCACGGGAAGAACCGGTCCGAATATTTCCTCTTGCATAGCGGGGTCGTCAATCGTGGCGGGATATATAACGGTCGGTTCGATTTTGCGTTTTTCGTCGTCGAAATCGCCGCCGCACACAATGCTGCCGCCGATAAGGTTTTTGACGCGGTCGTAATGGCGCGCACTTATTATTTTGCCGTAACTGTCATTGCCGAGCGCGTCGGGGTAGAACTTGGCGATATACTTTTTTAAGCATTGGACAAACTTGTCCGCAACGCTCTCGTGCGCTATAACATAGTCGGGCGCAACGCAGGTCTGACCGACGTTGAGGAACTTGCCGAAAACGACGCGTTTTGCCGCGAGATCGATTTTAGCCGTTTTGTCTATGACGACGGGGCTTTTGCCGCCGAGTTCGAGCGTTACCGGCGTAAGGTTTTTGCTTGCCGCCTCGTAAACTTTTTTGCCGACGTCCTTACCGCCCGTAAAGAAAACATAGTCGAACTTATAGGTTAAAATTTCGTCGTTTATGCCGTCGGTGCCGTAAACGCACGCCGCAAGCCCTTGCGGAAATACAGATTCAATCAGTTCTTTCATTACTGCGCTTGTCGCGGCGGACGCACGCGACGGCTTTAAAAGCGCCGTATTGCCCGCGCCGATTGCGCCGACAAGCGGTTGCATGGACAGCAGGAACGGATAATTCCACGGCGAAATTATCAGCGTGTTGCCGTAAGGCGATGGCAGAATATAACTCTTTGACGGGAATTGCGCGAGCGGCGAGCGGCGACGCTTGGGCTTTGTCCATTTTTTCAAATGCTTAATGTGGCAACTCAAATCTTCGAGTACCATGCCGATTTCGGTCATGTACGATTCAGACGGCGATTTGCCGAGGTCGGTTTTGAGCGCGGCGGCAATCTTGCTCTCGTTGGCGACGATGGCTTTTTTGAGCGCTTTAAGATAGGACAGGCGAGTGCGCACGTCCAGCGTTTTGCCGTCGTCAAAGTATTTGCGTTGCGTTTCGATAATGCTTTCTATCATAATTTCACCTTGTAATATAATTGTTTGAGTTGTTTGCGCCCGTACAGCTTGGGCACGGGGTAGAGCGGATTGCCTTCCTTGTCGGCGTACTCGGACATTTTGTCAACGTCCTCGTCGCGGATTTCTTCGAAACCTTTGGGTATGCCCAAATATTCGTTTGTTTCGTAAATCCATGCTATAAACTTTTCCGCCGCATTGCGTTTTTCGTCGGTCGCGTCCGCAACGCCGCAGGCGCGGGCGAGCTTTGCTAACTTTTTGTGCGCCTTTTTGCCGTAACTTTCGAGCACGACGGGGAGTAGAACAGAGCAGGTAAGCCCGTGCGGTAAGCCGTAACGCCCGCTCAACGAATGTGCCACTGCGTGAACATATCCGACATAACTTTTGGTGAACGCAATGCCCGCATAGTGCGCGGCGAACAGCATGTTTTTGCGCGCTTCGGCGTTGTCGGGCCGATCGTAACAAAGTTTGAGATTGTCGTGAACGAGTTTGACCGCCTCCGTAGCTTTTTTGCGCGTGTCGCGCGTTGTGGAACGCCCTATGTATGCCTCCACAGCGTGAGTAAGCGCATCCATGCCCGTAAACGCGGTAATGTTTTTAGGCAGACCGATAGTCAGCTTGTAATCGAGCACGGCGTAATGCGGTATGAGCGGGAACGAATTTATAGCGTACTTGCGGTGTGTGCGCCCGTCGGTGATTACAGCCGCGATCGTGGTTTCGCTACCCGTGCCTGCGGTCGTGGGAACGGCAAATAACGGCGGAAGTTTTTTGCGAACGTGCAATATGCCCGCCATTTTGTCGAGTCTCTTTTTGGGATATACGATGCGTGCGCCGCACGCTTTGGAAAGATCCATTGCGCTGCCGCCGCCGACCGCTATTATTGCTTTGCAGTTTTCCGCAACGTATTGCGCCCGCGCGTCCTCCACCGCGTCGGCAGTGGGGTTGGGCATGGTCTTGTCGTAAATTGAATATTCGATACCGTTTTGGTCGAGAGCGGCGGTAAGCCCGTCGCACAGCCCGCAACCGCGCACGCCCGCGTCCGTCACTATAAACGCCTTCCCGACGTTTTTGCTTTTGAGTATGTGCGCGCAGTCCTCGACAGACTGCAATATTTTCGGTTGTCTGTACGGCAAAAGCGGTATCGCAACTTTAAAGAAAAATTGAAACGTCCTGCAATAAATTCTTTTAAAAATATTCATAAGTCACTCCTTTGGCATCGAAAAAATTATACACCGACTTGTTGACTATTCAAAGTGTTTTAACACATAAAATACATAAATATTAGTTAAACGGCTAAAAATGCCACAAAAATAGCAATTTGAAACATATTAAAATATGCGACAAAAAAGAAAAGCAAAAATCTGAAACGCTCAACAATCGACGCAATTATCGGTAACGGTGCGCGGTAAAATAAAATACATGTTAAACAGTTGACAAACCGGTTGCGGCGTGATAGAATATAAAAGCCTTTTGGGGGTATAGCTCAGTTGGTAGAGCGCTTGAATGGCATTCAAGAGGTCAGCGGTTCGAACCCGCTTATCTCCACCAGTGTCGTTAAAGTTTGAACACCTAAAAACGGAATACATTTTCGTGAACGGTGTCGCGGGCTTTATCGCATACCAGTAAAAGAAAAAGCGCAAGGCAAATAGCCTTGTGCTTTTTCTATTGCCCCACCCAAGAAGGAACCCACCCTATAAGCCGTTAAAACGGCAAGTCGCTGTCGTCGTCGATAGGTATGAGCGAAAGCGGCTTTTTTAATTCGCCCGTATGCTTATTTACGGGCGTTTCCTTGCTTATGTCAAAATTATATACCGCCGTAATACGCCGTAAAAACGCCGCCCACGTTTTAGGCTCGTTGTCTTGTATGTTCTTGTATTGCTCCATAAGCGGTATATTAGAAACGATATACACCGTATCATAGCAAGCAACGCGGTTATAATTTCGCCCCCGTATTCGTATCGGTTGCCCGTCCAAGTAGTCCAATATTTCCGAGATTTTGAACGAACTGCGGAACTCGTCCAAAAACAAAATCTTTTCGCCGTTGTAATCGTCAACCCAGCCGAACTCATAATTTGTCGTTCTGTAAACGTCGTCATAGCCGTGCTTATTGAAAACGTAACTTGTCTTGCCGCACCCAGCAGAGCCGTAAATATAGTAAACTTTCATATCGCGGAATACTCTTTTGTATTTGTTTTCCAAATGCGACTGTCTAAATTCCCGCGCCCAATTTATAACCTTAATAAAGCGGTTGCCGTGTTTTTTAGATAGGTCGTAAAAGCACATACCGCTTTCAATATCTTTCATAATGTCGGTTAGGTCGGAGCGTTCGCCGATTTCCGCATACTCGCCGTATTCGTAGTATTGAGGACTAATGCGCGTTTCCTCGTCCATACAGTATAAACGGGCTTGTGAGCGTTTTCCTCTGCGTTGTTCAATATGCGCGTCAACGCCGATAGTTTCTTTTGATAGGTACTTTTTAATCGTTGTAAACCATTTAGGTTGAGTAAACTCGAAATACCCTTGATAATGTTCCGTTCCCGTTTCGGGTGCTTTTTCTCTTTGAAAAACCACATAGCGCAATTCGGGTAAAGACTGTAAATAGGACATAAATTCTTGTTCACTTTGTACGGGGTTGTTTACGGTAAAGCACCAATCGCGGGCTTGTGTGTTCCGTTTCGTTTCGGGTTGTTCTTCCGTGATAGATAGGTCAATTTTTATTTTATCGTCCATAATACCCCCAAAAGTGTTACAGTGTTACATAGTGGCGTAAAGGTAATACTATTTACGCCAGCGCGGGCGGCGTTCGCCGCCCGTGTGTTGCGTGTTGCTATGAGTGAATGAGCGCGGCGGGCGCAACGTAGATGAGCGTTTCGCGCTTGCGCCGGCGGCGTTGCTCCGCTTGCCGCTTGCGCTGATCGCGCCGCAATAACTTAAAGTCTTTCATAAGTTCGCGCGTAACGAATTTAGTATTCTTATTGAGAATAACCATTTTCGCCTTGTAGTCTAAAATCGTATCGTCGATTATTTCACGGAAAAAGCGCGGCGGCAGTTGCGTGTCGCTTTCTTTCATTGCCGTAAGCACGTCTATATTCTCGAATATGACCGCTAACTTTTCCTTGTGTAGTTCGGTAAAGTCTAATTTCTCCATAGTTCCGTAACCTCGCCGTTATTGTTTTTTTGCTCGTTCAGATTGAAAAGCGGGTAACGCTTGCACCGCGCCAGCATAGCCGCCTTGTCGTTGCCCGTGAGCGTGGCGGGCGTGGTATGGTAGTTGCCCGTCATACCGTTGTAAAAGTATTCTTTGCCCGAATAACTGTCAACGCAGTTGTAAATATTGCCGTAGTGCGTGTATGCCGTTTTAACGCCTATTTTCGCGTTGCCGCTGTCTTTGTAACGTGCGTATTGCCGAACGCCCGAAAACTCCAAGCAGTTCCATACGGTTTTTATAAGCCGCCCGTAATAGTCGTAATAATCGCGTTTGCCTTGCACCTCTATGAGTTTGTCCGAGAGCGAACGAAAGCGTTTGTCCGCGCTGTCGTCTATTTGCGTGTCAGCCCACATCTGAACGCCGACTTTTCTTTGCCGTTCAATATACCGCAGAAAGTAGTCCGCAACACGTTCCGCTGTCATTGATTTTCTACTGTCTAACTTGCTTTGTATTTCGGGCAGAAAGATTTTTGCATACGGCAAGAGATAGTCCACAGCGTGAACGCCGTCGTATAGTCCTATGCGTTCAAATTGCAGTTCCATAGATATGCGCGGCTTATACCCAAGCCCCCGCGCTATGAAAGTATCGTCAACGACATAGACAAGGTGTTGAACGTGCGGCGCGAGAGATAAGTTTTCCCAACCGCCAGCCCGCAGCCGCTGAATTTCTTGTTTGCAAATAGATAGGTCGGTGATCGAGCGCGGCGGTATCATATACTCGGTTGCAAAATGCGCCAATAAAGTTGTTTTACCAACGCCGCGCTCGCCGACAACGTAGGTAAGATAGTATGTTTTGTTTTCCATAAATGCCCCCGCAAAAAGTAAGAGAGCGGACAAAACGCCCGCTCCCTCGTAACTTGAATTATTTGTTGCCCGATTTTCTGCCGTTTCCTTTGGGCTTGCTTGCGGGCGGCGGCGTGGGCGGCGTCGCCTCGTTCTTTTTCAGATTGTCGTAAATAAAAAACGAATTGCGCTTGCCGATATTCCCCATATGCGCGTATGCGCTTTGCTGTCCTTTACGGTACGACTTGATTTGTTCGGGGGTAAACTGCTTTGCGTATTCTTTTTTCTGCTCGGTGGTGTACGGCGTATAACGGGCTTGCGGTTGCTCGTCCGTCATACTCATTTGCTGTTGCGTAGGTTGATTTGCCATAGGCTTATGCTCCTTTTTGTCGGTATAGTCCGCTATGCTGTCGGAACGCGACACCATAATAAGGGTTGCCGAACCGTCGGCGGCGCGGGCGTATGTTCCTTGATAGCCTTGCGGTATTTTCGGGTTTGCCATAGATTACGCCTTTTTCGCGGGCGCGGGCGTTTCGTCCTTTGCGGCTTTTGCGAGTAACAATTCGACAATGGTATTTGTTGCGCGGGGCAGAAAGTAAAAGTATTCGTCGTCGTTGAACATTTTCAAAACAACCGCGATATATTCCGCGCCGCTTTTGTCGCTCGTTCTCTTTTCGAGCGTAAAACTCTTGAACGGCTCAACGCCCAATTCCGTGCAGGTCTGTATGAGTTCGACAACCTCTTTATCGCACCACACGTCAGCCGAACGCCCGTTAATGAGTTCCACGCGCACAAAATGATTTTTGCCGCCGCGTTTAGAGGGCTTTGCCACAATCTTGATTTCCTTGACTACCTTGTTTAAGTTTTCCATTTTTAACTCCTATAAGATTATTTTTCAGCCGCCGCAAATCACGTTGCGCACCGTAATTTCAAGCGGCTAATGGCGGGGCTTTTTGCGCTTACCCCAAGCGTTATAATTAAGTTGTAATTTGCCTTTGTTTATCTCATAACGTACAATTCCCACATTGTCATCATCTCGATATAAAAACCCGCATTGTCCGACCACTCAATAGTCAGATAGCCGTCGCGTTTGCAAGATATTGTTATGGTAAATGTGTTTTCCGTTCCGTATTCCACAAGTCCGAGCGTTGCTGAGAACGGCGCAAGGCTTGTCAATTCTTTGTCGCCAGCATTGCCGCCGTCGCCCTCGTATTGCAGTTGTTGCCATTGTCCGTCATAGCCGTATTCGTAGCCGTAGCAACTGTTTCCGTCGGGCGAGTTATACCAAAAACTGTTGTTTCCGTCGTCGCGTATATTCGCCTTGATATAGTTCGCCGTAACCTTGATTTTGTCGCCCGCTTTCAGACCGCTAACCGCTATGTCAACGCTGTTCATAGTGCTGTCGCCGTAAACGTAAAGCATATCGTCGCCCAAGCGCGTCCAAGTTCCGAATTTTGCCGTAAAAGTCGTGTTTGCGGTTATCTTGTAGGTTGAAAGATTTACAACCGTTTTTCCGTCAACCGTCCAGCCCACAAACGTATCGCTGTTGAACGTAGGCATAGTTGCATAGCCGCCGTTTTGCACCTCTTGCGTTGCTACCGTCGTATTGCCGTTTTTGAACGTAACCGTGAATTTATCAACGCGGAATAACGCAGTAAATGTTACGTTTTCGGTAACGGTGTAATTGCCTACGTTGACGGTGTTCGTTCCGTCAATAGACCAGCCGACAAATACATAATTCGGCTTTGTAGGGTTGGCGGGTACGGTGGGCTTGCCGTTGCGCTCGACTATCTGCGTATTATGCGTTTTTCCGTCCGCCATAAATTTCACGTCGTACTTGTACGTTATATCTGCGACAAATACGGTATCGCTTGTTATGCGGTATTCGCTAACGTTGACCGCAACGCCGTTTACTTTCCAGCCGTTAAACACTTTGTACGCCGTGCTTGTTGCCGTCGGAGCGGTTGCGTAGTTGCCCGATTTTACGGTTTCGTTTTTCAGCGTGGTGTCCTCGTACTTGAATACAACGGAATACTGCTTTGTGAATTTTGCCGTAAACGTTACGTTCTGCGTTACGGTGTAAGCGTTAAGATTTACAACCGAATTGCCGTCTATCGTCCAGCCCTCGAACACATAGCCGTTTTTCGTAGGCGCGGCGGGCGGCGTTACGTTTGCGTTTTTCAGTACGATTTCGTTGTGGTAGTTTTCGCCGTCAACCATAAAATTGACCTCGTATTTGTGCGTTACGTCGGCAACTATTTTTGTGTTCGCCGTTATGCGGTAAGTGGCAAGGTCGATAGGCTCGCCGTCAACCGTCCAGCCGTTGAATATAACGTAAGCCGTAGAGGGCGGCGTTGCGACTGTCAAAAGACTGTTCTTGTTTACTACTTGTATGTTGTAAACGCTCCCGTCAAACTCGAACGTGGCAACGACTTGCTCGCCGCTTTCCAATGTAGACAGATACTGTTCGTAATAACTCACGGACTTTTGCAGTTCCGCAATTTTGGCGTTCAGAGCATTGACCACCGAAGAATTGTTTTGCGTTTGCAATGTCAAATCGGCAATTTGATTGTTCAAACTTGCAATTTGCGCGTTCAGTCCGTTTATCGTCTTTGCGTTCAGAGCGTTGTTTTCTTGCAACTGCGTATTGAGATTTTGCAAGTTCGTTAATTGCTCCGTAAGCGCGGCGATTTGCCGTTCGTTCTCGTCCTTATTGCCTTGCAGCGTAAGTATCTGCGTTGACAGTTCGGCAATTTGCCCGTTCAGTTCCGTAATGGTAATTTCGTTGCTTGCCTTGATTGTGTTCAGCGTTTCTATTTGCGCCTCGATTGCCGCTTTTTGTTCGTTCAACGTGGCGACTTGCCCTTGATAGTCCTTGATAGTATTATTGAGGGCGGTTGCCTCGCTCGTGTACTGCGATATTAAATCGTTCTGCGTGGTGATTGTGTCGCGGTAACTGTTGATTAGTTTGTCGTATTCCTCTTTATCTTTGAGGGCGGTGGAATAGCCGTCCTCGTAGGACTTTTGCACGTCCTCTTGCGTATAAAGACCGTTGCCCGCCATTCCGTCCTTGACCTTCGACCAATTTATAATGCCCCAAGTCAATAGGAACGCGAACGCGCCGATTATGAGAATACTGAAAATAATTGTTAATACTTTCCTTGTCGTTGACATATTCGCTCCTTATAAAATTTCGATAATGCGTAGGCGTATGCCGTTGTCCGCAAAATACTGTTCAAGAAAACTTGCGTTTTCCTTGCCCGTCGTAGCCAGCGTTAAAGTCGTTTTGTTGCTCAAAAACTTGACCGATATTTTCATAACCGCGCTGTTTACTACGTTGCCGTTCGTGTCGTAAAAGTCCATATCTACCGTTGCGAAAACCGAGCCGGCGTTTATTTTCGTATTCAGCAAAACGTAATCGTTGAGTATAACCTGATAGGTCTTTTTCTTGCCGTCAAAGTTTTCCACTTTCAATAAGTCTTTTTCAAATGCGTATGTGTCGGTGTCGTCGTATAAATCGTGATAGAATACCGCGCTCGTGGACGAATAGTTAAAACTTTCTTGCGTGAATCGGTTGCTTATATCTATTGAGCCGTTTATATAACTTTCTGCCTTGATTTCCTTATACAACCGAATCCCGCAAAATACCGCAACGACGATTATGACGAACGAAAGCAAGTAGAGAATAACCATACCTATGATTTTTTTCATAATACCACCTCGCCGTACTCGTTATTGATTGCCTTTTCCAAGCCGTCCAGCGTAATGCCGCGACTGCGTTTTAGTGTTTTCAACTGCGTATCGTTCAACGATTTTTCCAATAGGTAAAATGTTTGCGTACCGCCGCGAATAGTGAGCGTGTCTATTTCCAGACCGTCAAAAGCGTTGTAGTCCAAGCCGATTATGCTATGCTCCAAAAACGGCGTGTCTATGTCCAGCGTTATATTGACCTTTGCGCGGGGCATATCTGCGAATAACTTTTTGCCGTCCATAGAGAGCGAAACAAAATACCCGTCGTATATTTCGCTGTACCTATACACGAACAGCGGCGCACCGTTCAACTTGCTTGTGTCGGTAAGCGTGTAAGTCATACGTTCTTGCCAATAGGTAGTGTCAACTTTTTCGTCGCTCGTATCGTACTTTGAATTGCACTCGATAGAGCCGAATATACTTTGCGTACTGTTCCGCGCTCCGTTCTCGTCGTAGTGGAATTTAAGCACGGCATAGTTTTTGATTATGTCGGTTACATCGTCGTTTTTGAATTTGCCGCTCGTGCCGTCGTATTCTCTGATAGAAAAATATTGCGATAAGTCCAGCGTAATGTAATAATCGCCGTAGCCTTTATCGTTCGACTTTATAGCCGAGAAAACCGCGTCGAACACGTCGCCGTAATCGAAATACGTTGTGCTTTGTTTGACCGTCCATAAAAAGCCCCACAGTCTGCCGTATGTGTCGTATTTGCCGTCTAACTGAATGGAAAACGGGCGGTTGTCTATCTTGATAATAAACTGTTGGTTGCGGTTGAGTACGGTTGACACGCTCCCGTATTGACCTTTGAAACCGCTCCAATTTATGCCGTTTGTCGTATCGTAGTAGTAAAATTCCGATAATACGCGCTCGTTTGCCTCGCTTTCCTTGTGTACCTCTTTTCGATTTTTCTTTGAGGCTTGCAAAATATTCGCTCAACTGTTTTTCATACCGCTTTATCATTATTTCGGTTATTCGGCTAATCGTCTTTTCTTGCGTTTCCGTCATACCGTCCTTGTTCAAATCGCTCACTTTAACGTATAAAGGCACGTTC
The DNA here is from genome assembly GCF_943192945.1 of Anaerocaecibacter muris. Classification (GTDB taxonomy): domain Bacteria; phylum Bacillota; class Clostridia; order Christensenellales; family Pumilibacteraceae; genus Anaerocaecibacter; species Anaerocaecibacter muris. Next base: position 341,633 of record NZ_CALPCE010000002.1, read on the forward strand.
AGCATTAAAGAGCCGTCTTGTTTTTGCAAGCCGATATATGCGACCTTTTGAAAAAACTCTTGCGCCATAATTTACCCCTTGCCGATATTCGGTATTGATTTTCCCAACGCCGCCCAATCTATCATTTTGATTGCCTCGTCCGCGCCGAAATAGTAAATGAATTTCCGCGCCGTTGCCTCGTTTACCGCGCCGCCGTCTAACAGCGTTTGTATTTCTCTTTCGTCAACGCCGATTTCACGCGCCAGCATAGCCGCAGTTATGCCGTACTTGTCTAAAAAGGCTTGCAATAATTCTTTTTTGATTATCACTTTTTCACGCTCCCGTTTCAGTAGTAGGCGGTTTTTGCGCCTCTACCTATACCCACGAAAACGGGGCAACTATAAGGTTTTTTGCAAAAGTTTTTTTAATTTTTTCAAAACGGTTGCAAGTTGTTGAGTAATAGCGGGTTGCGAAACGCCTTTTTCTTTCGCTATGGCGGTTAGTGTCATACCCTCGAAAAATACTTTTTGCGCTAATTCCCGTTGCTTGTCCGATAACCGATTTACGGCGTTATGTATTCGCTCCTCGTCGTCGCGCCGGATAAGCACAGAAAGCGGGTCGGCGGCGTTACTTTCAAACTCTATTCCCAAATCTTCAAAATAGGTTAGTGAGGTATGCCGCCGCGTTTCGCGCTTATTGTTGCGCTTTTCCTCGTTCGCCAATTCTATATGCACCGCGTAAATTTCGTCCGTTACCTCGATTTCGCTTTCCGTTCCGTCCGCAAATTCGTATTTGATTATTTGCATTTTGTTGTCCGTCCTTTTCGATTTCCCGTTTTTTGAAAATCGGCTTTAACGGACAAATTTCGCAAAAGTAAGCCCGCCAGCCGAGAACTAAATCTCAACCGACGGGCAGAAAAAACGTAATAAAAAAGCCCGACAAACTTTTGAACTAAACCGAGATTTAGTCCTAAAAAATTTGTCGGGTTTTTACTCTTTCATAGAGAGTTTTAACACCTAAAACAAACGCCAGCCGTCCGCGAACGTGCGCCAAACAGCCCCATATAGTTAGTGGGTAGTATGTAGTGCGTTTGTTATGAGGTGTCAAATAAAAAAAGAATTGAGTGCGCCATTTACTGCTCCCGAAAGTTTAATTTATCGTTTTCCTTTCGTACACTCAATTCTTTATTTTTGATAAAGTTTTATTCGGTTGTTATGCCTTGTCTGATAGTATTTTTTGAATAATAATTTTGCCGTCCTTGATTTCTATTTGCAATTTTAATTTGCATTTCGGGCAATAGATTTCCGCGTTTGAGCTGTCGCCCAATTTGAATAATTTATACCCGCATTCGGGGCATACAATGTAGTTTGTCATAGTACCTCGATATAGTCGGAAAGATTGCGCCGCAGCCCGCAGTTTGCGCCGTATTCGTCCACATAGCCCAACCGCAAAATCATTTGCACGGGTGCGGCAACGCCTAAATCGGTTTGTATAGACGAACAAAACGGTTGAGTTTCCAATGCGGCGGAAAAGGGTTGAACGGCTATATTGTTTTCGGTACAGTCAAACCAAAACGCTTGCGTTTTTCTACCCGTGTTTATCAATTCTTCAAATGTATTGCCGCCCGTAATAACGGCGAACGCGCCGCAATTATTCAGTTGCTTTTTCGCCGTGTCAATTCCTTGTTTTGCAAATTTATCGCCTTTTGCGCTTTCTCTTGTAGTCGTCCAATAGTAGAAAGTTTTGACTATGCCTTTTAAGCCTATCATATCGGCGGTTATGCCGTCTAATTTGCTTGCGGCTTCTTTATCGGAAAAGCGCATCCATTCCGCTAATTCGTCGCGGTATGCTTGATTTGCCGATTGCACCGTAACCGCGTCCATTGAAATGCGTTTTACATAATCAAAATTTTCGTCGCCGTTTTGATAGAGCGAAATAGCCGAATATTTATTTAATAAGGCAGTTGCCGTTTCTTGCTTAATTTTACTGTTTGAAAACGCCGATTTATCGGTATGCCGTTTATCTATCAATGAAAGTTTGGCGGTATTGACAGTTGCATTATCACGTTTGGAATAGGTAACATTTACCGTCATATCGTGGCAATTTACTTGCGTATCATAGCCATATGCGCCGAACGCAACGCTCATTGTTTCGATATAGCAACCGAGCGAAATATACGCCTCGCGTTTTTCACTATCAACCACATTTAATACGCGACTTTCGTCTATTGAAATTTGCAAGCGGTTTTCGTTGGGGTAAAGTTTAACGCTCCACATTTGCGTATTATGTGAGTTAGCCGCAATAGAGGAATACCACAGCGCATTTTGAATATCGTCGTTTACACCGTCTAATTTACGTGACGGATTGACTTTTAACGGTCTGCCCATAATTGCCGCCGCAGTCAGAACAGCGGAAAGCGCGATAATGACCGCGCCTAAAATCGAAAATACAATAATCATAACTTTCTTTTTCCTTGTCATAGTTTTTCCCCTTATTTGCAAGCACACAGCAGCCGTTCAAAACAAAACGCCGAAAAGTCTTTTTCATTTAGTTGCAACATTTTCAAATAGTCTTTTTTGTGATTTATCATTCTGATTATGCCCGCAACCGAACTCCAAACGAATAGCAGAATTGCCGAATTGTCAAGCGCAATATTGATAATTCCTTCGTCCTTTCCTTGCTGTAATAAAGCAATTAGTTTTTCGTTTAATGCCTCGCCCAAATGATATATGTCTTTATAAATTTGCGGCGTGTCGTCGGCTTTTATGTTTACGTTAATCGTTCCTATAAGCCCCTCGAAATAAAGCGGGTAACGGGTGGCAAGCCGAAAAACATCTTGACATATTTTTGTGAACGTATCGCTAAAAGCGGTATTTTCGTCTATTGCTTTATCTATTTTAACGACTATTTTTTCCATAAACTCCAAAACAAGCGCAAAATACACCTCATCTTTATCTTTGAAATAGCCGTATAAGGTGGGCTTGCTATAACCAGCCTCTGCCGCAAGTTGTTCCATTGTTGTCTTTTCAACGCCGTTTTTGCAAAATAATTTGTCGGCGGCGTCTAAAATGTTTCGGCGGTTAAATGCTATCGTTCTTTGTGTTCTTGTGTTCATAATGCGCTCCTAAACTTTACTATCGGTAAAATTATAATACTTTCGGTAAAGAAAAGTCAAGCGTTTTGCTTGGCTTTTCGTTTGGTATTTGCTATAATGTCAATGTAACACAAAAGATTTTCCCATAAGAATTTTATAGATTTGTTATTCGCTTGTGCTTACCGCCTATGGCGTGGGTATCACCGCCTTGCAAAATTGTCAAGGGCGGCTATTTATCTCCCGTTAGGCATAAACCGCCGTCCCCTACGGGGCAAACCCTTGACAATTTTTCTTCGGCGGCGTTTTTTGCTAATTAAGGCGGGTAAGCACCAAAGCGAACAACAAAATTTTTAAGCCGCAGTCCGCACACACGCAGACAGCGCAAAGGAGCAGACAATGGAAAACGCAGTTATCTATGCACGTTTCAGTTCACACGGGCAGAACGAAATGACAATCGAAGGGCAAGTCCGCATTTGCCGCGAATATGCCGAAAGTCAAGGCTACAATGTTTTGAACATTTACCCCGAAAAGGCAAAGACGGGAACGAACGACAGCCGCCCGTCGTTTCAGCGTATGATAAAAGACGCCGCCAGCGGCACGTTTCAATACATAATCGTGTATATGTTTGACCGTTTCGCCCGCAATCGGCACGACAGCATTTTATACAAGGAAATGTTAAAGCGCGATTACGGCATTAAAGTTGTATCGGCGACACAGCCCATCAGCGACGACGAGGGCGGCGAGTTCTACGAAATGTTTTTGGAGTGGAACGACGAAAAGTATAGCAAGCGGCTTTCAAAGCGCATCAAAAACGGGCTTGACACTTGTGTAGCGAATGGCACATTTACGGGTTCGCGCGTTCCGTTCGGGTATAGGCTAATCGACACCGACCGCAAGGGCAAGAAAGGCACTATACACAAAGTCGCTATCGACGAGGAGCAAGCGGAAATCGTCCGTTACATTTTCGCCGAGTACGCGAAAGGCACGGACAAAAAGGTTATTGCCGACGCGCTCAACGCACAAGGCAAGCGCATAAACGGTCAGCCGTTCAAATTCCGCACGTTTGAAAAGTGGTTGACTAACGCCAAGTACACGGGCGAATACTATTTCGGGGAAAGGCTATGCACAAACACATACCCCGCTATAATCGACAAGTTGACGTTTGCGAAGGTGCAGGAGCGGTTAGCCGAGAACAAGCATTTAGCGGGCGCAAATTCAGCGGTTGAGCCGTATTTGCTCACGGGCAAATTGTTTTGCGGGCATTGCGGCACGGCTATGGTATCGGACGGCGGCACGAGCAGAAACGGCAAAAAGCATTATTATTACGCTTGCAAGAAACGCAAGAAAGGCGGTTGCGACAAGTCGCGCGAAAATAAGGACGATTTGGAAAGGCGCGTTACGCAACAAGTCTATGATTTTTTGAGCAACCGAAAGAACGCCGAGAAAGCCGCGAACGACACAATAGCGTATTACGAAAAGCGCACGGGCGACGACGGACTGAAAAGCATTGACACACGCATAGCCCAAGCGCAAGCACAAGTCGAAGATTTGACGAACGCATTTATAGAAGCGAAAAGCCCGCTTTTGCGTGCGGGCATTGAAAAGAAAATGTCGGACTATGAGATTATGCTTGCCGACCTACAAAAGAGCCGCGCGCAAATATTGTTAGAGCGCGGGCGCAAAGTAACCGCGAAAGACATTTTGCTGTTTATCGCCGATTTGCTCAAAGGCAACCCCGACGACAAAGAATACCAGCGGAAAATCATTGACAACCTTGTTTCAATGGTGTATATTTATGACGACGACAAAATAAAGACGGTCGGCTATCTTGATTTCGGCGTTGACGAGAGTATTGAAAAGATACGGCTTGACGAAACAAACGCTGTCGTGGAGCGGCTAAAAGCGTGTTCAAACTCTAACACCCATACTCCACCACCTAAAACCTAAAACGAACCGCTAATTAAAGTGTTCGGGTTAGGTTTTTTCTTTGCCGTTATTCGATCTCTGCGTGTAGCGGCGCGTTAAGCACCCGTCACAGCGCCATATCTAATTTTCCTGTCCGATACACTTGAAAAAATTGTTCTTTTGTGTTATAGTTTATTTGCTTAATAAAGCTATAAACAGCTATTTAGCGAGGGAAATGGGGCAGTATGAAAGTAGTTACTTTATGTGGCAGTATGAAATTTGCAAAACAAATGCAAGAAATTGCGAGGGAACTCGAAGTTAAACACGGGTATTGTGTTCTCACGCCGGTTGGAGGAGAAAAATTGAGTCAATTAGGCAAAATAGAAATAGAAAAATTAGCACAGGCACATTTCAAGAAAATTAAAATGTCCGATGCTGTTTATATCGTAAACATAGGCGGATATATAGGCGAGTCGGTTTTAAGAGAATTGCACTATGCTAAAGAGCATAATAAGGAAATTTTTTATCACGAAAATTGATTTTAAGCAAAAGCGGTGAGAACGCACGGCAATGCGGTTTAAATATTGATTGACAAAGTCTTGTTTTTGTTTTATATTATTTTCGATGTAAATATAAAAAATATTGCGTTGAGAAATGCGCGTATTAAATATTTGTTTAAAGGAGTTTGAATGGTTATAGCGGTTATAGGAGAGAATTGCAGCGGCAAATCTACTCTTGCAAACGAAATACAACAAGCAATCGGTGCGGAAATAATCACGGGTAAAGATTATATCAGATTGGCTAAATCGGAAAGCGAAGCCGAGCGGTTGTTTGTGGCAAAGTTAAAGAACGCCATTGACGGAGGAAATATTATTTATGTTATTTCCGAAAAGAATCAATTGGATTTTCTTCCCGACGGGGCGGTCAAAATACTTGTCAAGGCGGATATAGAAACTATTAAAGAACGGTTTAAGAAAAGAATGCGCGGAAACTTGCCTGCGCCCGTCGAACAGATGCTTATAGCCAAACACGGCATGTTTGATAACGGTACTTATGATTTTACGTTCGACGGCTCGTCGTCGGATTATGTCGAAATTTGCGACGCGATAAAGCGGTTATAGTAGTTTAAAAAAATCTATAATAACGGAGGGAATTATGGACGTTTACAAGGATTGTCCGAAGTTTGAGAATGATAGATACATACTGCGGTTGACCGTGCGCGGCGACTGTGACGGGTTATTAAAAGTGTATTCGGATAAAAAAGCCGTGCCGTTTTTTAACAGCGACAACTGTCACGGCGACGATTTTTATTACACGACTGCGGATCGCATGCTTCAAGCGTTGGACTTTTGGGAGGAGGCGTACTCCAAGGGTTGGTTTGTGCGTTGGTCTATAATAGACAAGGCGACGGGCGAGGCGGTAGGCACTATCGAGGAGTTTCACCGCGACGCAGACGATTACTTTACAAATTGCGGTCTGCTTCGGCTGGATTTGCGCAGTGATTACGAAAAGGCGGCGGACATTAAAAGCATACTTGCGCTAATCGTGCGTCCGTCGTTCGATCTGTTCGGTTGCTCTATGGTCGCTACGAAAGCCGTTCCGTTCGCGGTCGAGCGCGTCGCCGCGCTCACTGGCTTGGGTTTTACCGCGCGCGACGAAAAGCTGAAAGGTTTTGACGGCACGCTTTACGGCGATTATTACGCGCTGGATAAATAGTAAATAAAGTCTTTGATTTTTTAAGCGTTTAGTGATATAATGTTAGCGGATCATGAACGTCGGCGATATAATAGAAACGGAAATAATATCCAACGGTATGGACGGCGAGGGCGTTGCGCGCGAGGACGGCAAGGTCGTGTTTATACCGTATACGCTTAAAGGCGAGCGAGTGCGAGCGGTCGTTAAACAGGTTAAAAAGAAGTACGCCGCGGCTTCGGTCGTCAAGATTTTATCGCCGTCGGCTCAACGAGTCAAGCCGGACTGTCCGCATTATTACAAGTGCGGCGGGTGCGATATGGGGCACGTGTCCTCGCAATTTCGGCGCGAAGCGTTGCTATGCGATTTGGAAAACAACATCAAAAAGATAGCGAAAATCGATTATACGCCGCGCGAATTTGTCGCTTGCGACGGCGGCGGCGCGTGCCGTAATAAGCTGTCTATGCCGTTCGGGTTTGCGGACGGTTCGGTTGTTTTGGGGCTTTACAGGCACAATACGCACGTTGTAGAGCCTGTTGAGTGCGCAATGTCGGGCGCGCTCGCGCGTTCGGTCGCTCAAACCGTGTGCAAATTCGCCAACGCCGCGCGGCTTTCCGTGTACGACGAAAAGAGCGGCAACGGACTTTTGCGGCACCTTGTAGTGCGCGAAATATCGGGGCGCGCGTCCGTTACGCTTGTCGTAAATTCAGACCGCACCGCGGTGTGGGAAAAGGATCTTGCGAAACAACTGCCCGACGCTGTTGACTTTTTTATAAGCCCCAATACGCGTCGCAATAACGTGATAATGGGCGATAGCGTCAGGCTTGTCAAGGGCAACGCGCGGCTCGCCGTGGATGTGCTCGGCGTAAAAGCCGAGTTGTCGCCGCTGTCGTTTTTTCAGGTCAACGACGAAATGCGCGACAAACTTTACAGAGCGGCAATATCCGAAGTGCAGTCGGACACGCTTATAGACCTGTACAGCGGCATAGGCATTACGAGCAATCTCGCCGCAAAAAAATGCAATCGCATTATAGCAGTCGAGTGCGTTCCGCAAGCCGTAAAGGACGCGGACTTCACGGCGCGGCTTAACGGCAACTCTCATAAAATAAAAAACGTGTGCGGAAAGGTCGAGGACGTTTTGTCGGAATTGCGCGACGAAATTCGCGGCGCGGACGTGCTTATCGACCCGCCGCGGAAGGGTTGCGGCGCGGACGTCGCGGCGAGCATTGCGGCGGTGCGCCCCAACAAGCTGATATACATTTCTTGCAATCATGCTACCATGTGTCGGGATATTCGCGCGTTTTTGGACGTTGCGCCCGAATACAAATTGGCGGACTGCCGCATATTCGACATGTTCCCGAATACGCACCATACCGAAACGCTTGCGGTTTTGGTTAAAAAGAACGGTTGAAATAAACACAATAGGAGGTTTAAAATATGTACCTCAACGACGAAAAAATAAATTGCCGCTACGACAGAGGTGACGACAGATTTTCGTACCGCGTGGGCGCGATCATCATCGAGGACGGCGCGGCGCTTTTAGCCACTAACGACAGTGCGGACTATTACTATTCAATAGGCGGCGGCGTGCACTTCGGCGAAACGTCGCGCGACGCGGTGTTGCGCGAGGTCAAGGAGGAAACGGGCGTCGATTACGAAATAGACAGGCTCGCTTTCGTTCATGAAAACTTTTTCACGGAAAAGTGCGGCATGCACAAGGGTAAGCGTTTTCACGAACTGTCCTTATATTATCTTATGAAACCGCGCGGTACGCGCGTCATTGACTCCGACAGCTATTGTTCGGACGGCAGGGAGTACTTGGAATGGGTACCGTTGGAAAAAATCAAATCTCTTAAAGTGTTTCCCGACTTTTATGCCGAAAAATTAGGCAATCTTCCCAAAGACGTGCAAGCGCTTGTTTCGCGCGATGTTGACTGATACGTTGTTGCGCATTATAAATTGTATCGATTTATTGTTACATGGAATTGTCGGGGTGGGATAACCGATATTCGCGACGGTCAAACGATTGACAATATTGTCGAATTACTATAAAATTATTAGCGGTGGGCGCACGTATTGCGGCTGCCGCTAATATATTTTCGGGCGGAAGTTTTATGGACGTTTACGAAAAGTCTTTGCAAAAGCATTACGATTGGGCGGGCAAGCTCGAAGTTAAACTTCGCGCGCCTATCGAAACACTGGACGATCTTGCGTTGTGCTACACCCCCGGGGTGTCGCGCGCGTGTACCGTTATTGCGGAAGATCGCGATAAGGTTTTCGATCTTACGCGGCGGCACAACACGGTCGCGGTAATCACCGACGGCACGGCGGTTTTGGGCTTGGGCGACATCGGACCGGAAGCGGCTATGCCCGTTATGGAAGGGAAATGCGCGCTGTTTAAGGCGTTTGCGGACATTGATGCTACGCCCGTTTGCCTCGACACCAAGGACGCGGACGAAATCGTCAAAGTGGTTGCGGCAATTTCCAAGAGCTACGGCGGAATTAACCTCGAAGACATTTCCGCGCCGCGCTGTTTTGAAATAGAGCGGCGATTGAAAGAAATTTGCGATATTCCCGTATTTCACGACGATCAGCACGGCACTGCGATTGTCGCGGGCGCGGCGCTCATCAACGCTTTGCGGGTGGTGGGCAAGAACATTGCGGACGTGCGTATCGTCATTAACGGCGCGGGGAGCGCGGGCATAGCGATAGCAAAGTTTTTCCTTGCGCTCGGCGCGGGCGACGTTGTGTGCGTGGATAAGTGCGGCGCGCTGTGCGATGGCGAAAGTTATTCCAATCCCGCGCATGCGGAAATTTCCAAGCTGACCAACAAGAACAAACTGCGCGGCGCGCTTGCGGACGTTATTCGCGGCGCGGACGTGTTTTTGGGCGTGAGCGCGCCCAAGATTGTCACGGGCGAAATGATTAAAAGCATGGCGAAAGACCCTATTGTATTTCCGCTTGCCAATCCCGTGCCCGAAATAACGCGCGACGAAGCTATTGCCGCGGGCGCGGCGGTGGTCGGCACGGGCGCGTCCAATCAACCCAATCAGATTAACAACGTGTTGATGTTTCCCGGGATTTTCCGCGGCGCGCTCGACGTTAGGGCAAGCGACATCAACGAGCAAATGAAACTTGCGGCGGCGAACGCTTTGTCGTCGCTTGTTTCCGACGACGAGCTGTCGGCAAACTACATACTGCCCAATCCGCTCGACAAGCGGGTCGTTAAGGCTGTTGCGGCGGCGGTGAGCAAAGCGGCAAAGTCCGGCGGCGTGGCGCGCAAGTAGCGGAACGATAGGAGAAATTATGAAAGCGGTACTGTTCGATCTCGACGGCACGTTGTTGCCCATGGATCAAGACGTATTTAACAAAGCGTACTTCGGCGCGTTGTCAAAAAAACTTGCGCCGCGAGGGTATGAACCTAAATCGTTTATCGACTCGGTTTGGGCGGGCGTTATCGCTATGCTTCGAAACGACGGGAAATATACCAACGAGCAGGTTTTTTGGCGGACATTCGCGGGTTTGCTCGGCGATCGCGTTTTAGCCGATAAAAAATACTTCGACGAGTTTTATAGCGTCGATTTCAATAATCTTAAATCGGCGTGCGGGTTTAATCCCCAAGCGGGCGCGACTGTAAAGGCAATTAAGGCGCGCGGATATAAGATTATAATTGCGACAAATCCCGTTTTTCCGCGGATAGCGCAGGAAAACCGTTTGCGGTTTGCGGGCGTCGATTTGAACGACGTCGATTACATAACGTCTTACGAGCAATCGCATTACGGCAAGCCGAATCCTGAATATTATGCGGAAATTTTGCGGCATATGGATTTGCGCGCCGACGAATGTTTGATGGCGGGCAACGACATGACTGACGATATGGTTGCCGAAGATGTCGGCTTTAAAGTGTTCCTTTTGACCGATTGTCTTATAAACCACGACGGGAAAGATATTTCGCGCTACGCACGCGGCGGCTTTGACGATCTTTTGAAATTCGTCGATACTCTGTGACGGGTTTGCCTGCGGTGTGCGCATGATTAAGCGGGGAATCAAGAACTATTTTGTCAGCCTCAAATATGTGTTTACGCCGCTCGGTGCGTTTGCGCTCGGTATTGTTTTGGGGTTGAGTATTTTTGTGCCTTGCGTTATTTCCGCGGTGTCCGCGCTTTGCGACGACGTTGTCGAGATAGTCGGGGCGGTGGAAGTCGATTTCGATTCTATGTGGGCTTATATCGTTTCGGCGGTGCGCGCTCTCGATTGGAGCAATCCGCTCGAAGCGTTGAACACTGTTTTTACGGAGAAGTGGTTGACCGACACGCTTAACGGGTGTTTGGATAAGCTGTTGGGCGGAAAAACGGCTGTCGAGGCGCAAATTGCGGAAGCGGTAAGCGTGTGTCTGTCGTCAGTTCTGCTCGGCGCGATTGCGTTTGCGGCGTTTTCGGTTTTGGGGCTTGTCGGCGGGTTTTGGTTCACCAAATGGATTATTCGCCGAAATATAGCCAAACGCGGTATTTGGAAGTTTGTGCTTATGACGCTTGCGGACGCCGTTCTGTCCGCGGCGTTGATTGTAATAACGGCATGGCTTGCCGCCATGTGGTGGGCGAGCGCGTTTATTTCCGCGGTGGCGACCGTGCTGTTGGTGGGCGCGTTCGCGCTTGTCGAGGCGTATTTTGTTCACGGCAGAAACAAAGTGCCGTTTAAACAGGTTGTTAATTTTAAAAATCTGTTTAAATTGTTGCTGACAAACGTTATTGTTTTTTCGATTGCGTTTATAATTACAATCGTGTTGGTCGCTTTTAATGCCGTCGCGGGAATTTTTATAGGCGTGGCGTTTATTGCGATTGCGTTTATCGTTACGGGGCTTAACGCCGAGTCGTATGTCAAGGCGATCGCAGTCGAGGCGGCTGAAGCGGACGAAGAAGTCGATAAAAAAGTCGCGGCATAGCCGTTAGGCAACGGGTAAAGACTTGCCTGTCAAACAGTTGTAATTTTTCGACCGATGTGTTATACTTATTATCAGTCAGGTGGAAATTATGGATAACAAAGTAATTTACGACGCAGAAGATACGCAGTTGATTCAACCTGTAAAGACTTACAAAATGATCGCTTTCCGCGGGAAAGTGGTTTTCCCGGGGCAGGCGGTGCATTTCGATTTGGTACGCGACAAGTCGTATACCGCGATTAGTCAAGCCGTCGAGTCGGGGGAAAGCGTGTTTTTGGTCGCGCAAAAACGGGCGACTATGGTCAATCCCGCGCCGCAGGATATTTACCGCGTGGGCGTGCTTGCTACCATCAAACAGGTTCAACGCTTGCCGGGCGACGCTATGCGCGTCGTGTTTATCGCGGGTCGGCGCATGCAGATTGACAGCTACGTTTCGCTTAATCCGTACTTCGAGGTCACTCTTAAAGAATACGATTACGACCCCGACGAACCCGTTTACTTCGAGGCGATAAAACGTCGGCTCGACGAACAGTTTAAAGAGTACCGCCGTATCGATACAAAGATGCCGGGGGATGTTTTGAGTTCGCTCTCGGTTGACGACGGCGAGAAGTTTGTGTCCACGATTGCGAGCTATATTTTCTCGTCGGACAGCGAAAAACAGAACGTGTTGCAGACCAAAACTCTGTCGGCGCAGTACGAGCTGATTTTGACCTCTCTTGCCAAGGAAACGGAAATACGCGCCATGGAGAAGCGTATTACCGCGCGCGTGCGGCAGAACATAGATAAAAACCAAAAGGAATACTATATCCGCGAGCAAATTCGCGTGCTTAAAGAGGAGCTGGGCGAGGATGCGGACGAAATAGACGAACTGCGCGAAAAACTGCGCGGCATGAAAGACGAAATGCCGCAGACCGCTTACGAAAAAGCCGAAAAGGAAATTTCGCGGCTGGAAAAAATGAGTTCTTCAACGCCCGAAGCGAGCGTCGCTCGGTCGTATATAGAACTTCTTTTAGACATGCCGTGGCAAAAGTCTACCGTTGACGATATTTCTTTGGACTTCGCGCGAAAGGTGCTTGCCGAAGATCATTACGGTTTGGAAAAGGTCAAAGGTCGCATACTCGAATATCTTGCGGTCTTTAAGTTGACGCAGAACCTCAAAGCCCCCGTGCTGTGCTTTGTCGGTCCGCCCGGAGTGGGTAAGACGTCCATTGTGCGGTCGATTGCTCGCGCGGCGGGCAAGGAACTTGTTACAATGTCGCTCGGCGGTATTCACGACGAGGCGGAAATTCGCGGACACCGCAGGACTTACGTTGCGGCTATGCCGGGGCGGATTATCAACGGCATACGTCAAGCAAAGGTCAATAATCCCGTGTTCCTGTTGGATGAAATAGACAAGATGACGGCGGATATTCACGGCGACCCCGCATCCGCGCTCTTGGAAGTTTTGGATCCCAACCAGAACAATAATTTTAAAGACAACTACCTCGACATGCCGTTCGATTTGAGCAAGGTCATGTTTGTCACTACCGCCAATTCGCTCGACCCGTTGCCCGCGGCGCTCTTGGACAGACTGGAAGTTATCGAGCTGTCGGGCTATACTTACGAGGAGAAACTGCAAATCGCAAAGCGGTACTTAAAGCCCAAAGAAGTAAAAGCCAACGGACTGTCGGACGTTAAGGTCGATATGAGCGACGCGGTTATTTCGCATATTATTTCGTCGTACACGCGTGAGAGCGGCGTGCGCAATCTCGAACGGGAAATTGCGACCGTCATGCGCAAGATCGCGCTTAAAGTGGTGGAACAGGATCAAATCCCCGCGACGTTTAAAGTAAGCAAAAAGGACATAGCGGAATTTTTGGGTCCCGCAAAATACAAAGAAACTTCCGCCGTCGAAACCGACGAAGTCGGCGCGGCGACGGGGCTTGCTTGGACGAGCGTGGGCGGCGTTACGCTGTCTATCGAGGCGGCTATTATTTCGGGCGGCAAGGGCGAATTAAAGCTGACCGGCAGTCTGGGCGACGTTATGAAAGAATCGTGCCTCGCGGCGCTGTCGCTTGTTCGATCGCGCGCTGCGGAATACGGCGTTAAAGAAACGGCGTTTTCGGAGAACGACGTGCACTTGCATTTCCCCGAGGGCGCGACGCCAAAGGACGGACCGAGTGCGGGTATTACCATTGCTACCGCGCTGATGTCGGCTTTTTCCAAAAAGGCGGTTGCGCACGACGTAGCTATGACGGGCGAAGTCACGCTTCGCGGCAAGGTGTTAGCGATAGGCGGGCTTAAAGAAAAATCGCTCGCGGCGTTCCGCGCGGGGTATAAACGCTTGATAATCCCCAAAGAGAACGAAAAGGATTTGACCGACGTGCCCGACGAGGTCAAACAAAAAGTCAATATTATTACGGTCGAAAATATCGACCAAGTTTTTGCGGCTGTGCTCAAATGAGGGTTAAATCCGCAAGGTTTGTAAAAAGTTGCGCCGACCCGTCTGCGGCGGGCGAGTTTGCGCCGCAGATTTGCGTTGCGGGCAGGTCGAATTGCGGAAAATCGACTTTGCTTAATATGCTCATGGGCGCGCGGCTGTGCAAGACGAGCCAAACCCCCGGGCGCACTCGGCTTATCAATATTTTCGAGGTGACGGCGGATATTCCGTTCTTTTTTGTCGATCTTCCGGGGTATGGTTACAGCAAGGCGCACCGCAGTCTGTCCGATGAGTGGAACGAGCGCACCGATAAATATTTTAAGTGCGGTAACGACATTGCGCAAGTGCTTTGCCTTATGGACATAAGGCGGGAAGAACCGTCCGACCTCGACAAGGTTTTAATAAACTACTTGCGCGATTTGGGTTTGCCGTTTACGGTCGTGTTGACCAAGGCGGATAAGTTGAGCCGCGCGCAGACGGGTAAAGCTGTTATCAAGATAGCCGCCGCGCTCGGGTTGGCGCGCGACAATCTTATAGTCACGAGCGGCGAGAGCGGCGCAGGCAAGGACGCTTTGCTCGATCGTATACGTAGCGTTTTGGAAGTCAATCAACCTTTGTAAGTTTGTTTATGTTACATATTCGATAATTTATCGAGAGTGCGGTTAAGTTCCGCGCTCTTTTTTTGCTTATCTGCAATAATTCAACTAACGGTAAAGCGTATTCAACCGATAGTTGAGTTTAGGATATATAAGCGAACTTTACGATTGCCGCAACGGGAAAATGCTCGGTAAGTGCGCCGCGGCGAGAGTGACGCTCACGTCAAGACAACGTCACGGTTGATTCGATTATAGCGTTTATAGGCGAGGCAGTCAAGTTCGACTGATATTGCAAACGCGAATATTACAGGACACATAACGGCAACCGTTTGCATATATATTGTATAGCAAAATTGTATGCGGAGGCGGTATGGCGGTTAAAGCGGGTTGCGACGGGAATTTTCAGGACGGACTGTGCTGTCGCATGGTCATAGAAACCAAGCGCGTGTTTGACGGTTGCGCGTTTACGGACGAAAACGTTTCGTTGGCGTTGACCACCGAACAGCAAATTCCGCAACAGGCGGTGTTTGTGTCGGCGCGCGTTATCGACAGCGAGCTTATCGACTATGTCGTCACCAACGGCGCAGACGGGTGTTGCAGGGTGTGCGGCGATATTGTTACGCGTTTTGCCGTTACATATTCGGTCAACGGCGTGCTAACCACCGTGCAGGCGGTACACCGCGCAAGCAGGGAAGTATTATTGCATTTGCCGAGCGCCGATTCGCTCGTGCCGTATTCGATAGAGGTCAAGTCGTATATGTCGGTTGCGAGCGGCGCGATTATCGGTCCCAATGCAGTCGGCATTTCGGGCTGTCTGTTACAGATTATAAAAGTCACCGCGCCCGTCGATATTCTTGTGCCGACTTACGGATATTGTAAATATCCGCCTTGCACCGGTTGCGTTTGTCAAGGCATAAGAACGCGCATGTTCCCCTCGTTCGACGGTAACGATTGACGCAGTCCGCAAAAAGTCGCACGGCGCGATTTTGCGGCGGCGCGGCGGCGTTTTGCGGTTGTTCGATTGACTTTGCGCGCGCAAGGTGATATAATGCGCGTATGAATATTTACGCAATTTCCGACTTGCATTTGTCGATTAACAATCCCAAGCCAATGGATATATTCGGCGCGGTTTGGGATAACTATTTGGACGATATAGAAAAGTCGCTCGACGGAGTTCAGCCCGACGATCTCGTTTTAATCGCGGGCGATTTAAGCTGGGCAATGACGCTCGACGCGGCTGTGCCCGATCTTAAATACATAGGCGGAATTTCGGCGGGCAAAAAGATTATCACGCGCGGCAACCACGATTATTGGTGGAAGGGTATTAACGCCGTTCGCGCCGCGTTGCCCGAAAACGTGTTTGCTATTCAAAACGACTGTATGAAGTTCGGCGACGTTATAGTGTGCGGCAGTCGAGGTTGGAGCGCCGACGACAAGTCGGAGGACGGCAAACGCCTGTACGCGCGCGAACTGTTGCGCATGGAGATGTCGCTTCAAGCCATGAAAAAAATGCGCGGCGAGGGCGATCGCGTTATTTTTATGATTCACTATCCGCCGTTCAACGTGCGGTTCGAGGACACACCCGTCACCGAACTTTTTGAAAAGTACGGCGTGGACGCCGTCGTTTACGGGCATTTGCACGGCAAAAACTGTTACGCCAAAAAACTGATAGACAAACACGGCATTAAATACTATCTTACGTCATGCGACCAAGTGGCTAACCGCGCGGTCAAAATAGAGGTTTGATTGCATTTAATTACGCCGTTTACGGTACGAGGAGCTTTTATGAAAGAAAAGGACAAAAAACTCACCGACATTATTGACGGAATGTCGCTCGAAGATAAAGCGTTGATGCTTACGCAATATCCGATTGACAGCATTTGCGGCAACAAGGAAATTGTGACGGGCTGTTGGGATATGGACGGCATGACGAACGACATGATTATGCGCGTCGGCACGGTCTTGAACGTGGCTAACGGCGAAACAGCCGATCGTATTCGCGCTATCCGCAAAGAAAACGGAATAGACGATCCGCTCATGTTTATGCTCGACGTTATTCACGGCTACCGCACGATTTTTCCTATTCCGCTTGCCATGGCGTGCAGTTTCGACACGGAACTTGTGGAGGAGTGCGCGCGCATTGCCGCGGTCGAGGCGGCGGCGGACGGCGTGGACGCGACGTTTTCACCCATGGTGGACCTTGCGCGCGACGCGCGGTGGGGGCGCGTTATGGAAACTGCGGGCGAGGATCCGTATCTCGGCGGAGAAATGGGCAAAGCCTATATTCGCGGTTATCACAACGGCGGGCTTGCGTGTTGCGTCAAGCATTTTGCGGCTTACGGCGCGGCGGAGGGCGGCAGGGATTACGACACGACCGACGTTTCGGAGAGAAATCTTAACGAATACTATTTGCGCGCGTACTGCGAGTGCGTTAAAGAAAAGCCGGAAATGTTTATGTCGTCGTTCAATCTTCTCAACGGCAAACCGCTGTTGGCTCACCCCGAACTCACCGTAGACAAGCTACGCGACGAATGGGGGTTTGACGGCGTGCTCATATCCGACTACAACGCGGTGCGGGAACTCAACGTTCACGGCTATGCGGCTACGCCGCGCGACTGCGCTTTGACAGCGTTCAATGCCGAGCTTGATATAGAAATGTGTTCGCCGTGCTATGCGAACAATTTGCCCGACCTTGTGCGCGAGGGCGTTGTTGACGAAAAGTCGCTCGACGAAAAAGTTTATCGCGTATTAAAGATGAAAGACCGTTGCGGGCTGTACGACATCGATAAATCGACCGACACCCAAAAACGCGATAAAATTACGCTGTGCGAGGAGTTTCGCGCCGCGGCGAAAAAAGCGGAGGAGCGGTCGTGCGTTTTGCTCAAAAACGACGGCGTTTTGCCGTTGAAAAAGAGCGCGAATATCGCGCTCGTCGGACCGTTCGCCGACGAAAAATACATATTCGGGCATTGGGCGTCTACTGGTCGCGCCGACGACGTTGTGACGGTAAAACAGGGAATAGAGCGCACTCTCGGTCGCACCGTAGAGAGCGAAAAGGGTTGTTCTTACGACTTGCTGTCCGACGACGAGAGCGGTTTTGACGCCGCGGTGCGGTTTGCGCAAAATTCGGACGTGATAGTTGCGTGCGTGGGCGAACACATGTACAATTCGGGCGAATCTCATTCGCGCGCCGACATTGCTTTGCCCAAGGTGCAGACAGCGTTGTTGCGCAGGCTTAAAACGCTGGGCAAGCCCGTCGTACTCGTCGTGTTCGGCGGCAGACCGCTTGCGCTCACGGATGTGTTGCCGCTTGCCGACGCGGTGTTATATGCGTGGCAGGGCGGCACGGAGTGCGGAAGCGCGATTGCTTCGCTGTTGTACGGCGACGCTGTGCCGAGCGCAAAAACCGTCATGAGTTTTCCGCGCAGTTCGGGACAGTGCCCGATTTACTACAATCATTTTCAAACGGGCAGACCGCGCGCAAGCGGCAAGCCCGCCGTGTTGAGCGGAGATATTTGCACGGTAGGTTACGACGACGAATATAACGATCCGCTGTTTCCGTTCGGCTACGGCTTGTCGTACACGACGTTCGACTATTCGGATTTAAAACTCGACAAAGCCAAAATGCGCCGCGACGGAAAAATCGCGGCGACTGTTACGGTGAATAACACGGGCGATCGCGACGGCACGGAAATTGTGCAGTGGTACATACGCGATAAGTTCGCGTCAGTCGTCCGTCCCGTAAAGGAGCTTAAAGGCTACGAACGCGTCGAGCTTAAAGCGGGCGAGAGCAAAACCGTGCGTTTTGAAATAACAAAAGATACGTTGGCGTTTTTCACCGACGGCGGAGCGTTCGACGCAGAGAGCGGCGACTTCGATTTGTTTGTCGGCGGCAATTCGCGCGACTGTTTGCAAACGGGATTCTCGCTCGTCGATTGACGAATAAAATAAAAATCAAGAATACGAATTAAAAATAAAAGTTTGCTTTAAGCAAACTTTTATTTTACGTGAATATTTTTTGTGGTGGAGGAAATGTTATTGCAATTTATATCCCGCGTGTTTGAGCGCGGTGACGACGCGCTCGCCGTGCTGTTTGCCCGACACTTCGCAGGTGATGTGCAACAGCGTTTCGTTAAGCGACAGTTCCGTATTGACGCGGTCGTACTGTATGGCGATTACGTTCGCGCCCTGTATCGCCAAAATTCGGCTCACCGCTTCGAGCGACCCCGGTTTGTCGGACAGCGTTACCGACAGGCGTATCTGCCGTCCGCGGCTTATAAGCCCGCGCTCTATTATTTTGTGTATAAAGCTGACGTCGATATTTCCGCCCGACAACAGGCACACCGTGGTTTTGCCCTTTAAAAAAGGGTAGCGCTCGCAAAGCACCGCGGCAAGCCCTGCCGCGCCCGCAGGCTCTACAATTTCCTTGGCGCGCTCTATAAGCGAGATTATTGTCGAAGCTATTTCGTCGTCGGTCACGGTCAAAACCCCGTCGGCGTATTTGTCGATGTATTTCATAGTTGCGTCGCCGGGGCGTTTTACGGCTATGCCGTCGGCAATGGTGTATATGCTGTCCAGTGCTATTACGGAGTTTTTATAGGACGCGGCAATAGCCGCCGCGCCCGTTGCCTGCACGCCGTAAACCTTTACGTCGGGGCGCAAACTCTTTACTGCAAACGCCACGCCCGCGAGCAGTCCGCCGCCGCCTGCGGGAACAAGCACCGTTTCGACCTGCGGCATGTCATCCAGTATTTCCAGCCCAACCGTGCCTTGACCGGCTATTATATCCTCGTGGTCGAACGGGGGAATAAACACGCCGCCGACGTCGCGGCACGCGGCAATAGCCGCCGCTTGCGCGTCGTCGAACACGTCGCCGCATAGCACGACTTCCGCGCCGTAACCCTCGGTAGCGGCAATCTTGGCTATCGGCGTGGACAGCGGCATATATATAACAGCTTTCACGTTGCGCCGCGCCGCGGCATACGCCACGCCCTGCGCGTGGTTGCCCGCCGAACAACTGAAAACCTTGACGCTTGGATCAAGGTCGAGTTTGCTTATCATGTTGAGCGCGCCGCGCACCTTAAACGAACCCGTTTTTTGCAGGTTTTCGCATTTTAAAAACACTTTACCGCCCGCAATGCGTGAAAATGTTTCGGACATTTCCAGCGGGGTATGGTGAACCGTT
Organism: Anaerocaecibacter muris; assembly: GCF_943192945.1. Taxonomy (GTDB): domain Bacteria; phylum Bacillota; class Clostridia; order Christensenellales; family Pumilibacteraceae; genus Anaerocaecibacter; species Anaerocaecibacter muris. The sequence goes on from NZ_CALPCE010000002.1 coordinate 361,442, forward strand.
CCGTCAAGCCGAGCTCGGGCGTCGTAAATATCTTGCAATTTCATAGCGATTGTATTATAATACAGTGCGGAAGATATGTCAAGACCTATCGCGCCTCGACGGCTTCCCGCGCGCGACGTTATTCTCGGTTTGCGTCGCATTTTCGGGCGCAAGTGTCGCGTTTCGACACTATAAGATAGGCTATTAAGTCGAACATTGTGTTATATATGTGCGACTGATACAAAAAATAAGCTAATTTTGGTCAAAAAGGGTTGACAGTGGTCATGGTGTGTGGTACAATACTCTCATATCGGGCATATTTTGCCGAGAGGAAGTACCAAATTGTTTTACGGGCAGTTTCATCACCAATTAGACGATAAGGGACGGTTAAGAATACCGCCCGCTTTTCGCAAGCTGCTCGGCGACAATCCCATGATATTTTGCAGTTTCGAGAAGTGCTTGTTTCTGTACAAGGGCGAGGACTTTGACAAGCTGGTAAAAGAGCGGTTTATGAACGCAGACTTGCTCGACACCGATATGAACGACATAAAGCGCGCGATATTTTCGTCCACGCAACCTCTTGCCGAGGACAAGCAGGGCAGGGTTTCGCTCAATCAGGCGTTTATAGAACAGTGCGGAATGGGCAAGAATCTTATATCGATAGGCGCGCTCGACCGCGTGGAAATTTGGGACGAGGACGTGTACAAAGAACACATGCAGTCCATCGACTACAAAAAGATAGTTGCGCCGTTCACTGCGGCGAGGAACGGTAACGGTTGATGTATCACGTTCCTATAATGCGCGATCGCATTACGCAACTGTTGCAGGTTGAGCGCGGCGGACTGTACTTGGACGCGACGCTCGGCGGCGGCGGACATTCGCAAGCCATACTCGACGCGGGCGGTCGGGTGGTCGCAATAGACCGCGACGACGACGCGATTGAATATTGTAAAGCCCACGTCACGGGCGACATTACGTACATTAAAGGTCAATACGAAAACGCGGCAACTTTGCTCGAAGGCGTCGGCGTAACGAAAATAAGCGGGGCGGTCATGGACTGCGGAGTAAGTTCGCACCAACTCGACGCGCCCGACCGCGGATTTTCGTACATGCACGACGGCGCGCTCGACATGCGCATGGACAGGCGGCAAAAATTTTCGGCATACGACGTTATTAACGGGTATTCCGAGGAACAGTTGACCGACATAATTCGGCGTTACGGCGAGGAGAGTTTTGCTCGGAGGATTGCGGGTGCGATAGTAAAGCGGCGCGCGCAACAACCGATTGAACGCACGGTCGAGCTTGCGGAACTGATCCGCGCGTCGGTGCCGTATCGCAAGAACGGTCACCCCGCAAAAAAGACGTTCCAAGCTGTGCGCATAGAAGTCAACGGCGAGCTAAAAGGGCTGTACGACGCGATTTGCGGCATTTTCGGGCTGATAGAGCGCGGCGGACGGTTCGCGGTGCTGTCATTCCACTCGCTGGAAGACCGCATTGTAAAAGCCGCGTTCAAGGAGTTTGCAACCGACTGTATATGTCCGAAGCGTATTCCTGTATGCGTGTGCAACCACCTCGCGACGGGCAAGACGGTGTGCAAAGAGAAACCGTCCGAACAGGAACAGACCTTAAACCCACGCAGCGCCAGCGCGACGTTGCGAGTAACCGAAAAACTTTAAGGAAGGTGTAACATGATTACAACCAAACGTCAGATAAGAAGAGATACCGACCGCTTCGGCGGGTACGGAACGGAGAGCGCACGCTCTGCGGTTATTTCCGATTACGACAATATCGGCAACTTTGCCGCGCCTTCCGTCGAACAAAACCGAAACGTCGGCAACAGCCTTATCATGACCGACGCGGACGTCGATATAAGAAACGCGCAACCCCAAACCGCGCAACCGACATATACTACGCTCAACGTCGCTCCGCCCGTTACGGAACGCCCGATCGCCGCGGAAGTCCCGCCCCGTCCCGTAAGAGAGCAAGCGCCGAGAGAGCGCGAGGACATTTTGCCCACGGTCAAAACGCGCAAGTATGCTACCGAGAACCGCGCGGAGGAGGAGAAACCCGCCGAAGCCGCGGTGCGTCGCGAACATCGCGCGCTCCAGCCGCGCACCAAAGTTTTGCTTTGCGTGTATGTAGCGGTCGCGCTCGTGCTTGCGATAGCGGTTATTGCGACGGGCGTATCCATTTCGAGAGCGACCGCGCAAGCTGATTCGATGATCTTGCAAATCAATCAAAAACAAGCAATTATAGTCGAACAGGAAAAAGAGCTTGCAACTGCGCTCGACGCGGACGCTATTCGCGGCAAAGCCGAGCAAATGGGCATGGTAAGCGCGGGCGACCCGACGTACACCGCGCCCGACGCGCCCAGCTATGAATATCCTGAAGCGGACGAGCATACCAACTGGTTCGATAAGTTGTGCGAATGGACGTCCAAAATATTCGGTTAATCAAGCAAGTTAATAACAATTATAACTTACAGCCGTCGCTTTATTACAGCGGCGGTTTTTGTATTGTTGCGGCGTTGGTTTTGTCGCTGTTTTGTGCGGCGGGGTTGCGGTGAAAAATGTTGCGGACAGTCGGGTTTTTCGGTTAATCGGCTCGCGGTAAAATAATCGGGCGCGGCGCGGCATATACATAGCCGATAGAGGTGTGTGTATGAAAGCAAGCGCGTCGGTAATGAGGAAAAGAATACTTGTAGCGTTTATCGCGCTCGCGGCGGTGTTTATTGCGCTGTTCGGGCGGCTGTTCTATTTGCAGATAATAGACGGCGGGTGGTTGCGCGCAAAGGCGGCGGAACAGTGGTACCGCGATTTGCCGCTAAAAGCCGCGCGCGGAAAGATTTTCGATTGCAACGGCGAAACGCTTGCCGACAGCAAGGACGTGTTTACGCTGTACGCGCGCCCCAACGCAGTCAAGGATAAGACTGCGGTCGCGACGGAAATCGCAGAGGCGCTTGACATGGAATATCAGACGGTGTTCGACAAACTAAATACCAACGTCGGCGAGGTCACTGTTAAGCGCAAGATCGACGCGCAGTCCGCTTACGAACTGCGCAAAAAGAACATAAGCGGGCTTTATTACACTCTCGACACGCAGCGAAACTATCCGTTCGGCAATTCGCTCGCGCAAATTTTGGGCTTTACGAATATAGACAATGCGGGGCAGTCGGGCATCGAAAGCTATTACGACAAGTATCTTACGGGCGTGGACGGGTTTGCATATACTTCCACAGACATGGCGGGGCGCGAATTGGAGTCCAGCGTTACGAAGTACGTGCCGAGTATTCCCGGGTGCAACGTCACGCTGTCGGTGGACAGCAATATACAGAGCTTTGCGGACAGCGCGGTGATAGCGGCGGCAACCGAGTTTTTGGCGAAGTCCGCGTCGATGATTGTCATGGACGTGAACACGGGCGGCATACTCGCCATGTCCAAAAGTCCGTCGTTCGACCTTAACGACCCGCCGCGCAACGACCTCGATCTTTTGAACGAGCTGTCACGCAACACGATGATAGTCGATATGTACGAACCGGGGTCAACTTTTAAAATTTTCACGACCGCCGCCGCGCTCGAAGCGGGCGTTGTGGGCGATAACGATACATTTTTTTGCGCGGGATCGAGAACGGTCGACGGGCAACGGATACGCTGTTGGCGATCGATAGGTCACGGCAGTCAACACCTTGCCGAGGGCGTTAAAAACTCGTGCAACTGCGTGTTTATGGACTTGGCGTTGCGCCTCGGCACGTCGCGCTTTTATTCGGCATTGCGAAATTTCGGCATGGGTCAAAAGACGGGCGTTGACTTTACGGGCGAGAGCAGCGGCATGATGATGAAAGAAGACAACGTCAAAACGGTCGATCTTGCGCGTATCGGCTTCGGTCAAGCGGTGGCGGTAACTCCGTTACAGCTAATAACGGGCGTTTGCTCGGTTATAAACGGCGGCACGCTGTATAAGCCGTACTTGGTTGCCTCGGTAGATTCATACGACGGGAAAAACCTCGCTACGCGCGAGCCTCAACCCGTCCGTCGAACGGTAAGCGAAGCTACGTCGCAAAAAATGCGCGACTATCTTGTGGGCGTCGTCGCGAACGGCGGCGGAAGCAAAGCGGGCGTTGCCGGTTACTCTGTCGGCGGCAAAACGGGCACGGCGCAAAAGTATGCGGGCGGCACGATAGCGCAGGGCAAATACATTTCGTCGTTTATCGGGTTTGCGCCCGCGGAAAATCCCAAGTACGCCGTGCTCATGATAGTAGACGAACCGCAAGGCTATATGTATTACGGCAGTCTTGTCGCCGCGCCGTATGCGGGCAATGTGTTCTCCAAAATTTTCGACTATACCGCGCTCCCGCCGTCTATGCTCGCCGAAATAGAATACGCGATTATGCCCGACGTCATAGGCAAACCCGTCGTGGACGCTGTAAAAGAACTGGAAGACGCGGGTTTGCACGCGGAGCTTGTGGGCGAGGGCGAAAAAGTTACGGCGCAAACGCCCGTGCCTCAAACCAAAATCGCCAAAAACGACGCCGTGCTCGTCCGCGCGGAGTAAATAAGGTTTATATCGATTGTTATACAAGTGCGGCTTTACCCCCATCATTTCGACCGAAGCGAGGAACGAGCGGAGCGGAGAAATCAAGGCGTTAGCCGCACTTATGGGATAGTAGGGGGTGTGGGTGTTGGTAATTGTCGCGCTACAATGCGGCGGTTCGCCTTGATTCCTCGGCAAGCTCGGAATGATGGGGGTGTGTGGGCTTTATCTCTCTAATTTTAACCGATAAATATCACAATGCGAAAAACCCAACAGCCGTGAAGACGAAACTATCGATACAAACGTCACTCCGCTTTGATGCGGTGTCGAAATATGTTAATGTTTGCAAAACTGTGCCGCGCCGATATTTGGCGGGTACAATAGACATATACTAATGTCAGGGAGCGGGAATATTATGCGCTTATCGGAATTGGAATTATGTGAGAGCGGCGACGTCGCCGACATAGAAGTTACGGGGCTTGCGACGGACAGTTCGCGGGTCGGCGCGGGCTGTGTTTTTTTCTGTCTTGTCGGCAAAGAGAACGACGGGCACACGTTCGCGGCGGACGCGGTAGCGCGCGGCGCGGCGGCGATTGTGGTAGAGCGGCGGTTGGCAATAGACGTGCCGCAGATAGAGGTTGACGACGCGCGGCACGCGCTCGCAATAGCGGCAGCGGCGTTTTACGGTTATCCGTCCAAACGCCTTAAAATGATAGGCGTAACAGGCACGAACGGCAAAACGACCACGACGTATATTATAAAAAGCATAATAGAAGCGGCGGGGCACAGTTGCGGACTGATAGGCACCAACGCAATAGAGTATTGCGGAAACAAGTTCGACGCGGGACTGACGACGCCCGACCCGATAGATCTACATTCCACGCTTAAAGACATGGCGGACGCGGGCGTGGAGTATGCGGTTATGGAAGTATCGGCGCACGCGCTCGCGCTTAAAAAGATAGACGGCATTATGTACGAAGTCGCGGCGTTCTCCAACTTTTCGCGCGACCACCTCGACTTTTTCGGCGATATGAACAGTTATGCGGCGGCGAAAAAAAGCTACTTCACGCCCGACCACGCGCGCGCGGCTGTCATCAATGCGGACGACGGACTGGGCGCGGAAATAGCGCACGAAACCAAACTTCCGACCGTGACTTACGGCGTGGACAATCCGTCCGACGTGTTCGGTATCGATCCCGAAATGAGCGCATACGGACTGTCGTATCTTATAAACATGTCGGACAGCGTGGGAAAGGTCAAGTTCAGTCTTACGGGCAGGTTCAACATGTACAACACGCTGTGCGCGGCGGCGGTCGCGCAGTCGCTGGGCTTTACTCTCGCCTCGGTGATCGGCGGCATACGCAATATAAAGAAGATCGACGGTCGGTTCAACATAATAAACACCGCCAAATGCAGTGTGATTATCGACTTTGCGCATACCGACGACGGTATAGCGAATATCCTCCGCGCAATCCGCGAGTTTGCGCCCGCGCGCATAATAACGGTGTTCGGCTGCGGCGGCAATCGCGACAAAACCAAACGCGCGGTCATGGGCAAAATCGTTTCGCAAATGAGCGATTGGTGTTTTGTCACGAGCGACAACCCGCGGTTCGAGCCGCCGCTCGATATAATCAATCAGATAGTCGGCGGTATCAAAGAAATAGGCGGAACAAACTATACGCCGGTAGTTGACAGAAAGGAAGCGATCCGCGCCGCCATAGAAAACGCGAACAAGGACGATATTGTGCTTATCGCGGGCAAGGGTGCGGAACGCTATAACGACGTTATGGGCAGACGCCAACCGTACAACGACGAGCAATACGTGCTCGAAATAGCGGGGGAGTTCGGGTTTTGATTGCTGTAATCTGCGGATTTCTGACCGCGTTTGCGGTCGGCATGCTGTTAATCCCGATAAATATTCGGCTGGTAAAACGACTGAAAGCGGGACAACCCATACTGTCGTATGTGGACAACCATAAAGCAAAGCAGGGCACTCCGACTATGGGCGGCGCGTCGATTGTGCTTGCGCTGTTGCCCGCACTGTTCTTTACCCGTCACGGCGACAAAACGTCCTACGTCATTTTAATAGTGACAGTCGGTTACGCGCTCGTTGGGTTTATAGACGACTTTATAAAAGTGCGGTACAAGAACAACAAGGGTTTGTCCGCAGTACAAAAAATTATATTTCAAGTCATGCTCGCGACGATCGTTGCCGTTTACGCGTACTATGCCGAAAACGTCGGATCGACTGTATACGCGCCGTTCATGCCCAAACAACTCGAACTCGGTCGGCTCGCGCCCGTCTACTATATTTTTATATTCTTGGCGTTTACAAACTCGGTCAACCTTACCGACGGACTGGACGGGCTTGCCGCGTCGGTGACGGCGACCAACGCATTGTTTTGCGCGGTGATGCTGGGCGTTGCGTTTTTCGCGGGCGCGCTTGTAGGCGACGGCGCGTTCAATATGATAGTGCTGTGCGCCGCGCTCGTCGGCAGTCTTTTGGCGTTTTTGTGCTTTAACACTCATCCCGCAAAAATATTCATGGGCGATACTGGATCGCTCGCGCTCGGCGGGTTTTTGGCATGCGTGGCGGTGCTCGGAAAAATGTCGCTATCCATGTTGCTCGTCGGCGTTATGTACGTGTTGACCAGCCTGTCGGTTATTATCCAAGTCGTGTATTTTAAACTCACGCACGGCAAGCGCGTGTTTTTAATGGCTCCGCTCCACCACCACTTCGAGCGCAAAGGCGTGTTCGAGGGCAAAATAGCGGTTATATATACGCTCGTAACATTTGTTTGCGGCGCAGTGACGGTCGCGCTTATGCTCGCACTGTACTGATTGCAAGCGGTCGAAATTATACGGTTAATAATATAACGTTAGCTTAAATCAACAAGCCTAACGTTATATTTATTTATAACATAAAAAGCCGATAGCGCGCCGTCCGATATTCTAAAAAACGGAGCGCGCACATACAATACTGTATGGGAATTTTCGACGGAAAGCGGTATTTTGTTTACGGCGACGGGCTGTCCGGTCGCGCGGCGATCGGCGCGATAAAAAAGTGCGGCGGGCGGGCAAAACTGTATGCCGACGCGGACGGGCGGTTCTGCGAACCCGCAGACAAAAGGTACGACGGGGCGGTGATAAGCCCCGGGATAAGACCGACGCACGCCGTTTACGAGTATTGCGCGCGGCGCGGCATACGTCCGACGGGCGAGGCGGAAATAGGTTTTAAGATAGCGGAAGAACGCGGTATGCCCACCGTGGGCGTAACGGGTACGAACGGTAAGACCACTGTCACGAATTTGATTGCGGCAATGACGGGCGGCGTTGCGTGCGGCAATATAGGCTATCCCGTGTCTATAGCGGCGCTCAAACCGCAAAAGCCTATCGTGTGCGAACTGTCCAGTTTTCAGCTTTACAGCTCGGTCGTCGCACCCGACGTTGCGGTCATAACCAACATAGCGTCCGACCATATCGATTGGCACGGTACGGCGGCGGAATACCGTGCGTGCAAGTGCAACATTGCGGCGCACATGCGCGGCGGGTATCTTGTACTCGGCGAGGACATCCCCGTCGGCGCGCTTGAAACGCTTGAAACCAAAGCGCAGATAGTGCGGTGCTCGACGACAAACGTTTGCGACGGCGCGTATATTTCGGGCGATAATTTTTATTTCATGGGCAAGCGCGTTTGTCCTACCGACTATCTGCGGTTGCAGGGCGTGCACAACGTAAAAAACGCATTGTGCGCGATAGCCGCGGCTATGTGTATGGGTGCGAGCTCGGGCGACGTTACGGCGGCGCTGTCGAGCGCGGAACTTTCGCCGCACCGAATACGCGACGTGGGTGCGGCGTGCGGCAAACGTTGGATAGACGATTCCAAAGGCACAAACGTCGCGGCGTGTCTTGCCGCCGTCGCGCAAACGAGCGGAACGGTTTGTCTTATCCTCGGCGGACGCGGCAAGGCGACAGATTTTTCGGAACTGTTTACGGCAATAGACACGGCGCGCGTGACAGAAGTTGTAGCAATGGGCGAAACGGCGCAGGCGATACGCGACAGTGCGGCGGGCATTGTGCCGTCGCTCAAACTGACTGTTGTAAACGGGCTTAACGAAGCGGTTAAGATCGCGGCTAAATCGGACGCGCAAACAGTGTTGCTGTCGCCCGCGTGCGCGTCGTTCGACGAGTTTAAAAGCTATGCCGAGCGCGGCGACAGGTTCGCGGCGGCGGTAAAGGCAATCGGCGGCGAAGCATGAAAAAAAGAAACGCTTTTAACATAAGCGGAACGCCGCGGCTTACCGTCGGCAAGTCGGACGTGATGTTGATAACCGTCACCGCCGCGCTGATATTTTTCGGTGTTTTGATGGTGTATTCGGCGGGGTCGTACACTGCGGAACGCATTTACGGCACGCGGTTTTATTATGTGTACAAGCAGTTGACGGGCGCGGCGCTCGGCTTTGCGGCAATGTTTTTATTTTCGCGCATCGACTATCACGTGTTGCATAAACTTCGGTATGTCATTCTCGCGCTGTCGGTGATACTTTTGGCTATAGTGTTTCTGCCGGGGGTGGGCATCACAAACTACGGCGCGCGGCGGTGGATAAACCTGCCGTTCTTTACGATACAGGCGAGCGAAATATCCAAGTTCGGGTTTATAGTGTTTGCGGCGGCGTATATAGGATCGCGCGAGGATAAGATAACCACGTTTAGAGGAATCCTGCCCGTCGTGCTCGTCGGCGGGATAATATGTCTGCTCATTATCCTCGAACCTAACATGTCCGTCACTATCTGCATGGCGTTGCTCATGATAGTCATGCTGTTTTTGGGCGGCGCGAAAATCAAACATCTGTTGATGATAATACTTCCGCTGATTGCGGCGGCGGTGGTGCTTATACTCGTCGAACCGTACAGGTTTGCGCGGCTCATGGCGTTTATCGACCCGTGGCAAAGCCCGCTCGAAGAAGGGTATCAGCTTATACAATCCTATTACGGACTGGGCGCGGGCGGATTTTTCGGCGTGGGCTTGTTCAATTCGCGACAGAAATATCTGTTTTTGCCGTTTGCCGAAAGCGACTTTATATTCAGCGTAATAGGCGAGGAGTTCGGACTGCTCGGGTGCATGGTCGTGCTGTGCGCATATCTGTTTATAATACGCCGCGCGCTTAAAATATCGTTGGGCGCACCCGACAGGTTCGGCGCGTTGCTTTGCTCGGGTATAGCCGCGATAATAGCGATACAGGTAATGGTAAACGTCGCGGTCGTTACGGGCAGTATTCCGCCGACGGGCTTGCCGTTGCCGTTTATAAGCAGCGGAAGTTCCGGACTTATCGTGTTTATGTCGAGCATAGGCGTACTCAACAGCGTAAAGCGCAGAAGTCACAAAAGCAGTGATTTTATGTTTGTAAAAGGCAAGGGGCATAATTCGCGTAAACGGTTGCTTTTTCGTAAGCGAAGCGGTATAATAACCATGTGAAATACATGGGGCAGACATTTTCATACCTGAAAAAGAATTTCTGGTTGCCCGTCGTCGCAATGGTAATCCCGTCGATAGTCGCGTGTTTTTTGTCCACGCCGTACTGGGAAGTGTCGTTCGTGGCGGCGTTCGACTATGCTCCGTATCTGTCCGCAAGCCAAACTTTTCGCATACTGTTCGGCGATTCGTGGCAGTATTTTTGGCCTGTCGTCGTGGTTGCGATAGTTCAAGTGTTCGGGGCGGCGCTCGTCATGTCGGGCATTGACCGACATTTCCGCACGGGCAGGCTGTCCTTGCGCGACCCGTTGCGGCTTATTAACAATTCGGTTTTTCCTATAGCGATCGGCGTAACCGTCATGAGCGCGGCGTCTATCGTTTGGCGATTTTTATTATTCGGACTTGTCATGCTCGTACAGGTTTCCGCGGAAGCAATGGCGTTTCCCGCGGGCGCGGCGCTTGCGGTAATTTCCGCGCTTGCCGTGGGCATGTTCATTATCCACGGGCTTATAATAACGCCTATGCTGTTCTGGGCGCCCATCATGTTCGTATACGGCTATCGTTTTCGCGATGCGGCGGCGACGTCGTTTAAGCTGATAGCGGGCAAAAAGATATTTCGCGGGCTGTTTATGCCTATGGTCTTGCTCGCGGGCGTGCAACTGCTCGTCGGGTTTTTGCAAGCTCCGACCGCTGTCGCTTACGTAGTAAACTTTTTCGTGTTTCTTGCGACAAACGTGTATGCCACAGTGTATACCGTGCTCACTTTTTACGGCATAAGCGAGCTTGACCGACGCGACATAGAGCCGTACCGAAATATCCCGTTGCCTGTATTGCATAATAAACAGGAAAAGGAAAACGCCGACAAGCAACCGCAAAAACCCGATAATAGGCAGGCGAGCGCGGACGCGGACGGCGAAAATGCCCAAAACGCGAGCGCAAAGCCGCCGCGCGCGGTAAAACAGAAAAAGCCCGACAACAACGGTTCGGCAAAGAAAAAGCGGACGGCGCAAGCCGCGCCCGCCAAAAAACGCGCCGCGTCGAAATCCAAAGAACAAAAGGCGGACGGCGATGGCGTTTAAGAATGCGTTTAAAAATCTAATAGCGCACTTCGGCATAGTGTGGTCGCTGTTGCTGTATATACTGATCTGCTCCGCGGGCATAGTCGGATTGAGTTTGCCGTTTATTCTGCCGATAGCAAATGCGTTTGCCGATGCGGGCGTGTTCGACGGCATACGCGCCGCGTTTTCCGCGCTGTTCAACGACGGCGGGTGGAACGGGCTGTGGGACGGACTGTACAACGTGTATTTGTCTGTCGTAAACGTTTTTGAGAGCAACGGTCGCGTCGCGTCGTTGACCATGCTTTTCCTTATATTCATAGTAATAGTAGCGTTCCGCTTCTTTTTCGGGCTGTATGAAATTCCGCTCGCAACCGTTCTGGACGGGCGTATGTCGTGCAACGCGCATTACGGGTTTGGCGGCAAGTTCTTTTCCATGCTGTCCGTGTCCGCCAGATATTCGCTTGCCAAAATGCCCATAACGATAGCGTTCGACGCGGCTATGTGGGGCGTGGTGTACGGCGTGACGGTGGGTATAGGCATGAGCGTCGCGCTCCCGTTCGTCGTAATTCTCGTAATTGTCGCGTTCCTGTCGTTTAAAAAATCAATGCTCGCATGCTGGGCGCCGTGCGTTGCCGACGGCACGGGCGTGATTAAAGGCTTTGCGCGGTCGGTAGAAATCTGCTTCAAACGCTTCGGATCGATTTTCTCCACGTACTTGGTGACAATCTTGGTCATATTCGCGTGCGGCTTGTTTATAACCGTGTTTACGCTCGGCGTGGGACTGATTATAGCAATACCGTTTTCGGTGGCTTGCTTCGGCTACCTCGACGCGACCGAGTATTACAACAAAACCGGTAAACGATATTATATCGACAGCGTGGTATTCACTCCGCCGTCGGAAAATACGCTGTAATAATATCGCGCAGTATAATTTAAACCCAAACAAAAAGCGATCGCACGTAAAACATGCGATCGCGGTTTTGTTTATTTGGGATAGATAAAAGAAAAAACTAAATTTTCCGTACTTTTATAATGTTGTCGCAAGCGCAAACCTTGGCTAACAGCTTGTCGTCAACGTCGCTTTCGAGGTCGAGTATCGTATAGGCATAATCGCCGCGCGACTGCGAAACGAAGTTTTCGATATTTATGCCCGCGCCCGAAACGATGTCCGTTATCGAGTTGAGCACGAACTTGACGTTGCGGTGAATAACGGTTATGCGGCGTTTGCCGACGCGCGGCGCGGAACAGGCGGGGAAGTTGACCGAGTTTTTGATATTGCCGTTTTCTATAAAGTCAACAAGCTCCTGCGCCGCCATTACCGCGCAGTTGTCCTCGGCTTCTTCCGTGGACGCGCCGAGGTGCGGGATAACCGTCACGCCTTGCACGTTCAAAAGTTCGGGCGCGGCGAAGTCGGTAATATACGAGTGGATTTTGCCCGACTTGATTGCCGCGATAATGTCGGCATTGACGCAAAGCTCGCCGCGCGACAGGTTGACTATATTAACGCCGTCTTTCATTTTGGCAATTGTCTTGGCATTAATCAGTCCGCGCGTGCCGTCGGTCAGCGGTACGTGCAAGGTGATATAGTCCGCGTCCTCGAAAAGGTTGTCGAGGCTGTCTATCTTGGTTATGTTGTGATTGAGCTTCCAAGCGGAGTCGATGGAAATAAACGGGTCGTAACCGAGCACGTTCATGCCCAGCCGCACGGCATTGTTGCCGACCTGAACGCCTATCGCGCCCAGCCCGACCACGCCGAGCGTTTTGCCCATAATTTCGTGACCCGCAAATTGCTTTTTGCCTTTTTCGGCTTGCTTGGCTACGTCGTCGCCTTTAAGCGTTTTCGTCCACTCCACGCCGTCGATTATTCCGCGCGAGGCGAGGAGCAATGCGGCGAGGCAAAGTTCTTTTACGGCGTTGGCGTTAGCGCCGGGGGTGTTAAAAACAACCACGCCGCGATCGGCATAGTCCGCAACGGGAATATTGTTTACGCCCGCGCCCGCGCGCGCTACCGCGATAACCGATTCGGGCAACGCGTAGTCGTGCATGGAGAACGACCGAAGCATAACCGCGACGGGCGAAGTCGAGTTTTCGACAAGTTTGTAATTTTTGCCGAGCGTTTTCTCCGCGAGCGGGGATATTGCGTTAAGTTTGAGAATATCTTTCATGTCTGCTTCCTTTTTCGCGGCGGGTTACGCCTTGTTTTCCTTTTTGAATTTTTCCATAAACGCGATAAGCGCGTCCACGCCCTCCGTCGGCATGGCGTTGTAAATGGAAGCGCGCATGCCTCCTACAAGCCTGTGTCCTTTGAGCGATACCAGTCCGTTTTCTGCGGCTTGCGCGACAAACTTGTCGTCGAGATCTTTGCTCGGCGAAACGAACGGCACGTTCATTACGGAGCGAAACTCCTTTTGCACGGAGTTGACGTAATAATCGGAGCTGTCGATATAGTCGTACAGCTTGGCGGCTTTCGCTTCGTTTATCTTTTGCGCCGCCGCCACGCCCCCGTGTTCTTTTAAGTTGTTAAGCACTTCCATAACGACGTAAGTCGAAAAGCAGGGCGGGGTGTTGAACAGGCTTTTGTTTTTGACCTGATTGTCGTACCGCAACATTACGGGGCATTTGGGATCGGCGCGATCTGTAAGATCGTGACGGACTATAACTACGGTCACGCCCGCGGGACCTATGTTTTTTTGCGCGCCCGCATAAATAAGCGCGTAATCGGAAACGTTGACTTCCTGACTTAAAATCATGGACGACATGTCGCATACGAGCGGTATGCCGTCGGTGTCGGGCACGGAAGTATAACGCGTGCCGAAAATGGTGTTGTTGTAGCAGATATGTACAAAATCCGCGTCGCGGCGGAACATGCTCGGGGCAAGGTCGGGAATATACGTAAAGTTCTTATCCTCGGACGACGCGGCAATCGCCGCGTCGAGGTGAACCGCGCCTTCCTTATAGGCTATTTTGGAAAAATTGCCCGTAACCACGTAATCGGCTTTGCGGTTTACCGTGCCGATATTGAGCGGCACCGCCGAAAACTGATTGGTCGCGCCGCCCTGCACGAAAAGTATATCGTAACCGTCGGGCACGCCCATGAGTTCGCGCAACAGCTCTTCCGTCTTGTCGTTGATTTTCATGTACGGTTTGGAACGATGGCTCATTTCCATAACGGACATACCCGTGCCGTCGTAATCGATCAAATGCTTGCGCACCCGTTCGAGCACTTCGGGCGGAAGCGTCCCGGGTCCCGCCGAAAAATTATAAACTCTCATAAACTACCTCTGCAATATTAGTCTTATGACGATTATAGCATAATAGTTGACTAAAATCAAATAAAAACGGTTGCAACTTTTCGCGGCGGCATACAATGTATATAAAACATATGCGCGACAAACGCGAAAGGCGGGCGAGCGTGCGTATAGGCGTTGACCGCAAAAAACCGCATATATAGTAAAATTGCCTATTTTTACCTTTATAATCGCGCGCAAATATGAATAAACTATGAATATAGTACAAAAAATTGCGCAATTTATGGGTGGTTTATATTGACAATCCCGCGCAAATGTATTATAATTATGCAATGAATAATGTCGAATAGTATACATATTCGGCATTATCACCGACTTTTTCGGCAAAACATTTTCAAAGAAGGGTTGACGATCGATATGAAATCGACTAAACATTCAAGGAATTTTACAGCGCGCTTGGCGTCGATTGCTATTACCGTAGCGTTGATTTTGAGCGTGGCGTTCTCGTTCGGCTTTATAAACAAGCCGAGCGTTGCGCGTGCGGAAGAACAGGACGTCACACAGTCCGCCGAAAAAACGGTAAACGGCATAAGGTTTGTACAGGTCGCGGCGGGCGAGGACTTTGCGATAGGTCTTACGTTTGACGGCAAGCTGTACGGTTGGAGTCTTACGGGCGGCGACGGCGGTAACACCGGCGCAGAAAACACGGTCACGCTCGGCAAATACTATTCCTCCGTTCCCACGGAAATAGGCGTAACGTTCAGACAGGGTCCCGGCGTTTCGGGCAACAACAAGTGGGGCGAGCCCAACTATATGTCCGACAAAGACAGTAGCGGCAACCCTATTACAGATAAAATTACGAGCATAGCCGCAACTCGCACCACAGCGGCGTTCATTACTGAAAAAGGTTATATCTATACATGGGGCAAGGACAGTAACGCCCAAAAAGAAAATGTGGAAAACGTCGTTATGGAAGAACGTAACGCTTTTCCGCATTACTTGCTTTTGCGCGAAGCGGGCAACAATGACCCGTGGCATACTCCTTTTATAATCAATTACGGTTATTATGACGAAACGGGCAACCCCGATACCGCGCTCGACTTTATCACCCCTACAGGCACAAAAGGGCTTACGTTGTGTTCCATTGCCGCGGGCGAGTATAACTATATTTTCGGATTTGCCAAGGACGTTAATTTTTACACTTACGCTTGGGGATCTTTGATGTATTCCGTGCCCAACATTATAGTAAATGCGGGCGGCTATACTTATGATCTTTCCCATGAGTTGAAGGGCGGCAGAATACGTAAAGTATATAAGACGAGCTATGCCAACACCGCAACAAATACGACAGTCGTCGCGGGCGGCTACACGGTCGGCGTAAACGGTTCGTCGGCTGCGAACGGAACGTCGTTGCAGTTGCGCGGCAAAAACTTCCTTACTTCGGCTTACGACTCGGCAACGGGATATATCTATACCAACGAATTGCTCGACGTTACAGGCGGAACAATAAACAGCGGCGCGGCTACTTCCAAAATTTTATATTCGCAAAGCAGTTCGGCATACAACCTCGAAAAAGGCTTGGCGGGCGCGAACGGCCGTGCGACGCAGTCCGATACTTACGACGCGGGCATCGATATTTTCCAATATTACGGCAGACAGAAATCTAATGTCGAACTCAACTTTTCGGTTGACAGCGCGGTAGTTAATATAGTCAACGCGCAAGGCGCAGCCCTTAACGGAGCGAATAACGTCGGCGCGTACAACTATGCCGTTGCGCTCGGCAACGACGTAGGCTACGGCATTAGCGGTAAAAAACTTTACGGCTGGGGCGACAACAATAAAGGTCAGCTCAAAGGTTTTACAAGCGCTAACACCGCCACTCCCGTGCAAATTCTTTCCGACAAAACGTTTAAATCCGTTGCGGCGGGCAAACAGCTCACCAAAAGCAAAAAAGCGTTGTATGCCACCGACTCGCTCCAAATCGAGAGCGGCTCAGTCACAGGCTTTATCTCGGACGTGCAAAACTCCGCCGAATACATCACGGGCGCGTTGTCCGAGGACGGCAAGCTGTACGTGTGGAGTAACTTCGACAGCGTTTCGGGCGAAACCGGTTACAGTGCGTCGCCCGTACAAATAAAATTCGGCAATGTCGAAAACACGACGGGCACGACCGCGAGCGAGTTTGCCGCGGTATATTCGGGTTACGGCAATAATCTGTTTGCCGTTACCAAGCTCGGTAAACTTATTCATATAAGCTACGACCAAAAGAGCAATACGTACAAACAAAAATTGTACGACGAATTCCGCTCTGCGGACGGCTCGGCTATAACCAACTGGTCGGTCAACTCCAATAACACGGTCAAGTTCAACACCGTGCCCGCTACGGCGGAAAACTCCGCGCCGAGCATCGGCGACGCCACTTTTTACGTTTGGCAAGCGGACAGAACGTCCGCCGCAAGCGAGGGCGACAACACAGTTTGGATCAACAGCAATAACGGTGCCGGTGCGTTCGACGCGCTTGTGTCCAAAAACAATATCGGCGACGTTTACAGAATTTTGACGTCCGCCGACGACGGTATGACTTTCTTAAACGACAAAAAGGAGAATAAGCCCGAGTCGTTTGATCCCGTATATTCTTATGACGGCAAAGTCATGACGGAAAGTCAACGCGCAAACATGTTCAAAGCGCAAATCGTAAACACCGATACGGACAAGGGCGTCGGTATTAAAATCACTCCGTTGCGTTCGTCCAAGGGCGAAAAAGTAACGCTGGAATTTTACGTTGCGCGTTTCGGAAGTCAAGGCAACTTTGAAACTTCCGCAAAAGGCAAAGCCATTTATTACGATTACGAAAAATGCAAAATCGAGTTTACGATTGCGGACACCCCGACTATCGTCGATTACAAATCGTTTGCCGACGTGATAGGCGAGGACGGAGCTAACAAGGGCAATTCCAATATCCCGTTGCTCGATCCCAATAACGACAACAACAAATACTATTCGTTGGCGGTGCAAAACGTGTCGCTCGGCGTCGAGGAATTGATCAAATATCTTACCGCCAAAAATTCGGTAGACGCAACGTTCAAAGCAGACGCAATAACGGCAATGTCTAATGCTGATAGCGGGTTCCCCGCATTGTCCAAGGTTAAGAACGGCAATCTTAACTACTACTTGGGTGAAAACGAAACGTCCGCGACGGACAATAAATATTACACCGACGTTTATAAATACATCTTTTCCGACCGCGACGCGGACAGGGTAATTATATCCGATACGAGAGGTATCCAGCTCAACGGTTTGGCGGGCGCAAGCGTCAACGCAATCAACTGCGTAAAAGTTCCCGTAACCGTCAAAATCGACCTTAAATCGACTTATGGCGTGGACGTTGGGTGTATAAAGGCTTTTGCGACAGACTTTAACAACGTTTACGGCTTTTATAACGTGGTGTTCGCGGAGGACAATTCGTCCGTAAGTTTGACATACGACGTCGTGCGTTATACCGCTGTCGGTTCGACGGGCAATATCGTATACAACGAAAACAATATCGCCGATTACAGCGCTAAATCGGATAACGCGCACGTGCGCACTACAATCAACGCGCAGACTTCCACCAAGTATAAAGGCACGGCGGGCGACGTAAATATCGACATCGCCAAAACGACTAACGTTGCGTCCGTGTTTGCGCAAGCGTCTTTGCGTCTTACGGATACAAAAGATTATAACGGCATTTACGGCAGTGCGGAGGCGGGCGCAAAAAATAAACTTACCGTGACTTATCCCAACAGGATTTATGTCGGCGGCAGTGCAAAAATAGACCTGTCGTCGTATGTAAAGAACTTGGGCAACAGTATATACTTTACCTATAACAATAAAATTACCGAATTCGACGCTTTTAACAATAAATTCCCCGACGAAACCGCGGGCACTGGCAGACCTTACGTAAAACTTACGTCGAGAGACCTTACCGTGTCGCCCACGTCGGATTGCACAATCAACCTTGACGTTACTGTCCAGCGTTTTGCGGACTCGCGCAATACGCCGTTTGCGGACGACAACGAAAAGGTGGTAATAACGTTCATTTTCGATAAAATAACGTCGTTCACTTTCGCCAAGGAAGCTAACGTCACTTCGGTGTTTACCATTAAAAAGACCGAGCAAATCAGCTTGTTCGGCGGCGCGATAGACGGCACGCAGTACAACAAGTTCGCATCCATTAACGGAATAGGCGACGACGCTATCAAATCGTCGCTCGAAAGTCAAATAGTCATTTCCGATATTCAATCGTCGGGCGACGGCATTTATACTGCGGAAGCCGCGCAAGGCGCGCCCGCGGTCGTAATCAAACCCATTTCGTCGGGCTCGGGAATTATAAGTTTTGTCGCAACGGTTTACGGACAAAGTTTGCATTTCAAGGTTGCGATTAACGTGTCCTATGTTACTGTGCTTGACAGCGATTTCGATATAAGCCTTGTCAGCGACGAATATGTGTATGTAAGTAATTTGCAGACAGAGCTTAACGACGCCAATAAATTCAACTCGCAAATAGGCAACTATAAAGTGTTGTACGGCGATATAAGCGAAAACAAAGACGCCGCAGGCAAAAATATCTACAATGCCGTGTATTTCACCGAAAAAATGTACGGCACCAAGGAAGAAAGCATCGGCTATCCCGCTTTTGTCAAGAGCGTGACGTTCGAGGGCGTTTCTTCGGCGCAACCTTATATCAGAATCGAACCGAGCGCAAGCGCGGTCAGCAACAGCGGCGAGTACTATATGCACGTCCGTTTTGTAAACGCCAACGTCGAAAAATATGCGGACGCGCCCAACGGCAGTATTTTGGAAGTGGTGTTCAAAATAAGCTCGGGCAAAGTAGTCGTTCCGCTTACGGGCGATAAGGTAGTCAATATCGACTGCAAGACGGGGCGCAAACAGGCTGTCGGCGGTATTTGGTACACGAGCGGCAGCGGCGTGGATACGGTCGCGCACGTTTCGGCAAAAGAATTGCTTGACTTCCTCGGCGAAGAGGATACGATGAACTATCAAATATACTTTATTTCGGCGGATAGCGCCGCGACAAAGTATTTCAACTACGATTACCGCAAGGGCGATAACGAAATTATAATCACGCCCAAATATAACACGCCCGTCCTTAAAGACGGTCCGCAGTCGTTCGCGGTAAGCGTGTCGGTATACAACGCCGAAAAAGCTCGCTCGCTTATGCTCTCTTTCGACGTTACGATCGACGGCATTTTGACGACGCTTCCAGTTACTACCAACGAAGACGGTGTAATAGGTTACGGCAATATATGGTTGTACTCATTTATAATCGTGTTCGGTGTATTGCTCATAATCTTTATTATCCGCATGGTAGTGTACTGGAAAAAACGCGCCAAACAGCGCGCGCTCATCAAACGCAATCAGGAACTTATCCGCATGCGCGACCGTATGCACAACAAAGCCAATATTGCGTCCAAAGAGCAGGTCGTCCGTACCAAGATGAAGATGGAAGACCCCAAATACGCCAAGCTGTTTAACGAAATGCGCAAGAACAAGGAGAACGAGAGCGGCGTAGTGCTCGAAAACTCCGACCTTGCGGCAATGGCTAAATCCAAATCCAAGAAAAAGAAGAAGGGCGGCAAAAAGTCCGTTGCGGAACTTAAAGCCGAGTTGGAAGCCAAAAAAGCGGCGTTTGCCGCGGCGCAGGCGCAAAGCGTTCAGCCGGTCAATCCTTTCGGCGGCGACGCTATGTCCGACGCTTCGTTTGACGGAGGCGGCGCGGCGTATACCGCGCCTGTGGAGGAATTCGCCGACGGCTTCGGCGGCGCGGACGGCGGCTTTGCCTCGCCCGACATTGACGGTAAAGAAATAATATTCGACGCGTCCGATATAGGCGATGGAATGTAAGGAGGGCGCAAGAATGAATAAGCAATCGATAAAACTTAAAATTTCGACGTTTGTAATAGCCGTTATAGCAATCCTTACGGCATGTGTGTTATTGTTCCGCAGTTCTCCCGTAAAAGCGGAAGGCAACAATGCGGGCAACGGCGAGGACAACCAGATCGAAATAAGAATGGATGTAAACGGCGAGGACGCGCGCAATAGCGCGAGCGGCGGCGATAACTCTGTCGATAAAATATCCACCAATAACGGTTTGCATTTTAAAGTCCGTCATATATCGGCGGGACCCGTTATCGAAAAAATCGATCCGACTAATAACAATTCTTATATATTTGTCGAAAACGGTATAATAAACGGAAGCAAAAGTTTCGACGTCGCTATAGAAGATGCGGGTGGCAGTATAAGCATTACCGCGCGTAGCATCAATCTTGCCGGCGGACATTTTTCGGCAAAACTGCGCAACATAGATACAGACAACTATCCCGACGATATTAAAGTAGCGTATTTCCGAGTCGTCGTAGAGGATACGTTCGTACAAATGAGCGGCGCGTCGGAAGCTGTGTATGTCGGTTACGAACTCAACCCCGCAGGCACAAAAGAAGTGCTCAACGGTACGGAAGTCGATTCGTTTGCCAACGGCGTGCACAAGTCGATAGCTACTTTTGCCAACTATTCCAACGTTTCGTTCGACCTCGGCGAGCTTTTGCAGAGCAGGGCTTTGTACCGCGGCGCAAACAAGATTAAAACAAGCGACGATACGTTCTGGACGCTTTCGTCCGTTTCCAATTTCGTAATTACGGAAGCGGGTTTTGCGGAAGTGTCGGGTATCTTTGAAAAACCGATTATAGCCAACCCCACGACGAGCGCGCGCATTGCGCCGTCCGTTATGGGCAAAATAACCATTACGCCGTCCACGGTCAGCAAGTATGCGGAGGATAAGAACGGCGCGGACTTCTTTGCGGCAACTCACGACTTCCGCATTAAGTTGAGCGAAATAGGCAACACGTCCGTAAGTTATACGGTCATGATTCCCATATCGTTCAATCCCGCCAACCCGCAAGTGCGCGACGATATATCCAAATCGGCGTTCAGACTTAACGTTACGTCCAACTATTTGCGCGTGTACAACAACACGTCGGGCGGGAAGAGCATTTACAAAGACATTACGACGGGCGAGCCTGTGGACGCCACGCCCGACGACTACCGCGCGATTGTTATATCGCCGCAGGATCTTGTTGCTTATGCTTGCCCCACGACTTACGACGAGCTTGTTTTCGACCACGAAAAAACTACAATCAACGGCTCCGCTCAGCTCGACGAGCAGGACGGCTGTTCGATAGAAATTGAGGGCGAAGGTCAAAACTATCCCAAGCAGTACAGAATAACCGCGCAAAAGAGCAGTCTTGCCAACAGCAACTTCGTCTTGCGGTTTGAGGTTCGCTATCAGACGGTAGAGAACGGAACGACGGTTAAAACTACTATACCCGTCGAACTCGCAGTGGAAACTTACGGCGGATATACGATAGCGTTTGCGCCGATAAAGGGCAAAAAATCGGTATCGTACAACGCGCTCACCTCGGAAGTGTTTGCGGAAATGCGCTCGCGCGGATATATGCTTACCGCCGCCAAGAGCAACAATCAAGATTTGATGTACGCTAACTTCTCCAATAACGTGCTTACGCTCGATCCGCAGGTGGAAAAGATAAACGGCAGGGCAACCGTATCGGTCAGCCTGACGTTTGTCAACAACAATCGTCAAACTATTACTTTCGATTCGGAGTTTGTTCAGATAGACGTAAACGCGGGCAGTCTGTTCGCGCGGTTCGAGGACTGGCAAGCGTGGCTCATAATCGCCGCGTGTATCCTCGGCGGACTTATTCTTATTCTGCTTATCGTATGGTTGTTCATACACTCCATATCCAAGCATAAGCAGGACGAACTTGCGACGCAAGCGCCGGTATCTTCGTACATCGTCAAGCTCAATTCTACGATTGCGGCGACGCAGGCTCAACAGCGCATGGCGCAAACCGCCGCGCTGTCGCAGGCGAGTTCGCAAATGTTGCTCGGCGCGGGTCCGACAAGCACAGCCGCGCCCAATCCCGATACTCTCGCTTTGGCGTCGGGCGGAATACCGTATATTCCTTCCACGCCGTCCACTCCGCTCATGAGCGAACCGCAAGCCGCGGTGCCGCCCGAGCCAGAAGAGAACTTGGAAGAACTCATCGCCAAGTACATCACCGACGAAGAGCTTTTGGAGCGCATATTCACCGAGAAGTACGAGCCGAAGGGCATGATACGCCGCACGTTCTTCAAGTCCAAGGACTTGCAGGCGCGCGAGCTTGACAAAGAGAAAAAACGCATTATAGAACGCTACAAAACGCCTATGCCTATGGACGAGGCGATTATGAGCGAAACCGAAATCAAAAAGGCGGAGCAAGCCTCCACGCCGTCGTCTGTGTCCGCGCCGCAGGAATCCGAGCCGCAGACTCAAGTCGAAATGTTTGTGCTCGACTTCGATCCTGACGCGCCGTTGTACGTAGAGGAAGAAAAGCCGCACGACGAGTTCTCGGAAGAGAAGATAGACATAGACGCTTCGCCGGAAGAGAGCAGACTCAAAGCCGCGGAACGCCGCAACGATATTCTTATCAAAGAGCTTGCCGAGCTTAAATCGCGTATCGGCAAGGTCGAAACCGAACTCGACAAAGCTAAATCGCTCGAAGACGAATTGCGCGAAAAAATCGATAAGGCGGAAGCCGACGACGCGCAGTTTGCCAAGGACATCGAAGACCTTGAATTCCAGCTTGCGTCCGCAAAGAACAAGGACAAAGACAGAATTACGCGCGACATCGGCATAAAAGAGGAAAAGAAGACGCGCAACCTCGGCGAGCTCGAAAAACTGCGCGCGGAACTCGACGCATTGCTCGGCAACAGCGAGCGGCTTAACGACGTTTCGTCCAAGCTCACCGATACTCAAACTCAAAAATCCGAGGAGCTCGAAAGCGTTACCGCCGAACTCGAAAAGGCGAAAGCGGAGTACGAAGCGTATCTCGACCGTCTTGCCAAGGTACAGGCGCGCCAAGCGCTCGAAGCGAAGATCATCGAGCTTACGCCCATGTTGGAGGCGGTCAACAATTCCGATTACGAGTTGCGCAGACTGCAAGCCGAAAACGAAAAACAGGCGAAAGAACGCGAATCGCTTAAAGCCGAAGTTGCCGCCGCCAAGTCGCAAATTCTCGGCGCTACCGATTTCGACGTAATCAACGATCTCAACACGAAGATTTCGGAAGTGAACGCGCAGTTGTCCGACCTCGAAAAGGAAACGACCAAAACCACAAAGCGCAAGTCCGATCTAAATATCGAGTTCAATTCGCAACGTCGCAAGGCTAACGAGTTCGTGCAGAAAAACGATATACCGCTCGACGACGTTATCAACGCCGAAAACACGGTACTCGGCAATATCGAGCTTGAACTGTTAAAGTCTTCGCGCGAAAAGGACAAAGCGGACGCCGAAAAAGAGGTTGCGGCGGCGCAGGCTGTATACGACGATCTCACCGCTTCGTCGGATGAAATCACGTTTATAGCGATGGAAGTCGCGTCCAATATCAAAGCTATCGAGGAAGAGCTTGCCGCAATGCAAGCCGAACTCGACGCCGTCAATGCGCAAATGGAAAGCGCGACGGACGACGAACGGCTTATGCTTATAGTCGAGCAGGGCGACAAGTCCGACAAGATCGAAGAAATTAAAGCCAAGCTCGAACAGGAAAATATTGACGGCACCAAGCGCAAAATGGAAGCGCAAAGCGCATACGACGCCAAGCTCGAAGACGCGCGGCACAACTTGGACGAAGCCAACGCTACGTTCGCCAGGGCGTGCGCGTCCTATGACGAACTTGTCAATAATGCCAATCCTCTCGACCTTATCATGTCGGGCAGCGGTATTATCAGCCAAGACCAAAAGAAGATCGAGTCCGAAAACCTCAAAAAGCAACTCGAACGTTCCAAGAACGAAATCGAACAAGCTCGACTCGCCGCGGAAATGGCGCAAATGGAAGCGGAGCAAGCTCGCGTTGACGCTATGCGCGCATCCGAGGAGGCTCGCGCCGAAGCGGAACGCGCCGCGCAGGAAGCTATCGAACGTGCGGAACAGGCGAGAATTGAGGCGGAAGAAAAGGCTCGCGCCGAAGTAGAAGCCGCGGAGCGCGCAAGACAGGAGGCGGAAGAAGCCGCCGCCGCGGAAGCGGAAGAAGCGCGTCGCAAAGCGCAGGAAGCGGAGGAAGCCGCAGAACGAGCCAAGCAGGAAGCCGAAGAAGCCGCCGAGCGCGCGAAACAGGAAGCGGAAGAAGAAGCGGAACGCGCCAAGCAAGAAGCGGAAGAAGCCGCTGCTGCGGAAGCGGAAGAGCAACAGCGCAAAGCCCTCGAAGAAGCGGAAGAAGCCAAGCGTAAAGCTATGGAAGAAGCCGAGGAAGCTCAACGCAAAGCGCAAGAGGATGCCGAAGAAGCCCAGCGCAAGGCTATGGAAGAGGTCGAAGCGGCTAAACGTCAGGCGCAGGAAGAGATCGAGGCTATGAAACGCAAGGCAGAAGAGGAAGCGGAAGCCAAACGTTTGGAGGAAGAGAACAAGCGCAAGGAAGAAGAAGAACGTCAAAAAGCGGAGAACGAGCGCAACGAAGCGTTAGCCAAAAAGATAGCTATGCGCAAAGAGCAGATTATCGCTATCCGCAACGAAATGAAAGAACTCAAAGGCGACGAGGACGCCAAAAACCTGCGCGAACGTCTGTACAATATTCAGCTCACTTACGACGAGGACGAACGCGGTTGCGTCGAGCTCATGGACTTCTACAACAAGACCATGGACGATATACAGAACAGCGGCGAGATCGCAAGGCTTAAAGCGGAAAACGCCAAAAAGCCGCAACGCGTGGTGCGCAAAGTTACGGAACGCGTAAACCGCATAGCCAAGCGCAAGCCCGGTGCACGTCCCGCAGGCGCGCGGCGACCGGCGGGCGCAAGACCCGCGCGTCCCGCAGGCGCAAGACCGGCAGGTGCAAGACCTGCAGGCGCAAGACCCGCGCGTCCCGCAGGCGCACGTCCCGCACGTCCGTCAGGTTCGAGACCGACGCGTCCGTCGGGCACAAGACCGCCCAGACCCAGACCGTAATAGGCAAACGCCGGAGCGGAGCGGCTGAATAAAGCCACTCCGTTCACGCGCGTAATACAGGTTCTACACCGCTTTTCGGAGCGGAATGAATACAGTTTCAAAACAACACAAGTGCGAGGAACATTTATGAACAATCAGGACAAGACTGCTTTTTCGTTGGATGACGACGAAGTCGTAGAAGAAGAGTTCATCGAACGCGACGAAGAGTACGATGACGGCGAGGATTACGACGAGGAGTACGACGACGAAGAAGAATACGACGACGAGGGCTACGACGACGAAGAATATGAGGAAGAGGATTACGGCGACGAGGACTATGACGACGGTTACAACGACGATTATTACGACGACCGTCTGAACAAAGTTCTCGACGAGATTGCGGAACTCAAACGCGGCATGATGCCCGCGCCCGTTCAGCAACAGCCGCAACAGCCGCAGGCGCCTCAACCCATTATGCCGCCGCAGTATATATATCAGCCGTCCGCGCCGCCCGCGGGTAGCGAAGTTGTAATGTACAACGAGATTTCTCGGTTGCGCGACGAGCTCGCAAAAAACCAGAGCAGTCTTGAGATGCAGAAAGAACTTTCGCGGCTCAAAGAGGATATGGTGCGCGACCAGAAAATAGCTGAAGCGCAGTATAATGCGGAAATCCAACGGTTGCAGAGCAGAATAGACGACCTACTAAAAAACGGGTCAGGCCCTCAAAGTGAATTGCCGGAAGGTCAGGAAACGGCACACCTTGAGGGCGGTAAGACTTCGTTGGAATTAGATAGATTACTGTCTATCAACGAGAACGTGCTTCGCGCAATGCGCGACAGCGACGCGCGTATGCAGTCGGAATTAAGCCAGCTCAAAAAGCAGTTGGACGAAATCCCGTCGTTAAAAGAACTTAACGGCGCGGTTTCCGCCGTCAAAAAAGCGGCGAGCAACGTTGACGGCATCAATTCCGAAACGTTAGCCAAAATCATAAACGACATAGCGGCTCTTCGTACCGTTATCGACGAAAAAGGCGGAGTAGCCGCCGCGCCCGTATCGGCGCCTATCATAACCGCCGCGGCGGTCAAATCGGGCGACGTGGACGCGAGCGAGCTTTTACGTCAGCTTTACGATATTAAAAATACGCTCGGCAGTTCGTCCGAAGCGGAAGTTAAGCGCACGCAGGTTTTGTCCGACCTCGTGAGCGACTTTAAAAAGGTCAATTTCGACGTTCACTCGCAATCCACATTATATAAAGACAAGCTAGCCGCGGTTTACGGCTATGCCAAAAAACTCGACGAATGCAACGATCAAGACGCTGTCGATCTTATCAATGCTACCAACGAAATTATTGCCGAGCTCGCTTCGCAACAGCTTACGCGCTCTACGTTTGCGGACGTTGCGGCGTATTGCTCGGAGAGCGGCGTTGCGCCCGTTTCCACGGCAATGCGCGACGGCGCGGAGCGGTTTTTTAACATAAAAGACAAGCTCTCTTCCGCACCCGTCCGCACGGTGGGCGAATATCTTTCCGACCTTAACGCTGTTGTCAACGGCTTGCAGAACAATCGTCGCAATGCCGAAAACGCGCAGACCGTCGCAAAGATAGGCGAGGAATTAAAATCCGAAACGCCGGACGAAGATTTGCTTAAATCTTTGACTAACGAGCTTTTGAACCTTAAAGTTTCGGACGTTGTGGAACTTCCCGATGTGGACTTACCCAAAGCGTATGTGCCCAAGCATGTCGGCGCGGAGGAAAACATTTTCGGCAAGATTGCGGAACTCAAAGCCGCGTTGCTCGAAAACATCGCCGCGCGCACGGAAGCCGTAGCGGCGCAAGCGAACAACGAAACTGCGGAAAGCGCGCCCGCGCCCGTGCCTGCGACTGCGCCCGCGCCGGTAGAAATCGCATACGACGAAAGCAAGATCAACGAATTGCTTGCCGCGTTCGAGGAGCTTAAAGCCGCGCTTGCCGCAAGTTCTAACGGTTCGGACGTTATGGGCGCGCTCGAAGAAGTGCGCGCCAACTACCTCGACGTGTCCAATAAGCTCGTCGATATTACCGAAAAAATACAGCAGCCCGTGTCCGTAGAAGTGGATTCCGCTACATCGGGCATGTCGGATGAGGAATCCCAACAGGCGCTCGACGATCTTGCGTATATTCGCGCCAAGCTCGACGAACACGAGGAGTTTATCAGTCAGATAGGCGAGCTTCGCGCCGAGATAATCGGCATGGGCAACACCGTTGACGTTTCCGAGCCTGTATCCGATCAGATAAATTCGTTACTTGCCGAAATCAATACGCAGTTCGACAAGCTGTACGAAGATTTGTCCAACGTGTTGATTGAATCGGAAGCTAACATTGTCGGACGTTTGGGCGATAACGGCGAAAATCCCGCCGAAGCTGTGGAAAACGCTAAAGCGGACATACTCGCCGAAACGCAGGCTATAAAAGATTCGATCATGACGGTAACCGACACGCTGTTCGCGTTGCCCATGAACGACACAATCGATGCGTTGCGCGCGGACATACTCGCCGAAACGCAGGCGATTAAGGATTCGATCGCGAGCGCGAATAGCGGCGCGACGGACGATACGCTTATCGATTCTATCGAGCAACTTCGCGCGGACGTAACCGCGTTTGTTGACAGCGTTGCGGCTAATACGGAACTTGCAACCGCGGACAGGCAGAAACTTATCGACGACGTGTCTTTCCTGCGCGAGCAAGCCGAACTTGCCATTGCGGAAAGCGACGTTCCGACGGACGACGCCGCCGCGGCTACCGCAGACAGCGACAGGCTCACTGCGTACCTCGACGATATTTCGGCGCGCGTTGCGCAAATTTCCGTAATAGCGGACGACGCGACTGCCGTCAAAGAAACGGTCGGCGTGCTCAACGACAATGTCGCCGCCGTATCCGATAACATTATGACCGTCGCCGAAAACATGACGACGATCAACGACAATATCGCCGCAGTCAGCGAGGGCGTCACCGCTTTGAGCGACGCAGTTCACCCGATAGCCGACGACGCACAAGCCGCGCGCGATGCGGCGACGGCGGCGCTCGACGCGCTCGCTCCCATCGCGGAGCAGTTAAATTCCATACTCGATAGGCTGGACGCGCCCGCGGAAGCGGAGTACGACGAGCAGGCAGAACAGACGGAAGAAGTACCCGCAATAGGCGCGGGAGTTTCCGCGGAAGAGCTTGCGGAGCTTAAAGACAGTCTTAATACAATACTCGACACATTGCCGTTGTTCCCGCAAGCGGACGACGTAATCACTGCGCGCGACAATACCTTTGCGATACTCGATTCGCTCACGCTCATGCCGCAGGCGGACGACGTATCTATTACGCGCGACAACGTTTCGGCAATGCTCGATATTGTCACGGCTCTTTCCGATAATCTGGATGCGGCAATCGGCGCGGCAGATTACGGTAAGATTGCCGAGGACGTTGCGGCTTTGCGCGAGTCCGCCGACGTGACGGCGGAGGACGTCAAGTTTATCCGTCAAAAACTGGAAGAAACGCCTGTACAGTCCGACGAACAGGTCGAAGATCTTGCCAACATCATGCAGGATATAGGTCTTGTTCTCGACAAGATAGAAGAGTACGAGCGCACTTCGGTTGCAAACAAACAGGAAATTATCGACGCGGTCGGCGGCATACGCGAAGAATTCCACATAAACACTCTCGACGAAACAATGTCCGCCGCGGGCATAGACGGCGAAACGCGCGACGCGCTTGTCGGTGAAATTACCGATATTCGCGAGCGGTTAGGCAGTATCGAAAGCGCGACGCAGTCCGCTTCCGAACTGAACGCGGCGAGTTTGGACGGAATAAACGCACAGCTTGCCGACTTGCAGGCTATACTTGTAGACCGTCTTACGGGCAATGCGGAACAGTCCGAACCGACGGACGGCGCAATGTCCGACGACAATATGCAAGCGCTTATCGACGAGCTTGCGGCAATCAGGGAAAAACTTGACGCGGGCACCGAATACGATACCGTCGAAGAAATCCTGTCGCTACGCGAGGACATAAAAGCCGCGCGCATAGTCGATCAAGACGAGGTTACGGGCGAACTCGAAGCTATAAAGAACGAACTGGCTTCCATTTCTTCGGGTAATATTCTCGACGAAATCCGCGCGTTGCGCGAGGACATTATAAATCTTCCCGCCGCGGATGGCGCGCAAGCCCCGACGGACGGCGAAATAAATCTTGTTCTTAACGAAATCGTGTCGTTGCGCGACGAAGTGTTTGCGTTTAAAGACGAAGTGCTTAACGCGACCGCGATTGCAGAAGAACCTCAACCCGACGGCGAAGAAGCGCCCATGGCTATGGATTCGGCGGACGATTTGGGGCTTATTATCGACGAGATTACGGCTTTGCGCGCCGACCAAACCGCGCTTACCGATAATATCGACGAGCTTAAAGACATTATCAGCCGCAGAACGACAATCGGCGTTGCGGACGGCGAGGAACAGGACGGAGCCGCGCCCGTTGCGGGCGGATTGGACGTCGTGCTCGACGAAATTATAAACCTTAAAAACGACATCGACAGGATAGAGGAAAGCATCGGCGGCGATAGGCTCAACGCGGTTGCCGAACAGGTGGACGAAATACGCGCCATAATCGACGAACTGCGCGGCGGCGAAGTTGCGGCTGAACAGGCTGTCGAGGAACAGAGCGTTGCGGTTGATTTGACGCCCATAATGGAACAGTTTGACGCGCTCAACGCGGCTATCGACGATATTCGGCTCAACCAAGAAGCGGGCGGAATAGAGGGTACCGACGGTGCGGTGCAAGGCACGCTTGCCGACAGATTCGACGAGCTTCGCGCGGAACTTGCGGACGTGAAAGCCGCGGTTGCGGACATTGCGCCCTCCGATTATTCGACCGAAATAGACGAACTGCGTGCGGAAATCACCGCGCTTCGCGCCGAAAACGAACAGCTTAAACAAGCAAACAGCGACGTTATATCTGCGGAGCTTGCGGAACTTAAAGAAGCTATACGCGACATGACATTGGCAACCGCGCCCGTGCAAACGGGCGACGGCGAAGCGTCTTACGCCGCGCTCATAGACGAAATACGCGGACTAAAAGACCAAGTGGCGGCGGTTTCCGTCGCGCCTGCAACGGCGACGCTCGACGAAGATACCGTTGCGGCTATCCGCGACGCGCTCGCGGCGCAGTCCGCGCCCGCATACGGCAACGAGCTTGCCGAAATTCGCGACGAAATAGCGCAGTTGCGTTCGCTCACTGCGGTGTCTGCGGGCGGCGACGGGCTTGCCGAGGTAGCGGCAATGCGCGACGAAATAGCGGAACTCAAAGAGATGCTTGCTTCGTCCGACCACATGGTCGGCGTGGCGGAGGACATTACCGCTATCAGAACGGACGTTCAGACTTTGAAAGAAGAACCCGATCTCGGCGTTATGAACGAAATTCTTGCTTTGCGCGACGAGTTCCAGACATTGCGCGAGCAGATTGAGGACGTAAAACGCATAGCGGGCGAAACGGACAGCGCGGCGGACGATACGCTCATGAACGAGGTACAGTCTTTGCGCGATCAGCTGTTTGCTATCAGCATGGCTAATGTCAACGACCCGTCGTCCGGCGAATCCAATTACGAAAGCTACAACAATATAATCCTCGACGAGCTTGCGTCGCTCCGCGATCAAGTGAACGTAGCGGGTAGTTCTGTGGACTTCACCGCCGTTACGGACGAGCTCGAAGAGCTTAAAACGGTTATCGAACGTCGCGAACAGCTTTACGACGCGCTCGCAGAACGCGTTGCCAAGCTCAACAACGACGCGACCAATAACAAGATACTCGACGAGCTTGCGTCGCTTCGCACGGACATGTCCAATCAGCGCGACGCCGACTTGACGACATTGAACTTTATGTCGGAAATGGCGCACTTGCTCGAACGTCAAAACCAATATCTTACGCAGAACGCAGGGTCGAAAATAAGCGACGAAATAGAAAGCCTTAAAGCCGAAATCGCTTCGTCCGACGCGGTCGCGGAAGAAGTTGCCAAACTGCGCGAAATCATGACGCAGTCGGGTAGCGCGTCAGATAACGAAACTATTTTGAACGAGCTTGCCGACCTGCGCGAGGAATTGAGCAGTGAAAAACCGAGCCGCGAAAACGAGTTGATTTTGGACGCTATCGCAAGACTGCGCGACGAAATTACCGTGCTTGCCGAGCACGAGAAGATCCGCGACATGAATTCCGACGCAGATTTGTCCGACTCGCTGTCCGACTTGAAAGAACAGTTGAACGAAATTGCGGGAATTGTCGAGCCTGCGGAGCGTAAACAACCCGTAGAGGAAGAAAAGCCGCAGGAAGTAAAACCGGCGACAGGCGGCGCAAAGCGCGGCAGAAAGCCCGGGTCGAAAAACGGCACAAAGTCCAAGTCGAGCAGTAGCAGTAAATCTGCGTCGTCCAAGTCGTCTTCTTCGGCTTCGACAAAATCGACGGGCGGCGCAAAGCGCGGCAGAAAACCCGCTAACAAGACGGTAGTCGAACACAGCGTCGAAACGACCCGCACGGTGGTTAATCCCAATCCCATTACGACGATAATTGAACCTGTAACAACGTCGCTCGACTTCGACGCGCGTATCGACGAGCAAATGAGCAGGCTTGTAGGCGAAAACGAAATGTCGTTGAACTTGAAAGCGACCACTACGACCGACGCAATGGATGTTGCGGATAAGCTCGCCAAACAGGTTGCAAACAAGCTCATAATGGAGCAGCTTGTGGAACAGCTTGGCGACGGCGGCGTAAGCGTAGAACGCGTTGACGAAATTTTGCGCGACATACTGCCGCAAGAGTTCACGACGATAGCCGAAACCGAAGCGTCCGACAAAGTAAGACGGCTTGCCAACAGGTTGGTTCTCGATAAACTCCGCGCACGTCTTAACGGCAAGCGTATCGACGACGAGGACTGATAAATTCTAAAACTTAATATCACGTTACAAAACGCGTCGCGTAATCGGCGCGTTTTTGTGTGGATTAAAACCGATAGCTTTTTTGCGGTAAATAATTGTCCGTGCAACGATAACGTTGTGTCTTGCAACACGGACTTGCGTTTAAAAATGACTAACAGATAAGGACTATTATATTTTGGAATAATTAAAGAAAATGAACGGACGGACAATATTATTGTCAGTCCGTTTTTGCGTGCAGGATTACAGCGGGGATTTATCGCTTGTCGCATTACGGGTTATCTGCGACGATAAGCGGGTAACGCTTCGACATACATAATCATATACTAAAAATGTAATAAGAAGGTGGAGTGTATGCAAAAACTGATAATCGACGGCGGCTTGCCGTTAAACGGAGAAACAGAAATACAGACGGCGAAGAACGCGGCATTGCCGATTATCGCCGCGTGTATACTTACCGACGAACCCGTCACAATCGAAAACTGTCCGCATTTAAACGACATTGACGCAATGCTTAACATCATGCGTCATTTGGGTTGTACGGCGGAGTTTTTTGGCGACAATTTGACGGTTTGTTGCCGTGACGTCGCGCTAAACGTCATAAATTCCGATTTAACGGGCAAATTGCGTTCGTCCATATTTATACTGGGGTCGATACTCTCGCGTTGTAGGAGAGCTTATATAAGCCACCCCGGTGGGTGCGAAATAGGTTTGCGCCCCATAGATTTACATATTTCGGGACTTAAAGGTCTGTCGGTTAAAATAGTGGACGACTGCGGCGTTATATGTTGCGACGGCACGGATATGAAAAGCGGAGTGATAAATCTTGACTTTGCTTCGGTGGGCGCGACAGAAAATCTGATGATGGCGGGGGCGTTGCTCGACGGCGAAACGGTAATCGTAAACGCCGCGCGCGAGCCCGAAATCGTAGACCTTGCGGAATTTATAAATGCTATGGGCGGCGACGTGCGCGGCGCGGGCGGGTCGGTTATCAGCATTCGGGGCGTAAAAAAATTACACGGTTGCGCATACACGCCTATGCCCGACAGGATATGCGCGGGCACTGTGCTCGCGGCTGTAAACGCGACCGGCGGGAGCGTTACAGTTAAAAACGTAGTGCCCGATCATATATTCGGAATTACCGAACGGCTTAAAAAGGCGGGTGCGCGATTGTCGGTGCGCGGAAACGCAGTCCGAATAACTGCCGACGCAAGACCGCGTCCCATACATAAACTTGAAACAAACGTTTATCCAGCATTCCCGACGGATATGCAACCGCAGTTTTGCGCAATGCTCGCGCGGGCGAGCGGCAGTTCCGTCATTGTCGAAAATCTGTTTGAAAACAGGTTCGGTTACACGTCGGAACTTGTAAAGATGGGCGCGAGCATAACCGTTAAGGACAGGATCGCCGTTGTAAACGGCGTGTCGAGCTTGCATGGCGCGACGCTCAAAGCATGCGATCTTCGCGGCGGGGCGGCGTTGGTTATTGCCGCGCTTGCCGCAGAGGGGCGTTCCGTTGTATACGGCGTGGAGCATATAGACAGAGGGTACGAATGTATCGAGCGCACTTTTGCGGAGTTGGGCGGCGCGATACACAGGGCGGAGGTATAGCGCTCGGCGATTGAACTGTATGCTGTTAAATTTTATGCAAACACTTGATTTTTATTTAGCCGTTTGATATAATTTAACTATGCGCAACAAGAGGTTAATTGTATTATTGTCTGTGGTAACGGCGCTCGTCCTTATAATAGTGACGTGCGGCGCTACTTTTCTTGTGCGCAGTGTTGACGCATACAGTTATTACGGCGACGTTGTTATCGACGGGCGCAATTACGACAGTCTGGTTATAGAAGCGGCGGGAATTAAAAAGAACAGTTCTATGTTTTTCCTTGACGAAACGGCGGTTAAAAATCGCGTCGAGGACGCATATCCCAATATTCGCGTCGTCAACGTCGAGCGCAAGTTCCCGGACAGAGTAAGCATAAATTACGTAGTTTACGAAAATTCTTTTCAGTACAAAAACGGTGATCGGTACTATCAGTGTTATGCTTCGGGCAGGATAGGCGGATCGTCGGACGGAAAGATGAGCGGGTATTTTACGTTAAAACCGCGAGCGGCTACCTTCACGGCGCGCGGCGATTACTTCCAAAATGCGGACGGACCCGATCGCAAGACCGTAGATGCGTTTATCAGATTTATGTACACAAAAGGGCTTAACGACAGACAGATTAACGAACGAATTGATTTCGTCGATTTGACGCGCGAGGGCTATGTTTATATCCGCACGACGGCGGGCTGTTCGATAGAGCTTGCGGGCGGGCTGTCCGAGTTTAACGATTTGATGGCGCGCGGTTGGAATATTTTTGTGGATACCAATCCCGATTCGCCCGTAACGTCGCGCGTGTCGGGGCTTATTAAGGCGTGGATCTCGCGTGCGGACGGCGGCGCGGGCACCGTCAAGAGTTCATACGTAAAGGTGGGCGCGGAAATCGGGCGGAACGAGGACGGCACCATTAAGTACTATTCGGACGCGAGTTATTACGCCGAAAACTATATGCCCGAGTTCAAGAGCGGCGGCGCGTCGGTGTAAATTTGCCGAATGTTCGACGTATACTTGACAAACGTTGCGCCGTACTGTATAATCAAATCGGTAGTCGAAAATAGGGGTTCGTTTTGAAACAAAGCATTGCAATATTGGATTTCGGCACGAGCAAAGTTACGGTTTTGGTCGGAAGTCGCGGAATAAATAACTCGATATGCGTTGAGGGTATCGGGGTAAGCGAGTATGCCGGATATTCCGGCGGAAAGTGGCTGGACGCCGAGCGCTTGCCCGTTGCGGTCGCGCAAGCGGTTGCGGCGGCGGAAAGTAGCGCGCGGGTCAAGCTGGACAAGCTGTATATAGGCGTGCCCAACGATTTTTCCATGTGCAAAGTGGGCGATTTGTCCATTTCGCTCAATAAAAAACGTCGCGTAACCGAGCAAGACGTTGTCGCATTGCGTGACAGCGGCAATATGTACGGCAACGACGAATATTGGACTGTTATCAATATTCAACCCATATATTTCACGCTCGACGACGACAGAAAACTCGTCGAACCCGTGGGGCTTACTTCTACCAAGCTCGGCGGGAGTATATCGTATATACTCGCGCAAAACGAATTTATCGAGGTTGTGGACGCGGCGGCAAACGCGGCGGGCGTGTTTGAAACGGAATACGTATCGGCGGCGCTTGCCGAAATTCTTTTTCTGTTCGACGATTACAAGCGCGACAACTGCGTCATGCTCGCCGATATAGGCGCGTTCGGCACTGCGCTCACGATAGGGCGCGGCGACGGGCTTTGTCGGCAGTATTATTTTTCGTGGGGCGGGGCGCGCATTACGAGTGCGCTTGCCGAAAAAATGGAACTTTCGCCCAAGGCGGCGGAACTGTTGAAACGCAAAGTAATTCTGTCGCTCGAACCCGAATATATCCCGCCCGACAGCAAAGCGGCGGAATATGACGGCGACGTTTTGCAGAGTGTCGATCAGGTTACTGTCGTTCAGACTGAATACGAAGTGGAAATCGACAACGACATTTACACATACGGCGTTGCGGAAACCAACCTGATAGTGCGGCTGGAAATAGAGCGGCTTGCAAGATATATCACGAAAGCTCTTAAAAGTTGCGATTACGATTATCCCGAGTTTACGCCGTTGTCGATTACGGGCGGCGGACTCAATTATATACGCGGCGCGGCGGAATATCTTGCGGAGTGTCTTAACCGCGAGGTCAATACCGTAGAACCGTCTTTGCCCATGCTCGACCGTCCGCAGTTGTCGTCGGCACTCGGACTTTTGGACATGGTGTTGACAAGCGAGCAAGGCTCTATCGGACTGTTCGACAGATTCCGTCGCTGGCTCGCCAAACGATAAGAAATAAGGAGTTAAAAATCATGACTTTTGAAAACATACGCAACGGCGGCAATTCCGCAGCTTCGGACGAAACCAATACTTCGCCCGTCAAGGTCGTTATTATCGGCGTGGGCGGCGGCGGAAGCAATGCCGTGGATAACATGATAACCGCAGGCGTAAACGTTGATCAGTTCATGGCTATCAACACCGACAGACAAGCGCTCCGCGTGTCCAAGGCTAAAAAACGCGTGCAGATTGGATCCAACATAACCAAAGGTTACGGCGCCGGCGCAAACCCCGAAAAAGGCAGGCTCGCCGCGGAAGAGTGCCGCGAAACGCTTAACAACCTTATCAAGGACATGGACTTGGTGTTTATTACCGCGGGCATGGGCGGCGGCACCGGTACGGGCGCGGCGCCCGTAATTGCGGAAATCGCGCATAACCTCGGTAAACTGACCATTGCGTTTGTCACAACCCCGT
This sequence comes from Anaerocaecibacter muris, assembly GCF_943192945.1. GTDB lineage: Bacteria > Bacillota > Clostridia > Christensenellales > Pumilibacteraceae > Anaerocaecibacter > Anaerocaecibacter muris. The sequence goes on from NZ_CALPCE010000002.1 coordinate 398,078, forward strand.
TTAAGTTCGAGGGCGATATTCGTATGCGCAACGCGCAAATGGGCATAGCCAAGCTCCGCGAGTTCGTCGATTCGATAATAATAGTCCCCAACGAGAAGCTCGCGTGCGTCGCAAAAGACATGACCACGCAGGACGCGTTCAAATACGCCGACGACATACTGCGTCAGGGCGTTCAGGCGACTACCGACCTTATTGCCAACCCCGGACGTATCAACGTCGATTTTGCTGACATACATACCATACTCGAACAGGGCGGCGATTCAATTATGGGTATCGGCAGAGCGAGCGGCGCAAACCGCGCTATCGAGGCGGTTAAAAAAGCCGTCAATAACGCCGTGCTCGACACGTCTATCGAGGGCGCGACCCGAGCCATCGTCAATATCGAGGGCAGAGAAATCAAGATGGACGAGGTTACGCAAGCCGCCGACCTTGTTAAAGACATCTGCGCCAAGGACGCGAATATAATATTCGGTCATGCGATTGTTCCGTCGTTAAAAGACGAAATGCAGGTTACTATTATTGCGACGGGCTTTAATAAAACCGCGCCCGCCGCGCCGCCGCAACAAGCCGCTTACGCACAGCAACCCGTGCAACAGTATCCCGCGCAGGGCTACGGCGGACAGAACATGTATCAACAGCAGGGCGGCATGTATCAGCAACAGCCGCGCCCGCAGAACAACGGATATGCGCCGCAAAACGGCTACCCGCAACAGAACGGTTACGCGCCGCAACAGGGCGGAGTACAGCAGTCGTTTTTCAATCAACAACAGCCCCGTCAACCGCAACAGCCGCCGCGCCGTGCGGAAAACAACGGGTATGTGAGTCTCGACGAGGATAACGACAATTCTTGGCTTAAAAAACTCAATAACAGAAAATAACGAACATGGTTCGCTATAAGCAAAGCCGTCCGTAATAACGGGCGGTTTTTCTCTTAGTGAATTTAACCACTGGCTATGCCAGTGGGCATCATAGAGCTTTAGCTATGGGGATAGACAAAAAAAGTCCTCC
>NZ_CALPCE010000003.1 GCF_943192945.1 Anaerocaecibacter muris
GCAAGCCGACGCGACGGGGAAACTTTACTGTTGACGGCGTAGTCGCGGCGCAGACGGGCTTCTGTTGTCTATCCGCCAATACTCTTATTGTTGAGGTGTTAGAGCCGCGTCAGACAAGGAAAGCAAGCCGACGCGACGGGGAAACTTTACTGTTGACGGCGTAGTCGCGGCGCAGACGGGCTTCTGTTGTCTATCCGCCGAGGGAGTGTAGAACCACCTACATGACCGAGGCGGATTGGCAAACGTAGCCCGTATCCGCCGATGAATACGACGTCAACGGCGGGGTTTCATTGTCGGGAACAGTATAACATCCCTAATCGACGCGCTGTCGGTAAGGAGCATGACCATGCGGTCTATGCCTATGCCGAGCCCGCCGGTCGGGGGCAAACCGTATTCCAACGCTTCCACAAAATCGTCGTCGGCGGCTTGCGCTTCCTCGTTGCCCTGCTTTGCCATAGCGCGTTGAGCGTCGAAGCGTTTGGCTTGGTCGAGCGGGTCGTTAAGCTCGGAATAAGCGTTGCCGCCCTCCCAGCCGTTGATAAAGAACTCAAAGCGATACGTCAGTCCGTCGTCGTTGCGCTTTGCGAGCGGCGACACTTCGACGGGATAACCCGTTACAAACGTCGGCTGTATGAGCGTGCTCTCGACAAGTTTGTCGAATGCGATATACATGCACTCCGCCGCGTTCTTTTCGCCCTCGAACTCGATGCCGCGTTTAGTAAGCTCGGCTTGCGCCTGCTCCGCGGTGAGTTCCATAAAGTCCACGCCTACCGTTTCTTTGACAATATCGCGCATGGTAACTCTGCGCCACGGCGTGGAAATGTCTATTTGCTTGCCCTGATATTCAATCTTGTCGCCCAGCCCGATAGCGTGCGCCGCCGCGAGGTAAATGTCCTCCGTGCGCTTCATCATGTCGGTGTAATCGCCGAACGCTTGGTAAAGCTCCATCATGGTGAATTCGGGGTTGTGCTTGATGTCCATACCCTCGTTACGGAAGCACCTGCCTATTTCGTACACGCGTTCCAGCCCGCCGACGATAAGCCGTTTTAAATACAGCTCCGGCGCAATACGCATATACATGTCAAGGTCGAGCGTGTTATGATGCGTAATAAACGGTCGCGCCGCCGCGCCGCCCGCAACGGTGTTGAGTATGGGCGTTTCCACTTCCAAAAACCCTTCCGCGTCGAGGTAACTGCGGATAGCGGTTATCATCTTACTGCGCTTGATAAACGCGTCCTTAACGTCGGTATTGACTATAAGATCCAAATACCGCTTACGATAGCGCAAGTCGTTGTCTTTAAGCCCGTGCCACTTTTCGGGCAACGGCGTGAGCGACTTGGACAAAAGCGTAAGCTCGCGCACGGCAATCGACACTTCGCCGCGGTGCGTAATAAACACCTCGCCCGTCACGCCGATTATATCGCCTATGTCTATCTGCTTTTTGAACCCGTCGTAATTCTCCGCGCCGACCGCGTCCGTCTTGACGTAAATTTGCACCTTGCCCGAACGGTCGAGCAAATGCCCGAAACTCGCCTTGCCCATTACGCGCTTGCTCATAAGCCTGCCCGCGACGGACACGGTCTTGCCCTCTTGGGGATTAGCCGTAATTTCGTCGGCGTGCGCCGTAACGTCAAAACTCGTAATCTTAAACGGGTCCGCGCCCGCCGCGCAAAGCTCTTCCAGCTTGTTCAGCCGCACCGCTTTAAGCGCGTCGATATTCTCCTGCTCGTCCGCGGCGTTATCCGCGACGATGTTGTTATTGTTCTGTTCTGCCATAGCTGTTTTATTACCCGAGTTTATCTTTTGACCGCTTTCTTATCGACGACTATGCCGACGATTTTAAACAGAAGATCGCCTACCATAACGACGTCGTTTTCCTCTTTGTCGAGGAGCGCCGCACCTACGCGCGACTCGTTGGAAATCTTGCCGTTGAGCGCGTCCGCCTCGTGCGAACCGACTATCGTATACGTTTTTAGCCCGCCGCACTTGCTTCTGTCAACTTTGGCGCGCGGTTTGGCTTTGCTCGCGAGTTCCGCGTCGGTAAAGCCTTTGTCGATAAGTTCTTCTTTTTTGTAACGCTTGCCCGCAAGCAATTCTCCGCACGCGGTCGCGTAATCTTCGGCGGTAAGCTCGCCCAGTATGCCGCGGTTATAGCGGTTGGCGCGCATATCGTTGACCGACACCTTGGTCAAAAATCCTTCGATAATATCGGTGCGGGTAAGTCCGCATTTTTCCACTTCCGCAAGCCCGTCGGCAATATCCGCCTCTATAACTTCGACCGCGCAACCTATGGAAACAACGTCGTCTTTTATAGACTTTTCGTCGAGAATTTTCGCGTTGGCAAGTTTTTCCTTGATAGCGTCGATTTCGTTTTGCAGTTGCGCCTGTTCCTCGCGCGCTATTTCGTATTCGGCGTTTTCCGAAAGGTCGCCTTGCGCGCGCGCTTTGGCAATTTCCTCGACGATAGCGGGCATTTCGACCATTTTGATATGTTCGAGCCGTTCTTCGAGCTCGCGCTTACCTGCCGCGGTCATAATATATTCTTTGGGCATAATTAACTCCTTGCCTATTTATTCATAATATATTATAAAACATGCCCGTAATTTAGTCAAGTGTTTTAACAACTCCGCGCCCGCCGCGCTTTTAGCTTTTGCCCGCGCGAATCGCGCCGCACAGCGCGGCGACGGACGAACATTGTCATATTCGGTCGAATGCGCTCATACATTATACAACCGCACAAAATCGGAGAGTGATTATGAACGACCGTAAGAATACGCGCGCAGTCGAACTCGGCAAGTACATTGCCGAAACTCATTGCACCGTGCGCGAAGCCGCAAAGCGGTTTGACATCGGCAAATCGACCGTACACAAAGACGTCACCGAACGCCTGTCCAAGCTCGACGACGCGCTGTTTGAAAAAGTGCGCAAAATCCTCGATTACAATTTGAGCGTGCGCCACCTGCGCGGCGGCGAAGCGACCAAGCACAAGTGTGAAGCGCGAAAATCCAAACCGAACTGACAAAACAACTGTCGCACTAAACTCGACGGCGCGCCGCAACCATATTATTACAATACATAGCGTAAGCCGCGCGACACAATGCGGACGCGGTTTTTATAATATTACATCGCGGGGAATTTTTAACGCATTGCCCGCGCAGAATTTTTGCATTGAAAAACCCGTGATAATCACGGGTTTTAAGCATTGTTATCAGTCGTAAAGTTTGGACACGGGCAGATCCGCGAATATCGCGGCAATCGCCTCGGCGAATATGGGCGCGACCGACACGGTTATAAACTTTTCCACTCTCTTGTCCTGCGGAAGCTCTATGGTGTCGAGCAAGAACAGCTTTTTGATGACCGAGTTTTGCAGTCTGTCCATGGCGGGACCGGACAATACGGGGTGCGTACAACAAGCGTAAACGTCGCTCGCGCCGCCCACATCGACAAGCGCTTTTGCGCCCTGCGTGATTGTGCCCGCGGTGTCAATCATGTCGTCCACAATAAGACAGCGTTTGCCCTTTACGTCGCCGATAATATTCATGACTTCCATGACGTTGGCTTTGGGTCTGCGCTTATCGACGATTGCAAGCGTCTTATTGAGTTTTTGCGCCATTTGCCGCGCTCTGCCCACCGAGCCGACGTCCGGAGATACGATAACGAGATCGTCGCCCGCTTCCTTTATAAACTGTTCGCCCGCAATCGCTTTGGCGAGAATGGGCACGCCCAAAAGGTGATCGACGGGTATGCTGAAAAAGCCCTGTATCTGCGCCGCGTGCAAGTCCATAGTAAGAACTCTGTCCGCTCCCGCAGTCGTTATGAGATCGGCAACGAGCTTTGCGGTAATGGGGTCGCGCGCGCGCGCTTTTCTGTCCTGACGCGCGTAACCGAAATACGGGATTACCGCGGTTATGCGTCCCGCCGACGCGCGTTTCAACGCGTCTATCATGACCAAAAGTTCCATAAGATTGTCGTTGGTCGGCATGGACGTAGACTGTATTACAAACACGTCGCAGCCGCGTACCGACTCGCCTATGCTTACGGAAATTTCGCCGTCGCTGAACTTGCTTACTTCCGCCTCGGACAGCTTCATTTTGAGCCGTACCGCTATCTGTTGCGCAAGTTCCTTGCACGCGTTGCCGCAAAACAATTTAATCTTGTTGCCGTGAGCTATCATTGGTTGCCTCCAAAATATCGGGATATAAATTTATGTTTACGACCTGTCGCCGTTGTCCCCGTTGTCGTCGCCGCGCGCCTCGGCGTTTTGCGCGGTAGTCGCCGCGCCGTCTATAATTCCGTCCGAAAACTCGACAAGACTGTATGCCCGCGGCGCGGTGTTGCCGCTTGGCGGCGCGTACATATTGCCCTGCCAGTTGGGAATAAGCGTCTGGCGCGCGCGCGCGATTGCGAGCGCCTGCTCGGGCACTTCCTTCGTTATTGTCGAGCCCGCCGCAATGAACGAACGATCGGCTATTTTTACGGGCGCAACGATATTCGCATTGGAACCTATAAACACCCGACTGCCGATAACCGATTTGTATTTGTTTTTGCCGTCGTAATTTGCAAAGACAACGCCGCACCCGACGTTGCAATCCTTGCCGAGTTCCGCGTCGCCGACGTAAGACAAATGACTGACTTTACAGCCGTCGCCGATTACGCAGTTTTTAAGCTCGACGAAATCCCCTATACGGCACCCGCACCCAACGACCGTGTTGGGACGGATATAAGCAAACGGTCCGACGCGAGTGTCCGCGCCGATAAGACTGTCGTACAGTCTGGAACTGTCGATTCTCGCGCCCCTGCCTATTATGCAGTTTTCGATATAGTTGCCCGGAAGGACATGCGCGTCCGACTTGATAATGGTTTTGCCTTTTAAAAAGTTATACGGCTCGATTATCGCGCCCTTGGAAATTACTACGTCGCAATCTATGTGCGTATTGTTAAAATCGGGAATACGCACGCCGTTGGCGGCATGATAATGCAGTATGCGCCGACGAATAACGTCCGTTATGCGCGACAGCGATTCGCAGTCCGTCACCGCCTCGAACTCGCCGCCGCCCGCAGGCTCTTGCGGAAATATTTCCGTCGCTTCGAGCAGGTATTCGGTTTTGAACACGCACCCGCGCGGAAGTTTAATCATATTAAGTTTTTGCTCGACGAGCTGTTTGACAGCCACCTCGACGGTCTTTCTGTTGACGAGCGGCGTATCGCAATAAAGCGCGACCGTCACAGGCTTGGTTTTATCCACAGCCGCTTTCAGCTTGTCCGCAAGATTGATAACAGGCGAAGCGTCCACAGTCGTATACTGTGCGTTAAGCGCAGCCGCCGCCCAACCTTCGAGCGTCTTGCCGAGTACGGGAATATCCCACGCCTCGCCCAACGCGTTGTTTTTTACGCGAAGTATTATACCGTTCAATCCCAAATCAACCATAGTTACATTATACCCTTTTGACAAAAAATAGTCAACTTAATATATGTCGCTGTGTGCCGCAAATATCCTAATTTTATAGCCGCTCGTATATCATTGCCGCAAATACGTTTCTCTCTTCGCGACGGCTGACGAAACATCAACACACCGCACAGCCTTTGAGCGCGTAAATGCGAGCAAGACGGACAACCGGCGACGATGTACGACGGGAATGTAGACCCCTTTCACGCCGCACAGCCTTTGAGCGCGTAGAGCCGCGTCAGACGCGCAACAGTCGGCGAGCCGCCGAAGGGAGTGTAGAACCCGCCATACCTTTCACCCGCACAGTCTTTGAGCGCGTAGATACGAGTTAGGCAAGGAAGTCCGAGCGAGCGCGTCGGGGAGCGTACTTCGCGTACGTGACCCAAGCGATCGCGACGGCTGACGAAGCATAACGAAGTATATACGCGCTCAAAGAGCGGCTATATATTCATCATAAGTAACAGGCCTATCATACGACTTACGCCCGCCGTCGATTGAGATAATGCGGTTAGCGACCGAGGACATTATTTCCTCGTCCGCGGTTATAAACAGTATGGGCGCTTTAAAGTTGATCATGCCTTTATTAAGCGACGTAATGCTTTCCAAGTCCAAGTGGTTGGTCGGCTCGTCGAATATGAGGAAGTTGGGCGACAGCAGCATCATGCGCGCGAGCATGCACCGCGCTTTCTCGCCGCCCGACAGCACGTTTGCGGACTTTAACGCTTCGTCGCCCGAGAACAACAGCCGCCCCAGCCACGACCGCAAGTATTCCTGTTCGTGGTTTTCCGACCATTGGTCAATCCACTTTACAAGCGACAGCGAACAGCCGTCGAAATACTTATCGTAATTTTGCGGCATGTACGCGGGCTTTACGTTTTTGCCCCAAATAACTCTGCCCGAATCGGGTTCGCTCTCGCCGAAAATGCAATCGAACAGCTCTGCAACGGCAAGGCTGTTATCGGTCAAAAATCCTATTTTGTCGTCGCGCCCGACCGAGAACGTCACGTCCTCGAAAAACCCTTTCTTGGTAAGTTTTTCGACGCGCAAAATATCGTTGCCGGGGTCGCGCTCGAACTTGTAATCGATATACGGGTACTTGCGCGACGACGGCTTGATGTCCTGTATTTCTATCTTGTCGAGCTCGCGCTTACGGCTTGTCGCCTGCTTGGACTTGGACGCGTTAGCCGAGAACCGCGCAATAAATTCGCGCAATTCCTTAATTCGCGCCTCCGCCTTTTTGTTGGCTTCGCGCTGTTGGCGCAAGATGAGCTGTGAAGATTCGTACCAAAAATCATAGTTGCCGACAAACATATTGATAGCGGAATAGTCCACGTCGCATATATGCGTGCAAACCTGATTCAAGAAGTGACGGTTGTGCGACACGACAAGCACCGTGGCTTGCTCCATGCTCTTAATATACTCCTGCAACCACCGCACCGTTTTAATATCGAGGTTGTTTGTAGGCTCGTCCAAAAGCAGAATATCGGGCTTGCCGAAAAGACACTGCGCGATTAGCACTTTGACTTTGACTTTGGGCTCGATTTCGCGCATGGGCGTATCGAACAACGCTTGGTCTATGCCTATGCTGTTTAAAAGCGTTTCCGCGTCGATTTCGCACTCGTAACCGCCCAGCTCGCCGTACTTGGTTTCGAGCTCCGCCGCGATATTGCCGTCCTCCTCGGTAAAGTCGGACTTGGCATACAGAGCGTCGCGCTTGCAGCGTATTTCTTCAAGCTCTTTATGCCCGCAAATAACCGCTTCGCGCACGGTGTATTCGTCGTAAGCGTTTTGGTTCTGTTCGAGAACGGACATGCGCTCGCCCTTGCCCATTGTTATATCGCCCTTGCTCGGCTCTATCTTGCCCGACAACAGCTTTAAAAACGTGGACTTGCCCGCGCCGTTCGCGCCGATAATGCCGTAACAGTTGCCGCTTGCAAACTTGATATTTACGTTCTCGAACAGCACGCGCGTGCCGAACTGCAATTTTACGTTGGATACGTTAATCATTGTTAAAACTTATTCCTCGATATTTTCGGATATTATTTCAAATAGAAAAACGGACAAACATGTCGCCCGTTTTGTTTTGGTACCGTAACGCTCGCGCAGGGCGTGTCGGGCGGGCGTCAATGACTACCCGTATCACGCCGATCGGCAAGCGCGTAAGCAATGCTTTAACTTGCTTGTTTGCGACTGATTATTCGCCGCGGAAAGGAAGCAACGCCATTACGCGCGCGCGCTTGATAGCGGTCGTAACGTCGCGCTGATGTTCGGCGCAAAGTCCGGTCGCGCGGCGCGGCAAAATTTTGCCGTTTTCCGCGGTATACTTTTTAAGACGCTCGACGTCCTTGTAATCGACATGGTCGATATGACCTTGGCAATACTCGCAAACGCGCTTTTTGGCGGGGCGGCGGGAACGACGTACCTTGTCGTCACCGTCGTTGGCTTTAACTCTGGTTTTATTTTTATCCATGACGGAAAACTCCTTAAATATTTTTAAATGTCGTAGTTAAGACGTACCGCTATGCGGCGTGTACGGTTTGATTAAAAAGGCAAGTCGTCGTTATCGACGGGTTGCATGTCCGAAATGGGATGCGGTTCTTCGGGAACGTATCCGCCCTGCGAACCTTCGCGCCCCGTGGTGTTACTGCGCGGAGTAAGAAACTCGACTTCGTCGGCAACGACGTCGAACGACGTGCGTTTGATGCCATCGCGATCCTCGTACTGGCGACGCTGAACAGAACCGTTGATACCCACCTTACTGCCCTTGAACAGATATTTCGCGCAACGCTCGGCAAGCTGCCGCCAGCATATAACGTCGAAATAATCGGCAACGCGCTCGCCGTTCGCATTGGTGAACGGACGGTTGACCGCGATATTAAAGCGGGTAAAGTTTACGCCGCCTTGAGTGCTGCTCGATTCGGGGTCGCGAGTAAGATTGCCAATCAAGATAATTTTGTTCATGATCCGAGCTCCTTACACTCTTTCAATCATAAAGCGCAAAACGTCGTCGCTTATGCGCATCTGACGTTCGAGCTCTGCGGGAATTTCGGGCGGCGCGGTAAACTTCATCAGCACATAGTAGCCGGTCAAATGCTTGCCCGAGATTTTGGTCTGAATGGGATATTCGAGCTTGCGCGAGCCGCCGCCCCACTCTTCCGCCGTCACTTCGCCATAGGGAGCGACAAGCGCCTTAAAACGTTCCACCAACGCCTTTTTGCCGTCGGCATCCTGCTTGTCGGACAGGATATAAAGGATTTCGTAATTATTCATACACCCTCCTTGCGGTCTATGACCCACTCTTACATGGGTAAGGACGCGACTATGAAAAAAATATTTAGTCGCAGTGTTGATTATATCACGTCCTTTCGCTTTTGGCAAGCGTTTTAACCGCGCCGCCGAGCACTACTTGCAAAATCCGCATAGAAAAAACAAAATAACATGACGCCGTTTTTTTCGGATAGCGAACAATCGCCGCATACTTTATAATTTAAAATACCTATATACAAAACCCCCGACAGTCGCATGTTTGCGGCGGGCGGGGGTTTTAGTATTCGACAATTAAATTTCAAAGATTTTTTTGAGTCGCGCAAAGTCGGCTTTGGGCTTGTGATCTTCGTCGAGCAAACCGTTTACTTCCTGCTGCACGTCGGTAAGCTGCGTATAACAATAGCCTTGGAACGGACACTTGCTTACGCCCGCCATCAAGTTTTCGAGCCGCGAATACAAGTCGTCGGCGTCCGTCGCATTTTTGCCGTAGCCCCAGTTTTCGCCTACCGCGCTACTGTCCAACGCAATGCCGCCGAACTCGGTGAAAATTACGGGCTTGCCCGCGGCGGTGCTGCCTTTTGCAATCATCTTCGGACCCTGCGGGTACAGCAAATCGTAGTTTTCGGGACGATACTTTTGCTCGAACCCGTCGCCCGCAGACGCATAATCGTGCACGCCTATAACGTCGGTCGTGTCCACCGATTCCCACCCGTCGTTGGTGGAAATAAGCCGCGAATTATCGAGCGCCTTGGTCGCATAATACATGGACGCGGCGAAGTTTTGATGATCTTTATTCACGCGGATTTTGCGCACGCCCCAGCTCTCGTTGAGCGGTACGTAACAGACGACGCTCGTAAACGCGCGCGCGGTCGTTACTATTTCCCGCCACTCCGCATCGAGGTTGTGCTGTTCGCGCGCGCAGAAGTTAAACGCCGACGGCATTTCGCACCATGTCAAAAAGCCCAACTCGTCCGCGTAATAATAGAAGTACGGGTCTTCGAGTTTTTGATGCTTGCGCGCACCGTTAAAGCCCATGGCCTGCGCCGCGAGAATATCGTCCTTTAACGCCTGCGCCGACGGCGGAGTAATGCCGCTGTCCTTCCAATAGCCTTGGTCGAGCACGAGCCGCTGATACAGCCGTCTGTGGTTGAGCGTTATATACCCGTTATCGTCGATACTTATTTCGCGCATGCCGAACCGAGTGTGCGCGACGTCCACTGCCTTGCCGTCGCAATACAACGTCAAGTCGATATAGTAAAGATGAGGCCATTGCGGCGACCACAGCGTGCCGTCGCCCACTTCGTCTTTTTCGGCAATCGCTATCGAATACGGAGTATGTTTGCCGTCGAGTGAAATGCGCGCGCGCTTGACCTGTTTGCCCTCATAGGTCACGACCATTTCCGCCTCGTCCGCCTTGCCGCGAAGCGTGGTTATTTCGCCGGCTACCGTCATATTGTCAATGTTGGGCGTGAGCGTAAATTCGTCCGCGCAATCGTCGCCGAAAAACTCGACCCACACGCTTTGCCAAATGCCGGTGGTCGGAACGTACCAACACGAAAAGCGATGCCCCGCCCAGCTCTGCTTGCCGCGCGGTTGCGTTGCATCATCGTAATCGACGCATCGCACTACTATCACGTTTTCGCCGCCCGTTAAATACTGCGTGACGTCCGCTTTGAAGGGCGCGCAACCTCCGACGTGATATAAGGCATGCTTACCGTTTACCCACACGTCGGTAATGTAATCGCTTCCGTTAAAGCACAACAGCGCGCGCTTGCCTTGGTGCGCCTTGTCTATATTAACCGTACGGCGATACCACACCGTTTCATGCTTTTCGTAAACGCCTATTCCGCTCGCCTCGTACTGATACGCAAACGGCACGTTTATCTTTTTGCCGAGTTTAACTTTTCCGCTCGGCAAGTCGCGCATAACGCCGTCGGCATTGTCGTCAAACTCGAATTCCCATTCGCCGTTGAGCATAATCCAGTCGTCGCGACGGAACTGCGGTCGCGGGTAATCGTTTCTGGTTGGTTTCATGATAAGATAAACTCCTTTTTTATTTTAGTGCGCATATACGCACATGCGCATATGTATGTCGGGCTAAAAATATTGCGCGAAATAAGGCGCCCACAGCCTATAACCCTTTTCGTTGAGGTGGATTTTATCGGCTATAAAATAGTCCGCCAAATCGTCTATCGCACTTCCGTCCTGATTTAGGAACGGCATGTTGCAGTGCAAAAATTTGACGTTCTTTTCGTACTGACACATTCTTTGCGCCTGTTTGTTGAATTGCGTTTTTCGCTCGTGCGTCGCAGGATGGAACGGCGAGGGACAAACCGCATTGACATAAATCAACGCTTGGGGATTGACACTCTTGACCGCCGCGATACACGTCGCAAGGTTCACCATTACGTCGTCCACAGCCTCGCCGCCGTGTATGTCGTTATAGCCCAGATTAAAGAAAACCTGCTCGAATTTAATTCCGCCGAGAATATCGTCGATTACGTTTACCCAGTCGCTGTACGTCGTGCCGCCGATGCCCAAACCGAGCACACTCTTTCCTTTCGCGTCCTCGGCGAACGTGCCGCCGCCGTTTTCCGCGCCGCCCGTTTCGTACAGCTCGAACCACGAATCGCCTATAATAACGCTTTTCGCCTCCGCCGTTTTCTTGGCTTTTTTGCGCCGCGCTTCAAACATCTTCAAACGCGGATGCAATTCCAGTTCGGGCGTGTTCTCATAGCCCGCCAAAAGCAATTCGCGGTTGAACGCGCCGCGATATTCGCCGCGCTTGGTCAAGCCGACGTACCATCCCGTCGCATAGCCCGACGGCTTGCCGAACATATCGATAAAATACATAACGCCGTTGCCGTAAATCCAGTCGGTCACGGTATAATCGAACGCGCCCACGTATTTATATGGTCTGTGCGCGTCCGTAACGCCCAATTCGTCCGAGCTGAAATGCGCTTTGGTAAAATCCTGCTCGCCGTACCCGTACTTATTGAACTTGCCGTTGCGATATATAAGCGTGCCGCGGTACACCGATCCTTCCTCGTACCGCACCTCGCCCACGCCGAACGCGCCGTCGCGCAAAACCCCGTCGAGGCTGTCGAACTCGAAGTACACGGGCTGCGCGCCGCTTTCAAACTTTTTGCAATCGAACTCTATTCGTTTTTTCATTTCGTCACCGTAAAAACGAACTCCGTCGTTTCCGAATAAGGCTTGTCGGGCGAACACACGCCGCAGTCGTCGGGGGTGGAGTGTATGCCGTCGGGATTGTATTCGCACTCGAAGCACGTGGACTTGTAGCCGTCGAAGTTGTCGCCGAACACGACCACGCACGGATAAGTGGTGCGCACTTCCAACTTAATGCCGCTCAATTCCGAATACAGCGAGCACGCGACTTTATCGAGTCCGCGCGCGTCGAGGAAGAACGGGTGGTCGTAACCTTTGGTATAGCGTTGCACGACCTCGTCCTTGACATACTCGCCCACCTTGCGCGGCGTGCGGAAGTCGAACTGCGGCGCAACGTCCGCAATGCGCTCTATTATAAGTCGCTCGTTGAGATCGCCCACCCTGGACGCGTTTATGTACATAACCTGTTCGGTCACCGGCGCGCGCAAGTCGCCCGACATGTCGAAGTACGCGTGGTTTGTAAGGTTGAGCAAAGTTTTGCAGTCGGGCACGGCTTTATAAATAGTAGCCAGCTTGTTCTCGCGCTCGTACAGTCTGTATATCGATTGAACCTTGACGTTGCCGAAATATCCGCCCTCACCGTCGGGACTGTCGTACTCAAACACGACGTCTGTATATTCTGCGTTTTGCTCGACGCGAAGCGAAAACACTTTACTATGAAATCCGCTCGACCCGCCGTGCAAGCAGTCTTCGCCGTGATTATTTTTTTCGAGCCGCGCAGTGCGCCCGTCAATCGCGAACTCGGCGTGCGCTATGCGCCCCGACGTGCGACCTATCGTCAAGCCGTGATACGCCGCGCCGTAACCGCCGCTCGCAAGCCGCGTAACCTCGCGCGCTTCTCCGTCGCGGTCGGGAACCTTTATGCTCATAATGCCCGCGCCGAGCGCGCACAGCGTTACGCTCATGCCTGCGGAATTGACAAGCATAACCGTTTCCGCCGATTTAAACAGTCCTTTTTCTATGTTCATTTTAACTCCGATACGTTTTTTTCCGTTAGTGTTTTTCCGCTTGCCGCGTCGCAATCACCGCGCCGCGCGATATAATGTCGGCATGAGCCGTTGCAAAACGACAAGCGGATAAATTTGTTACGCGTTGTAACCCTTGGGGTTTTGGGTCTGCCACTTCCACAGCGAAGCGCACATTTCATCAATGCCGAGCGTCGCCGACCAACCGAGCTCGTTTTTGGCTTTGCTCGCGTCGGCATAGCACGCCGCAATGTCGCCCGCGCGCCGCGGCTTGACGGAGTACGGCAACTTATGCCCGCACGCTTTTTCAAACGCGTGAATTACGTCGAGAACGCTGTAACCTATGCCCGTGCCGAGGTTGTAGGTGTACACGCCCGACTTGTTCGTCTTTTCGATAGCCGCAACGTGACCTTTTGCCAGATCGACGACATGGATATAATCGCGCACGCCCGTGCCGTCGGGGGTGTCGTAATCGTCGCCGAACACGCCCACTTCTTTAAGCTCGCCGATAGCGACCTTGGCAATGTATGGCGTGAGGTTGTTGGGTATGCCCTTGGGGTCCTCGCCTATCAAGCCGCTTTCGTGCGCGCCTACGGGATTGAAGTAGCGCAACAGCACAACCGTCCACTCGTTGTCGGAAGCGTACACGTCGCGCAACATAATCTCCTGAAAATATTTGCTCGTACCGTAAGGATTGGTCGTGCCGCCCACCGTGCAATTTTCGTCGAGCGGAAGTTTTTCGGGCGTGCCGTACACGGTCGCCGACGACGAAAACACTATTTTTTTAACGCCGTGCGCGCGCATTGCGTCGAGCAAAACAAGCGTGCCCGCGAGGTTGTTGTCGTAATATTCGATAGGCTTTGCGCACGATTCGCCGACGGCTTTAAGCCCCGCGAAGTGTATGACGCTGTCGATTTTATTCTCGTCGAAAATCTTGTTCAAAAGCGCACCGTCGCGCAAGTCGCCCTCGTACAGCTTGACAGACTTGCCCGTAATCTTTTGCACTCGCCTGACGCTCTCCGCCGAGGAATTGCAAAAGTTGTCCACAACGACGACTTCGTGCCCCGCATTAAGCAGTTCCACATTTGTGTGCGACCCGATATATCCCGCGCCGCCCGTTACAAGAATAGTCATATACGTTACCTCCGATTATGTATTGTGAGTGATTGCCTTATATTTTTTCGACGGTAATGCCGTCGCCGATTTGCGTTTGATATACAGCCGCAGTGTAGCCCGTCGCCTCAAAGTACTTTTCCAAAACGTGCGCTTTAAAATCCTCCACGCCCGACGTGCGAACAAGCGACACCGTACATCCGCCGAAGCCGCCGCCCGTCATGCGCGAACCCAAACACGCGGGGTGGCTCTGCGCCGCCGCCGCAAGCGCGTCCAGCTCTTTGCCCGTAACCTCGTACAAATCTTTGAGCGACGCGTGCGACGCGTTCAACAGCGCGCCCAGCTTGACCATATCGCCCGACTTCATGGCTTTAGCCGCGTCCGCAACGCGCGCGCACTCGTCCACGACGTGCCGAGCGCGATTGTAAACGTTGTGAGGAAGCAGACTTCCGCACTCTTCGAGCGACCGCCCGTCAAGCTCGGCAAGGCTGTTTATATTGAGCTTCTTTTGCAACAGGCGCAACGCCGTTTCCGTTTCGGCGCGCCGCTCGTTGTACTTGCTCTCCACAAGGCTGTGCGGCTTTTTGCAATCTATTATGACAAGCGAGCAATCGCCCGTGTCGATAGGCACGTACTCGCACGCGAGCGTAGCGCAGTCGAGCAGCATTGCGTGCCCCGCCTTGCCGCAAGCCGAAGCGTACTGATCCATAATGCCGCAATTAACGCCGCAGTATTCGCGCTCGGCGCGTTGCGCTTCGACAGCTATGCCGACGGGATCGACGGGCACGCCCGTCAATGCGCACATCGCCGCAATCGTAGACACCTCGATAGCCGCCGACGACGACAGCCCGCTGCCGAACGGCACCGTGCAATCCTGAACCATGTCGCAACCGACAACGGGATTGCCTGCGTTTTTCCACATCAAAAGACTACCCGCCTGATAATTGCCGTATTTGAGCGATTTATAATCGCCGAGTTTGGCAATATCGAGCGTGACTTTTTCGTCGAGCGTCGTCCAGCTCAAATTGATTTTATCCGTGCCGTTGGGTCTTATATACACCGTGTTTTTAAACGCGAGCGCCGCGGGAAAAACCTTGCCGCCACAGTAATCTATATGCTCGCCGATTATGTTCACTCTGCCCGCCGCAGTAACTTTGTACGCATAATCTTTAACGTTTACCGTCATATCGAAGCGCCCTCTCTTTAATGAATTTAACCGTTTGCTCTACGTCCTTAAACACCGCGGTGTTGTGCAGTATGCGCTTGCACACACTGCCGAGTTCTTTCGCTATGGCGTTTTCGACCGTCATGACGTCGGTCTTACCGCCGCACAGCTCGACAATTTCGCCGTATATAAACTCGTATTCGGACAAGTGCGCAGGCAAACCCGTGCCGTTGCAAATCCCGTCGCGAATTTCGCCCAATTCTTTTTCCAGCCGCCCGGGGAGTATGAACAACCCCTGCGCCTCGATAAGTCCGATGGACTCTTTTTTAATGACGTGGAATTCGGGGTGCGCGTGGAAAACGCCGTCGGGATACTGCTCCGACGTTATGTTACTGCGCAAAATTATGGTCATTTCGTACCCGCGCGCGGTTTTTACAACCGTCGGGCTGATCGCATTGTGAATTCCGTCGTCGTCCGCATGGATAATGCCGAGTTCGGGCGCGTCGTAATCCACCCACGCCGCGCGGATCTTTTCGGACGTCTGTTCTATCGCCTTGCGATCGGGGCTGACGACGCGAACTGCCGTGCCCGCCCAGTCGAGCGCCTCTATTATCGCGCCGCTCTCGTCGTCGCGCAAAGTACGCGCCGCTTTCGCCTTGTGCAAAGGCAAGCTCTCCCCGCCGCCCTGATAATGGTCGTGAGCGAGCACGCTCCCGCCTATGCGCGCGAGCGCTGCGTTACTGCCTATAAAGTAATGCGGAAACCTGTCGGCAAAATCCATAAGCCGACCGAACGTCGCTTTGTCCACGTGCATGGGCGTGTGTTCGTAATTGACCGCTATTCCGTGCTGACGGAAATATCCGTAAGGCGAATATTGCCAAAACCAGTCCTGCCCTCCGAGCGTAATATCTACGGTGCGAAGCGTGCGCTTGGCTCTGCCCGAAAACCCTTCGTTTTCGTGACAAATGGTACAGCTCGGATACCCGCCGCCCACGGCGTTGCCCGCCGCCGCCTTTTTCGCGTCGCGAAATTCGGGCTTGGCTTTGTTAATGGTTATTATAAGCCCGTCGCTCTCGAACCTCGGATTTTTATCGAGCGCCGACTTTTTAACGTAATTGTTTTTGACGCAGTAGTTGTAAAAGTAATCTGTCGCGGCTTTACTGCCTTTTGCAATTTCCGTAAGGTCGAAAACGTTCTGCAAATCCTGCGGCGACAGCGACAGCGCGCCCATAACCGCGTCGCAGTACCGCTCCGCTTCGTCCTCGGCAAACACGCCCGCGTTCACAGCCGCGCGCACAAACTCGTCCAATAGATCCGTAACCGTTCCGTCGGGCTTTGCGCCCGTATGCGGGAACGCCGCGCCAAACATTTCCATAATGCCGTTTCGCACATAATCGGCGTTTTTGCGCGTAAGCCCCAGTTCCGCTTGCGCATAACCGACGAGCTTGTCGATACTTTGTTGAAATTGCTTCATCAGGTTGCTCCCTTGTTAAATTGCGCTTTTACCGTAAATATTGTACCAAATATTGCGCGCGCAAGCAAGAATTATATTTACCAAAACAGGAAAAATTTTTACATTAAATTATTGACCCGTCGCGGCGTTTGATATATAATATGGACGGTAAACATGAGCGCGACAAAGGAACAATGGAAATACGGCGGCGGCGAACGCGTTTGGGCGGGCACTTATCGCAACTCGCAAAACACCTTGCATTGGCACAGCGATTGCGAGTTTATTTGCGTGCGGCGCGGCGCGGCGACGGTCGTTTGCGACGGCGTCACGTACAAACCTACCGAGGGCGACGCCATGTTTATAGACAGCGAATGTTTGCACCGAATAAACGCAGACACGCCCGACACGCTCATACAAACGCTTATTTTCAACCGCAAGATTATCAACGACTTTGCGGGCGAGCTCGCATTAACCGCGCCCGTACTGTCTAACGATTACGGCGCGGCGCAGGTGTACGCGCAAACGCTTAAAGAACTAACCGAAAAGGGCGCGCTTTACAGTTACCGCGCCGACGCGCGTGTAAGACAGCTTATGCTCGACGTTTTCGCATGCGAGCAAACGGAAAACAAAAAAGTCAAGAGCAAGACCGACGAAAAACTGCGCGCGCTGTTTGCGGAAATATACAAGCATTACGACAGCTAC
Organism: Anaerocaecibacter muris; assembly: GCF_943192945.1. Lineage (GTDB taxonomy): Bacteria > Bacillota > Clostridia > Christensenellales > Pumilibacteraceae > Anaerocaecibacter > Anaerocaecibacter muris. The sequence goes on from NZ_CALPCE010000003.1 coordinate 17,301, forward strand.
ACGCTGGACGACGCCGCGCGGTTCATGGGCATGAACCCGAGCTACCTCTCCCGCTTTTTCACGGCGCGCACGGGCATGCACTTCATGCGATACGTAAACGCGGTAAAAGTGGAAAAAGCCGTCGAAATGCTGTCGCGCGGCGAAAACAACGTTACCGAAGTCGCCGACAAATGCGGGTTCGGCACGATACGCAATTTTAACAGAATATTCAAACTTCTGACGGGATATTCTCCCTCGTCGCTGCCCGACGACTACACGTTCACCGCCGCGGCGACCGAATCGGACGACGGCGGAATAAACCCCACGCTGTTCGACTGCGAACTCATAGAGTGCTCGTCGGTACGATAAATCATTGCTTTTATAGGCGCGGCATAGAAATAGGCATATAAAAACGGAACGTCTTACCGTAGTTCCCGTATGGAAAAACAGATAGGTATAGTGTGCTATATCAACGCTTGTTTTTTTATCGTAATATGCTATAATATTGCATTGTGCGGGGACTGTAATTGCGATGTGGAACACGGCATAGCAATCGCATTCAGAAATCGCAAATTTGCAGGCGTATCTACGGAAGCGGAATTTGCCGAAACAGATAATTATGATGAAATATAAAAAAGGAAGGATTGTATATATGAAAGTAAAATTAACAGCGATAATTTTATCGGTTTTTATCATTGCCCCGGTTTTTGCCGCATGCGGTAAAACCGACGCAGGCGAAAAGCACGTTCAGGATTTGAATTACGAGGAAAGCACGGAGGAAATATCTAATCCCGACCAGGGATTTTACCGTCCTGTATATGTAAAAATCGACGAAAACGGAGCGACGTACAACAAGGGCGTAATAAATTCACAAACGCAGCTATATCATTTGCGTTGCGATATAAGCGCGTTTTCGGCGGCGGTAAATAACGCGACGGACAAGCCGCTCACCGATGAGGCGATGGAAGGGTTGGACGCACTGCTTTTTTGTCTTAAAGAAAACGACAAAAATGCGATCGTAAGGTTTGCTTACGATCCCGGTTATAACGGCAGCGCCGATAAGGAGCCGGCTCTCGAAGTAATGTTGAAGCATGTAGAGAGTGTTTGTTCTGTGCTCAACCATTATGTAAATACGGTCACCGCTATTGAAACGGGACTTATAGGACCTTGGGGCGAAATGCATACAAGTGCGGCGGCAAATCCGGAGCATATAACACCGCTTATAAACGCTTTTTTAATCGGCGCTTCCGAAATACCGGTGTTGGTGCGGACGCCCAAAATGATATACGATTATATTGACGTATCTGACGACAAGATTGAAGAAATTTCAATATCGCCCGACGAAAAGGCTTACAGATTAGGCATATATAACGACGGATATCTGGGCTCCGAAAGTGATTTGGGTACTTACCGTAACAGAGAGCGCGATATAAATTTTTTAAGCGCCCAAAACGCTCATTTACCTTTCGGCGGCGAAGTTGCCGTCCCCGACAGTCCGCTTCACAATATTGAAGCGTGTCTACCCGAAATGAATAAAATTCATTTAAGTTATCTTAATTCAGAGTGGGATAACAGAGTAATCAAAAAGTGGAAAAACACCTTTTATACAGAAGCTTGCGGATTAGAAAAACAATATTACGGCAAAACCGGCTTTACTTACATACAGAACCGTTTGGGATACAGATTTGTATTGAAAAACTCGGTATTTACTTATTCGTCCTCGTCTGAAAAGCTGAACGTCCGCCTTACGTTGCAAAACGCGGGATTTGGGAATTTGAACAGAAACAAGCGGGCAAAGCTGATATTTACCGACAGCACAGGCGCGACGGCGTTTATTGCGGATTATGGAGAAATTGCCTTAAAGGATGAGCTCGAATTCAATGTTGAGCATGGTCTTGAAAGCGGAAAATACGACGTTTATCTGCGTATTTACGGGGAAGAGTTGCAAAGCGCGCCTCTGTACTGTGTGAAATTCGCAAACGACGGGTTGTGGAACAACGATCTAAAAGCCAATAAAATAGGCAGCTTTGAACTCATTTCCGCTTAACGGCGGAATTAAACACATATTTAACGGAAAACATTAAAAATGTTAATAGAGAAACCACTTATTATTTAACTGTTGTTTTAAACGGTTCTGACAAAATAGTAGGTTCTTTAAATTTCAATTTAGCTTAATAAATTACAAGCATAAAGAACTCTCTAACAAATTGTTCGAGAGTTCTTTATTGTTATTCGTTTTTTATTCATTATGGGAAGCGCGCCTTGTTCCGCTATTTTGCTTGATATTATGTTGCGAAAAAATTAAGACTTTTGCTTGTTCAACAGCACAAGCCGAGTGGATTTGTTTTCGTCAAAGTCGCAACGGTCGAGGTCGAGTTCGTCGAGATCCTCCTCCACGCACTCGTCGTCGAACATGCGCACAAACGGCTCTACCTTGTCTATATCGAGCTCGCAATGCTTTATTTTGTAGTGCATGGGAATAACAATTTCGGGCATGAGCCTATCGACATATTCCTTGGCAAGTTCCGCGTCGATTGTATAATTGCCGCCGACGGGTATCATCAAAACGTCCACGGGCAAAAGCCGCTCGATAAGTTCGGGACTGCACGGCTCGCCTATGTCGCCCATGTGACAAATGTTCACGCCGTCCATGCCTATCTTATATATAGTGTTCTTGCCGCGGAGCGCGCCTTCCTCGCCGTCGTGAAAAGACTGAATACCCGTTATGTGTACTCTGCCCTCGTACTCGAACTTGCCCGACGCGTCGTAAACCTGTTTGTAACTTTTTACGCCTTTAAGATAATTATGGTCGGCGTGTCCGTGCGACGAAGTGACAATATCGACGGACGGCGCGGAAAACCCGTACCCCACCATTTCGGGATCGAACGGATCGGTTAGCACAGATATGCCCGTACTCTCGGTCAACATGAACGAAGAATGACCCAACCACTTGATTTTCATTTTCTGTCAATACCTCTTGATTATTGCAAAAACCGCGCCGTAACGTCCACGGCACGCTCTATATCCCCCGCCGCGGCGGACGACAAAACGTATTTAAGCGCGACGCGCAAAACTCCGTCCGCACGTTCGATCGCGCGTTCGAGAGTTTTAACCGCAAACCGCATTTCCCCGAACGGCGTGCCGAGCAAAACCGTGCTCGGCTTGTCGGAAAGCGAAATTTTGTACGACATAACGCCGCCGCTCGCCGAAACGTCGGTGCAAGCCTCGGTGTGCGCAACCGTAAATATTTCCGCGCCCATATTAAAAACCAAAGTAAACCCGCCCGCGTGTTCGGCAAACTCGCCGTCGCACTTAACGGGCTCTTGTTCCGACGCGACCGTAACCGCGACGGGGCGTGTACTTCGGGGTACCGTACTGTCCATGGATATTATTTTACACTAAAAAGCCGAGCGTGTCAACCTATTTCGGCGTATTGAAAAATGTTGCGCTTAAAGCCGCCCGCAATCGCGGAAAAACAAAACTATTTGCGCAAGATCATGGCTTTTATATCGTTTACCGCTGTCTTTATTTTCGGGTCGGTAGCTATCTGCGCGGAAATCTTGTCGCGCGCGTGCATGATCGTCGTATGTTCCCTGCCGCCGAAGTATTCGCCTATCGCGGCGAGCGGAATATTCATAAACTCGTTTATAAGATATATCGCGACCTGTCGCGGAGTGACTACTTCTTTGTTTTTCTTTTTGCCGAGCACGTCCGCTTTGTTGGCGTTGTAATATTTGCACGTGCAATCGACTATTTCGTCAACCGTTATTTCGTCGCACTCCTGCACACGATAGTCCTTTAACGCTTCTTGACAAATGGCGCGATCGACCTTGCGTTCGTACAGCTTGGACAAAAACATTACTTTGGTGAGCACGCCTTCCATTTCGCGGATATTGCTCGTCACGTGCTCGGCAATAAAATTAAGTTCGTCGAAATCGATGTTCTTTTTGGCTTTTTGCGCTTTCTTTTGCAAAATGGCTATGCGCGTTTCGAGGTCGGGCGGCTGAACGTCCACCACCATGCTCGACGCGAACCGCGACCGCACGCGGCTGTCGAGGTCGGGTATATCCTGCGGACGACGGTCGGACGCGAACACCATTTGTTTGCCCGCGCTTTTGAGCGCTTCGAACGTGTGAAATATTTCCTCCTGCGTAGACGGCTTTTTGCTTAAAAACTGCACGTCGTCTATCATGAGCAGGTCTATATTGCGATACTTGTCGCGGAACGACTGATTGTTCACGCCGTTAGCCGTGCGTATGGACGCGATAAACTCGTTGATAAACGTGTCGGTCGATACGTACAGCATTTTAAGATTGGGTTTCGACAGCCGCAAATCGTTGCCGATAGCCTGCATGATGTGAGTTTTGCCCAACCCCACGTCGCCGTATATAAACAGCGGGTTATACAATATCCCGGGATTTTCGGCTACCGCCAAAGCCGTTTCGTAAGCCATGCGATTGCACTTGCCCACGACAAAATCGGCAAAGTTATACTGCGGATTTAATACGCATTGCGAAGCCGCGGCGTGCGTAACCCTCGGCGCTTCCGCCTTTTCCTCCGCGACTTTTTTGGGCGCTTCCTCCTCCGAAATGACGGTAAGCTCCGCGGGCGCGCCCTCCACCTCGCGCATTGCGCGCTTTAACAGCGGCAAATACCGCGCGATAACTTCGGCTTTTGCTCCGTCCGACGGCGCGCACAACGCCAAAATCCCGTCCTCGACTTTTAACGGTCGCAACGGTCTTATCCATACGTCGAAGCCGAGCGAGTGAACCTCCACTTCCAATATAGACAACATTTCCTGCCAAACGGCGTCGATATCTTTCATAATAAGCACCCTTGTCGCCGCGGACGGGCTTACCGAACCGCTACGTTACATAGTAAAATTATACAGCATGCCGCGCATAAAATCAAGCGTTTGGGTCGAACGTTGTCGATTGCGCCGCGCAACGTCGTCCGCCCGAGCCGTAGACCGACGCTATTCGTCGCGTTCTTTCATACGCAACGCCGTTTTGTAAACTTCGCTCTTTGCGACGTGCCTGTCCGCCGCCACCTTTTTGACCGCGTCGCGCAAGTCCTCGCCCAAGTCCACGTATCGCCGCAAATGCGCCTCGACGGACAACGCCGAAAAATCGTCGTTCGCGCCCTCTACCACAATAACAAACTCGCCCTTTTCGGTCAGGTCGAACGCGTCGCCGAGCGTGCCGCGCGTAACCGTTTCGTACAGCTTGGTCATTTCCCGACACACCGCGACTTTGCGCGCGCCCAACTCTTCGTGCAAGAACGCAAGATCCTTTTTTACGTCGTGCACCGCGCTGTAAAACACGAGCGTGCACGGCACAGACTTATAAGGCTCGACAAACCGTTCGCGATCGATTTTCTTTTCGGGCAAAAACCCGAGCACCGTGAACGCGCGCGTGTCCAGCCCCGACAGCACAAGCGCGTTTACGCCCGCGCACGCGCCGCTCACCACAGTAAAATCAATGCCGTTCGCAACGGCTTCGTCGATTATAACATGCCCGGGGTCGGACACCGTAGGCATACCCGCGTCCGATACGACCGCAATGTCCTTACCCTCTTTAAGCATGTCGATAAGCCCGCCCACCGCGCTCTTTTCGTTAAACTTGTGATAGGGCACGGCGCGCGTCTTTATGCCGTACTTGTTGAGCAACAACGCGGTGTGCCGAGTGTCCTCCGCCGCTATCAAATCGACCGACTTCAACACGTCGATAGCGCGTAGCGTTATTTCTTCCAAATTGCCTATCGGCGTGGCTACTATGTACAGCATGTCAAAACTCCTCCGTCGAAACAGTCATACCCTGCTTACCGCCGCGCACGGCTCGCAACAAAAACGTCTTACCGTTGGCGTTTACCGTCATATGCTTGGGCGTAAGCCCGTGCTTGTGACAGGCGCAAACGGCTTCGTCCAGTCGTGACGCGGTGTAAACGAGATACAACGCGCCGCCCGCCTTTAACAAGCGTTTGGCGGTTTTAACAACGTCGTCCAGCGTCACCGTAAGTTCGCTGTTTGCCGCGGGCGCGACGGCGCGCGCCTTGCTGTCCGCCTTGAAAAACGGCGGGTTGCACACGACCGCGTCGTACTGCGCGGCGGGTAACATGTCGATTGCCGTTGTTATATCGACATTATAATACCCCGATCCGTCAAGCCCGTTGAGCGCGCACGAGCGCACGCACATATCAAAGAGCGCGCCGTCTATTTCCGCGCCGCCGACTGCGCAGCCGCAATCGAGCGCGAGCAAAATGCCCACAACGCCGCAACCCGAACAAAGGTCGAACACTTTGTCGTCGCGCCTCACAAATTTCCGCGCGTACTTGTACAGCGCGACCGCGTCGCCGCCGAACCGATACATATCCTTGTGCTGAATAATAACGTGTCCGCAATCGTCAAGCGGCTCTTTGCACTCGCCCGCTTTAAGCGTTATTCCGTTTAATACTTCGTCCGCCATAACACTACCGTCTTAACCGCACGACCGCTTTGACCGCGGTGTCGGCTGTTTGTTTTACGCTATCGGAAATTTCCACGCCTACCGCGACCAGCACTTCGTCGCCGCGGCAAATAAGCGGTATGCGATTGCGTAACCGCTTGGGAATTTTTTTATCTATGAAATACTGTTTCAGCTTTTTGCGCTTGCCGCCGAACGGGGTAAACACGTCGCCGTCGCGCCTGAACCGCAACACTGCACCGTCCAGCTTGTCAAAATCCACCGCCCCGCCCTTAACCGATTGCGGCGAAACGTCGCAACGCGTAATGTCCACGGCAAGCCCGTCAATATAATTGCCGCCGAGCGCAACGGGGTATTCTGCATCGCACTCAAGCCGAGGAATATACAGCGCGACCCGCCCGTACTCGCGCGCGGCTACAATTCCGCCCGACAGTTCGACGCTTGCGCCTATGCGCATGTGTGCAAGCGCGACAACTCGGTCCGTCTGTTCGCGCGTAATGTCCACCGTGGTAAAATATGCGAGCGCGCGCCGCACGTACCGCGCCGCAAGCCCGCCGATCAGCGCGTCGTCGGCAATTAAAACGGCGCCGTCGGAGTACGTGATTAACGACAGGTCTATCGAACTTTCCATGTAATCGCACGCGCGCGCGCACTCTGCGGACAATGCGTTAATCGCCCGCACCGCGCCTTTGTACCGACGTTCGATAAGCGGAATAACGTTTAACCGAATATAATTCCTGTCCGCGTCGTCCAAAAAATTCGTATCGTCTACGACAAACTTCAATCCGTTTTGCGCGCAGTACTCGTCAAGCTCGCACGGATACACGTCGAGGAACGGGCGCACAACGGGCAACGCCCCGCCGTCCGCCATGCCGCGCATGCCGTCCAAACCCGCTCCGCGAAACAGGTGCATTAGCACGGTTTCCGCATTGTCGAGCGCGTGATGAGCGGTAAGAACGACGTCCGCTTCGCCGTTGCCGATAATATCGTAAAATACCGCGTAACGCAAGTTCCGCGCCGCCTGCTCGATTGTAAGCCCGTTTTTTGCGCTCTCGGCTTTGACATTGACGCGATAAGCGCGAAATTCAACGCCGTTGCGCAGACAAAATTCGCGCACAAAAAGCTCGTCGGAATCCGCCTGATCGCGCAAGCCGTGATTGACGTGCACGGCTAATAATTGCGATTTTTCCACCGCGCCGCAATTAAGCGCGGCGTGCAAAAGGCACATAGAATCGCGCCCGCCCGACACGCCCAAAGCGAGTGTTTTTCCGCGCAACGGCTCCAACCGTCGCGCCGTTTTTTCGAGTAGTCCGTTCACAGTCCGATTATATCACACACGGCAAAATAAATCAAGCCGCGCGGCGCAATTCCGCCGCACGGCTTGAAGTATGTTTCGCATTGACCGTAAATTACGTTTCGTCCGTTACGGTGTAGTCCGACATGTTACAGTGTTTTTGATGTATATCTAAAAGGTCGGAGTGCGTAATTTTTCCGTCCGCATATAACTCTTGCAGTTCGTACAACTCGCCTTGCATATAACCGTGTACGGTTTGAGGCTTGCCCGCGAAAGTAAAAACTACGCCGCCGATGTCTTCCTCCGATACAACAAGATAGCTATGCGAGTTGAATTCAACTATATAATAACCGTTATATTTGCCGTAAACAGCGACTTCGTCATCGCTCCCGAACGCCGATTTTATTTCAGGCAAAACCTCGACTATTTCCGCTTGGGTCAACTCGGTATATGTGCTGTCGGCGGAGTTTTTATTTTCGCCCGATTTATCGGGAACGCAAGCAAACAGCGATAACGCCAAAAGCACGCTTACAAATATTGCCGCAAGTTTTTTCATAACGCCTCCAAACTATAAAATTTATTAACAGGCATTATATCAAACTTATTCGAACAAGTCAACCCATTTAAAAAATTTTACAACCTATTTATACAGAAGTTTCGACTGTTAGTATAGCTTAAAGATTGTTAAGCGTTTGCGCCACATAGCGCAATTCTTCTATCATTTGATACAATGGATACAAATGTCCAATACAAGCGCTCGTGTAGTCGGTTATCATGCTGTACGCCGTTTCGGGATGACGGTACAAATGCGTCGCGCCCATTTCGCACTGCATCGACATCATTGAAACAGCCCTGTCGCTCGCTCCAAATCGCGATATTGCATTTTTATTGGACGGGATTGTCTTTAACTCATTGTATCGCGCTACTTGCGACTGTTCGTCGGACAGAAAATCCGCAAGTTCGGTCGCTAAATTCTTGTTTTTACGTTGAGCGTTTACACCGAAATACGATCCGTCCACGTAAGGGCGCATGCGCGCGCTTGTATAGTCGTCAATACTGAATTGGGGGCAAACGGCGGGAAAGATATTGTCGTTCAGTTGCGCGCCCATCCACGCTCCGCCGAACGCCGCGACCGTTTCACCGCTGTTCAACTTACGCACTGTAGCGTCGTCGTAATCCGGAACTAAAACGCTACCGTATTCAAAACCGTATTTATACATAGCCTGCGTCGCCGACTTGCCGGCGTCCGAATCTATGTCCGTATAATATGTTCCGTCGGCCTTGTAATCCATTTGACAACCCATGCCGTTAAAGAACGCCGTTGCATACCAAAAACTGCTAAACATATACCGCACCTTTTTGTTCATGTCGCGGGCTTTAATCAGAATATCATCCAATGAATCGACTTCGCTATCATTATAAAATGCCGCGTTGTACCACAAATACCATCCGTTATCGAGCGTTGCGGGAAACCCGTACAACCCGTTGCCGCTTTCAATCGGCGCCATCGTATAGGCGTTATCGCGACCGCGAACGACGCTCGCATAATTATCGGGCAGTTTATACAGCGCGTTTATCTTTTGCAATTCCTTCGCATACTCGCCTGTAAACATAAACACGTCCGCGCCTGCCGACACGTCGGATTTTAATGCTCCGTAAACTTCGCCTGCGCTTTTCTCATAGATATTTATTTCGCAGTTAGTGTGGGCAAGTAAAAACTCATCGACGCGATCTTGATAAAAATTTCGACTGTCCGACGGCACCCACAAATTAAGCTCGACAGTTTTAAATTCGTCGTTATCATAATCGCCGTTAGGCTTGGAACTCGGCGTTCTGCCGCACGCCGCAAAAACAAGTGCGCAAGACGAAATACACGCAACCGTCGCAATAATGCGTTTTAACCCTTTTTTCATATATTCCCTCCCAATAATAAAACCTTTACGCAAATAAACTTGCACGTTATCGATATATTATCATATGCGCATATATTTGTCAAGCCTATTACTGCGCCGATAATATGGCGATATTGCCCAAAAACTGTTACTCTTGCACTAAAAAAGCATTACGATTAAATCGTAACGCTTTTATTTACAGTATATTACGCGTTTTCGGCAACGTCGTCGGGCGTTGCGCTGTACTCGTCGGGGTTGACGGACGCGCGCTCGACGGGATAGATGTTTCTGTACATCTTTACGCCCGTACCCGCGGGGATTAGCTTACCGATAATGACGTTTTCTTTAAGACCGATAAGCGGGTCAACCTTGCTCTTGATAGCGGCTTCGGTAAGCACGCGCGCCGTTTCTTGGAAGGACGCGGCGGAGAGGAAGCTATCCGTTGCGAGCGCGGCTTTGGTTATGCCGAGGAGCGTATGCTTGGCGATGCCGGGGCGACCGTAATTCTCTATCGCCTTGGTATTCGCCTCGTCGAACGTGGCAAGGTCTATCATTTCGCCGGGGAGCAAGTCGGTGTCGCCGCTGTTCTCCACGCGAACTTTCTTTAACATTTGCCTTACGATAACTTCGACGTGCTTATCGCTGATATCAACGCCCTGCGAGCGGTAAACCGCTTGGACTTCTTTCAAGATATATTCCTGAACGTCGTTGCGACCTTTGGTGCGCAAAATGTCGCTCGGGTTTAACGGACCTTCGGTAATCGCGTCGCCCGTCTTGATATACGCGCCGTTGGAAATATACGGCTTAAAGTGCGCGCCGTGAGGAATGGAATACGAATCCTCGCTGCCGTCGTCGCGCTTGACAATAACGTCGCGCTTTCCGTCCTTTTCGACAATGCGCACTTTGCCTTCGTGCTCGGCAAGCACCGCAACGCCTTTCGGGTTGCGCGCTTCAAAAAGCTCCTCAACACGCGGCAAACCTGTCGTAATATCGTCCGCCGAAGCAACGCCGCCCATGTGGAAGGTACGGAGCGTAAGCTGTGTACCGGGTTCGCCTATGGACTGCGCGGCTATAATGCCGACCGCTTCGCCTATTCTTACAGGCGTAGCCGCCGCCATATCCCTGCCGTAGCACTTAGCGCAAACGCCGTGCTTGCTCTTACAGGTGAGCACCGTTCTGATCTTGACGTGAGTAATGCCGCACTCGACGATACGCTTTGCCGTTTTTTCGGAAATCATTTCGTTTACGTCGACAAGAACTTCTTTATTGTTTTTGGGATTTACGACGCGTTCCGCGCTGTATCTGCCCGCCAAACGATCTTCGAGTTTTTCTATAACCTGATTGCCGTCCATTATGGCATACGTATCTATGCCCTTGGGCGCGCCGTCCGAACAGCAGTCCTCTTCCCTGACAATAACGTCCTGCGCAACGTCAACAAGACGGCGGGTAAGATAACCGGAGTCGGCTGTTTTCAACGCGGTATCCGCCAAACCTTTACGTCCGCCATGGGTGGAAATAAAGTATTCCAAAACGGTCATGCCTTCGCGGAACGACGATCTGATAGGAACGTCGAGCGTTTTGCCTTGCGGGTTACGCATAAGTCCGCGCATGCCCGAAAGCTGGCTTATCTGTTTCATGTTACCGCGCGCGCCCGAAGTCGCCATCATGTTGATGGGGTTGTATGCGTCGAGCGTATTGACAAGCGCGTCGGTGACTTTGTCGTTGGCTTTGTTCCAGATATTGACAACGGCGTTATACCGCTCGTCCTCGGTAACGAAACCGCGGTCGTACAGTTTTTCGATCTTGACGACTTCGTCCTCTGCGTCGTCCAAAATCTTGTACTTTTCTTGCGGTATGTGCATGTCGAAAACGGATGTCGTTATAGATCCGATAGTCGCGTACTTATAGCCCATATCTTTAATGGCGTCAAGCACTTCCACGGTGACCGAAGAACCTTTCTTTTTGAACGTGGTATTTACAATGCTCTTGATCATGCCCTTATCGACGCAACAGTTGATTTCGGGCTCGAACATTTTTGCATAGGTGTCGCGCACGACATAGCCCAAATCCTGCGGAATAGGCTCGTTGAATATGAGCCTGCCCACGGTAGTGGACACGGTGTGACGGTAGTTCTTACCGTCGGGCGAAACCGCGTTTTTGGGGATTTCCACGCCGCTGTCGAGTATGGCTTGAACGGGGCGTTCGATACGCACGTTGATTTTGGTTTGAAGCTCGATTTCTTTGTTAAAGTAAGCCATCTTCGCTTCTTCAGCATCGCAGAACGTCATGCCCTCGCCTTTCGACCCGGGCTTTTCCATGGTAAGGTAGTAGCTGCCCATAACCATGTCGAGCGTCGGGGCGCAAACAGGCGCGCCGTCCGAAAGTTTAAGGATATTGTTGGGCGCGAGCATGAGCACGCGCGCTTCGACCTGCGCTTCTACCGACAGCGGAACGTGTATAGCCATTTGGTCGCCGTCGAAGTCGGCGTTGAACGCGCCGCAAGCGAGCGGATGGAGTTTAATGGCTCTGCCGTCAACAAGCACAGGCTCGAACGCCTGAATACCCAGCCTGTGCAACGTCGGCGCGCGGTTCAAAAGTACGGGGTGGTCTTTGATGACCTTTTCGAGTACGTTCCACACGTCGGCGTCTGCGCGCTCGGCAATGCGCTTTGCGGTCTTGGCGTTGTGCGTTTTGCCCTGCGCGACAAGTTCTTTTATTACAAACGGTTTAAACAGTTCGAGTGCCATTTCCTTGGGCACGCCGCACTGATAAAATTTGAGTTCGGGACCGACGACTATAACCGAACGACCGGAATAGTCAACGCGCTTACCCAAAAGGTTTTGACGGAACCGCCCCTGCTTACCGCGGAGCAAGCCCGAAAGACTTTTGAGTTCGCGGTTGGACGCGCCCGAAATAGCTTTGCCGCGTCTGCCGTTGTCTATGAGCGAATCGACCGCCTCTTGAAGCATACGCTTCTCGTTGCGGATAATAATGTCGGGCGCGCCCAACTCCATGAGCCTGCGCAACCGATTGTTGCGGTTGATAACTCTGCGATACAGGTCGTTAAGGTCGCTCGTCGCAAACCGACCGCCGTCCAGCGGCACCATGGGACGAAGTTCGGGCGGAAGTACGGGAAGCACGTCGAGTACCATCCAGCTCGGCTCCGCGCCCGATTTCAAGAACGCGTCGAGTATGTCGAGACGTTTTATCGCGCGAAGTTTTTTCTGTCCCGAGGACTTTTCGACTATTTCGCGCATTTTGTCGTACTCTTCTTTGACGTTGATGTCTTTTAAGAGTTGGCGTATAGCTTCCGCGCCCATGCCGACCTTAAACGCTTTGGGACCGTACTGCTCCTGATACTGGCGGAGCTTGTCGTCCGTGATTATTTCTTTGTACTGTAAATCGGTGATACCGGGGTCGAGCACTACGTAATTGACGAAGTACACAACCTGTTCGAGTTGCTTTAACTGCAAATCGAGTATAAGCCCTATTCTGCTCGGCACGCCGCGGAAATACCAAATATGCGTGACGGGCGCGGCAAGCTCGATATGCCCCATACGCTCGCGGCGCACTTTGCTCGTAGTGACTTCCACGCCGCACTTATCGCATATAACGCCTTTATAGCGGATACGCTTGTACTTGCCGCAATAGCACTCCCAGTCCTTGGTCGGTCCGAAAATGCGCTCGGAGAACAAGCCGTCCTTTTCGGGCTTTTGAGTGCGATAGTTGATAGTTTCGGGCTTGGTAACCTCGCCGTAAGACCACTCGCGTATTTTGTCCGGGCTCGCCAACTGAATTTGCATCGAATCGAAGTTGTTTAATTCAAACATATCGCTACTCCTTTAATCTTCCTTATCGTCGTCGTAGTCGTCGTCGAACGCGCCGTCGGCAAACGGGTCGTTCAAATCGACCTCTTCCTCGCCGAACAGACTGCCCGTCGCGCCGTCCGCAACGTCCTCGTCATCGTCGTCCAAACCGCCGAGAATATCCGTTTCCATCTCGATATCGTCGTTCTCGCCGAACAGACTGCTGTCGTAATGCTTGGGCGTGGGTTCCGCGTCGTACATGACCGGCTCGTCGTCCATAAGCTCTTTAATGCCGATTTCTTCTTTGTTCTCGGTAAGCACCTTTACGTCGAGCGCGAGCGCCTGCAATTCCTTGATAAGGACTTTAAACGATTCGGGAATACCGGGCTCGGAACTGTCCATGCCGCGGATAATACTGTCGTATGTCTTGGAACGCCCCGCAATGTCGTCCGACTTGACCGTCATAATTTCCTGCAAAACGTTGGACGCGCCGTAAGCATACAAAGCCCAGACCTCCATTTCGCCGAAACGCTGACCGCCGTTTTGCGCCTTGCCGCCGAGCGGTTGCTGCGTAACGAGCGAGTACGGACCCGTAGAACGCGCGTGCATCTTGTCGTCTACAAGGTGGATAAGTTTGAGCATGTACATATAACCGACGGTGGCACGGTTTTCAAACGCTTCGCCCGTTCTGCCGTCGTACATCTGTATCTTGCCGTCAACCTCGCCGTCGGGCGAAACGTATCCGTTTTCTTCGAGAAGTTTTTGAATATCGGACTCGATTGCGCCGTCGAACACGGGCGTGGATATTTTCCAGCCGAGCGCCTTTGCGACAAGTCCCAAGTGAACTTCCAAGACCTGACCGATATTCATACGGCTCGGAACGCCGAGCGGGTTAAGAACAATCTGCAACGGCGTGCCGTCAGCCATAAACGGCATATCTTCCTCCGGCAACACGCGCGAAATAACGCCCTTGTTGCCGTGACGTCCCGCCATTTTGTCGCCGACGGAAATCTTACGTTTTTGCGCAATGTATACGCGCACGAGTTTGTTTACGCCCGGCTTCATTTCGTCGCGGTTGGCGCGAGTGAATACCTTGACGTCAACGACTATACCGCCCTCGCCGTGCGGAACTTTAAGCGACGTATCGCGCACTTCGCGCGCCTTATCGCCGAATATCGCGCGGAGCAAACGTTCCTCGGGCGTGAGATCGGTTTCGCCTTTGGGCGTGACCTTGCCGACAAGAATATCGCCCGAATCGACCTCTGCGCCGACGCGGATAATGCCTTCCTCGTCGAGGTTTTTAAGCGCTTCGGGGCTTACGTTGGGTATATCGCGCGTGATTTCTTCCGCGCCGAGCTTGGTGTCGCGCGCCTCGATTTCGTGTTTATTGATGTGTATGGACGTGAACACGTCGTCTTTGGCTATGCGTTCGCTGATTAGAATAGCGTCCTCATAGTTGTAGCCTTCCCAGCCCATAAACCCGACAAGCACGTTCTTGCCGAGCGCGAGTTCCGCTTGCGACGTGGAGTGTCCGTCGGCGAGCACTTGTCCTCTTTTGACGCGATCGCCCTTGCTGACGATTGCGCGCTGATTGATACAAGTGCCTTGGTTGGAGCCGACAAACTTCTTTAACAAATACATTTGACGGTTGCCGCCGTCCTCTTTCACGATAATGCGTTCGGCGTCCACATAATCCACAACGCCGTCCGCACGCGTTATAACCATAACGCCCGAGTCGTAAGCTATTTTGTGCTCGATACCCGTACCTACGATAGGCGCTTCCGTTCTCAACAGCGGAACAGCCTGACGCTGCATGTTGGACGCCATCAGCGCACGGTGCGAGTCGTCGTTTTCAAGGAACGGAATAAGCGCGGTAGCGACCGAAACCATCTGCCGCGGCGACACGTCGATATAATCGATACGGTCGCGCGAAACCTCGCCGATAAGATCGCGGTAACGCATCATAACGCGCTCTTTGACAAATCGGTTGTTTTCGTCGAGCGGTTCGCTCGCCTGCGCTATCATATAGCGGTCCTCTTCGTCCGCGGGCAAGTAATCGACAATATCGGTCACCTGATGATTGACTTTATCGACCCTGCGGTACGGCGCTTCGATATAGCCGTACTCGTTGATACGCGCGTAGCTCGACAGCGACGAAATAAGACCGATGTTCTGACCTTCGGGCGTTTCTATCGGGCACATACGAGAATAGTGCGTGTAGTGAACGTCACGAACCTCGAACGTAACGTGCTCGCGGTTAAGACCGCCGGGCCCCAAAGCAGACAGCTTGCGGCGGTGCGTAAGCTCGGCAATCGGGTTGGTTTCGTCCATGAACTGCGAAAGCTGCGACGACCCGAAAAACTCTTTTATCGCGCTCGACACGGGACGAACGTTAATAAGCGTCTGCGCCGAAATTTCGGACTCCGTCTGAATCTGCATGCGCTCGCGCACGACGCGTTCCAAACGCGACATGCCGATACGGAACTGGTTTTGCAAAAGCTCGCCGACGCTTCGCACGCGACGGTTGCCGAGGTGGTCGATATTGTCGCACGACCCGAAGCCGCGGTGCAAGCCCATGATATAGTTGACAGTGGAAATAACGTCCTCGACGACTATGTGCTTGACGATAAGGTCGTCTATGTGCTTGGAGCACAGGTCGGCAAGTTTTTCGCGGTCGCCGTCCGCTTCGTCCATGAGCGCTTTGAGCGCGGGATAGTACACCATTTCGTTGATGCCTATCGTAAGCGGATCGACATCGATATATTCAGCGAGATCGACGTGGTTGTTGCCTATTATGTTAAATTCCTCGCCGTCCTCCGTGAGCACCCACACTTCGTTGATACCCGCGTTCTGAATTTTAACTGCAAGCTCCTCGGTGAGAACGTCGGCTGACGTGTGCGTCGCCTTGTTCTCGGCGCGCGCGTACACAACGCCGTTTTCGTCGATAATGTCGCGCGCCACGCGGTAGCCGTCCACGCGGTAGCGGAGCGCCATTTTCTTATTGTATTTGTAACGCCCGACGCGCGAAAGATCGTACTTGCGGCGATCGAAGAACATGCCGTAAATAAACGACTTAATGGAGTCGATCGTCGGCGTTTCGCCGCTGCGCAGTTTGTGGTTGAGTTCGAGCAACGCGCGCTCTTCGTCAAGCACGTGCTTGTCCTCTTTGTCGCCGTAACGCGCGCAGGTAACTTCTATCATAGGGTCGTCGGCAAATATCTTTTTAAGCGCTTCTTCCGTGCCGAACCCGCCGTCGGTAACCGCGGACAAACAGCTCAAAAGCACGGTTGCAAGCACTTTCTTTTGCCTGTCAACGCGCACCCACAATACGCCCGCCGAATCCTCCTCGAATTCCAACCACGCGCCGCGCGACGGAATATTCTGCGCGCTGTAATGCGCTTGACCGGTCTTGACGTCCTTTTTGTAATCGAAATAAACGCCGGGCGAACGAACGAGCTGGCTTATAACCACGCGTTCCGCGCCGTTGATTATAAACGAACCCGTCGGGGTCATGCGCGGCATGTCACCCATGTAAACTTCGCTGCGCGTGCTTTCGTCCGTTTCGCAGTTGCGCAACCGCACTTTTACGTACAGCGGCACCGCAAAAGTCGCGTCGCGGTCCTTACATTCTTTCTCGGTGTAGTTGCGCTTTTGGTTATTGCCCTCGCGATAGCCGAGATAGTAGTCCTCGAAGAATAATTCGACGCGGTTGGAATAATCGGTGATAGGCGAAAAATCGCGCAACACTTCCCTGATTCCGTTGTCGATAAAATCGTTGTAAGACTTTTTCTGCACTTCGACCAAATCCGGCATTTCGATAACTTCGTGAATCTGCGCAAACGACATGCGCTCGGTATTGCCGTATTTAACCTTGGTAATCTTTCTTTCAGCCATACAAACTCCTAAATAAGGTTATTACCTTTGTAGAGAGGCGGAAACGCCTCGAAAAAGCCGCAATTCTGACAACAAACGCTTTAATTAAAGCGCGCTAAAAGCGGAGCGATATTAACTTCGCACCGCCGAAACGTATTTATAGGATAAGAGAAGTGATTAGCAACCGACTTTGCTCTCTTTTTGAGGATATTACGCTCGTTACGCAATAAATGGCATACTAACGCATTTTGTTATTTTATCACAAGTTGTCAACACTGTCAAACATTTTCGGGGGCTTGCGCCCGAATTTTTAATATTTTTTTTATAAATTTATCATATCCCGACGAAACAAGCGCGCCGCCCGCAAAAACAGAACAATCCCGCCGCCTAATTCTTATTAAGATAATAAGTATATTCCACCCGTGTTTCGCCCACCGCAACCCCGAAAACCAACCCGCCACATCACCACGCAAACCCCAACCGCAAGCACATAAACAATCCGCCCGTGCCGCCGAAGCGAACTTATTGCAAAACAGTCAAACTGCGCAATCGCCCTATCACTGCCCGCCGACATTATCCTGCAAATGCGCAAAATAAATCAAAAACAAAGAGCGGCGATGAACGTCGCTCTTTGCATGCTTTAACAGTATAAACAGATTAGGGCTTACGCTTCCGATTTATCGGTCGAGGGTTGTTCCTCGGCGGGAGCTTGCTCTTGTTCTGTCTTTTCGGCGGGAGCTTCACCGTCGTCGGGCTTGTCGCCAGCTTTGGGTTCGTCCTTATCGGACGCCTCGTCCTTCTTGCCCTTTTTCTTTTTGCCGTACATTACGCCGAACACCGCGCCGCCCGCAATGAGAACCGCGGCGGGGATACCGATACCCAGTCCGAGCGCCAAGCCCAGATTAGAGTCGTCGGCTTCTTTTACATCTTCCACTTTGTATTGCCAAGCAGAAAGATTTGCTCCGTCAATCGTGCCTCTCATGACAACGGCTGAACGCGCGCCGACTGTAAAGCTATTACCGCTAAACGATGATAGTTTAGTCGCCGAAGCCTTGTTACCGTTTACGAACACGTCATAATTCCCCTGCGGCACAGCGATTTTTCTTGTAATATTTCCATTGTTAAAGAGTATAACCGCGTATTCATTGCTGTTAGGATCTTTTATCGCGTATGAAACAACACCGTCGTCCAAATCCGCGTCTACAATCTTAACATTTTGAGCAATCTCCTCTTTTGTAGACAAATGGAACTGCGGCCACGTTTTCTTAATCGCTATCAAACCTTTATAGAATTCGACTACGTCCTTATTAGTATCTCTCAATTCCCAATTTATCGCATTGACGGAATCGGGCGATTTATAAGAGTTATCGGAAAAATAATAGTCGGGATCGCTTGCATAAGAATACGGGCGATTATCGTAAGAGTTTCGTCTTGTTGTAGGCTTGCTACGCAACATTTCTTCGCCGGCAAGCATAAAACTAATGCCCTGGCTCGTATACACCGCAACAGCAGACATATTGTTCATTTGCTTAATAACGCTTTTGCTTGCGTCCACTTTACGATTAAGTTTATCCCAAATCGTCGAGTTATCATGACAAGCGGTGTAAGCTATGCTCTGCAAAGGGTTAGCGGTATATTTTTCCGTCCAACCGTTAGTTCCGATATAAACGGCGCCGTCATTTCTCAAACTGCCTTGTGCGAACGAACCGCCTATACCGTCGCGGAAGTCGTCGTTGAATATAGCAATATTCGGCATACGTTTAGCATTGCCTTTATTTGCAGGTCTGTTCTTACCGCTAATACCGTTGGAACCGGCGTCCCAAGGTTCGCCGTACAAAATAACATCGGGGTTTACTTTAACAAGTTCGTCGTAAATCATATTCATTGTATTTACGTCGTGCAAACCCATCAAATCGAATCGGAATCCGTCTATTTTATATTCAGCCGTCCAATGCAACAACGAATCGATCATGAATTTTCTAAACATAAAACGTTCGGAAGCCGTTTCATTGCCGCAACCTGAACCGTTCAAAAAGTTACCTGTGTCACTCTTACGGAAATAATATCCGGGCATTAACTTTTCAAAGTTAGACGTACTCGCATTACTTACGTGATTGTAAACTACGTCCATAATTACCTGTATACCGGCATTGTGAAGAGCCATAACCATTTCGCGCATTTCTTTAACGCGAACCGTACCGTTGGACGGGTCGGACGAATACGAACCCTCGGGCATATTGTAGTTAAGCGGATCGTAACCCCAGTTATACTGTCCGTCTTTGTTGTAAGTCGCAACTTTAAAATCTTCCACTACCGACGCAAAGTCAAAAAGAGGCTGGAAGTGCACTTGCGTTACGCCAAGCTCTTTAAGGTAATCGAGCGCGGTCGCCTGACCTTTGCTGTTTTTGGTACCCGTTTCTGTAAGACCCAAAAACTTGCCGCGGTTTGCCTCGCTTACGCCCGAGCTCTCGTGAATAGTCACGTCGCGCAACTGCGCTTCCCAGATAACCGCATGAGCGTTGGATTTGAGAGTAGGATTGCTTTGAGTATCCCAACCTTGCGGTTTGGTATCGGCGGAATTGAAATCGACAATCATACCGCGTTGACCGTTTCTGCCACCGCTCTTCGCATAAGGATCGACAATTTCATTAGTCGTGCCGCCGTTAACAACGGAATAGGTATAGTATTTATTCTTTTGATCGCCGTTGAGCGTGTATGACCAAGTGCCTTTTTCGCTTTTTACCATATCATACGACGTCGCAGTACCTCCTTCGCCCGCGGAATAAATGTTAAGTTTTAAATCCTCCGCATAAGGCGACCATACTTTGAACACGGTTTTCTCGGCGCTATATACCGCGCCTAAATCGTTGCCGTCGTAATTGTACACGTCAAACGACGCATCCTCAAATAAATAATGAGTAACGATATTTGCACGCGAAAAATTCTTTTCGGTATCAATGACCGCGGGTTCGTCGCAAATAACGTAAGATTTTGAAAAGTCGCAGTTGCTATCCAGTTTAATAGTAATCGCAGTTTTGCCGACATAATCCGCGTTCTCGGGCAAAGAGCAATCGAGCTCGCCCACGACATTATTACCGCTGTCTTTAATCTTAAAATACGATTTATCGGTAATGGCTACTCCCGTCTTGATTTTAACCTCGTCAAGCGCGGAAAACGCCGCCGACGTAATTTTAGGAAGTATTGCATTTTGCATAGCAACTATTGCCTCCTCTTCCGAGTAATACAATTCGGAATCGCCCGTTACCAAATACAATGTAACTTTATTGTTGACGATTTTGTCCGCTTTGACAAATCTATCGATTTCGACGTCCTTATTCCACGCAGCGTCGCGAACAATCAAACCTACCGCGTTTCCGTCTTTATCGGCTTTAACGCCGGAAATTCCTACCGATAATGTTTTCCATGCTTTGCCGCCGATATTAACGCTGCCGGAAAATTTATTTTCGTCTTTTATTTTCTCGCCGGCAAGCGACCATAACCAAAGATACCACTTATCGGCGTCTTTATTGTTGAAATAATTGATTGTAAGTAAAAAATCTGGGATAACCTCGTCCGCTACCGTTTCCGCAGAAACACGAACGCCGGGATTAACCGCACTCTCTTTTACGGTGGAGTTTGATGCGGATTCGGCTTTTGCTTTTACTGCATAGTCTGCAATTCCAAGCGGCAAAGCGAATATTGTAAGGACGGCAATGGCAAATACAACTGCCGCGCGCTTAAAAAAATTCAATACTTTCGATGTCGTTTTCATTATTTACTCCTTTATGGTTTATTTTATTTTAAATGTGTAGTAATGCAACGGTCGCTGGCGACATTGTCAAAGTTGAATCGTTTAACTTAACATCCCCGCCATTGGCTTTTAAATCCCCGACAAGTTTATACCCTGCGAATTCCGACGTGTCGAGCGTAACGGACGCCGTTCCCGTATTGTGGACTATAAGTATTGTTCTGTTTTTCCACGTTAAAGTATAAACCGCTACCGACGAATTAAGTGAATTGGTTGAGTTGAGAGAACTGCCGGCAGCCAATATCGAGGCTTGTGTTTTGATTTTATTGTCTGACATCAATCCGTGTGGGGTCATTACGCCGCGTCCGATTTCGGGGAATCGATTGCGCAACTGTATCGCATTTCTGTAAAACGTCAGAATAGAAGAAGTTGAGCGGTTTTGAGATTTCCACGTACCGAATTTTTGCGTACCGTCGTAATTTGCTCCCGGCGGGTTTTTCATATTATACTTACCGTCGCCCCAGTTAAACGGCAAACGTTTATTAGGGTCAACACCGCTACCAGCCGCGCCTATTTCTTCGCCGTAATAAATATACGGATTGCCGGGCGCCAACAAATACAGTGCGGCGGCTTTTTTTATTTTAACTTGGTCGTAATTGAAATATCCCGCACTGCGATCGTTATCGTGATTTGAAAGGAAATTAGACATAATCGCGTCCGGATCTTTGGCTAAAGTACCCGCTTGGATTTCCGCAAGTTTGTCGGTAAACCAACCTGCGTCGGAAGTACCCCAACCGTTAGCTAATTCCGCAAAACCGACGTCGTCGGCGCCGCCCATGGAATAGTTAAAGCAACTCATGCCCGTGCCGAAAAACTTTTCGATATCCATGTTACCGGTCCAAACTTCGCCGACATTATAACAGTAACTGTTAATGCCGTCGTTCTCTTTACCGAAAACTTCGGTGCCTTTTTGATTACAGTAATCGTTAAACCATGTCCAAAACTCGCCGTTTTCCTCGGTATAAATCGACCCGTCCGCAAACGCCCACGGCACAGCATCCAGTCTGAAAGAATGCACGCCGCGTTCCAGCCAGAAATCGACGATATTTTTTATTTCTTCCCTGACTTGGATATTGCTTAAATTTAAATCGGGCATTTCAATGGAGAAGTTACATAAGTAGCTGTACGGACTGTCCGACACTTTTGCGTAACCGTCAGACCCCGACAATTCCGATGTAAGTTTAAAACAATATTTTGCCATGGCTTCGCTCGTTTCGGGAGTGAGTCCGTTACGCGCGTCTGTAAGAGCTTGCTTAAACCAAGGGTGTTGTTTAGACGTGTGATTGAGCACCAAATCCATTTGCAACCATATATCGCGTTTGTTGCATTCCTCGACGAGTTTGTCAAAGTCATCAAGCGTGCCATACTCTGCGTCAACGTTGTAATAATCTTTTACATCATACTTATGGTACGAGTTGGAACTGTTTATCGGCATAAGCCAAATTCCGTTTATACCCAAGTCTTCGGTCGTACTGTCGTCACCGTCGTTAAGGTAATCGAGTTTTTCGATTAAACCTTTAAAATCGCCGATACCGTCGCCGTTGCCGTCCGCAAAAGACCGAACAAACACTTCGTAATAAGTCCTGCAATAATCCTGCGGAATATCGTATTCGTAAGTATTAGTCGGCGCGGCGGGATTAGGTCCGTTATCGCCGTCTTTTCCGCATGCCGCACAAGTGATACTCAACGAACATGCAAGAACAGACGCCGTCGCCAACGATAAAAGTTTTTTATATTTCATGTCAACTCCAATATAATATATTGTAATAATTATTTATAAAGATATAAGCCAAAGAGTTTTAATAAACAGCATATAATCAATGCTTATATGCTGTTTATTATACCCTATTAACCTTTTGCCGCGCCGCCGGTAATGCCTGCTACATAGAACTTTTGCATTAACAGATATAGCAACACTATAGGCACCGCAATTAGCGTACCGCCTGCACAGAATCTGGTGAACATACGGTCTATCGTATTGTTGTCGCCGGCGTCCAACCATTGTTGTATACCTACCGCAACGGTGAACTTTTCGGGATCCGATATAAAGACTTTCGCCAAAATAAAATCGCACCACGGACCTATAAAAGCAGTAAGAATCGTATATATAATTATAGGTTTACTTAACGGAATGATCATCCGCCAGAATATGCGGTTTTTAGTAGCGCCATCGATACGCGCCGCCTCGTCAATCGCGACAGGCACTGTATCGAAAAAGCCTTTAACAATATAATATCCCGTACCTGCGCCTATAGAATACACAAGTATCAATCCGAAAGTATTGTTTGTCAATGTGTACTCTGTATCACCGATAGTGAACGATACTTGCTTGAAAATATAGTATAGCGTAATAATCGACAGGAAGCCGGGAAACAGCCCCAAAATCAATGCTATATTCATCAACGTTTTGCGAGCTTTAAACCTCAAACGCGAAAGCGCGTAAGAAACCATGAGCACCAATAAAGTAGAAATTATACAAGAGCCTGTCGCTACTATCAGCGTATTTACCAACCATTTGCCGTAAGGATACTGGTCGTAATCTGCGCCGCCGAAAAGATTTTTGAAGTTATCCATCGTAAATTCTTTCGGAAAAATCGAAGTAGTTAT
Organism: Anaerocaecibacter muris; assembly: GCF_943192945.1. Lineage (GTDB taxonomy): Bacteria > Bacillota > Clostridia > Christensenellales > Pumilibacteraceae > Anaerocaecibacter > Anaerocaecibacter muris. Next base: position 41,021 of record NZ_CALPCE010000003.1, read on the forward strand.
ATTGCTCGTATTAGCGTCAAATGCTCGCAATACCATCCAAACAAGCGGAAACAACCATATTACTACCATCACAGCGAGTACAATGTATATTATGCTATCGGTAATTAAACGTTTTGATCTTAACCCTATCATTGGAACGAATCCTCCTGTTTAACCGATTTGGAACTGTTAAATACAATAAGAGCAAAGAAGCTACTTATAATAAACGTGAATATACCTATAACCGCACCGTGATTGTATTCCGCAGAGGAATTGTTGACGGTCAATCTGTACAACCAAGTTACCAACAAGTCGGTAGAGCCGGGGCTGTTTGCGGATTTGCCCATGAACGGACCGCCGCCCGTAAGGAAGAATATAACGTTGAAGTTGTTAATGTTGCCCGTAAACGTCGTTATAAGCTGCGGACCCATAACAAACATAATATACGGGAACGTTATGGATATAAACCTGCGCACAGGTCCCGCACCGTCGATACGGCTCGATTCGTACAACTCTTCCGGGATATTCATAAGTATACCGTATGTGGAAAGCATTGTAAACGGCATGCCGCGCCACATATTGATAACTATAACCATTATTCTCGCCATCGTCGGTTTATAAGTAGCCGAGCCGAACCAGTCCACATTCTGATTTATTCCAAACCATTGTTGTATAATCAAGTTAAATGCGCCTGTCTGCGCCGGATCCGACTTCCATGCGAAAAACTGACTCATCATAAGCAACGATACAAAATCGGGAACAGCGATTACAATAACGAAACAAGTCCGCCAAAACGCTTTAAGTTTAATCGACTTTTTATTGATTATCATTGCCAAGAACATGCCGAAGAAGAAGTTGGTAAACGTCGCAAAAAACGCCCATATAAGCGTCCAGCCTAATACGCCCCAAATTTCCGTTCCGTATGTCTTTCCGAAAACCGAAGCAAACGAATCGAATCCCACCCACTTAAACAAATGGACTTCGTCGTTAAACGCGTCGAAATTGGTAAACGCAACCAAAATGTTGCAAATGAGCGGCAATACCGTTACTATCAAAATACCTACAATAGGCAATGTAAGTATCGTAACATGATAACCGTCGTTAAGCGCGAAATTTATCTGTTGTTTTGGACCGGAAATAGCCTTGCCCGCTTCTACGTGTTTTTGCGTGTTGTACGCGATTTGGGTATTCTTAATCCACATATAGAGAAAGAATATCATAAAAATAAACGTCAAAACGCTGAAAATAAGTATCTTGAGCGAGTTATCGTGTTCTACCATACCAATCCCGCCGGGACCGGGAAGTATAGGCGTTATGCCCAATGACGGCAACATCGATAGATTATGCGCCCCGATAAACACCATAAACAGAATAAATAAAACTTCAACGGCAAGCTGTAAAAAACCCGTTAAAAATTGTTTGGGCCCGCGCGAAAAATTGCCGAATCCCATAATAAGATACGACATTCTCGTGCGCCAATCACCGTTTTTAAATCTGAACCACAAACCTTGAAAACACCGACCGATTGCAAATACAAAATCGCGGATTTTAAAAGGAATCGCCTTGATACAGCACCATATCATTATACCAACGTTCTTGATATATTCCAATATGGCAAGTCCGAATTTTTGATACCAAGGTCGATTATATTGCTTCCAGGTAGGGACAGTATTTTTGGTTGATGCCATAATTTTAACTCCCTATCGAATAATTTAAAATAAACAAAGAAAATTCGCCAAGCCGAGAAATTCGACTCGGCGAATAGCCTTTGCTTTACATAATTACTTTAAAATCAGGTTTTGTCAATCTTAATGGATGCCGCAATCGTCTTTAATTCTTCTTTTGCGTCTTTTAAAGTTTTCATTTCGCCCGTAGCCATCTTCTTAACAGGGTTGAGAATACCGGTTTCAGCCCAGAATCCGTCGGCTTGGTCGTGCTGTACATAGCCCTTTTTCTGAACTTGAGCTCTGTACGTTTTGATAATGGGATCGTTTTTGATGGTTTCGTTGTTTTCCGTCAAATTCTTATTGCTCGGCCCCGCATTGGTTGCGTTATAACGTGCAAGCTGTCCTTCTTCGCTGGTAAAGAACTCTGCAAGCGCAAGAGCGGCGGGAATAGTGTCGGCAGATTTAAGTGCGTTTACTGCGCAATATTTTGCGCCGTAGAAAGTACCCATATCATAAGTCTCGCCACCAACGGTAAAGGAAGGCAGAACCGCCGTTTTTATTTTGGTTTCGGCATTGGGAACCTTCTTCTTAATTTCCGACCATTTCCATGTTCCGTAAATGCCGGCAATGTAGTTACCCTCCGCGAAACCGCTAACTATATCGCTGTTGGTAATTACTTGCGAAGGCGATTTCGGAGCATTGTTCTTTTCCGTGGAGAAATAATTCCAATACGCTTCGATAGCAGCCATGCCTTCCGGAGAATCCAAAGTCGTATCGTATTTTTTCATAGATGCGTCGGCAAAGTCAAACGCGCAGCCCGTGCCGATAAAGAACGACGCGACATAATATGCGTCGCCGTAATCGAACGAAATATGCTTGTTTTTTGCTTTTGCAACAGACTGTATCTTATCGAGCGAAAGTACGTCTTCCGCCGTCAATTCCGTGCTGTCGTAATACAAGAAATACCCGTTGTCGTTAGTCGCAGGGAACGCCATAATTTTATCGTTGATTGTGGCGAACTCGTAAGTGAAAGCCTCGTCGCGCTCCGTTACCAACGCTTTATAATTATCGGGCAATGCTTGAAGAACATTGCGGTTATATAATTTATATAAGTGATCGGAAGGGATAAAGAATACATCGGCGCCCGTAGAAGGATCTTTACCTAATGCAGTCTGAACAGTTCCCTCGCCTTTTGCTTCGAACTTAATAGTGTACTTGGCATAATCGGGGTATTTTTCTTTGAACTGCGGAACAATTTTTTCGTATCCGCTGATAGCCTCTTGAGGGCACCATACTTTAAGCACGGGACCGCTGTCATCGCTACCGCCGCAAGCCGCAAGCCCGCCGATCGCGGTAAAAGCCATAGCAGAAGCTAAAAGTGTTGCCAATATCTTTTTCATAATTTATCCTCCAAAAATATTTAATATTATTTAGAATGAATATAAGGTTTTATAAACTGAATATTAAAACCTATAAGTTTTCCGCACCGCATTTTGCGGCATGTCATTATTTTGAACAATTTGTAGAATAATATACTTTTGTTGTTTAAATTGCAACGAAACAAGCCCGATAAAACCGATCATCGGGCTTGTGTTCGGCAATCATTTTTTAAATATTACGCAGTAACGGTAGCGATTTTAACGGTTTTCACACTGCCGTCCGCCGCGAGCACAACCGTAAACTTATAAGTTCCTGCGGTTACACAAGAGAAGTTACCGCCGCTGCTTGCCTCAAAAGCCTCGTGGTCGGTTTCTATTGCCGTGCTGGTCGCACCGACCCAACCGCCTTGTTTCCAATCGCCGGCAACTTCGCCTTTCGTGACCTTTTGCATAACACGAAGACCGAATTCGTCGCCTTCTTCACATGCCATGGAAATTTCGTGTGTGGTATCTTCCGTAGGGTCGGTAACCGCCGTCGATTTTGCGGTTTCAGCCGTAGGCTCTACCCATGCCGTTTCCCCGCCGAAAGCGCCGTAGAAACCTACATAGTAAGAAGTCGAGAGTACGGGAGCGTCGGATTTACGAACATACGTTACGATGGATTTGTCCGTCGGCGCGGTATTGATACGCAATTCGTAAACACCGTCCTGATTGACTACAAAGTTCTTTCCGCCCAAGCCTTCGCCAGCTTCTTCCGATATAGGGGAAGTAGCGGTATTCAACGACTTCAAAAGGTTTTCGTCAGCGGTAAGTTTGCTTATACCGGGCATATCGTCCCAAGACGTATCGGCATAACGAATTTTAAAAATATCACCTTTATACAAGTTAAGCGTTACTTTATACAAATCCTTATTATCGGAATTCTGTTGGAACTGGAAATCTTCGGGGATAGTCGCAGTGCCTGCGTCATCGCCCCATGTCGCGTTATCGTAATACTTGAGCGTAGCCGCAACCCAATAAGTTTCTTCGGGAGCTGCCCATGTTCCCGTAATCGTCTTATTAAACGGATCATCATATCCGCCGCCGGGTTTGTCGTCTCCACCGCATGCAACAAGACCGCCGATAGCCGTAAGCGCCATAGAAGACGCCAAAAGAGTAGCGAGCAATTTTTTCATAAATTTTCCTCCATAATGAATTATTTAATTGCTATAAGCATTTTAGCACCATTAGTTGCCTTTGTCAATAGTTTTTCACAAAAATTTTGATAAAATTTATACATATTGACCAAAGTGTACACTTTTATTCGTGTTAATATATCACTGCTTTTGTTATATTTTGTACTATTTTGTCTTTTTTATTAAGAGCCTTTTATTTTTCGCTCTTTTTCGCCTATATTTTACATACTAACGCCGCACGAAAAGCGTTAATATCAATCCTTAATATATATAGTTATTGTATATTACTGTTAATTCCGAATAACAAAAAGCACGGTCGTTCTGCCGCGCTTTTGATTGCTTTATTTACGATTATCTATATTTAAGGTCGTTGAACTCTACCCCGTCCGCGCGGCGTATGCGCTCCGCGTCGAACAGTTCGGGATTGGTCACGGCGAGCGCGGCGACATAATCGTACACGGCGACGGGCGCGTTGCGACTTATGCACATAGACTTATAACGCGCTATAAGTTTATCCGCGATCGGATCGCCCATGACAAATCGGTCGAACCCGAATTTTTTGTCGTGACATGTGTCGAGCGTAGCTACCGCCGTCGCAGTTTTTGCATAGCTTTTAAATGCCGCAACGTCCATTGCCTCGTTAAATTCGTACTTGCCGCAGTTCGGTTCTTCCTTGACCGTTCCGCCCATCAACACCGTACAGAACGGCGTATACCCCAGCATGTTCGGCACGGTACAAGGACCGAGCGACAGCACGCAATCGCGGCTCGGTTGCGCCTCCGATTTAAGCTCCGAGCAAAACTCCGCAAAGTCGATCACGGTAAGTTCGGACGTCTTATGTTCCAACACGTCGCCTATCCCGTCCGTGCCGTGCACGTCGGGGATATTATCGGACGGCTGTTTAACGGCGCGCGTATCTACTATGCGCACTTTGTTTTTGTCCGCACCCGCCGCGGCGAGCAGTGTATGAGCGTTGCGATACGCCGTTTGCACACCGACGTTCCCGCCGATCGGCACAACGTCGATTTTGCCGAACTTATCGGCATGACGGAGTATGTGCAACGTCGCAATCGCGTCGTCCAGACCGTAATCGCAAAACATTATTATTCTGTTATAGTCCATAATTTCCACCTCGCCGCGCGCATATTTGCATGGTTGCTAATATGTTTATATGTTCACGACAGTATTTTAACCGCTTTTATCGCGGTATGCCCGCTTGTTATATCGATTTGGGCGTAAAAACGACGCTGCCGAAGCCCGTTCCGCCGTGCATACCGCCAAAGCTCACCTCGCCTATACTTACAAGGTTGTTGAGCACGTCCTCGCTGCGTTCCGCGATAGTCACTATATTGACCTTTGACTTATCGGTCGAATCCGCGCTCAAACTCATCAGTTTTACAAGCACGTCGTATTCCGCGGCGGTCATGTCGTTGAATATCAGTCCTATTTCGTCAAAAGGCTTAACGGGGTCGTCCGTCTTTTTATACACAATCGTCGCGTACACCGTTTCGGGGTAAAACTCGACCGAATCGGCTTTGTCGGTTTCCATAAACTTGTTCATGGTCATGGAGAACGTGACAAACATATAGCTGTCGTTTTCCGTCAACGTTTCGGCAATCGCCAAACGCTCGTTTGCCCACGTCCGCGCGTTTTGCGCGTTTTGCGAGTCGTCGCCTTTATTAAGCACCGCCGTTTGCACCGCGCGCACACTGCCGTCCTTGTCTATGCTCTCTACGCCGCGCTTAATAAACCCGTTGAAAGTCGTGTCGGAATAAACGCCGCCGCGCGTGACCATGTCTTTATATTGATCGTCGCTCCACGCCGCGTCCGTCGCGCTCGGCGCGTTACGGATTACGTCGGACAGTTTATAGTTATTCGCGTTGCGCAGCCCCTCGACGTCCACATATTGATACATGCCCTGCAATGCGGACTTGACGGTGTCCGCCGTGGTCGTTTCGTCGAGCGTCAAATCCATCTTGCCCGCGAGGAAAGTGTAAAAATCAATCATTTCAAGCCCGTCGACGGTGAACTCGAACAAGTTGCCGCCCTTGCCTACCGTAATACCGCCTATGTCGTCGGGCACGTTGCTTTCCGAGCCAATGCTTTTATTAAGACTGTTAAGCTGTTCGTAAAGTATTCGCCCGAAGTCCTGCACCTGCGACTCTATATCGAAGTCGGGATTGAAAAACTTGACGATTTCGACCATGTCCGAAAAAACCTCGCCGCCGCTCGGCATGTTGTTCACGCCGACGTCCACGCCGTAACGCTTTGGCTCGATTTCGCCGTCGCCCGTCACCTCGTCCAGCTTGACTTGCGCCGTGACGAACACGTTGTCGGACGACAGCAAGAATTTCATATCGGGCGGCAACAGGTCGCCGACGGCTATCGACAGCACGATCGAAAGTCTTGTAGGCGAAGTAGATACGTCGTTAATGCGATAGGACGCGACAGACTCGTTGCCCTGCTTCGACAGTTGTTCGGAGAGCAACGCGCCCAGTTCCGCGGCGGTCATTTTAGGCTTTAACAGCTCGGTCGCGCGCGTGTCGTGCGCAAGATATTTGATCGTGCCGTCCGCACCGCTCACTCGGAACTTGCCCATGTCGAAGTCGGACATAAACTGCGTAAGCCTGTCGAAGTCGGACAAATCGTCCGTCGGCGCGGGATTGAGGTAGTATTTATCAATCACCTGATCGATAAACGCGCCGTAGTCTTCGGCGATTTGCGGCTCCGACGAAAATCCGTCCGTATCGTTGAGCGCGCGCAACACGTTTTTCAAGCCCGACGGCTCGACTACTTTCGTGCCGTCCTCGCGCACAAGCACCGTATCGGTGACGACGGTAAAGATGTCGGGCATAATCATGCCGCCCTGCTCGCCCGTGTATTCGCCGCTCGCGCCGTCAAGCTCGACGGTGGACGCGACAAGCCGAATATTGAGTTTTTTATACAGCTCGTCGAGCATGTTATTGAGCATGCTCTCCATTTTTTCGGACACGGTGTTAAGGTTGAAATTGGGAATAAGTTTTTCGAGCGTGGCAATGACGTACTGCGTGTTTTCGCACGAATTTATCATAAACTCGGTTTCGTCCGCGGTCGCGCCTGCGGGACGGTTGCGCGTAATATCAACCGTGACGGTCAACAGCAGTTTTTCGGGCATCAATCCAGCCGCCAGCTTGCCCGCCAAACTTCCGCTACCCATTGACGCGAGCAAATCGCTCGTATCGACCTCGACGGCTATAAGCGCGTACAACTTGCGCTGTTGTTCGGGCAGTCCTATATCGCCGTCCTTGCGCACGAATGTTAGCGCGTCGAGCGTGATTTTCAAGCCCTCCAAGCCGGTGCCCGCGCCTGTCAACAGTTTATCGGTCTGGCTCGACAGCGCGGCGGCGAGCATGCGATCGGTAACCGCCAATTCCAGTTCGGACAAATCCTTGTCGAGTGCGGCTGTAAATTTATCGGTATTTATAAGGTCGAGCAAGTCTTTGGACTGCACGGACGAATTCTGCCCGTCGAGCGACACGCCGAGCATGGCAAGCACGTTTTCGAGCGTCACGTCCTCGCTGTCGCCGAAGTCGAGCGCGTATTTGCTTTCTATTTCCTCGATAAACCTGCGTTCGTAATCTATGGGTGCGAGCGTAGCGCTCCCGCCCTCGATATACACCTCGTCGCCGTTTTCGGCTAAATATCTGTTTTTATAGAAGTACGGCTGTAACTTTTTAAGTTGCGCGCTCGGGTCGGACAGCAACGCTTGCAAAACATATATCAAATCGGACTTCGTGAGCGGCTCGCCCTCCATATTCTCGCTCGCCAATTTCGTAACGGTTTCGAGCAAATCCAAATTCAATTCGCCGCGCGGCGCGTCGGTAAAATCCATGTGCTCGGTAGCCGTTTTCAAGTACGGCTTAATCTTTTCGGTCAAATCGACAAGCAGTTCGTCGAGCGTGCTCGTGCCCGACATCTTTAAAATGCCGTTAATCAGCTTGCTTGCGCGCGCGTGTTCGCTCGCGTTCATGTCGTTTATGACAAGTTTGGTCGTGCCGTCGCCCAATAGCGGAACGGACATCGTCACGTACAGGTTTTCGGGCAGAAAAACGTCGCCCAACCAACGCGCAAGCCCGCTCGCCCAGCCGACGCCCGAATTTTTCATAAAGTAAGTAACAGCCTGCCCCGCCGCGCGCTGAAATCCCAACCATACGGTAACGTCCGCGCTGGTCGCGGCGACGGTCTGCGTGCCGTCCTCCGCCTTGACCGTAGAAGCGACAAAACGCACCTGTTTGAGCGACACCACCGACGCAAGGTTTATCATCTGCGGCGTTTCGCCCAGCGCGGAAATTTTGTCCGCGTTTTTGAGCATGGCTTTCATAATGGAATTTATAAATGCCGCGAGTTGCTTATCGTTCAGCTTGAATATGTATTCGTCTGTCGTCGGGTCGGTCGCGTCGTAAGCGTTGAGCCTATCCAAATCTATATTGTCGCGGTCGAGCACGTTGGCTATCATATCGACAAGCAAGTCCATAACGGACGATTGTTTGTCGTCGCCGTTTTGATCGCCGTCGGGGTTTTCGCCGTTAGACGCGTCGCCTTCGGGTTCGGCTCCGCTGTTGCGCGCAGCGGATTCCGTGCCGCCGACTGTTTCGAGGTACTTGTCGAGAGCTTGCAAAAGCGCGGCGTCGAAATCCACTTCGGCGTCGTCTTTGAGCAAAATATTGCGTTTTATTTGCGAATAGAACCCGTCAACATCCTCGGGCTTGAACGAATTTTTGACGACGTCCTTGTCGTCCGTCCAATAAAGATCGTTTATAACGCCCAGCGAGTTGCCGAGCGACATGCCGAAGTTTTCCTTTGTGAACTTATCGCCGAAATACCAGCCCACGCCGAACGCCGCGCCGAATATGACGACAACCACTATCAGAAATGCAAGACAGCACGTGCAACACCTGTTGCGCTTCTTTTTTAGATTTTCTTTTTCGATTTGCCCGTCGCCGTCGGGAACCGCCACCTTTTTTGCCATACGAAAAACTCCGAGTTCGGTTTGTAACCGTCACGGCTATTATATAATGTATACGCGGCTTTGTCAATGATTGCCGCAAAACATAATCTTATTCTAATTATATTCTAATGCGCCGCGCCATTTCCGGCGCAAGCGCCGCCCGCCGCGCGCTATTCCTCGCAGTCGTAACCCGCGTCCGCAACGGCTTTTACAGCCGCCGCAACGTCGAAGTTTCCGTCAACGGTCGCTTCGCCGTTTTCAAGACTGACCTTGACGTCGGTCACGCCGTCCACAGCCGCTATGGCTTTTTCCACGCGCGCCACGCAGTGCATACAGCTCATGCCGCTTACTTTGAGTGTTTTTTTCATGATATTACACGCTCCTTTACTACATGCGTTTAGTATTTGCACATCGCCGTCCGCGCCGACACGCTCGGTCGCGCCGCAACGTATTTTTGCGAGCTTCGAGGCGATCCGCGCGTCGTCGAACCGCATGGCGGTAAGCCGAAGCGCGTTACACACGACAAACAACGACGAAAACGCCATTGCGCCCGCGGCAATCATGGGATTGAGCGTCACGCCCACGGCGTACAGCGCGCCCGCCGCGAGCGGTATGCCCAGAGTATTGTATATGAACGCCCAGAACAGATTTTGCTTGACGTTGCGCAAGCTCGCGTGCGAAACCGCCATGGCGCGCGGCACGTCGAGCAAGTCCGACTTGACAAGCACCACGTCCGCCGCCTCTATAGCCACGTCCGTGCCCGATCCTATCGCTATGCCGATGTCCGCCGCTTTAAGCGCGGGCGCGTCGTTTATTCCGTCGCCGACCATTGCGGTCTTGCCCTGCGTTTTCAGACTTTCCACTATATTCAGTTTGTCCTGCGGCAAAACGTTACAGTAGACTTCCGTAATACCCACCTGCTCCGCGATGCGCTTTGCCTGCGCCTCGTTGTCGCCCGTGAGCATGACGACGCGCGCGCCTATGCTTTTTAACAGCTCGATAGCGCGCTTGCTCGACGGCTTGACTTCGTCGTTTACCGTTATTTCGCCCAACAGCTCGCCGCGCGTGCATAGATAAACGGTCTGCGCCCCGCCGTCCTCGACGGTCACGCCGTATTCTTTCATGAGCCGCGGCGCGCCCAGTGCGTACTGCTTGCCGTCAACCGTGCCGACAACGCCGTAACCTATTCTGTACTCCGCTTCGTCCGCCGCGACCGCGCCGCCCTCCGCCGCTTCGATAATCGCTTTTGCGAGCGGGTGCGTGGACGTGCGTTCGAGCGCCGCGGCGATATTAAGCACCGTTTTTTCGTCGCCTACAAGCGCGCCCGTCGCTTTTACTTGCGTCACGCGCGGCTTGCCCTCTGTAATAGTCGCCGTCTTGTCGAGCGCAAATATGCGCACGCCCTCCAAGCCCTGCAACACCTCGGCGTTTTTTACGAGCACGCCGTAAGCCGCCGCTCTGCCCGTTCCCGCCATGACCGCGACGGGCGTTGCCAAGCCCAGCGCGCACGGACAGGATATTACAAGCACGGAAATGGCCATGGTCAACGCTTGCCCCACCGTGCCGACGATAAGCCACACTATAAGCGTGACGAGCGCAATGGCGCACACGACCGGCACAAAAACCGCCGACACTTTGTCCGCTATCTTTTGTATGGGCGCTTTGGAACCGCCCGCGTTTTCTATAAGCTCTATAATCTTGCTCAACGTAGAGTCCGCGCCCACCTTTTCGGCGCGCAGTTCTATCCTGCCGGTAAGGTTGAGCACCGCGGAAGTGACGTGCGACCCGACCGAGGCTTCCTCGGGTATGGACTCGCCCGTAATCGCCGACTTGTCGAGAGTGGTCGATCCGACCGTAATCACCCCGTCGCAAGGCACGTACTCGCCCGACAGCACGACCACGGTATCCCCCACCGCAATATCGTCCACGGACACTTGCACGGGCGCGCCGTCGCGCAGTACGGTCGCGGTCTGCGGGCGCAAGCGCAACAGCTTATCCACTTCCGAACGCGTTTTGCCCTTGGACTTCGCCTCCAAAAATTTGCCGAGCGTGACGAGCGCGAGTATCATAGCCGCCGACTCGAAAAACAGGTTCATGGCGAGTTCCGCGCCGCCGTGCACGTTGCCCGACACTACGTCGGCGTTAATCAGAAACAGCGTGACCACGCCGTAAACGTATGCCGCGCCGCTTCCGAGCGCGACAAGCGTGTCCATATTGGGCGCGCGGCGCAACGCCGCTTTTACCCCGCCCGTAAAAAACTTACCGTTTATAACAAGCACGGGCGTCGTGAACGCAAGCTGTATAAGCGCGAACGACGCGGGGTCGCGGTGCGGGTCGAGCGCGCCCATGGGAAAGTTTATCATGTGCCCCATCGAAAAATACATGAGCGGCACGAGAAACAGCATCGACGCGATAAACCTTATTAACAACGTCTTTGAATAATCGACGGCGACGGCAACCGACTTTTTGTCGGGGGCGGCGGTTTTCCCGCCGTACACGCTCGCGCCGTACCCCGCGCCGACCACTGCTTTAATAATTTCGTCGTCCGCCAAATCGCTGTCCACAGTCATGCGGTTCATGAGCAAATTGACCTCGACCGACCGCACGTCCAGCTTTTTAACCGCCTTTTCCACGTGCGCCGCGCACGCCGCGCACGTCATTCCCGTAATTGCGAATACCTTTTTCATAACAATAATATTTTATCACCGCCGGCGCGTTATGTCAAGCAATTTCCTACTAAATCGCTATGATATAGAATTGCGCGACGAAAAATCGCGAAATAGCGAATATATGCACTTTTCGGCGGGAAGCGGCATATAAATCGGTACGAGGTATTTATGGAAAACATAGTGATAGCCGTCGGCGCGGCGGATTGCGGAACGTCGCCGCAGATGCCGTATGTCGGCGAAAGATTCGACGGCAAAAATTTTACGACGCTTGCAAAGCGTTATTTATGCGCCGCGCTGTTGCGGTGCGGGTTTGACGTAATCGACCCCGCCGACGGAGTGTGCGAACCGCAGGATCTTATCCTCGCCGCCAACCGCCACACGGTGAGCGCGGCGATAACGGTTTCTTATACGGCGTTCGGGTCGAGAAAGAGTTTCAACGACGTGCACGGCAGTGTCGTTAGGTATTCGCAAGGACGGTTCGGCGGCAAGTCGCGCGTGCTGTGCGAAGACATTTGCGCCAAGCTCGGGCTGTTCGGCAAAAGCGCAACTGCGCCGGACGGTGCGCTCGGCGCGGCTAACTGCCCCACCGCGGTGGTGGACGCGGGATATATAACGTACTTCGACGAGGCGAAAATGCTGTACGACCCCGACTTCGCCGTCGAAACGGGCGAGCATATCGCTATGGGCGTGTGCGAACACTTCGGCATGCCGTACATCAGGCGCGACGATATTCTGTCCTACCCGCTGTTGTGCTCTGCGGCGACGGGCAAGCGCGGCAAAAAGATAAAGATGTTGCAAGCGTTGCTGTGCGCCAACGGCTATCGCGTCGAAATGGACGGCATATTCGGCAAAAACACGGATATGGCGGTCAAGACGTTTTGCATTAACAACGGCAAGCGCGATTGCGACGGCGTGACCGCGGCGGTATGGCGCGATCTGCTGGTGCTAAACCCGCCCAAACTCGAATACGGAACGAAGCACAACGCCGTTTTATACTTACAGCGAAAACTGACGAGCAAACTGTACAAAACGCCGCTGTCGGGCGCGCTCGACGAGGACACGGTTGCCGCCGTGAACGAGTATTTGACCGAAACCGAAAGCGGACTGTCAACACGCAAAGGCGGCGGCATAACGGAAGAAATTTTTAAACTAATTCAAGCGGTCGGAGGCGGCAGACCTCGACTGTTTTAAGCCGAGTAAAACTCCGTCCAAGTCTAAAAAACGGCGCAAAAATTTCGTCGTTTTTTCATGCTAAAAATTTGACACTATGTCTAAAAAAGTGTATAATAAATACATAAAATAAAGTAGGTTAAACAATGTCCGCCGCGAAGAAAAAAACAACAGATAAAATAAAAGCAAGCCTTATACAACTGCTCGACTCGATGCCAATAGAAGACGTAACGGCAACCGAGCTTTGCAAGCGCGCGCAAATGAACCGCGCGACGTTTTATTATCACTATAATTCCGTGCAGGACGTTTTGACCGAAATAGAATCGCAGGTCGAATCGGAATTTTTGCAATTTTTGTCCAAAGAAACGGTAACGAGCGACGGCTCGCCCGAAAAAAGTTTTTATGTATCGTTTTTCGAGTTTGTCGCGCGCAACGCGGGCGTGTGCAAACTGCTGATAGGCAATCAACGTCAGTCCGACTTTTTGGCTCGGGCAATGCAAGCGGCGCGCACAAAGGTCGTGTCGATTATGACAAAACTTTATCCCGACTGCCCCGCCGCGAGAATAGACTACTACTTTATTTTCGTGTATAACGGATTTTTGGGTCTGCTCGAATACTGGCTGAACAGCGGCATGCGCGAAACGCCCGTAAAAATAGCCGAGGTCGGCGAACAGGTATCGTATATGGGCATTAAGTTTTTGGAACTGCCAATGTAACGCTTACAGAAAAACATACGACGGAACACATGAAACAAACTACATCAAAAACTCCAAACTCGGAATGTTATTAAAGGTTTTTTAAACTATATGGCACAAAATCTGAACGAATGGCACAAAATATGCACTCAAAAAGATATAGCCGATCTATTAGATGCTTACGGCGGTTTTCATGATACTTGCATTGTTTCGGTAAACTATTTAAGCGGAACACACGTTGATAGCGAACGAGCTATGCATTTTAACGAATTCGATACATATAAGTTAAACATAGTTTTCCATAGTCAGTGGAGTAATTATGCATTAGAATTACATTTTTCGGGACTGCGAAGATTCCACTTGACAGGCATGCAAGATAATTATACTAATGATATTTTTGATGCTTCCATAAAATTCTGCGATAATATACTTCCGTCAGGATACCAAACCCCTGCACAAGTAATTGTTTGGGCGGATAGATCTAATTTCGATATTAAGGACATCGATACGCAATTAACAGAGCCGGCAGATACATACGTTATTGCTCATGCTCTAAAATGGCGACTGATTGAAAAATAAATCTAAAATATAATTCGCTTTAATCCGTTTACGAAATCGGCTATTAAATATCCATAAAAATTCTATACGGAACTATCCCTCCTATCCAAAGGAGGGTTTTTATTTACGAATTACGTTATATTACGCATTAAACTTTACGCAACGATTTTTTTGCGGCGACAAACATAAAGACGGTATGCGCCGCGACAAACGCCGCGAGCGGAATATAGCAATATATTTCGGGCGTAAACGTGCAAGCGATTGCGCAAATCAAAAACCCGTAAGCTCCGACGTTCCAGTATTTTACAGCCGCCGATTTCAAGCCCGACTTGAACTTGCGCTCGCACGCGCCCGCGTCTTGCGATTCGTGCATAAACGTAGGCAACACCGCCGAAAACACGGACAGCACAAACGCCACGACGATAGAAACAAGCCCGTGCACATTGACAAACTGCACGGATTTGCTCGCGTCGAACTGTTGGAGTATACCGTAAAGAATGACGGCGCACATGGACAGCGACAGCATTACGCTGAACAGAATAATAGACAAAAAGTTATTTTGCAAGCGGTGCCGTTTTTTGAGCGACGCCGAAATAAGTATGATGGACGCGGGTATGACCGATATGAGTATAATAAACAGATTGTTGTACTTGCTGTAATACTCGCCCGCCGTCGCCATTTCAGACGGACGGTAAAATATAGTGACCTTGTCGGGCAACATGGGCAACGACAGCGCGGTTGCAAACAGCGTAATAGCCGAAATCCACAGCGCGACCGTTACGAGGATTTTGTCCGAATCGTTAAGCCCGTTCTTCTTTTGTATCATATCGATCCTCCCTTTATTTTAAGATAGCTCACGGCGTTAAGGTCGAGCGACGCGGGCTTAACGCCCGCCGCCATCATGTCGCGCGCGCGCACGGCTACCATTGCCGCATTGTCCGTGCACAACGACATAGGCGGAAAATACACCATATACCCCAGCTTTTCGCCGTCGGCTTTTAGCCGTTCGCGCAAATACGAATTTGCCGAAACGCCGCCCGCGGCGACAACCGTCGTTATGCCCGTCGCTTTGACCGCTTGCGCGGCGCGATCGGCGAGCATGCCGACCGCAGTCTTTTGAAAAGACGCGCACACGTCGGGAAGGTTGGGTTTTTCGCCCTTTTGTTCGAGGTTGTGCAAATAATTGACGACCGCCGTTTTAAGTCCCGAATAACTCAACTCCGCCGCCTTGCCGCGCTTGCGTTCCATAAACTCGATGTTGGCCTCGCCCGTCCGCGCGAGCCTGTCTATTTCGGGTCCACCGGGGTACGGCAAGCCCAACGCCCGCGCAACCTTGTCAAACGCCTCGCCTATCGCGTCGTCGGTCGTAGAAGAAATCATGGTAAAGTCGTTGCGCCCGTCCACGCGCGCAACGCCCGTATGCCCGCCGCTCGCAACAACCGCGAGGAACGGCGGCTGTAATTGCGGATAGGACAGGTAGTTAGCCGCTATATGCGCCTCGATATGATTGACCGCGCACAGCGGAATATTTAACGCGTAAGCGAGCGCCTTTGCCGCGGACACGCCCACGAGCAACGCGCCCACAAGCCCCGCGCCGTAAGTAACGCCGATAGCGTCGAGATCGGTTTTGCACACGCCCGCTTTGTCAAGCGCTTCGTCAATGACGGGCAGTATCGCCGTCAAGTGATTGCGCGACGCGATTTCGGGCACTACCCCGCCGAACCGCCTGTGTATTTCTATCTGCGACGAAATGACGTTGGAAAGCAGTTCGTCGCCGCGCAACACCGCCGCCGAAGTTTCGTCGCAAGACGTTTCTATTCCTAAAATTATCGGATTTTCTCTCATGTTAGCTCAACGGGATTTTTTAAGATAGTCTATGATAAACCCTTCTATATCGCCGTCCATAACGGACTGAATATCCGAATCCTCGAACCCCGTGCGGTGATCCTTGACAAGCGTGTACGGCTGAAACACATACGAACGAATCTGACTGCCCCACTCGATTTTTTTGAGATCGCCCTTAATGCTCGCCGCCTTTTCCGCCGCCTCGCGCTCTTTAAGCTCGACGAGCTTGCTTTTAAGCATGGTCATAGCCATTTCGCGGTTTTGGGTCTGACTCCGTTCGTTCTGACACGTAACGACAATGCCCGTCGGAAAGTGCGTTATGCGTATCGCGCTGTCCGTCTTGTTAATGTGCTGACCGCCCGCGCCGCTACTGCGATAGGTATCGACTCGGATTTCGTCGGGATTGATGGTTACGGTAATGTCGTCTTTAATTTCGGGCATGACTTCGAGGCTTGCAAACGACGTATGTCTCCGCGCGTTCGCGTCGAACGGCGAAATTCGCACCAAGCGGTGCACGCCCTTTTCCGCTTTGAGATAACCGTAAGCGTTTATGCCGCGCGCGATAAAAGTCACGCTTTTAATGCCCGCTTCGTCGCCGTCCAGCCTGTCCAAAACCTCCACGGCATAGCCCGACTTTTCGCAGTACATTTTGTACATGCGGAACAGCATGGACACCCAGTCCTGCGCTTCCGTGCCGCCCGCGCCCGCGTGCAGGGACAGTATCGCGTCCGACTTGTCGTACTCGCCCGTCAGCAACGCCGAAATCTGCGCCTTGCCCGCGTCGTCGAGCAACGCCTCGGTTTCGGAAAACAACTCCTCGGTAAGCTCGTCGTCCGCCTCGACAGACAGAAGATCCGCCATTGCGATAAGGTCGTCGGCTTTGCGGAACAGTCTGTCAAACTTGCCGAGCGTATCGTCGATATACTTCGCCTCGCTGTTGACCGCCTGCGCGACCTTGGGATCGGAATACAACGCAGGATCGTTCTGCTTTTCGGCAAGCTCCGCGCGCCGCGCTTTTAGCTTGTCGGGCGCGACTGCGGCATAGGCGTCGGAAATAAGCCCCTGCGCCTCGCGTATTCGTATTTTGCTTTCTTCTATATCCATGAAATATCCGTTAATAATTAATTCTGCGGATTTAAGAAATAAGTCTGTCGTTCAGTTTAAATATAAGTGATTGTGCGCATAGCCGTATTTATCACACAACCGTCGACAACGCGCGACGGGAGTGTAACCCCAGTATGACCGAGGTTAGCAAGCCTTTAAGCGCATTGATGCGAGTTAGGCAATCATTGTCAAACCTTTAAGCGCGTTGGCGCGGCGTAGGCAAGGAATGGCGGAATTTTTGACGGGGAGCGTACTTCGGGTACGTGACCCGAAAAAATTTCGCACTGACGTAGCATACGCCGATGCAAACGCGCTTAAAGATCTTTGCCGCAACAATTCTTGTATTTCTTACCGGACCCGCACGGGCACGCGTCGTTCCTGCCTATCTGCTTGGACTTGGGCGTTACGTCCGGCTCTTTAACCTGACGTTCGCCGTCGCCGTGGTTTTCTATAAGCTCAGTTTCCTGCTTGGGCGGCGCGGGCGGATACTCGACGTTGGCGTGCATGAGCATGACCGTAACGTCGTCGTGAATATTATTGATCATTTCGTCAAACATCTCGAACCCTTCCTGCTGATACGCAATGACGGGGTCTTGCTGACCGTAAGCCTTTAAACCGATACCGCTGCGCAAAGCGTCCATGTTGTCTATGTGGTCCATCCACTTTTGATCAACCACGCGCAGCATGACGTACCGCTCTATTTCCTCGAAGTCCACGCCGTGTTCTTTCGCCTCGTCGATCTTGGCTTGATATGCGTCGTTGACCGCCTGATACAGCATGTCTTTAAGCTCGTCGATCGTGTAATTTTTGAGTTTGTCCTCGTCAAAGAACTCGGCTACGCCCGGCATAAACTTGCGCTCGACTTCCTTGTTAAGCCCCTCGGCGTCCCACTCGTCGTAATCGACCTTGGGGTCGGTGTAAGCGTCCACGGTGCTGTCGCAACGGTCGCGCAAAATTTTAAGAATTTCGTCGTGCATGGGCATGCCTTTAAGCACCTTGCCGCGCTCGGCGTAAATTATTTCGCGCTGTTTGTTCATGACGTTGTCGTATTCGAGAACGGACTTACGCACGGAAAAGTTGCGCCCCTCGATATTGCGTTGCGCGTTTTCGATCTGCCGCGACAAGATTTTGGCGGACAGCGGAGTGTCCTCGTCCACCTTGAACATGGACATAACCTTTTTAAGCCGTTCGCCCCACAACCGCAACACGTCGTCTTCCGCCGAAAGGTAGAATATGGACGATCCCATATCGCCCTGACGTCCAGCACGACCGCGCAACTGGTTGTCGATACGCCGCGACTCGTGTCGCTCGGTGCCTATAATGCGCAGACCGCCGAACGCAATGACCTTTTCTTTTTCCGCGGCGACTTCCTTTTTAAACTCTTGAAGATATTGATTGTACAACTCGCGAGCCTTCTTGACCTCCTCGGTTTCCGCGGGGAATACGGACGCGGCAAGATCGATATCCGCCTCCTCGAACCCGTCTTTGAGCAGTTTTTCTTTCGCCATAAACTCGGCATTGCCGCCGAGCATAATATCCGTACCGCGACCCGCCATGTTGGTGGCGATAGTCACTTGGTGCAGTCTGCCCGCCTGCGCGATAATAGCCGCTTCCTTGGCGTGGTTTTTTGCGTTGAGCACGTTGTGCGGAATTTTTTCGCGCCGCAAAATCTTGCTCAATTCCTCGCTCTTTTCGACGTTGGTCGTGCCGACCAGCACGGGCTGACCGCGATCGTAACATTCTTTAATGTCCTCGACAATGGCGCGCGTCTTGCCCGCAACGCCCGTAAACAGCAAATCGTTTTCGTCCACGCGCTGAATAGGCAGGTTGGTGGGTATGGTGACGACGTCCAGCTTATAAATGGAACGGAACTCGTTTTCCTCGGTCTTGGCGGTACCCGTCATGCCCGAAAGTTTATCGTAAAGTCTGAAATAGTTTTGGAACGTAATGGTCGCAAGCGTCTTATTCTCCGACTGAATACGCACGTTCTCTTTGGCTTCGATAGCCTGATGCAAGCCGTCGTTATACCGCCGACCTATCATAAGTCGCCCCGTAAACTCATCGACTATAACGACCTCGCCGTCGTTTACGATATAGTCTTGGTCGCGGTGCATGATAAAGTTGGCTTTAAGCGCGTTATTGATATAGTGATAAAGTTCGGTGTTTTCTATGTCCGCAAGGTTCTCTACGTCGAAATAAGTTTCCGCCTTGGCAATGCCGTTCTCGGTGAGGTTGATAGCCCGCTTTTTCTCGTCTACCTCGTAATCCTCGTCCCTGACAAGCCTGCGCGCAAAACGGTTGGCGCGGCTGTACATCTCACTGCTTTTTCCGCCCTTGCCCGATATAATGAGCGGCGTTCTCGCCTCGTCGATAAGTATGGAGTCCACCTCGTCGATAATGGCGAACGCAAGATCGCGTTGTACCATGTCCGCGCGCCGAACGACCATGTTGTCGCGCAAATAATCGAAGCCGAACTCGTTGTTGGTGCCGTAAGTTATGTCGCAGTTATACGCCGCGCGTTTCTCATCGGGTTTCATGCCCGAAATCGCAACGCCGACGGTCAAGCCCAAAAACCTGTGAATCTTACCCATCCACTCCGCGTCGCGCCGCGCAAGATAATCGTTGACGGTTACGACGTGCACGCCTCTGCCCGTTAGCGCGTTGAGGTATGCGGGGAGCGTGGAAACAAGCGTCTTACCCTCGCCCGTGCGCATCTCGGCAATTCTGCCCTGATGCAAAGCGATACCGCCCATAATCTGCACTTTAAAATGTTGCATATTGAGCACGCGCTTACCCGCTTCGCGCACCACCGCAAACGCTTCCGGCAAAAGATCGTCCAGCGTTTCAAAGTTCTCGCTGTAACGCTTTTTAAACTGCTCGGTCATGCCGCGCAGTTCGTCGTCGGTCATGCCCGAAAACTTGCCTTCGAGCGCCAAAACCTGTTCGGCGCGCGCCGAAAGTTTTTTTACGTTGCGACGGTTGTCGCTGCCTGTGATAAAAGAAATAAGACCCATGTTGCTCCTCGTCCTTGCAAAATAACGCGTTAATCCCGCCGCGCCGCCGTAAAAGAGTGCGCGCACGCCCGCGTTTAACCATTGCACCGCTTTTAATTTTATCATAATAATAAGATAATTGCAAGGGATTATCCGCAAATAAATACACTATTTGCCCGCGCGCCGCGCCGCCCGCACAGAGCCACGACAAAACCCACGAAAATTTTGACGAATACGCTAATAATTTTCGACAGAGTACCCACACTAAACTTATGACCGAAAGACAATGCGACAACTGCTTACGGCGTTTCCCCGCCGACGAAGTACTGCACTGCGACGCATGCGGAAAATGCTACTGCGAACGCTGCGCGAGCAAGCTGGGCTTGTGCGAGTGCGCGGGCGATTTGACGTACTTCGACTGACATAACCCGCAAAACCCGCCGCACGGCGAGCAAAACGCGATAAAAAAACAACGGGCGGAATAAAAACCGATCCGCGTTTTGCATTGGCGATTTTTGCACAAAAACGGGCTTTAAACGCGTCAAAAGATTAGAATAAAGAGTTCGGCTCAATGTCGAACTCTTTTTACGTGCAATCGATTCCGCATAAAAGACAAAATGCAAAGAACGCCCGAAACTCGGACGTCCTTCGCTCTCATCGGATTTACGGGCTATAAACCCGTATGGTAGACATAACCGTATCGCGCTAATTGGCGCCGCCGCTCGGACCGTGCATTGCAATGGCTATCTGTTCGGCTTGATCCTTTCTCGCCTGCTCCGCATGCTTTTCTATCGCGTCGTTGGCGCGGTCTTTAAACTCCTGCGCATTGCTCACCGCGCGGAACACATAGCCCTGCGAACCCGTGCTCGTAATCTTAATATTGTAGTAGTGCAAAATATTTCCGAACACGCCTGCGTCGAACGACACGCTGTCTATCTTTTCGACAGGCACGTCGAGCGTCTGTATTTTAAGAACGCCCTGCTTGCCCACGACGCGCTTATTGGTGACGACAAGATTGGTAGTAAGAATAACGATTATTCTTTGGATAAGCGGAAGTCCGCCCAGTATGGGCAGAACGACCCAAACGATAGTGCGAAGATTGGCATAAACTTTAACTTTGTTTTCAAAGTTGGCAAGATCGGCAAAGTTCTTGATATCCTCCGGACTCGGCTCTTTAAACACCACCGTCGCAAGTACCGCCGCTATGGCGATTGCTATCGCAAAAAACAAAATGCGCGGAACCAAATACAAAAAACTGATTTTAGCTTTGACAATCACTTCTTCCCCGTTGCGCAAATTCTTTTCCACATAGTTCATATAATTTTTTCTCCTTCGTTGATTACTTAATGAGTAATAATTTACTCACATGGTTATATTATATAGGTAATATATTTCTTTGTCAAGCAAAAATGAGTAATTTTTTACTATAATTTTGATAAATCGACAACGCAGAAAACTGCCGCAAAGGAGCGAACATGATACGAATCCGCACACTGCGAAAAGAATACGGGTTAAGCCAACGCGAGCTTGCGCTTAAAATAGGATCGAGCCAAAAATCTATCGACCTATGGGAAAAGGAAAAAGCGGAGCCGACCGCAAAGTTTATATGCGCGCTTGCGGACTGTTTCGGGTGTTCTGCGGATTATCTGCTCGGCAGGGAGGACGACTTCGGCAACGTCAACGTACAGAGCGATTTAACCGAGCGCGAAAAAACATTGCTGTCCGATTACAGGCGATTGCAAGACCGCGACAAAGACCAAGCGCAATCATTTCTCGAATTTCTGCTGTATTCAAAACAAAACTAATAAAACCAACAGAAAACCGACGGCAACGCAACAATCGCCTGCCGTCGGTTTTTAAATAGTTAAATTACATTGCCGTTATTTGGTGCCGAATAAGCGGTCGCCCGCGTCGCCCAGCCCGGGGAGAATATATCCGTTTTCGTTAAGACATCTGTCGAGCACCGCGACAAAGATATGCACGTCGGGGTGCGCGGTCGCAAGCCGTTCCACGCCCTCCGGCGCGGCGATAATGGACATTTGATGTATGTCTTTGCAACCCTTGCTCTTTAACAAATCGATTGCCGCGCTTGCGCTGCCGCCCGTCGCCAACATGGGGTCGAGCACTATGGCGCGCATTTTCTCTATGCCGTCGGGAAGTTTGCAATAGTATTCCTGCGGCTGTAAAGTCTGTTCGTCGCGGTACATGCCGATATGCCCGACCTTTGCCGTCGGGAACAGCGTATGTACGCCCGCGACCATGCCCAACCCCGCGCGGAGCACGGGCACGACGGCTATCGAATTTTCCGCGACCATTTGTTGCTTGCACTTTTCGAGCGGGGTTTGCACCTCCACTTCCTGCGTGGGAACGTTCTTAAACGCCTCGTAAGTGAGCAACATCGTTATTTCTTCCACAAGCTCGCGGAAGTCTTTTGTGTGCGTATCGACCGAGCGCAGTATAGCTATCTTGTGACTGATTAGCGGGTGATCGAGTATCGTAACGTTTTTAAAGTTTTTCATTTCGCTTTCCCCTTATTTTTAGGTTTTGCAGTGTTTTGCACTTCCGCTTGCGCGGTCGCTTGGGGCTGTACAGGCGCGTCCGCCTCTGCGTTTTGCGCATCGTCCGCATTATCCGACTGTGCGGGCGCGTCCGCTTGCGCCGCTTCTATAACGCCCTCTTGCGCAATCGGCTCTACGCCGCTCGCCAAGCCGTTTTCGGCTTCGGCGGTTTCGACCGCGCCGCCGTCACCCTCCGCCTTTTTGCCGCGGATATTGACAAGCAGGTTGACAAGTATGCCGAGTATGAGCGCGCACGCAACTTCCGTAATGGTTACTTTGCCGATATTGACGACCATGCCGCCCACGCCCGCAATCAGGATAACCGACACGACAAACAAATTGCGGTTGTCGTTGAGGTCCACTTTTTGCACCATTTTAAGACCGGACACGGCTATAAATCCGTACAAAGCAATGCACACGCCGCCCATAACGCACTTGGGTATGCTCGCGAGGAACAGCGTGAACGGAGCGAGGAACGCAGACAGTATCGCCATGCACGCGGTCACAAGAATAGTTATGACCGAGGCGTTGCGCGAAATGGCTACGCACCCGACCGACTCGCCGTAAGTGGTGTTGGGGCAACCGCCGAAGAACGCGCCCGCAACCGAGCCGACGCCGTCGCCGAGCAAAGTGCGGTGCAAACCGGGGTCTTTAATAAGGTCGTGTTCGATAATGGACGAAATGTTTTTGTGGTCGGCAAGGTGTTCGGCGAAAACGACGAACGCGACGGGGATGTACGCGACGGCTATCGTGCCGATATACGCGCCCACGTTGCCCAGCTCGCCCGCATTGTAACCGCCTTTAAACGCGGTCACAAACGCGAAGTCGGGATACCAAGCCGAAGCCGAACCCAATGTTTCAAACGGTGTAAAGTCTATCACGCGCAAGAACTCCGCGCCGTCCAGATAGCTGAAACCGGTAAAGATAGCGGCAAGCGCATAGCCCGAAAGTATGCCGATAACAAAGGGTATCATTTTTACCATTCTCTTGCCGTACACCGAGCACGCAATGGTCACGCCCAGAGTTACAAGCCCGCACAAAAGCGCGATAAACTGATTGGCATACGCTACGCTTATGATTTTCGGAACAATCTGTTCCACACCGTTCACGACTTCGATAGTAGTGCCGCTTATTATATTGTGCATTGCACTGCCCGACATAAGGTCGCCAATCGCATTGCCAGCAAGCGACAAGCCGATTATTGCAACGGTCGGTCCGATAACTACGGCAGGCATGATTTTGTCAATCCACTTCGTGCCCGCAAACTTGACTATTATCGCGATTATGACATACACAAGCCCCGCAAACACAGCGCCGATAAGCAAACCGAGGTAGCCGAGCGACATGGACACGCCGCCCGCAAACGCCGCGCCCATAGAACCGAGAAACGCGAACGAACTGCCGAGGAACACGGGGCTTTTAAACCGAGTGAACAACAGGTAAACAATCGTGCCCACGCCCGCGCCGAACAGCGCGGCGGACGGTTGCATGCCGTTGCCCACTATCATAGGCACCGCGATAGTCGCCGCGAGTATGGCGAGAAGTTGTTGCAGAGAAAATAAAAGCAGACGCGGTACTTTCGGTCTGTCTTTTACGCCGTAAATCATTTGCATAATTTTTATCTCCCGTATGGTATAAAGCCGTACAATTTGTTTAGCTATTGTACACCCGTAAAACAATATACCAAAATTCGACGGCAATGTCAATAATCTTGCGCAAGTAATCGCCCCGTCGCAAAAATTTTTATGTTTATTTTTTATTCGTTTGCGTGCAATCCAACATTTCTATCGCAAGCAAATTCCAGCTTAAAAATCCGGGATGCAGATTTGGTTCGCCGTTTTCGGGGTTATAGCTTTCATACATATCCCCGCTTTTCTCTATATTCTCCCCGATTACGCGCAATGCGGCGCGCCGCAGGTTTTCCGCGCGGTCGGCAAAACCGTAACGAAGCAAACCCGTATAAATCAAATAGTTGGGCACCGTCCATATCGCGCCCAACCAGTTGGACGGATTGGAGCTTTTTTCAAGGTTGTACATCTTTTCGTCCGCGGCAAGCGTGCGCAGTCCGAAATCCGACATAACATTGCGGTCGTCCAAATGTTTGCAAACGCGTTGCGCGCGGTCGGGCGGACAAATTCCCGCATACAGTGGAAGGAAACAACCCCAAAACCTGATTTTAAGCGGCAGTGCGCGCCATGACGGAGCAAGCCCCGCATGGAACTCGAAGTCACCTATTTTGCGCTTTGCCGCGTAAAAACCTACGTCTTGCGAATAATACAGGCCGTCGCGTTCGTCCCACATTTCGGCATTGATAGCGTCTTTTAGCCGCGCCGCGCTTTTTTCCGCAAGCTCCGCCTCCGCGATTTTATTTTTGGCGCGCAGGATTTCGGACAGCGCAATATATTCGACATACATAAAGCTGTTGAGATAGACGTCCGCGCACGACCGTAGCGGACGGAAAAACACGGTCGGGTTGTTGTCTATGCCGATCATAACATCGTCCTGCCACACAAAAAGTCCGCTGTTTTTATCGTATTGATTTTGCTCATAGTATCGCATGTACGCAATTAAACGGTTTTCGTCAAGCCAATCGAAATCGTCGGTAAATTTACAGGCTTGCAACGCCGCTTGACACAAGAACGGCTTATGCTGATTAAGCGGCACGCCCTTTTTGTGCTCCGCATGGAAATACCCCTCGAACAATCCGCCCGCCGCAACCATTATAGGCACATATCCGTCGCGCTCTTGCGCGGCAAGAAAATTCAATACGCAACCTTTTATATGCTCGACTACGCGTTCGCGCGACAAGCCCGCTTTATCGACTCGCTCCGCAGGCAAAACGTTGCACGCACGGCACAGCGCGCGCGCCGTAAAATACGAATCCCAATCCCACAGTTCGCCGCCGTACCCCGCCCCCGGGTCGATATACGGGTACTTTAAATCGCCCGTCGGCGGCTTTAAAACGCCGCCCGCACGGTTAAGTATATATTGCAATATAATTTCGTCGTACTGTTTAAACATGCCTTTGTTCTCCTTGCAAGCGCGCTTGCTCGTCTTTTGTCCGATATATGCCTATTATACTACAAACGCGTTTTTCGCGCAATAGATTTCTTTAATATACGGCGTAACAATGTCCGAAATCCGACAGCATACAAAAACCGCGCCCGCACTATAATTAAATGCGGACGCGGCTTTATTCGTATTTATTTTATTTTCTTATCTTGCTATGGCGCAAGCGTTACAGTATCGCTTTATAGCCCATACCGCGAACGGTGACTATTTTTTCGCGGTACTGCTCGCCGAGCGACTTGCGCAACATTTTGATGTGAGTATCGACGGTACGGTCGTCGCCGTAATAATCGAAGCCCCAAATTTTGTCCAAAAGTTCCTGCCGCGAAAACGCCTTGCCGTTGTATCGCGCGAGCAAGAACAGCAACTCGCACTCCTTGGGCGTCATGGGCACGCGCTTGCCCGCAATAAACACGGCGCAACCCGCAAAGTCTATGGTCAAATCGCCCGACACCATTTTATCCTCGTTAATCGCACCCCTGCGCATGATTGCCGCGGCGCGCGCCATAAGCTCTTTGGGACTGAACGGTTTTGTGACGTAGTCGTCTGCGCCCATTTCAAAGCCGTGGAGCTTGTCGTACTCCTCCACGCGCGCGGAAAGAATAATTATCGGCGTTTGCTTGGTCTTGCGAATTTCCTTGGTCGCGGAAAAACCGTCGAGCTTGGGCATCATCGCGTCCATGATAATCATGTCGAAATCGGTTTCGCGCGCCTTGCGCACGGCTTCCATGCCGTCGGCGGCGAACTCGGTTTCGTAACCCTCGAACTCGCAATATTCTTTAATTACCTGACGGATTCCTTCCTCGTCGTCTACTATAAGAAATTTAGCCATAGCATCACCTCTTGTGTAAATTTCCACATTTACTATTATAAATAAACATTATGTAATCCCGACGGGTTATCGGTATAATTATTGTGTCGAACTATGTCGATTTATTCACAAATCGCCGCTGCTATTTCAGCTTGATAGAGCTTAAAATTTTTGTGAGAATAGTGACGATAAAGTAGCTTGAAAGCACGACCGTCGCCACGAACCACGTTTGAGTAAAGCCTATTTTTTCAAGACCGATAGACGGCATGATGTACAGGAACAGGATTGTAACCGCGACCACGCCCAGCATAAGCACCGTGCGGAACGCGTTAAACGGTTCGCACTGGCGGAACAGCACCATCATACCCACGCAAGTAATGGTTATGACCATCATGGAAATAAGTTGCGAGGGGTACGCGCTGTCGGGAGTGGCGGGCAGTTCGATAAATATATTGTACATGTACATCGACATTACGCCGAGCACGAGCGCGACGCCGCCCGGGACTGCGCGCGACACGACGTTAGATAGGAACTTGCCGCGTATTATGTTTTTATTTGCTTGCAGTGCAAGGAAGAACGACGGAATACCTATAATGCACGTTTCGAGCGGCATGAGGTTGTTGGTCGCCAGCGGGTACGGCTGTTGCATTGCAAGGAAGATAATGGACAGGACAATCGACATAAAAGTCTTCATAAGGAACATAGCCGACGAAGCCTGTATATTATTGACAACGCGCCGCCCTTCCATAACGACGTCGGGCATGGACGTAAAGTCGTTGTTTAAAAGCACCAAGTGACTTACGTTGCGCGCCGCCTCCGCGCCCGACGCCATGGCGACCGAGCAATCCGATTCGCGCATTGCGAGAATATCGTTTACGCCGTCGCCCGTCATAGCGACGGTGTGGTCTTTGGCTTTTATGGAGCGGACGAGCAACCGCTTTTGGTCGGGCGTGACCCTGCCGAAAACGGTATACTTGTTTGCGGCTTCTATAACGTCTTGGTCGGAAAACCCTTCGAGCGACACGTACAGCTCGGCGTTTTCCACGCCCACTCTGCGCGCGACCTCGGACACGGTCATGGGGTTGTCGCCCGAAATAACCTTGACGGCGACGTTGTTCTCTTTAAACCACTTAATGGTTTCTATCGCGTCCTCGCGGATATGATCCTCTATAACCAACAGACAAACGGGGCGGCGCACGGCGGGCAGTTTTTCGCCCACGATTTCCGCGGGCGAATGCGCGAGCACCATGACGCGGAAGCCGTTAGCGGCGTTGTCGTTTATAAGTTTTTCTATTCTTACGCCTATGTCTTTAAGCACGAATTCGGGCGCGCCCAACATAAACGTGCCCTCGCCCTCGAACGTGACGGCGGACAGCTTGCGCTGCGACGAAAACGGAAGCACGCCCGTCGGGTTAAGCGCCTTGCTGTACCCGAACTTGTTGGCGAGCGCGAGCGCGGTTTGGTTGTTGTCGCCCGTCGCCGTCAGCATGGATCCGATAATCTCCGCCAAGGAATGTTCGCTCTCGAACCCCTTGATTTCTATAACGTTGTTGACTTCCATCGACCCGTCGGTAATAGTGCCCGTCTTGTCGAGGCAAAGCACGTCCACGCGCGCAAGCATTTCTATGCAGTACAAGTCTTGCACAAGCGTTTGTTTGCGGGCAAGCCGCAGAACGGACGCGGCAAGCGCAAGCGACGTCAACAGGAACATGCCCGAAGGTATCATGCCTATGACCGAGCCCGCCGCGCTCGTAACGATTTCGTTCCAGTTTTTGTAAGTGGCGGTCATGCCGTCGGGCACAATGTTGCGATAGTTCGTCCACACCATAAGCGCGCCGATAGCGATAATAAAGGGCGACAGCACCTTTATAACGAGCTTAATTGAGTTCATAAGCTCGCTCTTGGGTTTCTTGTACTTTTTGGCGTGCGAAGTGAGCGTTTCCACATAGTTCGCCGCGCCCACCTTTTCGACGCGCGCTATAACCGACCCGCTACTGATAAACGACCCGCTGTACAGCATATCGCCCGCGCGTTTTTTAACCGGCTCGCTCTCGCCCGTCAGCATAGATTCGTTTACTTCGCACTCGCCGCGCACGACTATGGAGTCCGTGCAAATCTGCTTGCCCATTTCAAAGCAGATAATATCGTCGAGCACCACGTCCGACGTGGGAATCACGCTGCGCTCGCCGTCGCGTATGACCACAGCCGACGGCGCGGACACAAGCGACAGCTTGTCGATTTTCATTTTGGAACGGATTTCCTGAAATATGCCTATAACGATATTCGCTGTAATTATAACGATAAAAAACAACTGCGTCGCGCCCGCCCCTACCGCGATAAGCGCGGCGGCGACGATAAACGTCAAGATGTTAAAGAACGTAAATATGTTCTGTATAAATATGGAAAGATAGCTCTTGCCGCTTTTCTTTTTGACAAAGTTGTCGTAACCCTGTTCGATACGCGCTTCCACCACTTCGGACGAAAGTCCTACGCCGGGATCGGGTTCGTACCGCTCGGCGACCGTCAAGTCCACTGTCTTTTGCTTGCGGCGCTTGCCCGGCCTGCGCCGTCCGTCCACCGCCTCGTGACTCAACATTGTATCGTCGATCGTCATGGACTTGTGATAGTAGCCCGAAATAGGTTCTTCGGTAACGTCGTCGTCAAACACCGAACCGTCGATTACCGACTGATCGATTTTCGCATTGCCCGAATAAGCGCGCAACGACCCTTCGTATTCCGCATCCTTGGTTATAATGCGCGTCGTCGATTTTTTGGCGGGTTTCTTTTTGGAAACGCCGTTACCGTCCTGCTCGTCCGTTTCGGGCATGGTCATAGCGAGCGGCGCGTCGGCGGTTGCCGCCGCTTCGTCCGCCCTGCCCGCGGCAGTGCGATTGGCGGTATTGCGCGCGACAGTTCGCGGCGTCGCGTTCTTTACGGACGCGCCGTCGCCTGTGCGCGTTTGCTTGTCGCCGACGTTGTCCGTCGATTTCGACTCCGCCGAACGCGCGCTCTTGCCCGTCGTTTTGGGTGACGACGTTTTGGGCGTATTAGTCTTTTTGGTTTTTTCCGTCATTGCAATCCTCGCAATAGCGATTAGTAGGCGACGGCTCGACATACAAAACTCGCGCCGCGCCGCCGAGGGCTAACCGCGCCGATTGCGCGTAACCCCGTTGATATATTATATCACATAAAATCAGTTTGTCAAATCTAATCGGAGTATTTGCGCAAAACGATTTTGAGCGCGCCGCGAATAACGCACTCGCACAGCACCGCGACGGCGACCGCCGCAATCACGTAAGCAATGAGCAGAGCGGGTTCGAGGTAGATCTGCGCGAGCTTCATGAGCATGCCCAAACTCTCCGCCGTCTGCGCGAGGATTTCCGCGCCGATAACCGCCTTTATGTTGTACGAAAACGCGGTTGCAAGACTTTCGGGCAGCGCGCCGGCAAGACAGGGCAACCACAGCGACGTAAAGGTCTTAATCTTGCCCGCGCCGCAAATTCGGCACACCTCGACCAGTTCGGCGGGCACGGTCGCGGTGCGCGCCTTGGCGGACGAATACAGTATGGGAAAAATGACCAGCACGCCCAAAACTACGGGCGTGCCGTGCGCGCCCACAGCCAACGTCAGTATAAGCGTGACGGCGACGGCAGGCAACGACCGCAATGCGGAAATTATAGGCTCGACAATGCGCGCAAACGAATAGAACGCCGTCGAAAGGAAAAACGCGATAAAAAACAGTCCGAGCGAAATAAAATAGCCGATAACGCTGCGCAAAACCGTGCCGAACAGTCCCGACCAAAAATCCGCGCTTTTTAGCGCGACGCGGAGCGCGGACAAAGTCGTGCTTATTTCCGGCAACACAAACTCGGAGCCGACCGCCGCCGCGGCGATCGCCCATACCCCGAGCGCGACGGCAACAACCGCCGCGACATACAGCGCGTTAAACGCCCATCTTTTCGCGCGCTTATTCATGCTTTAAGCAATCGACTGATAATAGAATTCCGCGTCGGGCACTTTGTCGAGCGCGGTGAGCGTGTCGTTTATTTGCAGTTTTGTCAACAACGTGAAGTACGCCGTGCAGTCCTCGCGGCTGTCGTCGGCGGACACGGTGCGAATATTGCAACGCCGCACGATGTCGGAAGTAAGCGCGCCGAGTTCGGACTGAATACCGCTCGCAACATTGGCTTTGACCGCGGCGACCGCCTTGTCCGGGTTGCTCTCCGCCCAACCGTCCGTGTTTTCGAGCGCGGTTAAAAACGCTTCCACAAAGTCGCGACGGTCGTCTATGAGCGAACCTTTTGCGACAAGACACGCTTGCGGATACGAACTTTCAAACGCGCCCTCCCACATTTCCTGAATGTCTGCCGCCATGGTTTTGTTAAACTTTTTAATAGCGTTGGTCGCGGCAGGCTCGCCGAGCAACGCGTAATCGACGTGTCCCGCGCCGAGCATAGGCAACAGCTCGCCGCCGCTACCCGCATAGCGCAACGCGATCTTGTCGGTCACTGCGTTTTCGGAAACTTCGTAAGCAACATGCGCGTCGTTAAGCAACATGCGCAGAGTGAGATCGGGCACGTTGCCTTGACCGATAACGCCCAACCGCGAACCGACAAGTTCGGAAAATCCGTCAATCGGCGAATTGCCTACGATATAAAGATTGCCGTGCGTGTTGACCGACAGCATAACTATATCGACGCCCTTGTTATACAGCTTTGCCGCCGCGTTGACGGGCATAATCGCCATGTCCGCCTTACCCGAACTTACGTGCGCGGCGATTTCGTCCGCCTTTACGACGGTGAACGACGCGCCCGAATATCCGCTGTCCATAAGCCCCGCAAGCGCGATCGCAGGCGCGCCGTCGGGCATGAACACGCGCACCGTGCCCGCCTTGTCGCCGTCGTCGCACGCGGCAAGCGGCATAGCGAACGCCGCGGCGGACATGCACACCAATAATTTGGAAATTATTTTTTTCATGATTAAAAGCTCCTCTGCTATTATTTTGCGTTAATTAAAACTATTTACGACATGCCGAACATAAACGCTCGCGGCGCGAAAAAATTACACCCGAAGTTATTTGCCGAACAACGCTTTTGCAGACACGCCGTCCACCCTGCCCAACTTGCCCGACAAAGCGTTAATCGCATTGGCGGGCGCGTCGAGCACAAGCGTTATCGCGTTGATACCGCGATCGCGCATAGGCAAGCCCATGCGCCCCACGACATACTCGCCGTATTCGTGCAACAGCGCGTTCACCGCTTCCACGGCTTCGCCGTCGGACACGATGATACCGAGCACCGCTATTCTGTTTTCTTCGTTTTGCATAAAAAACCGCGCTCCTCGAACGTCGAAAAGCGCGGACAAAACGGCGCGACAAATGTCGCATAATGTACTTACGTTTAGCCGTCTTTGCCGTCAGCGCTTCTTTCGGTTCAGACTTTATATAGTCAGTATATACCAATCGCGCAAAGATGTCAAGCAAATACGACAAAACGCCCCGCGACGTGCGCGAGGCGTTTATTACTTACTGTGGATTTGACTGCCGATTATAAGCGCTTGCCGCACTTTAAGCAGAACGCAGAATCGCTCTCGTTTTCCGCGCCGCACGACGGACAGAAAATCGCCCGCTTTTCGTTTTGCTCTGTCTGCGGTTGCGCCGCGTTCTCTACGTTTGCGGGTTGCGCGTCATTTTCGACCGCCGCAGTCGCGGGTACGTTTTCCACCGTTGCGGATTGAGGTTGTTCGCTCTTTTTGTCGGTAACACCGCCTATCAACTTCTTTAACGGCGGAATGACGGCAAACAGCACGTCGACAGCCGCAAGCGCGAACGTGAGTATCGCGCCGATCGCAAAGCCCGCGTCGAGTGCGAACCCGTCGGGCATGCGCATGCCGAACAGTATGAGCGCGATTAACGCCGCGACGCCCGCCACCGACGGAACAACTATATTCAAGATTGCGGGAAGTTTTTGCACGCGTATAACGATAATCGCGGCAAACGCCGCCACCGCCGCGAGCAACAGTATAAACGCGACGCTCGCGCCGCCGTCGACAGACGCAGTCGCCGCGGCGTACCAGCCCGCCTGATTGTAAACGGGCGAAGCGGTAAGCAAGAACATGCACAGCACTGTAAGCGCGATATTGCTCGCCGCAAACGCCGTCGCGCCTATGCTCGCGCCGCGCAGAACGGACGCGAAAACGGCAAACGCCGCAAGTATAATCGCGACTGTAAGCGCGGAAATATGTCCCGCGGTCACGTTCGCGCCGAAAAGATTGACAATGCCGAGGTACGCGACGATAAACGCCAAGCTGACTGCCGCGTCGATTGCGCCGACGCGTTTGTCCTTGTTTTTAATAAGAAGAATAACGTTTTTGGCAATGAGCGCAAGCGGCGCGAGTACCGACAACGCCATCAGTATCCCGATAGTCGCATAGCCGCCTTTTGCCCAGCCGAACGCAACGCCGTCGAGCCGAGCTTGAATTTCGCTCGCATGTTTGAAATATCCGAAAAAGCTGTACCACTCCGTCACGCTCGTTTCGCCTATGTAATAGGTCACGTCAAACGCCGAAATCAAAAGCAATACCGCGCTCAAACCGAGCAACGCGTTTGCCACTATAAACGTAATAATATTGCCGTTGTCAACCGCCGATTTCGCCTTTTGCTTAAATCCCGACTTTTGCGCGTGCGGCTGTTCCGCCGCCGCGACGGGCGCGACTTGTTCGGAGTTCTGTTCGTCCGTGCTTGCGGGCGCGGGCGCGCTCTCGACCGCTTGGGGCGGTTGCTCCTCTGCTTGTGCGGGTGCTTCCTCGATTGCGGTCGGCTGTTGCTCGACTGCGGACGAAGCGACTGCGACTTGTTCTTGTTCGACGGGCACAGGCTCGACGACGGAAACGGATTGCTCCTCTACACCGCTATCGACGGCGGTCGTCTCTTGTTCGGTCTGCGGATCGATCGGTTTATTTTCCGCCTGTTTTTTAGCCGCGGGCTTTTTTGCCGACGACGCAGTCGTCTTTTTGGTCACTGACGACTTGCTCGCGGCGGGCTTTTTTGCCGCGGACGTTTTAGCCGTTGAGGCGGCTGTCGTTTTCTTTGCCGCAGGTTTCTTTGCGGATGTTTTCTTTGCGGCGGGTTTGGCATCTCCGTTATCGTTCAACGACGATATAAGCTCCGCCGCCTTGCGCAACGCTTCTGCGGCCTCCTCCCGCGTTTGACTTACGGGCTTTTTTCCTCCGCCCGTTTTTTTGCTTTCTGCCATCATTTCCTCCTATTCAATTACATGTACTGTATGATTGTACCACTTTCGCGCCGTAAAATCAAGGGTTTTAGGAATATTGTAACATAATATTTATAAGCGAATATCGATTACGCCCGCACGACAAGCCCGTCGTATGCGATATGCACGCCGTGCGGTTTTGCCGCCGCGCACAGTCCGTCGTAATCGAGGTCGCTGTTGTGCGAAAAATGCGTCGCGTACACCTGCGCGTCGGGCGCGAGCAATCCCGCCTGTTGCATCAGCTCGCGCTGTTCGACAATGTCGTACAAGCCCATGTGCCGCCCCGCGCCGTGCTTGCGCGCGCCGTAAGTGCAATCCATTGCGACAATGTTCGCTTTTGCGCCCATGTCCGCGGCGCGTTCATACACCGACTTATCGAGTACGCCCGTATCGTTAAGCAACAGTGCGCCCGTGCCGCCGCGATGTATGTAATACACCAAACACTCCTCGCCCGCCGTGTGCTTTGCGGGAAGCGCGACAATGCGCATATCCCCGCTATTTACGTCGTCGTAAGGGCGCAACGCGACGAGCGTAATATTGCTGCGCACTTCCTCGCGCATTTCGCGCGCGGTGTCGGATAGGAACATATCGCGCACCGTGGCGTTGCCGTAAACGCACACACGCGATTCGCTCATGTCGTGCGCAAACGGACCGCCGCGCATGCAAAACTCCTGCGGATAGCAGTGATCCATGTGCGCATGCGTTATAAGCACGCGTTTGACCTTGGACAAGTCCAGCTTATATGCAAGCATGTGCATATAAGTATCCATAGGGAAATCGAACAAAGTGTCGTCGTCAATCAGTATCTGACTGCGAGTGCGCACATCCCTGCCGCCGCGCTCCTTTGCGCGCGCGCAAGCGGGACAGTTGCAAAACACCGCGGGCAAACCCTCCGCCGCGGCGGTGCCCAAAAAAGCAAGCCTCATTACGCCCTGCCCTCCGCCCGCGCGGTGAGCGCGAGCACGTCCGCTTTCATGACGGGAGTAACCGGTATACTGTCTATGACCTCGACAATGGTCGGCACGGCGTAACGCGACAGGTCGCTCTCTATCTTTGCGCGCACCCTCTCCGCGTCCTGCGGCGCGCCCGTAAGATACAGCGCGATGCGAGTCTTGCCTCCGTCCTTGTACTCCACGGCGCACGCGCCCGTCACGCCCGTTATTTCGAGCGCCGCCGACTCTATCTCTTTGGGATAAACGCTTATCCCCGAAATCTTGATAATGCGTTTTAGCCGTTGCACATAGTACAAAAACCCGTCGCCGTCGATGTATCCGAAATCGCCCGTTCGCACGTACTTTTTGCCGTTCGCCTCGAAAAACACTTCGGCGTTGGCTTGCGGGTTATCGAGATACCCTTGCATGAGCGTATCGCCCGCAATCGCTATTTCGCCCTTTTCGCCCGCGGGCAAAGGCGTAACGCCGTCTGGCTCGACTATAATCGCGTCCAAATCGGACAGCATGTAGCCCATAGACCCTCTGCGGTTGTGATTAAAATTATTCACGGCGCACACCGTGACCGTTTCGGTAAGACCGTAACCCTCGAACAGCCTACCCTTTGCGCCCGCCTTTGCCATTCTGTCGTTAAATTCGTCCAACAAATCCTGCGGCGCGCAATCGCCGCCGACAAACCCGACGTAAATATTTTTAAGCGCGTCGCCGTTAAAGTCTTTCTGTTTAAGCAAAGCGCGGAACAGATTGGGCACGCCTATAATAAAGTGCATCTTGTTCTTTTTGACGAGCTTGACCGTTTTGACGGGGTCGAACTTTGGCATAAGCACGCTGACCCCGCCGTAAGTAAGCGTCGCGTGTATGCTCATTGCAAGCCCGAAACCGTGGAACATGGGCAGAGCGCCCAGCATGTACATGCCGCGCGCGTCGTCCGTACAAAGCGCTTCCAGCCCGCGGTTTCCCAGCGCGTTCACGGCGCTGTCCGAAAGCTCTATTATTTTAGGCTCGCCGCCCGTTCCGCCGCTGTGAAGATACACGCCCGTCGAGCTGTCGGAACGCTCGGGCGCGGGCGGCAACTCGCGCTTTTCGAGCGCGTCGTAAGCGGTGATATTCGTCATGTCG
Organism: Anaerocaecibacter muris; assembly: GCF_943192945.1. Lineage (GTDB taxonomy): Bacteria > Bacillota > Clostridia > Christensenellales > Pumilibacteraceae > Anaerocaecibacter > Anaerocaecibacter muris. Next base: position 77,020 of record NZ_CALPCE010000003.1, read on the forward strand.
CCTTTATACGGCTTGACTTTAAGATTAAACGCAAACCGCAACAGCCCGTTGAGCGACCGCGCGGGGTGTATGGAAATTATGGGAAAACTATCGGTTAGCGGCGCGTACTTATCGAGGTTTATGGACAGAGTAATAAGAAGTTTGGACTTTGCCGCTACCATAAACTTACGCAACTGCGCGAGCGGGGCGAGCGGGTGCACCATGTGCGCCACCGCGCCCAGGCGGTTGACGGCGTAAAAGCAGTACACGCACTCGGGCGTGTTCGGCATACAAATCGTAACGACGTCGCCCGCGTTCACCACGGACGCAAGCCGCGCCGCCGCGTCGTCAATCGCTTTAAAAAGCGTGCCGTAAGAAAACGTTTTGCCCATATACAAGAGCGCGGGCGATTTTTCGTCCTTTTTATAAAAGTCTTTAAGCGATTGATACAAAAGCATATAAAATTTCCTCGCGGTTAAAAATTTAGTTTGTAGCCCAAGCACAGGCAAACGATTATTACAAGCCCCGCTATTGCGACTTGGTGCGCAAGATAAAACAACAGCGCGTGCCGCCCGACAAAGTTAATCGGCTTGTTCCACTTCCCGCCGAGCGCAGGCAACAGCGACAGACGTTCGGAGTAAACGGCTTTACCCCAGTACATGCCGAGGAACACTGCGCCGACATACGGAAACAAACCGAACCAGTCGTCGCCGTAAGCGTGCGTGCCGAGCACATAACCCAAAAAATGATCGTCGTTAAACGCATAGTCGAACGGATACACCATCGACCAAAAATTCTTGCCGATGCCGACGGCGAGTATTACAAGCCCTATCACGAGCGGCGCGTAAAGATTGACGCGCTTGTTAAACCGCGTGACGACGTCTACCGCCGCAACGCACAGTATGGACAGCGCAATGCAGTGCAGTATGCCGAAAACTATCCCGTCGCTCATTATGCCCATGGCTTTAAGCACAAACGACACGCCCGAAAAAGCTAACGCGACAAACCCGAGCAAACTCCCGCGCTTGGTGTTGTCGCGCGACAGCGCGCAACTAACCCCGACGAGAAACAAAAACAAAAACACAAAAATATAGTGCGCCCAAAACCGAAACCCGATATTGTCGAGTCGGCTTGTATTCCAGTACGCAGAAGCGAGTTCGGACAGCTTGTTCATAAACGGGTTGTTCACTTCGTAAGAATTGGAAAACCACGAACGAAACGCCATCAAATCGAACATCAAATGATCGAAGCACATTGCGAGCACCGCAAACCCGCGCAAAAAATCGAGTTCCCACACCCGCCGCCGCTTATCGCGGAATATAGGTTTTGTCGCAACAGTCGTCACCATGACACTATTTTACAACATCGGACGCAAAAAGTAAAGCGATAAAACGCCGCGGCGCAATATGCCCTGCCGCGGCGTTTAGATAAGATTATTCAAATACGTTTCGATGCATTTTCAAATGCTGTAATACGCAATCAAAAACGACATACCTATTACAAAAAACGCGCCGCCGACTATAAAAAATTCCAAAAACGACCGTTTGTTTTCGCTCTTGCGCGCGCGGTAATCGGCATAGGTTTCCTTATTGCGTTTTTCGGCGGACTGAAATATCGAAAAAAACTTTTTAACGGAAAACCCCGCAATGTCGTATGCGCCGCCGTTACTGCAAACTACGATAAGCCCGACCAACAGCAACACCGCGCCCGCCACCGAAAAGCAGTCCGTAAGCGAGCGCATGATCGCAATTTTATCCGTCATGCCGAACAAGCCCTGTATGAGCGCAATGCACAGCGCGACGGCGAGCGCGACCGCCGCCAGTACGATATATTTTACAATATGGCGTTTGCCGTCCGTCATGCGTTAAGCTCCGCGCGGTACTTTTGCAACTCCGCGTCATTGCACATTACAAAATGCCCGTCGCTCACTTCGCGCAAACTCGGCTTATCCTGCGAATAGTCGTGCTCGGCAAGCGGATTGTACACGTAACGCTTGCGCGTTTTTTCGTATTCGGGATCGGGCAACGGTATGGCGGAAAGTAACGATTTCGTGTAAGGGTGCAACGGGTGCGCAAACAGCTCGTCTGACGTCGCAAGCTCCACCATCTTGCCGAAGTACATAACGCCGATACGGTCGGAAAAATACTTGACTACGGACAGGTCGTGCGCAATAAACAGTATGGTAAGTCCCAGCCTGTCGCGCAGTTCGTTCAATAGGTTGATAACCTGCGCCTGTATAGACACGTCCAAAGCGGAAATAGGCTCGTCGGCGATAATCAGTTCGGGTTCCATAATGACCGACCGCGCTATGCCTATGCGCTGACGCTGTCCGCCCGAAAACTCGTGCGGATACCGCCCTGCGTGTTCGGGCACAAGCCCCACAAGCTCCAACACCTTGTACACCTGTTGTTCGATGTACTTTTTATCCTTTTCGCCGTTAATTATAAGCCCCTCGGAAATAATATCCTTGACGGTCATGCGCGGATTGAGCGACGCTATGGGGTCTTGGAAAATCATCTGTATGCGCGTGACAAGTCGCGAAGGGTTGTATCGCTCGTTTACGTAAACAAGCACGCCCGCGCCCGCCGCGCACAATACGAAAAACACTATCAAAAACGCGACGGCGCGCGGCTCTGACGGTTTATTCAAAATGACATCGGCAGGGTTTTCGGCGTTGTAATAAATGCGCAATCGAACAAGCTGTTCGGGCGTGGACACGCCTAAATCCGCGTCGTAATAATCGAGCGTTTTGATGTACGTCTTGCCGCTCACTTCGTAATGCACGGTCGTCGTGCGCGCCTGCGCGTCCGACGCGTCGACGACGGCGGACACAGTTTCAAAGTCCCCGAACCGACTGTTAAACACCGCAAACAGCGATATACTCGCAATAAGGAACGCAAGCGCGACCGCAAACGTCGCCAGCGCGGATATAATCCAAGTGCGCTTTTTTATCTTGGGCAGGTTTTCGATAGGACGAAATTTCGCCTTGTCCTCGTCCGACAGATTCTCGGGCGAACCCGCTTTTTGCACCGCCTCGTCGTATTCCTCGGCGAGCTTTTTCATGTAAATTTTTTCGCAGTTTTTGTGGTCATTGCGCGCCGACGCGATAAGCTCTTTTTGTTCGGCGATAATGCCGTCGCGCTTTTGCTTTGCGGCGGCAAGCCGTTCGGCGTACTCGCTCCGCACTTCGGTCGCGCCCTTCTTTTTGTCCTCCGCGATAAGACCTTTTATCTCTTTCGCTTCGGCAGAGTATTCCTTTTTGGCGGCGGAAATCGCGTCCTCGTAAGACCGCGTGCCCGCGCATATTCGCTGACCTTTAAAGTATACGTCGCCCGACGTTATATCGTACAGCTTGATAACGGAACGCCCGGTGGTAGTCTTGCCGCAACCGCTCTCGCCGACAAGTCCGAACACCTCGCCTTTTTTAACCTCGAAGCTGACGTCGTCCACGGCTTTCAATTCCGCGCCCGCGCCCATCTTGAAATACTGGCACAGGTGGTCTACTTTGAGCAAAACTTCTTCGTTATTTTCCATTGCCCGTACCTCCGTTACCGTCTTTTTCCGTCACTTTTTCTTTTTTTGCCGTCGGCTTTTTCGCCGCGGGCTTGCTTGCCGCGGGCTTTTTCGCTTTCGGCGGTTTTTGTTCGGCTTTATCGCCGTCGTCCGCCTTGACGGATTTGGCGGACTTTGCGGGTTTGCGTTTTGCGGGTTTCGCCGCAGGCTCTTTTTCGACTTGCCCGTCGGTCACACCGACCGCATTTTCCATATCCGTCGCGACGTTTGCGTTTAGCCCGTCGCTTGCCGCGCTTTGCTCTGCGTTCTGCGCCGCGCTCGCGGTCTGCGCTTTCATGCGCGCTATTCTGTCGAGCACGGGCTTTGGCGGAGAAATTTTGGGCGCGGACGGGTGCAACAGCCACGTCGCGGCGTAGTGCGTATCCGAAATTTTAAACATGGGCGGTTGCGCCTCGAAGTCTATCTGCATGGCGTACTTGTTGCGGTCGGCAAACGCGTCGCCCTTGGGCGGATAGATCATGTTGGGCGGCGTGCCGGGGATTGCTTCGAGCTTGTCTTTGGTGTCGAGGTCGGGCATAGACGACAGCAACGCCCACGTGTAGGGGTGCGCCGGTTCGTGGAACACGTCGAGCGCGGTGCCTATTTCCACAATCTTGCCCGCATACATAACGGCTACCCTGTCCGCCATGTTCGCGACGACGCCGAGGTCGTGCGTAATGAAAATAACGGACAGATTGCGTTCTCGCTTGACCTTGTTGATAAGCTCCAAAATCTGCGACTGTATAGTCACGTCGAGCGCGGTGGTCGGCTCGTCGCAAATAAGCACGTCGGGGTCTGCGGACAGCGCAATCGCTATAACTATGCGTTGGCGCATGCCGCCCGAAAACTCGAACGGATACTGACGGAACCGCTTGCGCGCTTCGGGAATTCCCACTTCCTCCATCAGTTTGAGCGCGCGGGTTTTAGCCATGCCGCGTGTGATTTTATGCGCAACGCCCGACGCTTTTTCTTTCAAAAAGTCTATAAGCTGTAACGTGCGCGCGGTAAAATCCGCTTCTTCGGATTGTTCTATATCGCGCTCGAACCGCGCTTTGACACGCGTCGCAAGATTGACAATGTCCTGCTTGACGGCTTGCAAGTCGAACAACTTTTTGTCGGCGACTTTCCAGTCGAGCTTTTTGCCCTTTGCTATTTTCTTTTCGTAATTCGCGGTCTGCCGCTCGAAACGCTTTTCCTCTTTGGCATTGCTCTTAATGCCGTTGTAATACAAATCGACGGCGGCTTTCATGCTCGACCCGAATGTATACGCAACGTTGTCTTTTGCCGTTTGCAAACGATCGATAGCGTTATTAACTGCGACAACCATTTTTTTAGCGGCGGCGTAAGCGTCGCGTTTTTCAAATTCGCCGTCGAACGTCGGCAAACATTCGTCTATTACTTTAACCGCTTCGCGCTTGTTCTCGACGGACAACCGCGCCGAATACCGCACTCCCTTTTCCGCCGTTTGAGTAAACTCGCTCTTGCTGTCCGCATACTCTTGCAAAAACGCGTTAAGTTGTTTTACGGGCAAATCGGGCAACGGCTCTTGCGCAAACGTCACATAATAACCCATAGTGAAAAAGTCGGGACGATCGAACGAAACCGCTTCGGACAGAATTTCTTTTACTTTGCCGAGCGACTGCGCCACGGCGTCGTAATCTGTGCGGTCAATCGGCTTGAAATTGCGCGAAAACAGCGGCTTGACGATGTTTGTAATTCTGTCGATCGGTTTAACTTTACTCAATTCGTCGAGCTTGACTATTTCCGCTTCCAATTCCGCGCGGCGCGCGTTTACAACATACTCGTTGTACGTTTTTTTCGACAGGTAAATTATATCCTTTATTTCGCGCGAAAGCCCCGTTCCGTCCGCGTGCTTTTCTATGAGAAACAGCGCGTCGTCTATATCGGCAAGAGCTTCCGTTGCGCTGTCGAACGCGTCGTTGTAAGCTATTTCGAGTTCGAGGTGTTTACACTCGAACTTATTGAAATCGGCGCACAGTTGCTTGTTTGTCTGCGGCGCGGACTCGTCGCCCGCGCTTGCCGCGTCCATGCACTTATTGAGTAAAGCAAGCGTGCCGTTAAACGCCTTGCGGCTTGCGCGGCGATTTATCTTGCCGTTGATAATCATCGCCTCGGTCATCTGTTTGCCGACGCGCATAATGGGGTTAAGGCTGGACAGCGGGTCTTGGAAAATCATGGCGATCTTGTCGCCGCGGATCTTGCAAAATTCCTCCTCGGAAATTTTCATCAAGTCCATACCGTCGTAAATAATTTCGCCGCCCTCTTTGACCGCGTTGCCCGCAAGTATGCCGAGCATGGCTTTTGTCGTGACCGACTTGCCCGATCCGCTTTCGCCGACAATGGCGAGCGTTTCGCCCGCGCCCAAATCGAAACTTATGTCGCGCACAGCCTGAACCTTGCCGTTCGCCGTTTTGAACGAAATGACAAGGTGGTTGACCGCCATTTTTATTTCTCTCTTTTGATTGTTATCCATACGTCAGCCCTCCGTTCCGCGCAAGTTGGGGTTGAACGCGTCGCGCAAACCGTTGCCGAAAAGATTGAAAGAAATCATTAGCAACGCGATTACAAGCGACGGGAAAAGAATAAGGTGCGGATAGTTAATAAGGTTGCTCGCGCCCTGTCCCGCGGACAGCAACGTGCCTAAACTGACAACACCCGACGACACGTCGTCAAAACGGATTATTCCGAGGAAGGACAGCATGGACTCGCTGAAAATTACGCTCGGGATAAACAGCGCGGCGGAAGTGATAATCGTGCCGAGCGCGTTGGGGAAAATATGCTTGACGATAAGTCGCCTGTCGCGCGCGCCGAGCGTTCGCGCGGCGAGCACGTATTCTTGCTTTTTAAATCTGTAAAACTGCATGCGCACGGTGGAGGCAACGCCTATCCAGCCCGTAAGCACAAACGCAAACAGCAACGCGCCCACGGTGCCGACGTATTGTTGCAAGTGCATGTTGAACAGCACCGCGACAATCATAAACGGCACGCCGCTCAAAACGTCCACAATGCGTTCCATAATCATATCGACCTTGCCGCCGTAATAGCCCTCAATCGCGCCGTAAATCGCGCCGATAATAAGGTTGATAATCGCGACGCCCAGCGCGAGGATAAACGAAAACCGCGTTCCCGAAGCGAGGCAGACCAACAAGTCCTGACCGATACTGTTAGAGCCTAAAATATACAGAGGCTCGTACCCGTTAAGGTATACGAAATAATCGTAATAGCACACACGGCAACGGTAGCCAGTTTGGTTTATCTGCGCGTATCTGTATCTGTTTTCCGCGGCGGGGTCGGCAATACCGGGGTCGCCGTCCAGCCTAATCGAATCGTAATCGTCGTTGCCCGTAAGCCTGTAAATGGGAATATAATCGCCGTTTTCGTCCAGCACAGGCTCGCCCCTGTTCTTGCCCGTGAGGTAGGTTTTGTACCAGTAGTTGGCGTCGTTGACGTTGAACATCACTTGACCCGTGCCCTGCGCAGTGGTTATCTGCATGGGATAAATAACGCGCTTGCCCGTTTCGTTCTGATACTTTTGCAAATCACGATATTGCTCGGCAGTCAAATCGACAAACTTGTAGCCGAGCTTGGTATAGCTGTCCAGTCTGAATTTATACAGCGTTTCGGTGGTGACAACGCCGTTGAGCGCTTTGGTCGAAACCGTGCGTTTTCCGTAAAACTTGGTTATCGCCTTTTTTCCGCCCTCTTTTTCTATGGCGCGATAGTAGTAATAGTTGGCTGTGTTAAGCTCCTCTGTGCTCGCGCCGTCCCAAAACCCGACAATGGGGTCGGTGGAAATTTTGGGGTAAACGTTGCTGTAAAACCCGTTAGTATACGTCACGTCGTACTGCGAAAACAGCGGCGCGATAAACGCAAACAGCAACAGCACGATTATTATAACCATGCCGACGATGGAGGCTTTGTTTTTGACGAACCGACGCGTAGCGTCGCGCAAATATCCGACGGGCTTGGTGTCCAGTTTTTTATCGTGGATTTCGCCCTCTCTGTTTGCAAGCTCGAATTTTTCCGCGGGGATTGCGTTAATGTCGATATTATTCATTGTAATCACCTCGCTCCCATTCTTATTCTCGGATCGATAAAGCCGTAACTCAAATCTATAATTAGGTTTGCGCCCAGCCCGATCGCAGTGTAGAACGCCGATATTGCCATAAAGAAGTTATAATCGAGCCGCCCGATCGATTCGACGTACAGCGCGCCGATACCGGGGATAGAGAAAATACTTTCTATGACGAGCGAACCCGACATAATACTCATGAACTGACCGAGTATCATGGGGAAAATAACGACCATGGCATTGCGCAACGCGTGACGAATAGTCGCCTGCCGACGCGTAAGACCTTTTGTACGCGCCAAAAGCATGTAATCGCAGGTAAGCACTTCGGACAGCTCGGCGCGCGTGTAGCGCGTAAGTCCCGCTATCGTGCCGAACGCGAGCGACAGTATCGCAGGGATAAGCGAGTACACCATTGCAGGCTCGAAGTAACTGCCCGTCGTGTTGGCGAGCAACGGGAACCAGTTCAGCTTGGCGCACAGCAAGTACTGCACGAAAAACGCATACACGAACGACGGCACGGAAATAAACACCATGACAAGCGTCGAAATGGTATGATCCTGCCACTTGTTCTTTTTGACCGCGGCAAAAATACCCAACAGCAAGCCTATAGGAATACTTACGAGCAACGAATACAGATTGACCATAATCGTCGCGGGCAATTTTTCGCCTATGATGGAAGTGACGGTTTGCACCTGATACATCTGCTCGCCGTAGCCCCAGTCGAAGCCCGTCAATATGCGCTTCCAGAACAAAAACAGTTGCACGAGTATAGGTTCGTAATAACCCATAGCGCGCCGCCGCATTTCCACAAGCAACCTGTACTCCTCCGAACCCGTCACCTCGGGCAGAGGCAAAAGTTTAATGAATATAAAGCACAGCGAAAGGATTATAAACAGCGTCAACAGCGCGAGCAACAATCTTTTCACCACGTATTTAAACATATACATGTTATCGCATCTCCGTCGTACACCGAACAATCAAACGATTGATTGTCCCGAATAATGTTACCGAAAAATACCGTTTAACACACGTAACGGGATGCGGACAAATCCTGCCCGCATCCCGCAATACCTATAAAACGCGTTGAGTTTTATGTTCCTTGCCGTGAACTAATAGAAAATCAGAGGTAAAATCGTGTTTTTACGCGTTAGATAGGTACCTTGCCGTGTGCGCGAAAACCTTTATCCGCTAATTGGTCTTGTAGTAATCTTCGAGGTTGCCGCCCTGTTGACGCACCCAGTTGCTCCATTCGCTGTTGGTGTAGTTGTACTCGAAGTGACGGATTCCGCCAAAGCCGATAAGCGGCAAATACTGATCGCAACCGTTATTGAACTTCGCACTGTTTAGCGAGCCCGTGCTCTGATAGAACAGCGGAATATTGACCGCAGTGTTGAGCTGTGCAAGCTCGCATTCCGCAAGCACTTCCACGCGGAAGTCCATATCCGCCTCGCCTACTCTGCCCAGCTTTTTATAGAGATTGTGCGCCGCGCCGCCGTCGTAATCGGAATCGTCCTGATGGTTGTCGAGCCAGCGCGCCCAGTTGTAAAGACTTTCGGTAATTTCCTCGTTGCCTTTCTTGACGGTGATGTTTATGCCCTTGGACATAGTATCGAAGCCGAAGTTGTTGGAGTTGGCGGGGTCGATATAGCTACCGTAAATAACGCCCCACGGATTGAACGTCGCGCCGCCCCAGCCGCTGAACGAAATGTCCATCTCGCCCTTTTTGACCGCCGCGGAATATTCCGCCTGGCTTGTCGAAGTGCCGACTTTGAGCGTAACGCTGCTGAACGTCGTGCCCGCAGGACACTTTTTAATCGCGTCCGCTATGTTCTTGTTAAACATTTCGGCGGTGCCGTTAAACATTTCGGAAGCGGTTTGACCCGCGGAACGGAGTTCGAGCACGACGGGTTCGCCGTCTTTGTACAAGCCCTGCGCTTTCGCCTCGTTGTACGCCTGTTGGAAGAGCGACGCGGCGTAGTCGGGATCATAGCCCGTTATCGCGTCGTAAGCCTCGTCCAGTGTGTCGAACTTCGTGCCGTTGTACGACGACCACTTGCCGTCCTCGCCCTCGATAAATCCCGCATAACGGAGCAACGCTTTTTTGGCGGCGGGTTGTTCGCGGTACAGTTCGCCCGTATTGCCGTCAATCGAGTACATGTAATTGAGCAAGCCGAATCCGGGTTGCGAAGCAGGCTCCCACGCGTCGCAGTACGCCTTTCTGTCAAGGCTGTACGAAATAGCTTTGCGGAAGGAAGCGAGCTGCAACGGTCTATGGTTTTCGGTCGCGGAGCTCTCTTTTTCGAGATAGCTGGAATTGGTGGACATAAAGAACTGCATAGTGTAGCTGTCGGGATAAACGTTGTAACTGCTCGAAGTGCCGAACGTCTGATATTCCGACGCGCCCGAAAGGGACAACTCGTCAACCTCGCCGCGGAAGAACAATTCTTTTGTGGTCGAGTGCGCCGTCTGCGGCGATACGTAGCGGTACTTAATGCAGGTAGTCTGGAACTGCCCCTCGTGATTGCCGTCGGTGTAGCCGTACCAGTTGGGGTTGGTCACAAGTTTAAACTCCGAATCGCGCGTGAACGAAACAAGTTTGTACGGACCGTAAGAGGGCGTCGTCGCCGCGCTCGTGCAGTACGTGGAGGACACAAGATTGCCGGTAGTAACCTTGCAACGTTCGTACACGTCCTGCTTGACAATCCAGTTACTGCTCAAATAATATTTGATATAAAAGTCGTCCTGTTCGTCGGTGACGGCAAGAACAATCGTGTAATCGTCCTTCTTTTTGATACCGACATTGTCGAACGAATAGTCGAGGTTGGCGTTTTCTACCTTAATGGCAATAAATTGCTCGGCTCCACCGCCTACGTCGAGATCTTTCGATCCATATGCGTCATAAAGCATTTTCGCCGAGAACAAATAATCGCTGAAATCCAGTTTGTCCTGCGCTACCTTGGACGTATTGATAGTGCCGTCCGCGTTCATGTACTCGGGAGCTTTTTGCGCAAAGTATCCCAAATCGAAATACATGGTCGTATCCGTGTACGCCGTCCACTGATCGGTTACGACCTTATCGTAATCCATGGTCAACGAGCAGTTCAAAACGGGTCGCGTCGGGGTCGCGTCGGGGTTGTCGGGATCGGGCACAGGCTCGCCGTACTCGATGTTCCACTCCGCAACCGCAGGCGCGCCTTCCGCGCCGTAGAAGTTAATCATGTCGATATAAAGAGTCTCGCCTGCCGCCACGGCTTCCGCATTGCTTGCGTATCCGTGCGAAGCAACCGATTCGTAAATAATGGGCGTATGTCCGTAAAGATAATTCTTTGCGCCGTAAATGGTAAAGCCGCCGCCCGTGTAGCTGTCCGACCTGCGGTTGAGCATGTCGGGGTCGAGCAACTGCTTCATGGAATAAACGTAATCGTCGGCGGTAATTGGCGTGCCGTCGTCCCACGTCGCGGCGCGGTTGAGCGGTATTTCCCAAACTTTGCGTCGGTCACCCGTCTTAATGCCGTACTGACCCGCGTACTGCGAAGTCACGTCAACGGGATCGCCCGCTGCCATTTCGGGCACCCATTCGTAACTCGTTTTATCTTTGTTGAGCTGAACGTCGTACAAACCCATAGTCGTAAAGCCGAGTATTACCGAGTCGTCGTTGGTCTCCCACGTGTGCGAGCTCCACGTCGTCGGGGTGGCGCTGAATATTGCGTTATAAGTATAGTTACCTTCGTCGTTCGTGCCTGCGTCGTCGTTACCGCACGCGACAAGCCCCCCCCCCGTCATAGCGCCGAGGGTTGCAACTATGCTTGTCATAGCCACCAGCTTTCGTAGTCCTTTTTTCATAAACACCTCCGAAATGTGTAATTACCGTTAAGCGAATAACACTACTTATATAGTGTGACAAAAATCGCAAAAAAACGCAAAAAACCCCTTGTACGACGCCATTGTCGTTCAAAGAGGTTCGATTTTGGGTATTATAATATTAAAATATGCGTTTGTCAAGCATTTTTTGAAAGATTTTTGATGTTTGTCAAGCATTTTTCAGTAACTTTTTGAATTTTTTTGAAAAAATCTTATTTGTACTGTGCTTAACCTGAAAAATCATACTGTTTGGACGTCCTATCGTGCCAAATATGATACCACAACAGCCGCAAAAAGTCAAACAAACCTGTTTCAAGACAGTAAAAAACCGCTCTGCGTCATTTCGCAGGGCTTTTCTCCCCTCTCTTTCGTATTGTTTCGTCTATGCCGCTCTGCCTTTGAGAAATCGGACTGCGTATTTTTCTCTGTTCTCTTTCAGGAGTTCGAGCAATTCGGCTCTTTTCTGAATCGGCGTAAGCCATACGCGTTTGCCCTCTTTGTTCCGCAGTTGAGAATGAGGACGGTTATTGTATCGCACGTTCCACGCCTGCATTTTTTCTCTCAACTCCTCGTAGGTCGTAAATGTCAGATGATTATAAAATGCCTCTTGGTCGCTCCTATGACTGCGCTCTACTTTCCCGTTATGACGCGGCGTTCTTATGCGTATGAGTTGGTGTTTGATTTTCAGTTGCGTAAGGAGTTTATCGAGAATATGTACCGTACTCTCTTTCGTGTGCTGCGGGTTCGTGAACTCGGTACCGTTATCGGTCTGAATAATCTCAGGCGCGTACCCGAAATATACGATTGCCCGCTTTACAAAATCTACCGTTGAATATCCCGATTTTTCTTTGTACGGGTACAGGAACCGTTCTCGCGTCGCCTCGTCGATTATCGTGTATTGATAATACCACTCTTTTCGGAAATGCCCTTTATTGCAATCACGCGGAACATACTTAACGTCCATTTGCCATTTATAGCCGAGCATTAAAGGCGTATCGTATGGCTTAGGGTCATACGGCGTTTTCTTGATTTCCTGCGACGGGCGCAGTCCGTGTTTTACCACAAAACGATAAAACCCGAAATAGGTGCGTGAATAACCGTATCGCGTTCGTAACTCGCCTAATGCCTCTGTGTAACTTATATCGGGGTTCTCATCAAACAATTCCCGTATATGCTCCTCCTCTTGCACAGAGTGCGCGTTCGGGTGCGGCGTCAGCGGAACTTTTGAGCCGTTTTCGAGGCTGTCGAGCGTGCCGTCGTATTTTGCTTTCCAACGCCATAGACTACGTTCGGTACACTTGAACGCATACGCCACTTTGAGAATATCGACCTTATCGACAAGCCACATTTTTAAGGCAGCCTGTTTTTGTCTTGCGGTATATTCCATTCCTTTCATCGTCAGCACCTCTTTCGCATATTTTTACGCATTATAGCACAAAAACCGAAAAAACTCAAGCCCCGCGCCGCCGAGCCGCTTGCAAAATTACCTTCAGCGTGCTATAATTATCACAACTACATACTTACGGAGGAGTATATTATGCTGCTCTCTTGTATGAGAACTACTTTGTCGGAGGTGCGCTATGCGTCTTGATTTTCGTTTTCAAAAGTACGATTCTAAACTTGCAACGATTGTATCGTTGTTTCAGAGCGGTATCGTGGGTTGGATATTCCTTTTCCCCATTTGCTGTATTCCTGCCTTTATTTGCCTTGCCTGCAACGTAAGCGGTGCGATTGTAGGAGCATTATTCGGCGTCGGCGGTGTTCTTTCGATAATCGCGTACATTCTTTTTTGCAAATTCGTAAAACCTGAAAAGATTGATGAACGCGCTCGTAAGAGAAAACAAGCAAAACACTCACAAGATACCGATACCTCCCCTTTCCAAGATTATCAGTCGGAGGAGGAACGTAGGAGAAATATTCTTATACGCTCTTATGTAGGCTCTCAGATTGCGTCAGAAAAGCGTTCCGAACAGGAAAATAAAAATAACCTCAACTAATCACAACTTAATCAATCTCAAAAAAATTTGAAAATCAAACAGACTGCCCGTCCTAAAGTCCGACAGACAGTCTGTTATTTTTTATATATATTTCTTTTTGTCTTTAGTTTTGTTTTGTTTTTATTTGCATAAATTTGCATTGCGTTTGATATGCAAAAGCATTGCATTTGCATAAGAATTGCATTACTCTTGCACGGGTATTTTTTCCGTGTTTTCAAGGGAAATATCGACCTCTGTCAATGCTGTTTTCGGCTCCTCTACTTGTACGGGTTCGGGCGTAGATTCTATATACTGAATAGCCCGCTGTAACAAATCTGATTGGTCGCCTATGTAGTTTATAGTTGCAACCGTGATATTGTCATACCCCGATTTATAGCCTAAAAAGCCATTCAGAACGATAGGCAGCAGTTTCAAACAGCACGCCGCAAATGTAGCCCACGTCGGGTTTACGATGACGTCAAGCATTATTACGCCCGTAAGAACTGAGGTTATACAGGTCGTACAGAATTTCGAGCCAAACGTCAGAGCGCGTTTCGTTTCGGGTTTAACGCCCAAAGGACTGCGGCTTGCACTCCCGCGTCCGCGCTTTAATATCATTTCGGGCGTAAGTTTTACAGGCTTAGTTTTGTTCGCCCGTAGAATCGCCGCAATTTGAACCACAGACAATTTTTCGTTTTTCTGCAACGTCTTTTTATCCTTGCCGCAATACTCTTTTTGATAGTCCGAATAGGATATGCCGACCTCAGTCAGAATCGCTGTCCGTGCGCTTTCGAGTTCGTCATCAATGTAATATCTGCAAAACTCCATAAGCCGCCCCTGCATTTTGCGGTCAACGACAATTTTTTTCAGTTCGTCGTAATGTTTATGCGCCTCGCTGTATGCGTCGGTATTTTTCCCTGCACGCACGCCCGACGAGTAAAAGTTCGCAAACATTGAATATGTGCAAAACAGCAGAATGAAAAACGTCAGACCGAACTGCGCCCACCCCAAGCCGTTTGACAAGTTTATATCCGTCGTGAATACGACGACAACGATAAAAACTATAAAAAAGCCGATGAACCACGCCGCATTGTTTACCACGGAGCGCGTAACGCGCCGCTGCGCCCGATTGATTTTTTCCATTCCCGTTGTGCGTTTCTCTCCGCCGTCGTGTTTTATAGGTTCCATACTCATTATTCGCTACCTCCGTCGCCCGATTCATCATCAATCGGCTTATCGGGCTTACTCTCCACTTTTTCTCCGATTTTATGTAGTCCTGCGCCTATCAGGTTCGCTACAAGCCCTATCAGGCAGATAATAGCCATTTGGTCGATAATATTTCTAAGCGCGATGACAAACACCGTTATGACCGTCCATATCAACCACGCGGCGGGCGATTTCAGGTATTGCTTTATAACGCGAATAAGCGGTATCGCGGACAGCAGAGCAAACACCACGAACAAGCCCGAAATTGTCGCCGTAGAACTTTTATCGACCCATACGGGGAATTGTGAGAGAGTCGCCGCAAGAGGAGCCGCCACGTCCACGACAAGCGCGGACGTTTTGATTATCTTTCCTTTTGTCGCGTTTCTCATAATCACTCCTCCGTCTTTTCCGCCTCAGGTTCCTGCTCCATTTCGACCATTTCGACCGATAACAGTTTTTCGTCGTCGCTCGTCGTTTTCAATACGTCGGCATATTTGAGATTTACCAAATCTTTTACGCCCTGCGGCAGATTTTTCGAGTTGGCATATACCGTCGCAAGAATATCCAAAACGGCGCGGGTCTGCACGACCATAGCGGCTACAAATTTATAGCGTTCACTTTCGGTATTCTCGTAAGACGTGATTTTTTTCTCAATCGCGTTATAATTTTCGATGAGATTATTTAACCCGCCGATTACCTCAGACTGTGAATTATTTGTAAACGACGTATCTTTACCGATTCGCAGTAAACTCTTTTTCGATTTTACGGTATTATAGATGAGCATAACGAACATAACAATATCGGTTAAAATCGTTACGATTTCAACCTTATGCTCGTTTAGCCATTCCCCGACCCTGCCGAGAAAAGTGGGGTTATCCGTTTCATCGACTGTTTCTGCGGGCGGCTCCGCGCCGTCATCGACCGTTGCCGCGTATGCAGTCTGAGTTGCCGCGGGTTCCGTTGTAAACCCGAAAAGCAACGTGAGCGATAATAGCACGCAAACGGACGCGGCGATTATCAAAATTCTTTTTTTCATAGTCATAATTATACCCTCCTGTTACGTTACGTCGTAACCCTCAAGCAACTTGTTTAATTTCGTTTCAAGCCCCGAATATTTATCAAACAGCATTTTAATATCGTTTCTTATCTCTTGCATTTCGACCCGTGTTTCCGCTATCTGTTGCGGAATATCGCCGTCGTTCGGACGAACGAATATGCCACCTTTGGTGTTACTTGCTTTTATGCCCTCGCACGTCCATTTTGGTGCGTTTACGGTGCCGTTGAGTAAAGTTACCACAATCGACACGTCGCCCGTCAGGAACGCCGCAGGAACGCCGCAAACGCCGTCTTTTATCTCTCTGTACAGAGAATCTTTCTGCCCGTTTACAATGATTGCCGTCGCCCCATCAGGCGCGTCCGTAAACGATATGTAGAGGTCGCCCGAAATAAATTCGGGCTGCCTCGTAAGCATAATTCCTTTACCGCTGTCTAAGAGCCTGTATTCCATTTTCATATAGCCCTCCTACTCCACGTTGCAATCAAGTTGGCACTTGATTCCATACAGTTTAATCGCACCGTCCGCGCCGTTTCGTTCGATTTTCACCCTTACCGCGACGCAATAATAATTCACCCCACGCTCCTTGCTTTTGTTCGTGAAAACGTGATTATGTTTACTCAGTGCGGCAGTCGTGATATTATCCCATACGGGCTGCGTATCATTCGCATTATTACTTGCAAGCACTTGTATTTTTGCGTCAAGTGGCGCAATCAAATCGAGTTGTACGTTTATCGCCTTAGGGCAAACAGCAATCTGATTCCCGAACGGAACATACTCAAATTCTATGACGCCGCCTATCTTATTGAAATGTTTGGTCTGCGTCGCTGTAGCATTGTTATCGTCCATAACGACAATCTTTATCGTGTTGTCGCCTACGGGCAAATTATTCCACGTTTCGAGGTCAATTTCAAGTGTATTCTCCTGCGAACCCGTTGCGGTATATGTACGCAAAAGCGTCGTATTTACATACTCTTTGACTGTTACATTTACATCGTCGCCGTCGTACACAGTATATTTGTACTTGATTCGCGTCGCCGTATTTCCGAGCGCGGTATTATCGCCCGAAATAAACGGAGGGTAATTATCCTGCACAACGACCGTTGACGCCGTTCGATATTCCCCCGATTGCGCTATACCCTTTACGGAACATACCCTATATTGAACGGTATTGATATTAGCGGTTATACTGTCAGTAAAAGAAATTCCGTCGCCGCTATATATCGGGTTAAACACGCCGCCGTTTATCGAACGCTCTAAAATATATTTTTCCGCACCCTCAACTGCGCTCCACGATACTTCAGCCTTTCCGCCCTCAATACCGCCCGTGTTATAGTCAGGGTTGCAATATATCGGCGTTTTGACCGCAATATTTTCGGGAGCGTCCACAGGCAAAAACAATTCATAGCAGCCCTCGTCGTCTACCGAGTCTGATACAAGAATATCAGATTTCAGATTACAAAGCGGGCGCACGCCCCTCGTGCCGTGGTACGCAGTGTAGTAGTTCAACGAGCCGTCCGAATCGACGCCGCGGACGAGGCACGAGTACGACGAGTAAGGAGTTCTAAGCCACCAATACCACGCATTACCCTCAGTTCCACCGTCTTGCACGGTCGTTTGTCCTTGATAAGCAACTCTAACCGCGTTTGTGTTTTCCGCAAAAAGTGCGAGGATAGAACCCTCCGTAACTCCATTTTCTGCTGCACCAAATGTTTCGGCACGCGACGCCAAAAACACTTTACGCGTAATTGTTTCATAAGGACCATCGTCTAATGCGGGGTGGAGCGCAACCCTAATCGCCGTATCAAGTAGTGCTTTTTTGAACGCAGGCGAAAACTCGCTTAAAAATCCCGCTTTCGCAGAATAAGGGTTAGATGACACATAAGACGTGCTACTCGGTGCTTGGTCTGCACTATGACGCGCCGAATACCACACTCCTGCCTCCGCGTCCGAATTGAGCCATTGGTCAATATTCGATACGGAATACCTATTGTTGCCGTAATTCTTTCTGTTGCTGTCGGCGTTATTCGGCTCCTTTGCGTCAGCAGCACGCCGTGCAATGATTTTTTCCGTTATAAGCGTAGTGCTACCGCTCGGATAATCGGTATGGTCGGTATCGGCTTTTACCCATACGATAGGAACTCCGAGATATTTTGTATCTTTTTCTTTTATTTTTGCCCCTATGGGCAAACTGCCTAATGTTTGCGACATTATTTGTCCTCCTTTTTGAATAACTCATTATAGAGTTTATCTGTTTTTCTTATCAAATGATAGCAATTCCCGCGCTCAGCGTGTCCGCGCCAACTGCGATACGAACATTCGATACGGGTCATCGGCAACCTACCCTGTTCGTGCAAGCCTTTGAATTTTTTGAGGCGACGACAGATACCCGTTTTTGATTGCCGACGCAGTTTCCGTATAACCTTTCCGCTGTCGGTCAAATAAGTATGAAACCCCAAAAAGTCAATTCCGTTACGGAGCGGAGAAATTTGCGTTTTCTCATTCAGTTCAAGCCCAAGTTTGCCCACATAGGAGCGAATCTCGTTCAAGCATTTTTTCAGAAATTCTTTATCCTCGTGTATCAGGTAAAAGTCGTCCATATATCGACCGTAAAACTTAATGCCGAGTTTCTCTTTTATATAGTGGTCTAAACCATTCAGATATAGCAGAGCAAAAAGTTGTGATGATTGATTTCCTATCGGTATGCCGACCTCTCCCTCTGTGCTGTCGATTATCATATCGAGCAACCATAATGTATTTTCACAGGAGATATGTTTGCGCAGTAACGATTTCAATATGCCGTGATTGATATTGTAGAAAAACTTTCTAATATCGCACTTAAGCACCCACCCGTCCGCCGACTTGTGTTGACGATAGTATTTATGTAAAAATTCCGTCAGGCGGCTAAGCCCTAAATCGGTGCCTTTACCGACCTGCGAGGCGTAGTTATCGTATATAAAACTTTTTATCAGTATCGGTTCGAGAACATTATCGCATAGCGAGTGTTGCACGACCTTATCCTTATAACTATTGCTCATCACAAGCCGTTCCTTAGGCTCGTAAACATAAAAACGGTTGTATGGTGCCAACGTGTACGTTTTGTTTTGCAGTTGGTACTTTAACAGCAGCAATGCCTCCATAAGATTGATTTCAAACTTGATTGCTGCGTCTTTCCACCGTTTGCCTTTTCGAGCCTCTTTATACGCGTTATATAGATTCTTAAACGCGTAAATTCGTTCGTATAGCGTTTCATACTCCTGCATAATTTCAACTCCTTGCCGCATATAGCCTGTGCCTTTTTGCAAATGCACTCACGTCGGCAATCTTGTGTTTATCCTTACGGAAAGGATATGCCCTCCTTTGTTGGTGGAGTTCTGCTTTCGCCTTGAAAATGGCTACTCGGACTGACTTTTGCCCACCAAAGCGGGCGCACGCCCCTCGTGCCG
This sequence comes from Anaerocaecibacter muris, assembly GCF_943192945.1. Taxonomy (GTDB): domain Bacteria; phylum Bacillota; class Clostridia; order Christensenellales; family Pumilibacteraceae; genus Anaerocaecibacter; species Anaerocaecibacter muris. Next base: position 96,187 of record NZ_CALPCE010000003.1, read on the forward strand.
TTGTACGCATTGTTGTTGTTCAACGAGCCGTCCGAATTGACGTTGCGGACGTTGTACGAGTTCGACGAGTTAGGAGGAACAGGGCATACCCTATGTGTTTTATTGATTGTTCTGCTGCCGCTTGTCGTTGTTGCGCCACGCGGCAGTCATTTTCTTTACCTCGACGACAAGCCTGCTCCAATATTCCGCCGAGTCGATACTCAGTTCGATAGACGGTATTTTGTGCGATAACTCAATCATTGTATTCAGCAACTTACACGATACGATTACCTCCTGTTGACAGTCTAAACGCCGTTGGCGTTCGTGAGCGTCGCTTAAATTACACTCATTCGCCCGTACCAAATTTTCGTATATATCAATGGCAAGATTTTCGATTCTTGCCCCGATAGAAAATCTGTACTTTTTCGGGAATCTGTTTGTGTTTGCGGTCAATGTGCAAGTATGCTCCATAAGGTCTTTAGCCTTAGTGATGACCGACATTTCTTTTGGCGAACGCTCATTATACTTTAACATTGCAAGCACCTCTCCGCACCGTCAAGCGTGCCGCTCGTAAGCGTTATGCCGCTCACGGATAAACTTTTGAACATTGCTACCGCGCCCGTTCCCGTCAGAGTTCTCAAACTCATTTGCAGGTCTGCGACGTCAAAAACGCTTGCGCCGCTTTCGTTTGCCATATCAATGAGCGCGTTCATCGTTCCAAGCAGTTTACGCGGTTCCGATATATCCTTAAGCGCGATTCTATCCATACGCAACCTCCTTAATTTGCCAAGATAATATAGTTGACGGTTACGCCGTCTGCGGCGGTTCCGTTATTCCTACATAAAATCGTACAGGTGTTTCCCGATATGTTTACAGCGGCAGTAAAAGCCGTCTTATCGGGCGTCGCCGTTGCCGTAAAAATGGCGTTTACAGACGCGGCAGTAATCTCTACGCCTTTCGATTCTCCCGCTGCGACATTCGTCAATTCCGCCGCCCCTACAAGCAGTTTCAGCCCGTTGCCGAGTTCGATTATGCCGTTGCCGTTATCAATCGCGTTTACCGCCATATTTGCCGAAAAATACGCTTTACCGCAACGGACGACGCACTCTCCGACGTACTTATAATCGGAATACAGAACAATTTCCCCGTTCGGTTTAACGAAATACAGATTTGCGTTCGCGTAGTATTCGCCGTCGTGATAGATACGCAAATCGACCAAAACGGACAAATCGGTTCCCATACCGTGCATTTCGGGCGTTATCGTTATGTAATACAGCCCGTCATCGTCGGCAACTGCAGTCCACGAACTCGCAACGATATTGAACTTGTAACTCGGTATATCGGTTATGGACGGTGCGGTATATATCGCCGCAACGTACCACCCGTCTATTTCCGAACTTTCGGGAGCCGCCCAATAATAGTAGGTGTACACCTCGCCCTTATTCGGCATAGCCGAATCAACGACCTGCACCGCGTCCGTATTGTCGGGCGTCGCTCTGCCCGTAGCCGAAAAGACCGCTGCATTTAACGCGTTTATAAGGCTTTCCGACAGTTCGGCAGGGTTCGCGTTCTCTATCCTGCCCCTGATTTTGCGCGGCACTACGCCGAGTTGCAATGAATCAATATCCTCGTTTATAGAATCAATCATACCGAGAATATCGGTGTCCTGCCCTTGCATATTACCGATAGTCTTTTCAATGTTCGTAAGCCTGTTATCCTGCGTTCCCTGTTCCGACCTATACACGCCGATAGCGACCGTTTCCGCTTTTGTGTAACTGTCCTCTTTCGTTCTGAACAGATTATCGGCGGCTATTTTCGTATATCGCTCGTTTATTTTATCAAGCAATACGGAGCCGCTCTGAGCCTGTAAAGCCGCCGCAATATCGTTCAGGCAAGTTTGTAAGGCGACGGGCGTTTTGACGTTCTGCGTGGCAGCAGTAAGCCCATACGCCTCGACAACCAACTTTGCCGCCAAATCGCAACTGTATATATCGTCGATGAGGTCGGCAAGTTTCTTTCCTGCGCCGTACTTTTCGGGCAAGCCGACCTCAGCCGCGCCGTCCGCGCTTTTCAGGAGCGTTTTATACTCCGTCAGCCGCTCATTTGCATTGCTTATCTTTTGCGCAATGCTGTTCAAAATCACCTGCAGAGATTTCAGTTTGTCATCTGCGGGCGTTTCATACGCGAGAACATACGCCGCAAGTTTACCGTTCAAACAAGCATTGCATAGGTCTTGCAGACTGTAAGAAAAGCCCTCGATTTTTTCGCTTTCGGGGTCAAGACCCGACAAATCGAGTTTAACGTAACTTGCCGCGTCGTCGCCGCTCAGCGCGTCCTGAATCACATTGATTTTCTCGGCAATAAATTTGCCGATTTGGTCGAACCACAATTTTAACGCCGTGGACGACATACCGCCTGCGCCATAGGGCGATACGACGTTCGGCTTATCCGCAAGCGCAACGACGCCCTTTGCTTTCAGTTCGGCGGGCGTGATATTTACAAATCGTTTTAATGACATATAGCCCTCCTTAATTTTTCAGTCGTCCTACTACCTGATAGCGGAACGAAATATAGTACAGCGCAAAAGGTTTCATATACTCATCGGAATAAATGTAGTATTGCTTTTCAACCCATTGCTTTTCTTTTTCTTTGACCGCAAACAAACTCTGTTCCGTCGTATTAAATGTAAAGTCCGTAAAGTCCATATCCTCAAAAGAGAAAAGACTGTTATTGATTCGGGCGATTTGCGTGTACGGCTTTTTATTCGTTCGCACCTTGATTTTTGCGGACGAACTGCGGAACGATTTAGTCTTTATCACGGTCGATTTTTTTACCGTGTTTTTCGTCAAATGCGGTATGCCGCAGCAGTCCATTTTCGTCGCACAACCGCTGTAAATCGTTCTATTATCGAACGTGTACCAACGCGGCTCGATTTCGCCCTCGGAGTTTCTTTTATCGAAATTGAACGAGCATACGACGCCGTTTTTTGTGCCGAAATAGATATTGTCGAACATATCGCGTATCGTCGTTGCTTTTTGAAATACGCCGCCGATATATTCTCCCTTACCCTCGCACAAATACGCCTCGTAACGTACCAAATCGCCCGAAAAAATATCGTAGACCTCGTGTACCGTATAATAAACGCCGACCGTATATTCCAACCCGTCAATTTCTACCGCAACGCCCTCTGTAAACACTCGCGCCGTTTCCTTTCCGTAGTCATCGGGCGGGTTTACTACCTGCCCTGTAAGATTCAGCGTTTCGTGAGTATTCATAAAGTACACGTTTTCGGCAAGCATAATCGGAATTTCGATAATATGGTCGTCGTTACCGCAAGTACACTCGTTTTTGCTCTTTTTGCATTTCGTACAGTATTTGACTGTTTTGCCTTGTAATTCCTCGGCTATTTGCGTCGCGTACTTGTATTCGGGATATTGCCCTTTATACACGCCGACGTTCTCGATATAATACCATTCGTACTGATTGACGCCTATTGCGTGCGTATAACGCTGTCGGCTGTCCGCCATAAAAATGCACCCGTCCACAAGTACCAAAAGATACCCGTTCCATTCCGCAACCACGGCAGAACTTAAGTCCATATTGACGATTTTCGCGTCTATAAGGCTTGAACGGTGTTCGTTCGCCCTCTCGTACCGCACAGACAGTTGCCCGACCGCCTCTACGCCGAGCCGCGATATAAATATCGGGTCGTCCAAAAAATTGATACAAGCACCCAAACAACCTATGCCGCTTAACCCCTGCGAGGACGGATAAATTACAGGCTGTATCGAGTCATTCGTCTGCGTAGGCGTATGAAAATAAGTTGACCCGTCCTGTTGCGTATCGTCTTTCAAAACCATAAGCGTATCGGCAACGGTAATCATTCCCGTAATGGGCGCGACTCCCACGCCGTCCTGCATATAGTTCAAAATGCCGAAATACGAGGGGTCTACATAGCCCGTAGAATTTCTCGCGGCGTAAAATATGTGATTCGGATAATTCGGGTTCCCCGACAGAAAAACCCTATTATCGTAAATTGTCGCAATAGTACAATCGGTTATAAGCCTTGATATTTCCGCACATTCATCGGTAACGCCCGATACACTCGTAAATACTTTTTTAGCCACAACCTCGATTCCCGCGTACATTTCGGGATAAAAGACGTTTTCGCTTTCTGTCGCTCCTGCAATCTGCACGACGCGCTCAGGCTTTTCGGGTGCAACGATAAACTTAATACTGCCGTTAGCAAGACTTACGGTAAAATCGGTTCCCTGTACTTTTGCCTGCCCGTAAACCTTTACCGATACAATCTCATCGAGAGCATTTTCATTGAGAAAAAACTCCGTCGTCGTGCCGTCAGCGATAAACGTATGCCTAAACTTAGACTGCAGAATGTTTCGCTGCTCGTGTTGCTTACCTATATCGGCGTTTTCGCCGCTCGTAATAATATTGATATAAGTAAGCGGGATATAAGCGTTATCCAATACGCTTTTTACGCTCACGCCGTCATATACCAAATAATTTTTGCCGTCAATGATATACAGCCTGTTATTGAATATAAACGACGTGCTTTTTCGGGGGTTCATATTATCAAAAAGCGCGTCTGCCGCGGTTAAAATGCCCTCTTTATAAGACAGCAAAAGTCTATCGCCTGCAACCAAATCGCTGCTTGCATAAGACAGTTCCCGCGTAGCCGCGTCATAATTCATCAAAAAAGTTAAGTCCTCGCCGTTTGTCCGCGCTAACGCGGTAACGGTAACGACATTCTCAGGTAAAATCTGCTTAAATGTTTTCGTTCCGTTTACAACGGAATCGGGTTCGGGTACTACAATCGTTTCACTTAGAACAATATTTGCGGTATTCGGGTAATTTTTCCACAAATACAGTTTGCTCCCCGAATGAATAAGAACTTTGGTAACGATTTTATCGCCGTCTTTATGCGAAAAATTGAATATACCGAAAACATCGCTTTCCTCAGGCAATACGACGCGCTTTCTGAACCCTGCAATCGTTTCAAGTGCCTGCCCCTGCGAGGACTGATAATCTCTGAACATATTTACAGCGTAAGCGAGGCGGTGTTCGTCAACCTGCGTATGGTCGCTCGAAAAATCAACGCCTCTGAAATCGCCGTAATATCTGTTGTATGTTTCCCTCGCTTGGAGGAAATTTGTTCTCGTTGCCATTGCGCTTACCACCCGTTTGAACTCTTGATAATAACAGGGCTTATATCTTTCCCCTTACGTTCAATCTCGGCGGCGCGTTCGCTATACAAATATTTGTAGTATTCCGATTTTTGCGGCTCGTCGTCTATCCATACATAAGCCGCAATAAGCACAGGCAGCAGGGCGCAGAGTTCCACGTCCAAATCAATCTCGGTCTTATCGTCCATTTCGCCGTTATTGACAATCGGCGCAGGACGCCTTTTATATAAAACCTTGAAAACACCGCTCTGATTATACGGGAGCAATATTACACTATTGCCCTCTACGCCGTACCCCTGATTGATAATCGCGTTGCCCTCTGCCTCTTTGATAGGCGGACAGCACAACGCAAGAAAATCGTCCGTAAGTTTACTTATATCGTAGCGCGTAAACGGTTCATAAGCGGGTATATCCGCCTCGTCCTCGCTATACAGTTTGTCGTACATTGCGACGTTCTTTACCGAATACACAAACTCGCCCGAAAAACGCAGTCTAACCAAATCGCTTACAAAACTGTCCGCCTCTTTGATAAACCCCCGATACGCGACAAATTTGCGCGTAGACGCAAGCGATACCGTACCTATAACAGCCCACCCGTCAGGCGTGTGCTTTTCGATATAAACGATACCGTTTCCGTCCGCCTCAAAATAATATGATTTTGCGGCGTGTGCGGAGTATTGCAGTTCCTCATCTTTTTCGACGGGAGAAAATGCGGAATCGGACAATAGATTTTTCAGCGGCTTGTGATTTATCAAATAGTAACTTATTGCAGGTCGAACCTCGTTGACCTGCAATAAAGCCCTATTTGCTGCGTAATAAAACCTGTCATCATCTTCTAAGGAAACCTCAAAACCGAGTTGAGCAACCTGTTTATAAAGTTCTGCAACGGTCATAATCAGCCTCCTTGTTAAATGATTTATAGCGACGTTGCCGCGGAAATCGCGTCTTTGCTGTTGACGGCAAGCAGGATATGTTTCCAAGTATTGAACCCGACACCGAAACGGCAGTAACCGTTCCAAAAGTAGTTGCGGGTGTGCTTGTCAATATCGCTCGTAATGTCAAGCGGAACGCGGTTATAGAACATATTGCCGAGCAGGTTCTTGTTGGCGTCGCCCGACATAACCATAAACCTGTCGTCGTCCGCCTCCCAACCGTTCAGCACAACGATATTCCAATTCCCGTACTGAGTATTTATATCGTTGTTTGCGCTGCCCACGGTGCGCTCGGAGCCGACAACCTTTTTGACGAGCGTTTCGAGTTTCGGACGATTGCAGGGAATGATGAGAGTGTCCGCGACATACTCCATAACGTCGCCGTTTTCGTCCTTGAAATTGCGCACCTTATTCGAGAGAACGCCGAGCGCGTCCTCAAGCGTGCTTGCGCTGCCCGTGAGTTCGCCGTAGTAGTAGTTGCTCTGCGTCTTGCCTTTCATTTTGTCCGTCGAATACGGGTGCGCCTTATGGAACAGAGCGAGTTCGTCGGCGCAAGTCAAATCAACCTTTGCCTTGTTGAACGTCATCTCTTTCGCCGTGCCGTTGATGAGAGCCTGCGCCGCGATTTTGATACGCGTCTTGTAGTAGGCGCGAACGAACTTTTTGGGCTTGTTTTTCATATCCGCGCCCATACCGAACTTTGCGTCGTCCGCCATTTTGCGGGTAATGGTAAACTCTTTCGCAAATTCGATATGCTCTATCGTTTTCTTGAACGTAGGCTCGACGCTATCGTTCTCCGCGCCCTGTCCTTCCTGTTTGCTTTGGAACGTATCGAAATCGGACTCGCCCATAATCGTTTCGGCGTAGCGGCTCGATTTTTCGACGTTGAAAAGAAAATCGAGTATGCTTTTCTGCTTTTCACAGATATTCGATTCGTTCTCGATGAGTGCCTTTATCGGGTGTTCAAACTTACCGAACATAGGGTCGTTTTTGCCCGACATTGCGCTGTAGATAAAATTCGACATATTGTCTGTCCTCCCTGTTAAATAATTCTGACGACGATAATATCTCCCGCCGCCGACGCACCGTTCAGACTTTCTACGGTTACGACGCCGCTCGTGGTGGTCGCCGTTACCTGCAAGCCGTCCGTATGCAGAGTTACTTTACTGCCCGCCGTAAGCCCCGTAGGAGCCGCCGTAACAGGCACCTCGTAAAGTTGATTGTCCTCGACCCTTGCCGCCGCAAGAGTGCGTTTCGTTGCGTCTGCCGCAACGCTGCCCATAGCGATATGCGTAGGTTTTACCGTTGCACCGCATTTCGTGAACTTACCCGACGCCAAAACGAGAGCCTCGCCGTATTCGACCGCCTCGTCGTCCGTTACGTCGTGGTAAACGGGTTCGGGTACGTTCATTCTGCCATTCTCAATTTTAATGAGTTTGAACATAGAAATTCTCCTTTTTATTTTTGATATGATTGTCTGTACAGAGCGACAATTTCCTTATCGCTCAGATTCGGGAACAAATCGCGCCATTCGCTCAACTGCTTATTACTCATCGTAATCGAGTTGTCTTTGGAGCCTTTCGGCACCGCCGAGCGTAAATGCCCCTTTGTTTCGTTGAGCAACTGCTGTTTTACGGACTTAGCCACGCTTGCCCGAACGCCGTCAGGGTTTGCCGCGGCGTATGCCTGTTTAGGCGTCAAGCCTTTATCGCGGAGTTCCGCAAATACGCCGAAATTGCTTATTTCGGTAATCGCTTTCAGCCCTTTTGTTTCGGGATAGAACCCCTGCACCTCTGCGAGGTCGGCAGCCATTTTTTTCTTAAATTCGGTTTCGCGCAAGAGGCGCAACGCCTCCTCGCTTTCCGCGCTTTCGGCTTTCTTTTTGCGGTATTCCTCTAACGGAATATCGTCAGCCTCTGCCGCCAACTCCTCAAGCCCTTTTTGCACGTCGCTCGTTTCTTTCGCGCCCAACTTTTTCAACGTATCTCTGCCCTGCGCTTTTAAGGCTTTTAACTCGTTTTCGAGTTCTGCGATACGCTTATCTTTTGTATCGTCCGTAGACTCCTCAGGCTCTGCGTCCGATTCTCCGTCGCCTTTATCGGCGTCATCGGAACCGTCGCCCTGCTCGTCGTCGGGGTTTTCGTCGTTATCGTCCGCGGCGTCCTCGTCGCTCTCAACGTCCTCGTCGTCCGTTACGTCGGGAATGATAATGTTACCCTCGTCGTCATACTCGAACTCGTCATCGGAATCGTCAACCGTTTCGTTCTCGTCATCGACAACGGTTTCCTCAATTTCCTCGTCGGGTTTCTTGATTTCGTCCTGCATAATCGTTTGTCCTCCTATAAAATTCGATTATTTCTTTTTGCCGTTTCTCAGGTCGTTGCCCTTGACTACGGTCGCCTTAGGCTGTTCCTGCACGCTCTTGGGAGCCTTGATAATGCCGCCTTTATTGGTCGCATATCTGTTACCCGAACCCTGTTTCATAGTCGCAGTCCTCCTTTTTAGATTTTTAATAAAAATAGCCACTAACCGTATCTTACGGTCAATGGCTCTATCTCTCGGAATATGGCACAAATATTATTCAGTTTTTACCGTCCATAGTCTGCCGCACTTTTTACACCTAAACGTCAGACCTTGAACTTTACTGTCCTTTTGTAAGCCTACACGCGGTACTTTTTCATTGCAGTTCGGACAAACGATTTTGGTAATTTCAGATTGCACAGTCGGAGTAATATTAAGCATACTCTACCTCCTGCATAATATAATAGCATACATTTTACCGCGTTTAGTCGCAATTTATTTAGCCGCGTAGAGCGATTTAGTAACGATTCTGCCGTTTTTAACCTCAACCCCGCACATTTGCGCGAGTTGCGCTTTTTCCGCCTGTGTAGCCTTATTTAGGCTCAGAATATACGATATTACCATACGCTTTGCCCTGTCTGCCGTAAGCCGTTTATACTCGCCGTCGCCTATTTTATATCCCTGCATAAAGAGAATCAATAATCGTTGAGCGTCAGTAAAATTCAGCCCCAAAAGATACTGTATTACCTTTTTCTTTTTGGAACCCTGAACGGTCGCGCCGTTTTTATCTTTATCGGACGTTATATCGGATATTCCCGCAAGCGCGATTGAGAGCGATTCGATACCCATAAACTTTGACAAGAGCAAAAGTTTATTGTTCGATGATACGCCGAGTGTTTCCGCTAAAGCCTTATCGTAATACGCGTCGTACACCTGTTTTATCGCTTTTGCTTGTTTATTGGCAGACAGTTTTGCAAATGACTTGTTTTGCACCATACGTTCAATATAGCCGTTCGCCTTTCCGTAAACTCTCTTGAATTTCTCACGCTGTTTCGCTGTAAGTTCGATTTTCTCGCCGTTATACGTTACGGAATCGCCTATGCTGCGCGGTAACACCTCATACTCCTGCTCGTACAATTCGATGAGTTTTTTTCTCGCGCCCGCACTAAGGTTCCCCGCCTTATCCTCATCAAGCATAAGGCTCATAATCGTATCGGCAAGTTCCGTATCGCCGTTCGCTAACGCCGCTTTTATATCCTTGCTGTACTGCGCATTATAAAACATAGAATTGTACTTGTACGCCGTCGCAGGGCTAAAACGCTTGATAACGCCGCTAATCGTGTTATTGATATTCCTTATCGGCAAGCCCGTAATCTGTCCGATTGCATAAAGCGAGTTTCTGAGCGGTTTCATATAATCGGACGTTTCCAACGATTCGCCGCCCGCCGCCTTTGTCGCAACCTCAAACAAATCTTTCGTCGTAGACAAAATGCTGTTTATGCTGTCATACGCAAAATTGCTAAACTCGTAATCGTTTGCGAAATAGTTGTATATATCTTTTACGACGGGGAACATTCCTATTGTCGTGCTTGCAAAATCAGTAAAGAAATCTTGTACAAAACTTATCTCGTTGCCGTCCTTATCCTTGCGGTCTTTGGCATATAGCCACTTAAAGAACTGCGCAACCATTGTGTACATAAGGTTTGCAACTGTTATCGAGGCAAGCGTTTTACCGAGGCGTTTTTTCGCCTTTTTATATCTGCTCTGAATATCGGCATTTGTATCGCCCGATTTTATCATTTGCCGCAGAGTTTTGTATTCCCCGACTGATTCGACGAGGCGCGAGAGTTGTTTGAGCGGCACCGACGTAAACATTGTAAAACTGCGTACAATATCGCTATCGGAACGCATAAGCGCGGAACGCTCCGTGTTTGTGTAGTTCGGCTGCGTAAGTCTGATAACCTCCTCTAACAGCACGCCTGCGGCTTGCATATTCTCCACGGTTCCTATCTTATGCCCGTCGTTGCGTTCAATCTGCACCTGACACGCGTTCCAAATCTTACCGATTGCGGCTCTGTCCGTCCATTGTATAGGCTTAGTGAAAATATCGCCTACCTTACCGACCTTATCAATCACACCCTCCGCTCTTACGACGCCTTTTTCGTAGTTACGGACGCGGGCATAATCACAGTATTTATCCATTGCGGCATAATCGGTTTTCATAACCGCGCCCTTTACCATAGAGCGAAAATCAAGTTCGATTCCCGCTGTCGGATATGACGTCAACTGCGATACTATGACTTTCAAATTTGCGCCGAGTTGATATTTCGCGTATGCGCCGCGCAGTTTCTCAATCACGGAACTACTCGTCGCCTTGCCTTGAATATCGGCAAATAACTTGCTTAAATAAGCGTCCGCACCGCCCCATACCTGCTCATTGAGCGTGTTTCTGATACTCTGAACGTGCGTCTTGTCGCCTATGTTCTTTGCGTAAATTTGACTGAAATTTTTGAGCGGAACGGTCAAATGAGCATAGGTCGAGAGTTGTTTCGCGTGCCGTGTGATGACGCTCCAAATTTCGGGAACAAATATCTTGTTTTTCGCGCCCGTTTTCACGTCTTTATTGAACGAGAAATTATATACGTTTGCCCAATCAGCCATAAGGTCGCGGGCGTCCGTGATATTTTTCGCTATTGTTCCTTTGTCGCGCTGTATCGGGAAATAGAAATCGTCCGAGGCGTTTGTGTAACCGAGAATCTGCAGGTCAGCGTCCGTTTTTACCTTTTTGCTCTGAACATTGAAAAATTCCTCGACAATGGATATAAATTGTTTATCGCTTTCGGTAAAAGCACTTTGCAACGCGTCAATATCGCTTTCGGTTATGCTTACGGTCTGTTTTTTGCCCTTTTTATCAATGTAACTAAACCCTGCCTCATACAAGCCCGCTTTTGCCTGTTCGCGCTTAGACAACTCGTACAGCGACAATGCTTGACCGACATTCAGTTCCGCACCCGCAACCGTTATATATTCCGACGTCAAACGCTTACGGTATTTTTTGTTCGTTTTGAAATAATCATCGAATTTTTCTACGAGTTGGATATACTGCAGGCTTGCCGCAGTTTCTCCCCTTGTAATTTCGTTGTATGCCCGCGTGAGTATGCCGTTCGGGTCGTAATTTTCAAACGATTTTATCACGACACGCGGTTCGACTATTTTGTTGAACACGCCGTATATGCTGTTGAAAAAGCCTCTCCCGACCCTGCTTTTCGTTCTTTGAATTATAGCGTTACCTGCAGTCGCCGCCTCACTTATGCGAACCTTTTTGCCCTCCATTGTCATTTGGTCGTAGTTTTGAAAAAGGTGTTTTGCCGACGCCATTATGACCTGCGCCGCCTGCAACTCCTCAAGAGAGAGCGGTTTTGTGCTGTCGGCGTTCTGTTGTAAAAAGTTGAGCGCGTCAAGTACATTGTTATCAATGTACGTTAAATTCGGGTCTGCGTCATACAGTAGCGGGTTATTCGTATTATAGAATTTCCCATAGTCCAAAAGTATTTTTCGTGCGCCCGATTTTCTCAAATCAGAGCGGTATTTCAGTTTGCCGAGATTTTTCAGCCACGACGTAAGTTCGGGAGCCGAAAAGACCTCTGCGCCTACATAGTTTCGTTTTGCCGCTATATCGCGCAGATACTGTGCGCTGTCAACCAAACTATTTACAACGCTGTTGATTTTTCGCGCCTGCCGCACCTGTTTCGTAAGGCTTTCAATCTGATTCGTGTATTTCTCCACCAACTTGCCATATTTAGACTGCGTACCTTTTTCGTCGTATGCGGTCAAAATATCGCGGGCTATCTGTTGACGGAGTTTTTCGATTTGCGTTTTACTACCGTATGCCGTGAGGCTTACCTTTTCCGCCTTTTTGCTTACGTCGCTTTTAGCCTTTTCGTAAATTTCGAGCATTTCAAAAAATTGGTCTGCCTCGTTTATTGCCTCGATATTTATACCATAAGACTGAAGTTCCTGCGCAATGACGTCGGGAGCCATACCGCCCTGTTTTGCGCCCCACACAAGACTGACGGCATTCTTTTTATCGAACTTATGCTGTATTTCGCCCTTAATACCTCTCAAATCAACCTTGTGCATATATCGACGTATGACAGATAAAGTTTCCATAGCATACGATACGTCGTCATACGAATCATACATATCGGTCAAAACGGCATTATTGATAATATAATCGGCAATATCAAGCGCAACGCCGATTCTGTAACCCTCAGAGGTATTATTCAATTTTGTAAACAGAGTATCAATAACCTGCGCCCTGCTTTTTCCGCTTAGGCTACCGTACTTATCATCGAACACAAGCCGCTCGTCAATAATCGAGTTGATAATCTCCGTAGCGTCGATTTTAGAGTACACTTTCGGGCGCGTGTTGTTTGCCGCAAATTTAGCCCTCTGCCCGCGGCTCATACCGTCTACGGGCGTTCTATCGCCTTTCAGCGCATAGCGGCGTCCGTCTTTATTCACAAACACCCCGTCAACCCGTTCAAGGCGTGCGGGAGCGTATATTTCCGCGCCTGCGGCGGCAAATTCCAAATTCCGAGCGTCGATATGCAATTCAAGAACAACGCCGCCGCTGTGCTTACCGTTGGCGTAATAATCTGCCTCGCTTTTATTTGTCGTGAAATAAGACGAACCTATCACAAGCGATAAAAAAATGGGCTTGTCTTAATCTGACAAGTCCATTGTAGAGCAACATTTTTGAAAGATTTTATATGTTTTTCTATATTTACATACAATTTTCGCAAGGCTTTTCGCAGTTGTACATAAATAAAACAAATGCGAACAAAAGCCGACAAACGCCCGCAAGCCTAAATAACAGCCGCGGCGTTATCGCCCGTCGCCGCTACGCGCTTCGCGAAAGCGGCTTATAAGCACCCACACGTCGGCGGGAGTAACGCCCGCCACGCGCGAAGCCTGTCCTATGGACAGCGGTTTGGCGGCGTTTAGTTTTTCGCGCGCTTCCAGTCGCAAGCCCTCGACCGTCATGTAATCGAGATCGGGCGACAGGCGCATGTTTTCCAGCCGAGATTTTTCTTTGAGTTCCGCGCTCTGCCGTTTAAGATAACTGTCGTAACGTATTGCGGCATACGCTTCCAGCCGCGCCGCCGGCAGTACGCCTTTTAACAAATCCGTTTGCCCGTCGAAAATTTCGAGCGTTACGTTGGGTCGCTTTAACGCCTCCGCCGCGGTCATGGGTTTGGGGCTGTCCTCGCCCGCCGCCGCGAATATTCGTTGCACGGCTTCGAGCGCGAGCGGAGTTTCGAGCAGTTTTTCGCACTTTTTAATCTGCGCGCGCTTTTTATGGAGAAGTTTGCGGCGCGCCTCGGAAACAGTGCCGTAAGGCACGGCAAGCTCCGTCAACCGCAAGTCTGCGTTATCCTGTCGCAGGCTCAACCGACACTCCGCCCTGCCCGTCAACATGCGATACGGTTCGTCGCTCCCCACCGTAACAAGATCGTCCGCCATAACGCCTATGTAACTGTTGGTGCGGTCGAGCACAAGCGGCGGCATGCCGCGAAGATACGCCGACGCGTTAATGCCCGCAAGCACGCCTTGCGCCGCCGCCTCCTCGTATCCGCTCGTGCCGTTGACCTGTCCCGCAAAAAACAGTCCCGCAATGCGCTTGGACATGAGCGACGGAAACAGCTCGCGCGCGTCTATACACTCGTATTCTATCGCGTATGCGTCGCGCACGATTTCGACGTTTTCCAGTCCGACGATAGACCGATACATATCGCGCTGAACGCTCGGCGGGAGCGACGTGGATATGCCCTGAATATACCACTCGTCCGTGCCGTCGCCCTCCGGTTCCAAAAAGAACGTGTGCCGCGGCTTGTCGGCAAACCGAACGATTTTATCCTCTATGGACGGGCAGTAGCGCGCGCCGGTGCCCGTAATAAGCCCCAGCTTGCGCGGCGAAAGCGACAGCGCGTCGCGTATTATTCGGTGCGTGTTCTCGTTGGTGTAGCCGAGATAGCACACCGCCGTATTTTTGGGTTGCTTGCCCGTCATCGCCGAAAACGTGTACGGAACGGCGTCGCCCCTTTGCACTTCCAACTTGTTAAAATCAATCGTCTTGCCCAGTAAACGCGCGGGCGTGCCCGTCTTAAACCGACGCAGCTTAAAGCCCAACGCCGCGAGCGACTGCGCAAGATAATCGCTGCGCGAAAAACAGACGGGTCCGCGCTTTTGCACGGACGCGCCGCAAATTATTGTGCTGTCCATGTACACGCCCGTCGCAACAACCACCGCGCGCGCGCAGTAAACGTTGCCCGTAACGCACTCGACGATAAAATCCGCGCCGTCGCGTTCGACGCTTTTAATTTCGTCCTGACGCATTGTAAGATTGTCGGCGCTCTCCAACGCGCGCTTTGTAAACGCGTGATATTTGTACTTGTCCTCTTGCGCGCGAAGCGACCTAACGGCAAGTCCCTTGGACGAATTGAGCATGCGGATTTGCGTCGCGCACGCGTCGGCGGCAACGCCCATAAATCCGCCGAGCGCGTCCAGTTCGCGGACAAGATGCCCCTTGCCCGTTCCGCCTATGGACGGATTGCACGCCATATATCCGACGTTATCGACGGTTATCGACACGACAAGCGTCTTTGCGCCCGTGTTGGCGAGCGCGAGCGCGGCTTCTATGCCCGCATGCCCCGCGCCGATAACTATTGCGTCGTAATAAAGTTTGTTCGTCATTGCCCGAATATTGTATCACAATACGGCGCGCAATGGCAAGCGTTACGCCGCCGTTAAACCCGTCGGGCAAAAGCTATTCAATCAAATTATTCAAAACAGTCCAGCTCGCGCACTCTTATTTTGAGCAGTCGCACCAAATCCAAAACAAAACTTATGTACCATATCGCCAAAGCGTCAACATCGACGTCCATGACCCCGATGGTAATCTTTTCGTAAGCAGAATAAATCCAATCGTAAATTTTTTCCGCATCCTTACGATTGTTTAAGGCTTTAACCGCTTTGGGTTCGGCGCGCACGCATATTTCGAGAAAAACCGCCTCGCTCCTGTCGTCGCGCAAATAATCGACTAAAAATTGCTCGACAACATCAAACACACGCTTGTGCCTGTCGCCGTAATGCAATCTGCACGCCTCGATTATCGCGCTTACCGGCGGCTTGTCGGTTGTTCCGTTTTTAATCGTGTCGTTCATAAAAACTACCCTTATCCCGTGTGTTGTAGTATTATACGGTCAAGCCCGCGCAATAGCGATTGAGCGCACCGTTTTCGTCATATAATAAGTATACATCATTATTTAACGCAAGTCAATCAAATCACCATTATAGCACAGATACGACAGTAGTGATTATTGTTAAACTGACGACATGAAATTAAATCAACTTATTTCGGAAAAGCTGGAAAGTATACGCAAATCGAAGAACATGGGCGTGTACACTCTTTGCAATAAAGCGGCGATTTCTTACGAAACCTACCGAAGCATACGGAAGAACAGCAACAAAGATATTTACATCAGAACGCTGTTGATAATTTTGCACGCGCTCGACGTCGCGCCGTCCGACTTCTTTTCCGATCCTATGTTCGACAGCGACGAACTGGACGTCGATTTTAAATAACGTTAATTGCCGCAATTAAATAACAAGTGTAAACATAACGCGACGCCTTATCGAAATTAAATAACGCGACGCGAACAATACGCGCGCCGTCATGCGCCCGCACGCAAAAAAGACCCGCAAACTTTGCGAGTCTTTTTTAGGATTATTTTTGTGCGTTACTGTTTACTGCAAAAGTTTACGAGCCGCTCACCGCCCGCATACGGCGCGGTCGCGTCGTTTTGCTGTTCCACGCGTTCGGGCGAACAGCAAAGCGCTTTTGCCGCCTGCCACAGCGTTTCGCCCGCTTTGGCTATGTGGATAATGACCGACGCGTCCGGTCGGGGTATAGCCTCGCCCATGCCCACGCTCTCTATAATACGGCAGGACTGCGGCGTGGACGACATGACGGTAAACGCTATTTCCGCCTTAATGTCGAACACCGACTCGCGGCGCACGCGCACCGCAACGTCCGTAACGCACGCGGTCACGTGCGCGTTTTTCGCGTCGGTATGCACGGACAGCGGCATGCTGAACGGCAGGCGGAAAGACAGACTGTCCACTGCGTTCTTTTCGGCGTTGTAATAAACAATATCGCCGCCCACAAGCCCCTCGACGTTCACGCGCTTATCCTCGACAGTCGCGGAAGTGAGAGTGACGAACGAGCCCGAAACGCACAGCACGTTATCTGCGGCAAGCCTGTCGTCGGCGAGCGGGATTTGCCCGTCTACCGTGTCGGTCACGGTCGCAAGCGGTTCTACAATGCAATATTTTGCTTCCGCCGTTTTCGGCTCTATTTGGTAATCGGCGCAAAACACGTCGGTAACGACCTCGGCGGTGCGGCACGCAAACGCAGTCGCGCTGACGGCGAGCGTTACGGCAAGCTCTATCCTGTTTTCGTCGGCTACGAGCGTCGCCGTGCTGTCAGTCACCGCTACTTCGGCATACGCGACATTGCCTTCGTTCGCGCCGAGCGCCGCTATGTTCTTTACAAACGGCGTAACGATTTTTGTCGAGGCCGTCATATCGTCGTCGGTGCGGATAATGACGTCGGTGTACACCGAGCCGCTCGCCTTAATTTCGCCGTCCGCAGCCTCCACGCCCGTAACTACCGCGCGGCTGGACGCGCACAGTATTTCCGCGCACTTCGCGCCGCCCACGCTGTCGGTTACGTAAGCCGTTTCGGTCTGTTCCGCGCACACCGTGCAATATTCGACGGCGCGCTTTTCGGCATACACGCCGTCGTCGGGTTCGGCAAGACAGGAATACTCCTCGGACGTCGCCGTGACCGCTGTCGTGTCCACAACGGCAACCGCTTTAAGCGTGCCTCCCTCCGCGCTCGCCTCGACGTTGATTACCTCGGGCACGATATTTACCGCCGCGCCCGCGACGATGGCGGGCGAAGTTATTTTGTCCGAGAACTCCGCGACCGCGGACATGCACTCCACTCTCCCGCCCGTAAGCACGAGGCAGTCGAACTTAACTTTGCCTATGTACCGCGCTTCGCCCGCAAAAACTTCGCTCGGCGTTGTCGCCGCCGCAGCCGAAACCGAAAGTACGCGGCACTCCGTTTCCAGCGGTTGCCGCGCCTCGACCACGGCTTGACCGCGCGCGGCGAACGATAATTCGTCGCTTTTGATTTTGATGTTTTCGGACATAACTGTTCTCCTTGAATATAAATATTATCGTTATATGGTATTCGGGAGAACGCCGCAATATTCCAAATTTACGCGCGCCCGAATAGCGCGCGCCGCGAACATTGTCGAATACGCCGTTCGGCGGGCAGAACGCAAAAAATCCCGACAAGCAAAACCGCCGCGTAGCAATCGCGCCGCGCGGCAATCCACATATAATATATAGAAAACGCGCGAAATATCGCGCGCCGTTACCGCAACAGTCTACCTTGCCGTTTCGCGGAAAACTATATCGCCGCAGATAACGTCCGAGTACGAAAACGACACAAGATCGCCCGCCGCCGCACGGAACGTGAATACCGACGGGAACAAATCCACAATCACCCCGCTCATGCGCGTTACCTTTTTTCGCCCTCGGTTGACCGCCACGGAAAGGTCTTTGCCTTTGAGTTCGGCTATTTTGCGCTTTACTTCTTCCACACTTGTCGCACGTTGTCGCATAAGTTCCTCCGCGCGTAATTATCGCCCAAAATCGGCGCAAATATAACGCCTAAAAAAAATTTCGCAAAATCTGCGATAAATTTTTCAAAAACCATGCTCAAACAGTTTACAAAACGCGCCAAAACGCATATAATATGTGCGATTTACAGGCAATATTCAAACGGAGATACATTCATGAAAAAGTCCGAAAAAACAGTAAAAGACGAACGCCCCGTCTATATCCTTTGCCCCCGTTGCGAAATTAACTATATAGACAAGCGCGACAAATACTGCGCCGTTTGCAAAGCCGAAATGGGTATCGGCGACCCGTCTATCCTCCTGCCCGACGAGGAAGAAGAACAGGGCGATCGCCTCTGTCCCGTCTGCCACGTCAATCTGTTGGGCGAGGATGAGGAAATCTGCTTCGAGTGCAAAAAGGAGCGCGAGGAAAAAGAAAAGGAATCGCAGGAACTGTCCGACAGTCCCGACGACGATAACAACAGCTGGGAACCGTTTGCCGACGACGAGGAGGAGGAAATCCCCGACGGCATGCAGGAAATTCTTATCGACGAGGAAGAAGAGGAGGAAGAGGACGACTTCGACGACATCGAAACGGTGTCCGACGAACCCGACGACTTCGATTATAACGTCGATCCCAGCGACTTCGAGCAAGACGAAGAAGACGAGGACGAAGATTTATAATAAAGCGACTTTGCGCAATATCGCGCTATGCAAAAAGCAGTCGACACCGGCGCCGACTGCTTTTTTATTGCTTTGTTTTTATTCGCTTTTATTATACGCACGCGCCGCGCGGCGTGTTCGCCCGCCCCGTTAGGCGCGATATTGTTTTTGTTTTTCGCTCGCCACGTTGCCCGGTCAGGCGCGCACCGCGCCGCCGAAAACGTGCAAGGCGCGCAACTATAATATATAAGATATTACAGTCTGTCGTACTTTTCTATCTGTTTGCGAATTGTCTTTGCTTTTTTAGCCCACTTGCCGTCCGACCGCCATGCCCAGTTGCCGCCGAGCGTGGACGGAATGTTCATGCGCGCGGTCGCGGGCAGATTCAAAAAGTCCTGCATGGGGATAATGACGGTGTTTGCGGCGGAGGAGAACAGCCTGTCAATAATTTCCGCCGTAACGTTGTCGCCCTCATAACCGAGCGTATTGCGCACGAGTTCTTTGTTTCGGTCGTCCAGCGACTCGAACCACCCGCGCGTCGTGTCGTTGTCGTGCGTACCGGTGTACGCCACGCAGTTGGGCTTGTAGTTGGTGTAATAGAAATCGTTGTACGGATTGCCGTCGAACGCAAACTGCATAATTTTCATGCCGGGATAGCCCGTTTCGCGCACCAGTTCGCGCACGCAATCGTGAAGCTCGCCCAAGTCCTCGGCGATGATCGCGGGGTTATTCAGCTTTTCGTTGATGACGTTGAACAACGCCATGCCGGGACCCGTTTTCCACTCGCCCACGCGCGCGTCGGTGCGGTCGGCGGGAATTACGTAATAGTCGGCAAACGCGCGGAAGTGGTCAATGCGCACAATGTCGTACAGTTTGAGCGCCATGCTCATGCGCATGACCCACCAATCGTAGTTTGTTTCGCGCATGTAATCCCAATCGTAAATGGGATTGCCCCACAACTGCCCGTCGGCGGAGAAGTAATCGGGCGGCACGCCCGCAACCACCTTTTTGGACAAATCGTCGTTGAGTAAGAACTGTTTGGGATTGCTCCACACCTCGACCGAATCGTGCGCGACGTAAATAGGCATATCGCCCACGATTTTAATGCCTTTGGAGTTGGCGTAATTTTTAAGCGCGAGCCATTGACGGAAGAACTCGTACTGCAAAAACTTGTGGAACTCGCCCGCCTTTTCGTATTGCGTCAAGTCGGCGGTGCGGTGTTTAAACTCGTCCTCCCAAGTGTACCAAGCCTGCATGTCGTGCGCTTCTTTGAGCGCCATAAACAAAGCGTAGTCGTCCAACCAAAACGCGTTTTCGTCTTTAAACGTCTGATAATCCGCGGGCGGCTTTTTGATAAACCGCTT
Organism: Anaerocaecibacter muris; assembly: GCF_943192945.1. GTDB lineage: Bacteria > Bacillota > Clostridia > Christensenellales > Pumilibacteraceae > Anaerocaecibacter > Anaerocaecibacter muris. The sequence goes on from NZ_CALPCE010000003.1 coordinate 116,382, forward strand.
ATACGCCTTGCGCAATGTGTCAAACCGTTCGTAATACACTTCGGCATAGTCCACGGGTTTCATCTTGTATACTTTGGCTTCCTCGGGCTTTAACAGCTTGCGCTCGATAAGCTCGTCCAAATCGATAAAATAGGGATTGCCCGCAATCGCGCTGGGCGACTGATAGGGCGAATCGCCGTAAGACGTGGGACAGAGCGGAAGAACCTGCCACAGCGACAAACCCGCTTCCGCCATAAAATCGACAAACTCATACGCCGCCTTACCCATCGACCCGATACCGCGGTTCCCGTGTAGCGACGAAATGTGCATAAGCACTCCGGCTTTACGTTCCAAGATTTTTCCTCCAAGCATAGATAGTGTATAGAATAATTATAACATATATAATCGTGAAAAACAATAAAAATTCCGAAATTCGTCGGAAATTATATCGCAAAAATCGCCGCGGCAATTTCGTTCGATTTCGCCGATTTTTCGATAATTTCCGATATATTTTTGATATACTTTGCAAGACAACTTTTCACGGAGGAAAACCAATGAACTACATAACGGACTTCGTCAACTTTTTGCGCGCGACCAAGAACCTTACAGACAAAACGCTCGCCGCATACGCAAGCGATCTCAACCAGTTTTTCGCTTTTGAAAAAAGCCCGCTCTCGCCCGATATTTGCGCGTTTATAGCGCACCTGCACGGCGCGCTCGGGCTTAAAGACACGTCGGTACGGCGCAAAATAATAACGCTTAAACTGTTCTATTCGTACATGTGCGAGCGCGACCGCATTGCGAGTTCGCCGTTTGCAAAACTCAAATTCAGGTTTCGCCAAGAACGCCGCCTGCCCAAAACGCTCGCCGTTTCGGACGTGTCCAAACTGCTCGGCTGTTTCGACGACCCCGTTGCCGCGCCCACCCCGTTCGCGCGCGCAACGGCTGTGCGCGACGCGGCGCTAATCGACCTGTTGATAAGCACGGGCATCCGCATAGGCGAAGCGGCGGCGATAACTCTTAACGACATCGTAGCGTCCGACCGCACCGTGCTGATACACGGCAAGGGCAGAAAGCAACGGTTGATATACATTTCCTCCGCGGTCACGTGGAACAGGCTCACGACGCTCGCCAAAGAACGCAGGCGCGACGGCGGCGTGCACCTGTTCGTCAACCGTTACGGCGCGCCTATAAGCGTGCACGGCATAGAACACATTTACAAAAAGTACGCAAAAAAAGCGCGCCTCGCGACGCACTCCACGCCGCACTATCTGCGCCACACGTTCGCCACCAACCTGCTCGCAAACGGCGCGGACTTGCGATCGGTACAGGAAATATTAGGGCACGCGAGCGTCGCCACGACGCAGATATACACAGAGGTCACGACGTTGCGCAAAAAGCAAGTGCTAAACAAATTCAATTACCGAAACAAACTATAAAAAAACCGCAATTCAATAATTGCGGTAAACCTGCTTGCCGTTTACGAACGTCGCGAGCACGTTATAATCTTTGTCGAGCACGGCAAAGTCCGCGCGCTTGCCGACGGCGATACTTCCCCGCTCGTCTTGCAAGCCCAGCTTGCGCGCGGGATTTATCGTCGCGCAATCGACGGCTTGCTCGAAAGTCATGCCGACTTCTTCCGCCATGTTGCGAACGGCTACGTTCATTTTAAGCACGCTCCCCGCGAGCGTGCCGTCCTTCAACCGCGCCTGTCCGTCCTTTACGAACACCGCCTGCCCGCCCAACTCGCTCTCGCCGTCCGCCAAACCCTTGGCGCGTATCGCGTCCGTAATAAGCACGATTTTGCCCGTCGGCTTGCACCGCGCAAGCACGCGCATGGCTTCCGCCGAAACGTGAATACAATCGGCAATCAATTCGCACACAAGCCTGTCGTCGCCGAGCGCGACCCCCGCCGCGCCGACGTCGCGGTGCGAAAAAGGCGACTGCGCGTTAAACGTGTGCGTCACGCCGCGCGCGCCCGCATCCGCCGCGCGCCGCGCTTGATCGCCCGTCGCCGCGGTGTGTCCTATGGACGCGACAATGCCGTTATCGACGCAATACTTAATAAGCCCGTCCGCGCCGTCCTGTTCGGGCGCGAACGTAACTGTTTTTATCCTGCCGCCCGCCGCACGGTTAAACTCTGCCAAAAGTTCCGCGCTCGGCTTGCGTATGCAATCGGCGCGTTGCGCGCCCTTGTATTTTTCCGAAATAAACGGACCTTCGAGATGAACGCCCAAAACCTGCGCGCCGTTACCCTCGTCGCCATACTCCGCGACCGCGCGCAACGCCGACAAAATTTGCTCGCGCGGCGCAGTCATTGTAGTAGCCAAAAACGCCGTAGTGCCCTCGCGCGCGAGCGTTTTAGAAATAACGTCGAGCGCGTCTGTCGTGCCGTCCATTGCGTCCGCGCCGCCCGCGCCGTGCACGTGCGTATCGATAAACCCCGCCGTGACGATCGCGCCGTCGGGCAGTCGCTCTGCTTCCGCGCCGTCCGTGCCGCCGTCTATGCCCGCAATTTTCCCGTCGAACGCAATGTCCGCCGTCCGCACTTTTCCGTCTATATACGCGCGAACGTTTTTAAACGCTTTCACTATTCGCCTCCGTTCCGCCGTCCTGTTGCGCCCCGCCGCCGTCAACCTGTTTAACGGGCGCGCACGCACCGTCGAATATATCGTCGCTTGCGCTGTTTTCGCTATTGTCGCAACCGTCGCCGCTATTGCCATTGCCGTTTTGCGCCGCGGCGTTCGCCTTACTCGTCCTTTTATGATCGACAAATTCGCAAATCGCGAACACCGCCGTCCGCACAATCACAACCGCGGCAAACAGCGGCACGGCTATATTAAACATGACCTCGCGCGACAGCGCAAAGCTCAATCCTATAATCGTCGCGCCCGCAATCACGCTCGAAATAAAGAAGAACGAGCCGACAACGGTAATGCACTCGCCGAACTTCTGTCCGCAACCGAACCGAAGCAGACTGCTTATTACAAAATAAATAAGGCTAATCGCCAACAGCGTGACGACGAGGAACAGCACGAGCGACAGCCCGTTCATGATGTACGCGTTAAGCGTGTACGACCACGCCGCCGAAAACGCGTCGGCTATAAACATATCCGCATGCGCCGCGCTCCCGTCGTAAATTTTGCCGTTCAGCGAGGAGAACACGCCCGAAAACCCGACGGGCACGCCTCCGTCGGTCACAAAGTTGCCGAAAACGCCGCTGTCGAAAATGATAAAGAACTTATCGTTTTCCACTTCCTGCATGCGCGTTAAATAGTACGACCGAAGCGTGGGCGCTTTGCCGTATTCGTCGAACTTGCCTATTTCGGGATATAAAGATTTTACGTAAAGCACGTAAAGTTCCTCGGCATACGCGCGGTCGGACATGTCCTTGCGCTTTTCTTGAAGCGCGGCGTAATCCTTGCCCTTGTCATCCAAGCCGTCGAAATACGCTTCGTATTCGTCGATATGGTATTCGGGATCGACCGCCTCGTGCAATCTTTCTATGCCGAATACGTAATTGCTTTTCAAATCGTCGTCGAGCGCGGCGTATTGCTCGGCGGTAATGCGCTTGTCCTTGTTGTTCACGTCGGATTTGTCCGAATAGTAGGGCGTAAACTTGCCGTAAGTCGTTTGGAACGGGCGCGTGTCCACAATGACGCGAATACCGTGCCGCATATAAATTTCGTCGTCCTCTATGTCGAACGTGTTGATTATTTTATCGGTGCGCGCGCGGTTTGACGCGACGGAAACGCCGCCGATGCCCGCAAACACCTCGCGCACGGTTTGCTTAAATCCCTCGGACTTTTCGTACATACTGCCGAACGCCGCGGAATAACCGCCGAACAGCGACAGCACAATAACGACCAACGCCAAAAGGAACCCCAAGAACACGCCGCCCATGCCGCGCGGCGCGTTCGCTCTCGCGCAACCGTTAGAGAAAAAACTGCCGAAAAATAATTTAAACCGATTCATATATCCGCCCGAACCGCGCGCCGATTACTCTACAATCAACTCGGCGTGACCGAAGTTAATGCCGTCGCCGCTGACGTAAAAGTCGAAAGCGCCCGCGTCAACTGTGTAAACGCAGTTTTCGTCATAATATCCGAGGTCGGCGACCGCCACGTCAAACGTAACGGTTTTGCTCTCGCCCGCGCCGATAAACACTTTTTTAAAGTCGAGTAACTTGCGCACGGGCGTAAGCATTTTGCACACCCTGTCGCGGAAGTACAACTGCACCGTTTCCTTGCCGTCCACGTCGCTCGCGTTTTTGACGGTCACGGACACACGCACCGCGCCATCCCTTTTCGCCTTGCCCGCAGACAGCACGGGCGCGGAGTATTCAAACCGAGAATAAGACAACCCGAACCCGAACGGATACGGATTTTCGTGCTTAACGTCCGCGTACCTGCCGCCGTGCCAGTAGTCGTATTGATTGTAATAGTCGGGTCCGCTGCCCACGCCGCAAGGGAACGATATGGGCAGTTTTCCGCCGAAGTTCTCCTCGCCCTTAATCAACCGCGCCGCGGCAAGCCCGCACATATCGCCGCCGTTAAACGTTTCGACAATAGCGTCGCAATAACCCTCCGCCTCGGACAAAACGAGCGGCTTGCCGTTTACAAGCACCGCGACGACTTTATGATTAACCGCTTTCACTCGCTTTAACAATTCTATTTGCCGTCCGCGCAAAATCGGTTGCGCAACGTCTTTGCCCTCGCCGTTGTATTTCAGCCTGTCGCCGATAACGACGACTGCGACGTCCGCCGCTTTCGCACACGCGACTGCCTCGTCCATAGCCTTATCGCTGTCCGCGCCGCAATCTCCGTCCTCTATTACGCAACCTTTGGCGTAAGTCACGCGCGCGTCGCCAAACACTTCCCTAACGCCTTTGAGCAGAGTATAAACTTCGTCCTTTGGCGTCGCTTGGGGATTGGGGTTGGGGTGTGAATAATAAGTCCAGTCGCCGTATTGCGCGCCGACGTCGTCGGCATTCGGTCCGATAACCGCAACGCTCTTGACGTTGCCCAGCGGCAAAACGCCGTTATTTTTAAGCAGAACCGCGCTCTCCTTGGCAACTTCGTAATTGACCGCGACGTGTTCCGCACAGCCGATAACCGAGCGCGGCGGAAGTTTGCGCGCGGGCATGCCGTCCAAAAGCCCCAGCCGCGCTTTCATGCGCAAAATTCTGCGCACCGAATCGTCAATCGCAGACATGGGGATTTCGCCGTTTTTGACCGCCTCGATTGCTGCGTTATAAAAAACGTCGGTGTACATGCACATGTCGTTGCCCGCGAGTATACCGTCCTTGCACGCCTCGCACAAATCCTCGCACACACGCTGACCGTGTACAAGCGCTTTGTAATTATCCCAGTCGGTGACTATAAGCCCGTTAAATCCGAGCTCCTCTTTCAATATGTCGGTCAACCACTTGCGACTGGTGGTGAACGGCTTGCCGTCGATAGACCCGTATGCCGTCATGACCGACATGACCTCCGCGTCCGCCGCCGCTTTAAACGGTTTTAACAACACTTCGCGCACTCTGCGTTCGGTGACCTGCGAATCGTAAGCGTCGCGCCCGCCCGTCGCCTCGCCGTAAGCTATGTAATGTTTGGCGCACGCCGCGACAAGCCCGTCTTTTTGATAGCCCTTTATAATAGCCGCGCCCAACCGCGCGACGACTTCCGTGTCCTCGCCGAACGTTTCGTCAATGCGCCCCCAGCGCAAATCTCTGCCCATGCACAGCACGGGCGAAAACACCCAGTCCAGCCCGTCCGCCGCCACCTCTTTTGCGGTGACCTCGCCCATCTTTTCGACAAGTTGCTCGTCGAACGTGCATGCCGCCGCGAGCTGCGACGGAAACACCGTCGCGCCCTTTAACAGCGCATGACCGTGTATGGCGTCAATGCCGAATATGGGTTTAATGCCCAGCCTGCTCTTTTCGGCAGGCTCGATATATTTTTGCGTATCGTTGCCGAGCACGTGCAAAAACGACCCGATCGTGCCCATTTTGCGATACTCGTCGAGTTTGGCGGCGTCCATGTTAGCCGCGAGCTGTTGCATTTGCCCTACCTTTTCCTCGATCGTCATTTTCGATAGAATTTCGTCTATCTTTTTTTCGACTTCCGCCGAGCGAGCCGCTGTGTTTGCCATGGAGTTTACCACCTTTAAGATTAATGTAAATGTTTTCAAACGAAACGACGGCAATTAGCCGCATAATTTGCCGCCGCGCCGTCGTGGTTTTATATTATATTATGTATTTTATCATTTTTCGCCGATAAAAGCAAGCCTTTACGATAAATTTTTAAATTCCCGAAAATCAGTTTGCGCTACTGCGCTCGGCGATAAACTTTTCTACGTCGCGCCTGTACGGCATGGACGGGATTGCGCCCGACTTTTGCACGGCGAGCGCGCCCACCGCCGAGCATACTCGCAACGCGTCCTCGACGGAATAGCCCTCGTCGATAAGCGCGCCGAGCGAGCCCGTAAACGAATCGCCCGCGCCGACGGTGTCCACCGCCTTGACCTTAAACCCTTCTATATACTTGACGGTCTGCGCGTTCACCAAAAGACACCCCGCCGCGCCCAGCGTTACGACTACGTTTTGCACGCCCTTACCCTCTCCCCATCATTTCGACCGAAGCGAGCGTCAGCGAGCGGAGCGGAGAAATCAAGGCGTTAGCCGCACTATTATTACGGCTTTTCCTCTATGCGGCGGTTCGCCTAGATTCCTCGACAAGCTCGGAATGATGGGGTGTTTGTAATGCCTCCTCACTCTGCGGCGGTTCGCCTGGATTCCTCGACAAGCTCGGAATGATGGGGTGTTTGTAATGCCTCCTCACTCTGCGGCGGTTCGCCCGGATTCCTCGGCGTTGCTCGGGATGATGGGGGTATAAGCATTTCTTTTCTATATATATCTAATCAAGTTTTGCGCAGAGCAAAACTTCCGCAACTCTTATCTTTTATCTCTTATTTATTATCTTATCCCTCCCCATCATTTCGACCGAAGCGAGCACGCCCTTACCCTCTCCCCATCATTTCGACCGTAGCGAGCACGCCCTTTCCACCTCCCCATCATTTCGACCGAAGCGAGCATAGCGAGCGAAGCGGAGAAATCAAGGCGTTAGCCGCACACTTGTTATTGCTTTGCCTCCCTGCGGCGGTTCGCCCGGATTCCTCGGCAAGCTCGGAATGACGGGGGTATAAGCATTTCTTGTCTATATATAAAAATCAAGGCTTGCGCTATGCGCAAACCTTGATAAACTACTATCTATTATTTATCTACTTCATCAGCTTGTTTTAACGTCTATCCACATGCTGTCCAGTTCGGTACTCCACTTCTTGCCGAAATCGCGCATTACGGCGCAACGCGCCAGCACGTCGTCGGGCGGGAACAGCATATCTATATACATCTGTTTAAACCACTCGGGCTTGTCGTATAGCACGCTTTCTTCGTCCGTGCCGTCGTCCTCCTCGAGCGCGGCTTTCGCGTCTGCCATAACTTCCGCGCTCGCCATAGATGCGCCCATATAATCGAAGTTGCGCATTGCAAAATCGTTTTCGTCGTCGTAGAGGTTAATAAACTTCAAAAACATATTTGCGGCATACTTGTTCCCCGCGTACTTGGGAATAATCCAGCCGTCCACCCATACGTTACTACCCTCTTTCGGCACTTCGTAATAAAAATGTTCGCCGCCGTCCTCTTGCATGATAAGACACGAATCGCACGACCAAAACAAGCCGAGTGTGCCTTGGGTCGTGCCCGCGAGCATGTCCGCTTTGCCCGAATCCACTTCGTACTTATACAGCAAACTTTTCTGCGCGATAAGCGCGTTTTGCGCGGCTTTAACCGCGGGCATGTCTATCGTGGAAAAGTACGAAATAAGTTCGGCTTGATACTGTTCGTTATAGTCTTTAAACCCGTCGGACAGCGAGGACAGTGTTTCGCGATTGTTGTAAATACGCGCAACCGAATATGCGTCGCGCACGCTGTCTTTCATGAGTATGTGTTTTTTGTATTTTTCCGACCACAATGCGCCCCAAGACGTCATGTCCTCGGATCCCGCGTCTATGTGGTTTGTGTCGTACATAATGCCGAACGTGCCCCAAACATAGGGAACAAAGTATTCGAGCTGTTCGTCGAACGGCTTGACCATGTCGGCAAGCCCTTCGTACAAAAACCCTTCCGCTGTCATGTCGAAAACCGTTCTGTCCACTTTCTGCGCCAGCCCGCCTTTAATCATGCGTTCTGCCATGTAGTCGGACGGGCAAACAAGGTCGTAATCGTTTTTAAGCACTTCGATACGCATAATCATATCTTCGTTGGTTTCAAACGTGTCGTATTCGACGGTAATCGTCTTGCCCGTTTCGGCTTGATACCAGTCCTCGAAGTCGCCTATCAAGTCCTCGTCGATATAGTCGCCCCAGTTATAAATTTTAAGAATTTCGTCGCGGGGCGCGCAACCCATAAACGTAGCGGCGGCGGAAGTTGCCATAACGCAAGCGAGCGCCGCGGATATTATTTTCTTTTTCATGGTAATTCCTCCCAACCGCTAACCGCTTATCTTCGCGACTTTCTTTTTGTGCCGCACGCTTACGACGTTGAGCGCGATAAGCACCGCAAGCACCGCCACGAACAGCACGGACGACAGCGCGCGGAGCGTCGGGTCTGCGCCGCGCTTGGCGAGCGCGTTATAAAGATATACGGGGATTGTTTCGACGCTGCCGTTTACAAACTTGGACACTATAAAGTCGTCGAGCGACAGCGCAAACGCCATTACAAACCCGCTTATCATACCGGGGATAAGTTGCGGCACGACAACGGTAAACATGGAACGCATGGGCGACGCGCCGAGATCGAGCCCCGCTTCGTAAAGATTGGGGTTGAGCTGCGACAGACGCGGCGTGACCGACAGAATGACATACGGCACGGTTATCATGGTGTGCGCGATAATCAAGGTCGTCCAGCCGTAAGGCAAGCGCATTGCCAAAAAGAACATCATAAACGTAACGCCCGTAACGATTTCCGCGTTTTCCATCGTAATGTTTGCGACGAAGTTAGCGGCGTTCTTTTTCCACCTGCGCATGTGGTAAATGCCGACCGCGGCGGTCGTGCCGAGCACGGTTGCAAGCGCGGCGGACACAAACGCGAGAATAAACGAGTTTTTAAACGCGTTGAGCACGCTTTCGTTGGTAAACAAGTCGGCGTACAGTTCAAGCGAAAATCCGCTCCACACGCCGAGCGCCTTTGCGCCCGTAAACGAGTAAATAATAAGTATGAGTATGGGCACATACATGACGGCGAGCATTACGCCGACAAACGCCCAAATAAGACCGGTGCGAACGTTTTTACTCACAGTACGCCTCCCACTTCGGCATGTTGCCCCTTGGAAATCTTATTGGCAAGCAAAACTGTCAGCGCGATAAGCACGAGCAGAATAAACGAATATGCCGAGCCTATGTTCCAGCCGCCGCTGTTGGCAAACCACTGATTGATTATGTTACCGAACATATACGTCGAAGTGTCGCCCAAAACGTCGGATATGGCAAACGTCGAAACGGTGGGCATAAACACCATAAGCACGCCCGAAACAATGCCGGGCAGCGACAGCGGCAACCGCACTTTTATAAGCGTGGTCAGCGGCGACGCGCCGAGGTCGTGCGACGCTTCTATTAAGGACTTATCCATGCCCGACAGCACTGAATACAACGGCAACAGCATAAACGGGAAAAAGTCGTAAACCATGCCTATCGTCACGGACACCCACGCGTTGGTTATTTCCAGCATGTACAAAACAATCTTGACCGCATAGGTGCGGAGCAACGAATTTATCCACATGGGCAGGACGAACAGCATAACAAGTATAAACTTCTTATTCAGCGCGGACGAACTCAACGCCAACGCGAGCGGATACGCCAACAAAAAGCAAAACACGGTCGTCAGCATGGCGACGAGAAAAGACTTGCCCATAACCGCCATAATGTTGGGTCTGCGGAAAAAGTGCGCAAAGTTTTCGCCCGTTATTCCGCCCGTCGCGCCGTCGGTAAACGCATAGTAAAGCATGATAAACAGCGGAACGATAACAAACACAATGGACAGCGCGAGATACGGCATGGCAAAAGCGGAACGCTTAATGCCGCGGATTTTAATCTTTTTCGACTTTTCTGACTTTGCGCCGGTCGGCGGTATTTCGGGCGCGGCTTGCGGCTCGACGGCAGCAACGTTATTGCGCATTTTCGTCACCCTCCTCTGCTTCGGCGGACGCGGACGTCGGCTCGGTTTCTTGCTCTTTCTCCTTGCGCGTAACGGTAAGGTCGCGCGGGTCTATCTTAATGCCGACGCGGTCGCCTATATCCCACTCGTCAACGGTGTCAATCAAAAAATCGTTATCGTCGTCGGTATACACCTGCACTTGATAATAACTGCCCTTGTACAGGGTCTGCGTCACGTTCGCGCCGATAACGCCGTCCGCTTCGTCGTCGGTAAGATCAATCTTGTCGAACGGCACGGACACGCGCACTTCGTCGCCGCGTTCAAACGCTTCGCCGCCCGCAAACTCGAACTCGCCGCCGCAGAACTTAACGGTATTTTCGGCAGTGATTTCGCCGTCGTATTCGTTTACCGTCTTCAACTTTTTCATGATGTGTATGCCGTCGGGCTCTATGGACAGCCACACCGTTTCGCCCACCGCGCGTTCCACGGTGTTCTGCACGGTAAACTGATAGCCCGCCGCCATGATTTCCATTTCGTAATAAGTGCCCTTGAACACGGTGGAAACGACTTCGCCTTTGAGCGCGCCTTTTTTCGGATCGACCGCAATGTCCTCCGGACGCACGACAAGGTCAACGCGTTCGTCTTTGCCGAAGCCCTTGTCGGAGCACTTGAATTGCGTGTCGCAAAACTCGACCAAAAAATCCTTTTTCATTACGCCCGAAAGTATGTTGCTCTCGCCGATAAAGTCGGCGACAAACGCGTTGGCAGGCTCGTCGTAAATCTTTTTGGGCGTGCCGTACTGCTGAACCGCGCCGTCGGTCATGACGACCACTTTGTCGGACATGGTAAGGGCTTCCTCTTGATCGTGCGTGACGTAAATAAAAGTAATGCCTATATCCTTGTGCATTGCCGCAAGTTCCAACTGCATTTCCTTGCGCATTTTAAGATCGAGCGCGCCGAGCGGCTCGTCCAACAGCAAAACTTTGGGTTCGCAAACAATGGCGCGCGCAATGGCGACGCGCTGTTGCTGACCGCCCGACAAGCCCGTAATGCCGCGATAGCCGTATGCTTCGAGGTTGACCAGCTTTAAAACGCGCTCGACCTTTTCGGCAATTTCGTCCTTGGTGAACTTGCGGTAAACGGGTCTGTTCTTTTTGTCGAACTCGCCCGTCGGCACGCGTTTGAGTTTAAGCCCGAACGCAATGTTTTTAAACACGTTGAGGTGCGGGAACAACGCGTACTTTTGGAACACGGTGTTAATGGGGCGCAGGTGCGGCGGCACAGTGGTGACGTCCTGCTTTTCCAGCAGAATAGTGCCCGATGTGGGCAACTCGAATCCCGCAATCATGCGCAACAGCGTCGTTTTGCCACAGCCCGACGGACCGAGCAACGTGACGAACTCGCCGCGGCGCACCGCAAGATTGACGTTGTCCACGGCGGTAATGCCGTCAAACACCTTGGTAACGTTTTTGATTTCGATAATATTATCGAACTTCTCTCTCGTTGTCGTTGCCATATTATTCCTCCGAAAAAGATTAAAACAAATCCGTGCGCCGTCGCGACCGACCGAACAGCCGTTGCCGCGCGTCCCGCAAAAACTTTGTAGCTACCGCGCATATATGTGCGCGAGGTAGCCGCTACTTGCTAAAACGTCGGCGGGCAGGACACCCAAAGCACCTTGCTCACTCCGTCCGCCTCGTTCTCTATGTAGTGCCGCTTGTCGGACGAAAAATAAAAACTGTCGCCCGCGCAGGCAACCTCCGACCGATCGCCCACGACTACCCTAATCTTGCCCTGCAACACGTACCCGAACTCCTCGCCCTCGTGCGGAATATCCGCGTCGGTCGCCGCGCCCGCTTCCAGCTCCGTAATAATCGGCTCCATGGCGTTCTTTTGCGCCGTCGGAACAATCCACTTGACCGTCACTTCATCCGTCTGTTTCTCGAAGTAATCTTCGGGCGTGAACACAAGTTGCGCCTTGTCGTCGAACCCCGAAAAAAATTCGGACAGGCTCGACCCCAACAGCGTAAGTATGTCTATAAGCGTCGCTATCGACGGCGACGTAACGTCGTTTTCCAACTGACTGATAAAGCCCTTGGACAGCTCCGCGCGGTCGGCAAGCTCCTCTTGCGTAAGCCCGTTTTTAAGCCGCAAATCGCGCAACTTCGACCCTATCGATATTTCGTTGTTCTCTTGCATTACCGCCGTCCTTTCCGATCGTAAGTTTGTTTTATTTAAACTTTAAGTTTACTTTTAGTAAACCAAACGAAAAATATTATAGGGTATTGCGCGATATATGTCAATTATTTTACAGTATATTTTTTAATATTTTTTAGAAAATTTTTTACTTGCAAGCAAAAAAATGCCTGCGAAGCTCGCAAGCAAGTAAAAAAATTACCATGACGTTAAATCGCCCAAAACACGGCGACGGCGCGCTTATTTATAATCGTTTATATCGCCGTCGGTGCAATGCAGTACGAACGAACTGTTACACGCCGAAGCGTATTCGCTTTGTATGGCGTACCAATCGACAACCGTGCCGTTATAATACACGTCGGACAGCCACTCGCACTCGTCAAAAACGCCGAAGCCCAGCTCTTTGAGCGTGGACGGAAGTTTGACCGATTGCAGGTGCGGACAGTCCGAGAACGCAAAGTCGAACACCGCCTCGACGCCCTCCGACAGCACCGCCGTTTCAAGGTTTTCGCACCACGAAAACGCGCCGTCGCCTATGTATCTGATTGCGGACGGAACGACGATTGCGACAAGCCCGACGCAATCGTTAAACGCGCGGTCCTCTATTATTTGCACGCTGCCGTCGTTGGGTATTACGCTGACGGCGCACCCCGCGACAAGTTCTTTTGCCGCTGTGCGGATAATGCAATCGCCGTCGCTGTGAAAAACGGCGTTATCTTTATCGACGCGCAACCGCTCGACCGCACTGCCGCTCAATATGCCGTATCCAATATCCGAAACGTTTTTGGGCACGGTAAAAGATTTTAACGCCTTGCAGTTTTCAAACGCATACGCTTCTATCTCGGTAAGGCTGTCGGGCAAAACGACTTCTTCCAGTCCCTCGCAAGAACTGAACGCGTATTCGCAAATCACGTCTATACCCTCGCCGATTATTACTTTTTTAAGGTTGCCGCAGTCTTTAAACTTTTCTTCGGGGATTTCGCAGTTGCCTATGACGGTCACATGCTCGACGGAAGTAAACCACCTGCCGTCGAACGCGGCGACAGGCAACTTTACGCGCCGAATATTGTAACAGCCCGAAAATACGAACTTGCCTATTTTTGCGTCGGGGTTTTCTATCGTGACGTCGCGCAGATACACGCACTTATCGAACGCGCGATCGCCTATTTCGGTGACGGACGACGGAATAACGATAACTTCAAGATTACTTCCCTCAAAGGCCTTCGGCTCGATAGTCGTAACCGTGTCGGGAATAACAAGCGTTTTGAGCCGCGGACATTTTTTAAACGCTCCGACTCCTATCGAGGTTATATATCGCCCGTCCGCGTACTTGGGCAACTCCACTGTTTCCGCGGTTGACGAAACTACTTTTTTAAGCGTGCAAAAGCGATCGTCCTTGCCGCGTTTGCATTTAATAACGGGTATGTCTGACATAATCCACCAACAACTGCGTGGCGCCTATTTTTATAATACTGCGCCGCGCGACTATTTGCCTTTCAGTTTCTTTTTAAGCGCGCGCTTTTTGTTTTCGGGCGCGGACGCGGCTTTTTCCATTTCCTCGAAGAACTGTTTTTCCTCCTCGGGATCGGTTATTTCGGGCGGCGAGTACAGTTCGGGATCGACCGTCTTGTCGTCGAGGTAGTCTATAAGCGGCTGAATATTCGCCTGCTTGACTTCGTCCACGGGCGTGTTCATTGCGTTAAGGAAATACGTGCCGTCCTCGTCGATTACGCTCGCCGATTTGAGCTGACGCACGATCATGGAAATAGACATCTTTTCGGTGCGCGACAATTCGTCGAGGTCGAACCCGCCCTGCACGTAAAACGCGGGCACAAACTTTTCATAAGCGACGCTGACAGCGACCGATTTGACGCGCTCGGCGCGCTCTTTGCGGAACGGAAACAAGCCCACGCCGCACAGTATGAATTTTTTGTAAATAACGTCGAGGTAGTCGGCAATCTTTTTGTACCCGCCGAGCGTGCCGCCGCGAACGGAACCGATATACAAAATTTTATCGTACCCGCCGAGCATGTCGCCGCGGAGCTTGTCCGCCGGCACCGCGTCGCAACCGAGCGCATTGCCCAAAATATCCACGTAACGCTTTACATAGCCGTGCGCCGAATTGAACACAATCAAAAGTTTGCCTTTCATGAAAAAACCTCTCGATTTAGGTTGATGATATTATTGTATCATATTTGCGCAAGCATTTCAAGCGTTTTGGCAAACATGAAAAACGGAGCCGCAAACAGCTCCGCATTTCCTATATTATCGCGCCGCAAACGCTATCCGTCAAGCGGCGATATTGACCGATAATAAACCGTTAATAGTTTTCGGCGTTCATGGCAAAGAACGCGCGCGGGTGCGCGCACACGGGACAAACTTCGGGCGCGCTGTCCGCGACAAGAATATGTCCGCAGTTGAGGCACACCCACACGACCTTGACGGGCTTGTTAAACACCTCGTTCTTTTCAATGTTGGCGGCGAGCTTGACGTACCGCTCCTCGTGCGTTTTTTCGATAGCCGCGACCTTGCGAAACAACTCCGCTATGGACGTAAAGCCCTCTTTGTCCGCGTCCTCGGCAAAAGTCTTGTACATGTCCGTCCACTCAAAGTGTTCGCCGTCGGCGGCGTCTTTCAGGTTGGTGAGAGTATCGCCTATGCCGTTGTGCAACAACTTGAACCATATTTTGGCGTGTTCTTTTTCGTTGGACGCGGTTTCGGCGAATATGCTCGCTATCTGTTCGTACCCGTCCTTTTTCGCCTTGGTCGCATAATAATCGTACTTATTTCGCGCCATGCTCTCGCCCGAAAAAGCGGTCATCAAATTTTCTTCGGTCTTGGTACCCTTTAAATTTTTCATGATATGAAAACTCCTTTATTACGTGCGTACAGTATAGCACGCGCGCGCGCCCGCTTACGCGCATATCTTGACGGTTTACCGCGAATCGTGCGGAATAAAATGCAGGACGATTGCGCGTACAGCTTTTACTCCTTGCGGCGGTTCGCCTGGATTCCTCGGCAAGCTTGGAATGATGGGTGATAATGGCTTTACTTTTCTGCGGCGGTTCGCCTTGATTCCTCGGCAAGCTCGGAATGATGGGGATATGGGCTTTACTTTTCTGCGGCGGTTCGCCGCTCAATCGGTAGGCTTGACTTTACTTTTCACTTAAAAAGGCTTGCGCGTATTCCGCACAAGCCTTTAATGCTTTATCAAAATTTTTAATTGACTTGAACCATCGAGTAGATAAGTCCCGCCGCGCCGATAATACCCGCGTCGTTGCCGAGCTGGGCGACAAGAATATCGAACCGCGGCGTGTCGGCAAAGCCGTAATTTCTGTCCTTGCAATAGTCTTTAAGTTTGTAGATAAGGTAATCGCCTTGCGCGCAAACCCCGCCGCCCAAAATTATTGCTTGCGGACGGAAAATGTTTGCAAAGTTGAGCATGCCTTCGCCGAGGTACTTGACAAAATAATCGACAACCGCGTTAGCCGAACGGTCGCCCGCCTTACTGCACTCGAACGCCGTGCGCCCGTCCACGTCGTCGAGCGTGGGCGAAAACTTCCACATAGCCGAATTTTTATCTGCAAGCATTGCTTTTTTGGTTTCGCGTATGAGCGCGCTCGCACTGCAATATGCTTCCATACAGCCGTTACGCCCGCACGAACAAGGTTCGCCGTCCACTACAAGCACCATGTGCCCCAGTTCCGCGCCCTTGCTCTCGTTGCCCTCGTACAGCTTTCCGCCGAGCACTATGCCGCCGCCGACGCCCGTGCCGATCGTCAAGAACACGGTGTCCGTGTACATGCGACCGACGCCGAACATTGTTTCGCCGAGCGCGGCGACGTTGGCGTCGTTGCTGACCTTAATGGGTTTGTTTATCATGCGCGCAAGCTCTTCCGCAAGCGCGACTTTATGCCAGTTCAGATTGAACGCGCGATCGACAACACCCGTCGAGGAATTTATTGCACCCGGGCAACCGATACCTATACCTACAAAGTCGCGATCGTTGGGGTCGGCAAGCGACAGCACCAAACGCCCTATGTCGTTGATTATCTTGTGTTCGCCCGCCGCAACGTCGGTAACTACTTTGCCCTTTTTGACGATTTTGCCGTCCTTATCGACGACGCCCGCTTTTATGGACATACCGCCTATATCAATGCCGATACAATACATACAATCCCTCGATTATTCGATTATTATAGTGTTTATAGATGATTTGAGTTTGTCTTTATCCGACTGCTTGCGGTCTTTAAGATACTCGCCGAACATGTTGACCGCATTGCGCCTGTCGAGTATGACATAACGCCGCGTAACGGGCAACTTCTTTTCCGCGGGTATTTCCGCTTTGGTCTTTTTGGACTTTGCCGCGCCTTTGCCGGCGTTCTTCGCCGCGCCGCGTTTTGCGCCGCCCGACGTCTGCGCCGCGCGCTTTCCGCCGCTTTGTTTGCTCGCCGCAACGGACTCAACGTCGGCGCGCTTTGCGCTCTCCGTCGTCCGCACAGCCGTCTTTTGCTCGACCGACACGGTCGTTACCGTCGTCGTTTCGCTCTCCGCCTTGTCCTTAACCACAGTCCGCATTTGCGGAATATATATGTCGCGGTTGGGCTCGATATTCTCGTCGTCCGCGCCCTCGTCCGCCTGCGCGGCGTCAACCGCGTCCGTATACTCGCCCTCGTTGCCCTGCGCGTACCACGCTTCGTCGTCGTCCGACTGCTCGTCTATATCCTCGACCTGTTCGGTCTGCTCTGCGTCCGCGTATTCGGTAACTTCGTCGTCCTCGACTTCGGACTGCCGCTCGCCGTCGCTTTCGGCGGGTTCTCCGTCCTCGGCAAAAAACTCGTCGATAAACGCATCCAAGTCCTCCGTGTCCTCGCCTTCGACGGTATCCGTCGCACTGTCCGTTTCGATTGCTTCGTCGGTTTGGTCGGCTTGATATTCGTCAACGTATTCGGACTGTTCGTCGTAAACCTCGTCGTCCGTTTCGACGCTTTCGGAGTATTCGCTATATTCGGTAGTTTCTGTTGTTTCGGTGTTTTCGACGCTTTCGGTAACATCGGCTTGCGCATCCTCGGCAGTAGTATCGCCGCCGTCCGTAAAGTCGTCGTCGAAGCTGTCAAACCCGTCGTCGGCATTGTCGTTGTTAAGACCGACAAACTCGGTAGAGTGTTGGGGCTGTTGCTCGCGCCAATCGGGTTTAGACTCGGATTGGGTTTGCTCCGCGGGCGATTGTTCTACGTTGCGCGACACGCTTTCCGTCGTTTCGCGGTTTTTACCGCTTGCCGCGGCGTTGGTCTTTTTAACGGCGGACTCGCCTATACGCCTAATCTTTTCGAGTTCGAGATCGCGTTTTATCTGTTCGGGCGACTTGTCCTTGTTATTGGCTTTGGCTTTTGCGGGTTTGTCCGCTTTTTTATTGGCGACAAGGCAATCGACAATAAGCGCGACAAGACTGCAAATCAACAGCAATGCGGCGAGTTGCGACCCGACCGTCGTTGCAAGCGCGACAAAAAGATCGGCTAACGGCAGTTCCGTAGGCTTTGCTCCCATGACGAACACGGGCACGATCGCGCCGTCCGCGCCGACCGTAAACGAAATGCGGAAATCGCCTTTTAGCATTGTCAGTACGGAACAGGCAAACATGCCCGCCGCCGCAATAAGCACGATTGACGCGACAATGCGCAAAATTACGTCGAACGCATTGCACTTACGTTTGCCCTTGACCGCGACGACAATCGTCGAAACGATAAAAAACATTATAAGCGCGAGCGCCGTCGCAACGAATACGATGTTAAAAAGTTTAGACCAATCCAACATAATTTAATTATACAACCCGCGTTGTATTTTGTCAATATTTTGATAATCTTTGCACAAAAAAATCGCGGTATTTTTGGTTATACGCCGTAAAACGGCGTTAATTTGCGCTAAAACATTCGTTTTCGGATCATTATAATTATCACGGGTATCAGAATTGCGGCGATTATGCCGAGCACGATCCAAAACCCGTACCGGTTATCTGCGAACGGAACAAGCACGTTCATGCCCCAAATCCCGCTTATCAGCGTGGGGATCGTGAGCAAAATGGTTATTGCCGTCAACAGCTTCATGACTATGTTTTGGTTGTTGGAAATAACCGAGGCGAACGCGTCCATAGTGCCCGACAAAACTTCGCGATGTATGGACGCCATTTCTATCGCCTGTTTGTTCTCGATAATTACGTCGTCCAACAGGTCGTTGTCGTCCTCGTAATGCTTGATTGTGGACAGCGTGCGAATACGGTCGATAACTATTTGATTGGCGTTTAGCGACGTGGAAAAATAAACAAGCGCTTTATCGAGGTCGAGCAGTTTTATAAGCTCGGTGTTTTTGAGCGCGCGGTGCAACGACTGCTGTATGCGGCTCGCCGTTCGGTCTATCAGTTTTAGATAGGACAAAAACTTGGTTGCGTTGCAGTACAGTATTTGATAAATGAACCGCGTGCGCTTGTTCACGTCGAAGTTGCGAATAGTTTTTGTGACGAAGTCGCCGAGCACCGACGTTTCGCGCAGACACACGGTGACAAAATAGTCTTTGTTAAAGACCATTGCAAGAGGAAGCGTCGAATACACGTACGCGTCCTTTTCTTCGTTTATGACAGGTATATCTACAAGCACGAGCGTAACGTCGTCGTCCACGTCGATACGCGCGCGCTCCTCTTCGTCGAGTGCGGCTTTGAGCATATCCTCCGGTATTCTCGTCGCGGCGCTTACAAGCTCCACTTCGAGGTCGGACGGATTTTCGAGGTTTATCCAAGTTCCGGGCGCAATGTTTTCGCGCTCGGCAAGCTCGCGCTTGCCGCTTTCCATAGCATAGATTTTCAACATAGCGTGTTTTAACAACGGGCGTATTCGCGCGCCGCAAAACTGCCGTGCGCGAACCTAACTATTACAACTACTGTCGGAACTGTCCATTGCTCTCCTCCACTCATAATTCTACCATAAACCGAAAAACTTTGCAAGCGTTTAAAAGATGTTGTGTAATTATGAGGGTGTTGCGAATTGATGTGGGAGTTGGTTACTGCCGCACTGCCCTGCGGCGGTTCGCCCGGATTCCTCGACAAGCTCGGAATGATGGTGGTGTGGGCTGTGCCGTTCGGTATGGGGGTATGTGGGTTGTGCTATTCTGTACGGTGTATAATTGTCGCGGCGCTTTGCTGCACAAAAAAACTCCGCGAGTGCGGAGCTTTTTTTGTTTAAGATTATCGATTTTATTGCAAAATGCAAGTTTATTTGAGTTCGACGGTTGCGCCGACTTCTTTGAACTTGTTTGCCATTTCCTCGGCTTCCGCTTTGGAAACGTTTTCTTTAACGGTCGAAGGCGCGCCGTCAACGAGCGCTTTCGCTTCGGATAGTCCGAGCGACGTGATTTCACGCACAACCTTGATGACGGGGATTTTGTTCGGTCCGACTTCTTTGAGCACTACCGTGAACTCGGTCTGCTCTTCCGCTGCGGGAGCAGCCGCGCCGCCTGCCGCGGGAGCCGCAACAGCCATAGCCGCCGCCGATACGCCGAACTTTTCTTCGATTTTCTTAACGAGGTCGTTGAGTTCGAGAACGGTCATTTTCTCGATTTCTTCAATCATCTTGTCCAAATCTGCCATGATTTTTATCTCCTTAATAGTGGGCTTTTTGCCCGTAATTTATTTGGCGATTACGTCGCCGCTCGGCGGTTATACCGCGATGTTTTTTGTTTTCGGGTTGCAATCGGTCGCTCGCGCCTTTATTCGTGCGACGTTCGACCGCGTTGCGGTTACGCCTTTTGCTTTGCAACTTCGCTGACTGCAATAGCCAAAGACCGCATGGGGCTGGTGAGCAAGCCCAAGAGCTGTGCCAAAAGCACGGGCTTTTCGGGTATGTTCGCAAGCGATTTGATACCGTTTTCGTCGAACTTTTTGCCCTCGACGACGCCGCCTTTGATTGTCATGGGCGTTTTGCCTGCGTACTCGTTGAGTATGCGGCAAGGCGCGACGGGGTCGGATTCGGGTCCGAACGCCGCGGCGGTAGGTCCGACAAAGTGATCGTCGAAGCCCGCGTTGCCCGTTTGCTCAAACGCGCGGGAAAGCGCGCTGTTCTTTATTACTCGGTATTCGACGCCCGCTTCGCGCAACGCTTTACGCATTGCGGTATCCTGCTCGACGTTTATTCCGCGGTAATCGACAAGCACCACCGACGACGAGTTGTTGATTTTTTCGACGACCTCGGCGACATACTGTTTGCGCTGTTCGATATTGTGTAACGACATGGTTTTTACCTCCTTAAAGACTGGGTCTTGCCCTTGCGGGCGGGGTGCGGATCTGTCCGCATTTCTTTGCGAGGCGCACCACGCAAAGTTATTGACTGTTTTTTTGTTGCTTTTTCGCCCATTTAAAAGCGGCGCTCCGTCGAAGCGCCGCAAAAACCTCACGTTAAAACATGTAACGTTTGATGTTTTTTTCGCCTCGACAAGTCAACCTTTTTAGGCTGTTTAAGTTTCCGCTTGTGTCTTGGGCAAGCCCGTTTTACAGGACTTGTTTGCGGTAGTAACATAACCGCTATTCGATTGATTGTTGTTGCACGTTCCGCGTTTTTGCGCGAATGTTTATTACGCTCTGACGTTTACTTTGAGCCCGGGACCCATAGCGGGGGTTACGTACACGCTTTTGAGGTACGTGCCCTTTGCCGCCGCGGGTTTCGCCTTGATAATGGCATCCATGAGCGTGTCGAAGTTCTCTTTGAGTTTGTCCGCGCCGAAGCTCTTTTTGCCGATAATGCAGTGCACTATGGACGTTTTGTCCACGCGGTATTCGACTTTACCCGCTTTGGTATCGGCAATCGCTTTTGCGATGTCCTGCGTGATAGTGCCGGACTTGGGACTGGGCATCAAGCCGCGAGGTCCGAGGATACGCGC
This sequence comes from Anaerocaecibacter muris, assembly GCF_943192945.1. Lineage (GTDB taxonomy): Bacteria > Bacillota > Clostridia > Christensenellales > Pumilibacteraceae > Anaerocaecibacter > Anaerocaecibacter muris. The sequence continues at coordinate 137,689 of NZ_CALPCE010000003.1, forward strand.
GACCCTACCGAGCTGACCCATCATGTCGGGCGACGTGATAACTACGTCGAAGTCGAGGTAGTTTTCGTTCTGGATTTTGGCGATGATTTCTTCCGCGCCGACTATGTCCGCGCCCGCTTTTTGCGCGATGTCCGCTTTGTCGCCTTTGGCGATTACGAGCACGCGCACGCTTTTACCCGTGCCGTTGGGGAGTACGACCGTGCCGCGGACCTGTTGGTCGGCTTGGCGGGGATCGACGCCCAATTTGACGTGCGCTTCGATTGTTTCGTCGAATTTAGCGGTTGCGATTTCGGGGATTTTGGCAAACGCCTCTTGAGGGTCGTAAACCTTGCCGCGCTCTATCGTTGCGGCGGCGGCTGTATATCTTTTTCCGTGTTTCATATCAGTCCTCCACCGTTACGCCCATAGAGCGAGCCGTGCCCATGACCATGGACATAGCCGTTTCGAGCGAACCCGCGTTGAGATCGACCATTTTGAGTTTGGCGATTTCCTCGACCTGCGCTTTGGTGATTTTGGCTACCTTGTCGCGGTTGGGCTTTGCCGAAGCGGATTCGATGCCTGCCGCCTTTTTGATAAGCACTGCGGCGGGCGGGCTTTTGAGTACGAACGTGAACGAACGGTCGGAGTAGATACTCAATACCGCGGGGATAACAAGACCCTCTTTGTCGCGCGTGCGCTCGTTGAACTCTTTTACGAAGCCTGCGATGTTGATGCCGTGCGGACCCAAGCTCGAACCGACGGGCGGTCCCGGGGTCGCTTTACCGGCGGGAAGTTGCAGTTTGACGACTGCTTGTAACTTTTTTGCCATTTTGCGTTCTCCTTGTAAAAATTTATTACAATCGCGGTGCTGACGGGGCTATTGCCGCCCCTCCCGAATTGACTATGTGATGTAAGTTTTGCCGACCCGACGCATTCTTACTACGAAGTTATGCGATTAGTAGTCGATCTTTTCGATTTGGTACGTATCCAACTCCGCCGGCGTGAGCCGTCCGAAGATGTTTATATCTACCGAGCACTTGCCCGTTGTAGCGTTGATGCTCTTGATCTCGCCCGTCATGTCGGTGAGCGGTCCGTTTACGACGCGTATCGTGTCGCCGACGGCGAAGTCGGTTTTGACGGTGACTTTTTCGAGCTGCATGCGGCGGATTTCTTCGTCCGTGAGCGGGGTGGGTTTACCCTGCGGTCCGACAAAGCCCGTTACGCCGCGCGTGCCCGTTATAAGGTGCCACATGTCGCGCGTATATATCATTTTGACAAGCACGTATGAAGGGAACATGCGTCTGTGCACTATCTTGCGCTTGCCGTTTTTTTCCTCGACTATATCTTCCATGGGGATACGAATATCTATCAGTCTGTCCTCGATATTGTTCTTTTGGAACGCCGTTTCGAGGTTGACTTTTACAAGATTTTCGTAACCGGAATAGGTATGAAGAATAAACCACTGTGCTTCGGGAAGTTCTTGCTCTGTCATAACAGCAACCCTCCTCCGCCGCGTACAAGCGCGGCAACAGCCGCCGCCGCACTGCCGTCCGACAAACGCTTAACCAAGAATTCGCGGTAAAACAGTCCGAACAGTCCGTCGAAAGCCATCATTACAAGCAGGAAAATTATCGTGACCAACAGCACGACGCCCGTTTGTTTAAGCACCTTGGAAAACGACGGCCAAGTTACTTTTTTAAGTTCGGAGAAAAAGTCCTTGAACCAACGGCGTATACGCCCCGGCTCCTTCTTTTTTTTCTCTTTTTTCTCCTTGACTTTATCGTCGGCCATTATTTGGTTTCCTTATGGACGGTACGTTTTTTGCAAAATCTGCAATATTTGTTGAGCTCGATCCTGTCGGGATCGTTCTTTTTGTTTTTTGTGGTGTCGTAATTACGCTGTTTGCACTCCGTACATTCGAGCGTGATTCTTACGTTCTTGGGTTCCATACCTGTCCTCCGAAAATACGCTAAATAAAACACCGCCAAAAACGGTGTTTACATAAGATTATCATAATATTTAAGCGTTGTCAAGCGTTTTGGACAAGTTGCAAACTATTTTTTGCGTGCGCCGCCCTACACCGCGCCCGAATTTTGCACTTGTTCCTCTTGGAACTGGCGCATGTACAAATTGTAATACGTGCCGCGCTTTTTTATCAGCTCGGCGTGCGACCCGCGCTCGACTATTTTTCCGCCGTCCACGACAAGTATTATATCCGCCGATCGTATTGTCGACAGTCTGTGCGCTATCACAAAACTCGTGCGGTTTTCCATTAGCTTTTCTATCGCGCTCTGTATCAGCTTTTCGGTGATTGTGTCGATTGACGACGTGGCTTCGTCGAGCACGAATATAGCGGGGTTGACGAGTATTGCACGCGCGAACGACAGCAGTTGCTTTTCGCCCGTGGACAGAGTGTTGCCGCCCTCGCCCACTTCCGAATCGTAACCTTTATCGAGCCGCTCGATTATCGCCGCGGCGTTTACGCTTTTGACCGCCGCGTCGATCTCCGCGTCCGTCGCGTCCTCCTTGCCGTATGTCAAGTTGTAACGTACCGTGCCCGAAAACAGATGCGGCGACTGCAACACGTATCCGATATTGCCGTGCAACCACCCGATCGAACGCTCGCGCACGTCCTTGCCGTCGATTAGTATGCTGCCGCTCGTCGGCTCGAAAAACCTGCACACAAGGTTGACTATCGTCGATTTTCCCGCGCCCGTTTCGCCGACGATTGCGACCGTAGTGCCCTGCGGAACGTTAAGGTCAAAATGTTCGAGCACGTATTCGTCGCCGTCGGGGTATTTGAACGTCACGTCGCGGAACTCTACGTCGCCGCGTATAGGCTCCCAGTTTTCGCGCTTGGGGTTGAAACAGTCGCCGTACTTTTCGATTACTTCGGGCGCGTCCTTTACGTCGCTTTCGCTTTCCATAAGCGTCGAAAAACGTTCGAGGTTGACCCGCACCGTAACAAGGTCTGACAGCGCGCTTACAAACCACAGCACCGGCTCCATCAGTCCTTGCGCATAAGTCATGAACACAGACAGCACGCCGATTTTGATGACGCCCTCTTGCGTGATGACGCCGCCGTACCACAGCACCAACGCGAGCGCGGCGGACGACGCGAACGATATTATAGAAAACAGCAGGGCGCGGTGGTGTCCGAGCCGCGTCGCTTTGCGCTTCATCGAGTCGGTACGCGCACGGAAGTCGCCGTCCAGTTTGCGCTCGACGGCGAGCGTTTTGGACGTCGCCGCGCCCGTTATTCCCTCGTTGAACGCGCCCGTGATTTCGGAGTTTATTTCGCGCACTTTGCGGTTTTCCTTGGTGAGAGTGCGATTGAAATACACCGAGAACAGCGCGACTATCGGCACGATCGCCAACACGCACACGGCGAGCAACGGTTGCAAGATAAACATGACGACCGCCGAACCGATTACATACATTATGTTCCACACGCTTTGGTTGACGTCCCACGCTATTATGGACGCGACCGACGACGTGTCGCTCATGACGCGGGCTTGAAGTTTGCCCACGCTGTGTTGATTGAAGTACGACACGGACTGCGTTTGCAAGTGGTTGAACGCGTCGCGGCGCATGTCGCGCAGTATAAACATTTCCAGTCTGCAACAAGCGTAGCTGCCGAAATAGTCCACAACCGCGCACAAGAGTATTACCGACGCATACAACAGCGCGAACGTAATCAAGCCGTCTACCGTCTTGTTTGCTATAAAGTTATCTATGGCGTACTGCTGGAATAACGGCGTGATTGTGTTGAGCACGCTCGCCACCACCGAGCCAAAAATGAGTACGGCAAAAAGTACGCGATACGTCTTTATATAAGGTTTGAGTTTGTCCAGCCCGAAAAATTTGAGCCGCTTTTCGGCGGGCGCGCTTTGCGCTTTGGGTTTATTTTTCATCGCCGTCCGCCTCCTTTTCTATTTCGTCGGGCAATGCCGTTTGCAGGTCGTAAATGCGTTTATAAATGCCGCCCGCCGCGATAAGCTGTGCGTGCGTGCCGCGCTCCGCTATTTTTCCGCCGTCCATGACTATTATGCTGTCTGCGCGCATGACCGTGGAAATTCGGTGCGATATGATTACCGTCGTCGCCGCGCCGTTTAGCTCCGCGAGGTTGGCGCGTATTTTCGCGTCCGTTTCGCTGTCCACCGCCGACAGCGAGTCGTCGAAGATTATGTAAGGCGTTTCGCGCGCGATCGTCCGCGCAATCGCAACGCGCTGACGCTGTCCGCCCGACAGCGTTACTCCGCGCTCGCCGACGACCGTTTCGTACCCGTTGGCGAACCCCGCGATATTGTCGTCGAGGCAGGCTATCTTTGCGCAACGCCGCACTTCCGCATCGTCCGCGCCGTCCTTTGCCATGGCGATATTCTCCGAGATAGTGCGCGAATATATGTAGCCCTCTTGCAACACGTACCCGATATTGCCGCGAAGCGTGGGCGGCGGAATTTGTTTAACGTCGCGCCCGCCTATCGTAACCGTGCCCGAATCCGCTTTATACAGCCCGTCGATAAGGCACGCGATCGTCGATTTGCCGCTGCCCGTCGCGCCGATTATGCCGAACGTACTGCCCTGCGGCACGGTAAAGCTGACGTTTGCAAGCACGGGCTTGCCGCTTTCGTAAGCAAAGCTAACGTCGTCGAAAACAATATCGCCCGACAGCGGTTCGCCGCTCGCAGTATACTCCTCCTCCCGCGCGTTCATGACCTCGGCGATACGACCGAGCGACACGCCGACTTTGCTCAAATTGGATATTATTCGACCGAGCTGGCGCACGGGTCCGAGCATCATCGTGTTGTACGAAACGAACGCGACAAGGTCGCCCGCCGACATGCCGCCGCGCACGCAAAACAGCGTGCCGATAACCACTATAAACAGCAGTTGCAACGCCGCGATAAAGTCGCTCGTCGTCCAGAACAGAGCCATAAACCGTTCCAGCCGAACCCACAGCCCCGTATAGTAATCGTTCTGTTTGGCGAACTTGTCGCGCTCCTTGCGCTCCGTGCCGAACGCACGCACCACGCGCGCGCCCGTCAAGTTTTCCTGCGCATACGTCCACAACACGCCCTCGTTCTCGTCGCAACGCTTGAACGACGCGCGCGCACGCACGTGGAAAAACAGCGAGTAGCCGATTAGCGCGGGGATAAACGCCGAGGCTATCGCCGCGAGCCGCACGTCGATAGTGAACATGAACACGAGCGACAGCGCGAGCAAAAACACCACGCGCACAAGCGTGAAAAACTGGTTGGTTATAAAGTTGGATATTACGTCCGCGTCCGACGTGCAACGCTGAATAATGTCGCCCGTGTTGTTTTCGGTCTGCCATGACAGAGGCAGACGCTGTATGTGCGAAAACAGCGTGTTGCGCATGCGGCGCATCAGTATTTCATTGGCGCGGGTGTTGAAATATGCGGAGCAGTATTTAAACACGGTTGCAATGAGCGCAATGCCGATTATGACGATTGCGACTATCCAAATTCGGTCTTTGAGCGCGGCTATTCCGCCGAACAGCTCCACTATGCCCGAATAGCTTGCGGGCGGCGGCGCGTCGCCTATTACGCTGTCTATCGTGAACCCTATGATTTTGGGTATGACAACGCTTAAAAACGTCATTATCATGCCGCACGCCACGGCGAACAGAAACAAAGCGACGCTGCCTTTAAGAAAATATCTTAAAAGCCCGCGCTTTGTATACTGTTTATTTGTTTCTTTTAATCCTGTATTTTCCATAATGCAATAATACCGTTATGCGTTAGCACAAATGAATATAAAAATAGCTTACGGCGACAAACCGCAAGCTATTTCTTAAAGCTATGGTTATATCGCGTTTTCGGCGCAATAACCCCGCCGTCCGCGCGACAAAATAGGATTATTCTTCGCCTTCTTCTTTGTTTTCGTCTTCGAGCTGTTCTTTTGTGGGAATATCGCTCTTTGCGCGCGTGCCCACAAACTGCGGCTCCATGCCCTCGGGTCCGTCTACCTTATAGAAATAAGTATAGCCGTTAGCCCATTTATCGACTTCGGCGAAATACGTGAAATATCCCGCCGCGTAATCGCAACTTATTCCTGCCGATACGGTGCTATCCGCGAGCTTTTGCGCTTCGCCGTACCCGTCCATGTGCGGATACAACGGAACGCGATAAAAGTCGCTCTCCGATCCCGAAAAGTACAGATAGTTTTCCTGTATGAACAGCGGCGTGCCTGCGGTCTTGCACAGCGTTTCGACATTGCCGTCCGTCGCATACACGTTTATCGCCGAACTCGTCGCGCCTATAAAGTACACAGTGTTGGACAGCGCGTCGGGACGGAACGGGAACGTTGCCGTTATAGTGCTTGTTATTTCGGTCGGGAAATATGCGTCGTCCGATTCGGAAGAACCGTACTTTCCGCCTATCTGCTTATTGCGGACGGCGGGGTCGAGCGCGTCTTGCTCTTTTTTGTAGCCCGCCGAATACTCCATGAGCATGTTATGAAGATTGTCGTAAGCGATTACGTCGTTGCCGACTTTGTTCTTTGTGCGATAAAACACAACGCCGTCGCGCACCGCTTCTATCTTTTCCTCGCGCCCGTTCATGGACACTACAAAGTTTTCCGATCCGTCGGGGCGCATTGCCTCGATAACCGTGCCCGCGCGCTGTTGGTCGCTGTCCTTGACGTTGCGCACGAAATAAATAAAGTCCTCGGGCGTGTTGGCGCTTATGCCGTTATAGTACGTGTCGCGGACGGGCAAATATACGCTTGTCGCGTTCACTTTGAACGTGACGGGATCTGCCGCCTCGCCCTTGCCGTGATTGACTTTGACCGATACGATATTAGTTCCCTCGTTGACTACAAGATACACCGCATTGTTGTACTTATAAAACGCATATGCCGACGACTTGGTGTCCACGTTCTCGGACGTGGTGTATATTTTGGTCGGCTCGCCGCCGTTGAGCGGCATCATGAAAAAGTCTGTGCGTCCCGTCTGCACCGTGCCCGTCGAGCTTTTTTCGTTGTTGGGCGTTGCAAAAAATACGGCGTTGTCGTAGATGAATATGCCGCCGCGCGAATAGCTTTCAGTGCCTATCGTTTTGGGCGCGATCTTGGTAGAGTTGACAATGTTTATAGGATTGTCGTAATAATCTTTGCCTTCCTCGTACTTAAACTCCAAGCCCTTGTCGTCTATTTTGGCGCGGAACTTGGTAAGCCCGTCTCCGTCAACGTATTTTTCGCCGTTGAGTTCGGCGCGATAAAGCGCGCCTTTGACCACTTCGTCCCAAACGTTGGAATTACCGTCGGTATCGTCGTAGCCGCGCGTGCCGTTTATAAAATAAACGTAATTGCCGTATGCGACCGCCGACCCGCCCTGGCTCGTAACGATATACGACGTGTCCTGCGCGGGGAAGGAAATTTCCGTGTAGTGGTCGCCCGAACAGCCGGAAAGTACCGCGGGACTGACTGCGAGTACCGAGGCAAGCGCTATTGAAATGGCGACTGTGCGTTTTTTCATATCTGCTCCAATAAAGATTATAACCGAAATTTAACCGTGTAACCTGATTTTGCGAATTTTTGCCGATTGCCGTGCCGTCGGCTGTTCGCCTTATCAGTTTTTGATTTTGAACGAAATCTTCGACGACAGCAACCCGTCGCCCGTGACCTTTAACACAACCTTGTTTTCCGCGGGATCCGGTCTTACGACCGCAAGCGCGTGCCCGCCGTATGCGGGACACATGTCGAACTCGCTTTTGCGCATCATGGGGTCGGCGTTGATAAACGCTACAAGCTCCCCGCCCGTGACCGTCGCCGTGAGCGTGCGCATTGCATACGGCACAAGCTCCCCGTCGCGATCGCACACGTCCACCGTGGCAAAGCCCAGATCGCCGCGCGAAACGGACAGATTCTTTTGATACGCTTCCAGCCTTATCGACTTGGGCGAGTTGGCTGTTTTAAGTTGAGTGCGCGCGCACTCCGTGCCCTTGAAATATGCGACCGCTTCCAGCGTGCCGGGGTAGTAATCGACTTGGAACGTCGCTATGTGCCGATTGACCTTGCCCGCGAGCTTTCGACCGATAAGCCTACCGTCGAGATACAGCGCTACCACGTCGCCCGACGTGTACACCTTAACCGTTATTTTTTGACCGAGGTAACGCGGCCAATTCCACATATTGACGTGCTCGCCGTCGTCGGGATCGACACATGTTATATAAGCTATGTTGCGTTCGCCCAAAAGTATGCGCTTATACACTGCTTGCGGCTTTTCGCAACCGATAGCGTCGATGTCGCCCAGCGTGGTATAAATTTCGTTGAGCTTGCCGCCGCCGAGGTAGTCTATACCGCACTCGTTGAAGTCGCCTATTACCCTGCCGTTTTTCTCGGTGGCGTCCAGACTTTCAAACGCGCGCTCGCTGCTTGTCCGCGCGCCGACCACAAGCCTGTCGCGCTTGGCTTTTTCGCTCTCGTACAGCGGATATAAATAGTTGAACCCGCAGACGTCCACCGCCTCGAACGCGCCCGCCGTAAGGTTGTCGAACAGGTTTTTTTCGCGCCCCGCGTTGATTAGCGCGGACTCCGAATCGTAATGCGCGCGCTTGACGCCCGCCGCTTCCAGTTCTTTCAGCGTGGGAACAAACTCGCGCGCCGACACCGTTACTGGACGGGTGTCGTCCGTATCGCGTATGATTTCCGCGACGCTCGCAATAAGCGCGTGTCCGTCGTTGCGACCGTAACACTCCGGCACGTCGTCCGCAACGCCGTACATGGTGACGGACGGGTGGTTGCGCAGAGTGAGTAGTTTTTCGCTTATATATAAGTGCGGTTGCATGCCCGCAAACGGGGTCTTGCCCGCGACAAGCCTGTCCAACAGATCGACAAACGCGTACATACCCACGTCGTCGCACGCGTCGAGCGCGGCTTCGGTAGGACAATCGACAAAGTGCACTGCGTTATACCCGATTGCTTTTAACGCTTCCAGCCGTCTTACTTCGTTGCAGTACACGGACGCGCCGCCGAGCGCGGCGTCCGCATGCGACAAGTACGCGCCCCAAAGCAACACGTTGCGGTTGTTTACGTACAGTCCGCGCGTGGGGTTGAGCGACCGCGACGCTATGCCGAAACGCGCGCGCTCCTCGCGCTCCGTTCCGTCCTGCGCAATCAGTTTTGCCGTCATGGAATACATGTACGGATCGGACGGCGACCACTCGTAAGGATTGTTTATGCGCACGCGCATGGACAAAGGCTTGATTTGCCCCGCGCGAAGAATTATCTTGCGCTGTTTTTTGCCCGCGCGCTTGCCGCGCGCGTTGTGCACGGTACAGTCCACCGTAAACTTTTCGGGCTTGTCCAAATAATTGCAGACGGTAAGCTCGACGTCCGCGTAAGTCCTGTCGCCGACGACCGCCGTCTTTATAAACAGCGACCTGTATTCTATATCCGCAAGACTATCCGATATAATAAGTTTGACTCTGCCCGCAATACCCAGCCCGACATACTTGTCGTACATAGCGGGCGAATTAAACAGCTCGACGCGCACGGTATTGTTTACGCCCGAGAGCATATCGCCTATATAAAAAGTAACGGGACCGTAATCCGCTATCTCTCCGATTTTTTCGTCGTTTACAAACACGTCGCCCATACCGCACACGCCCGAAAATTCGAGCGCGGCGTTTCCGCTTTTAACCTGCGGCAAGGCACGCGAAAACACAGCGCGCGCAGACGGTATATACCCGTTTAGCTGACCGAACGCGCATGCGTAATCTCTGGAAAGTCCGACTGCCGCGTCGTGCGGCAGATCGCAATCGTACCGCGCGTCGCCCACGACAATATTCCAGTTCGCGTTTAAATCGACACTTTTCATATTGTCATTATAACAATATGCCGCACAAATAGCAAGTGAATTAACGCGTTTTTTGCATTTACCTCCCGAAAACATTGAAAAAACGCACGTTTTTGCGAGTAATTTTATCGCGTTGTTTTTCACGGTCAGTTATGATATACGGTATAAAACCGACCGTTTTTGCGCGCCCGACGGCTCGCCCGCGCGGGCAAACCGTTCTATCGCCGCTAAACCGCATATCGTTGCGTTTAATATAAAAAATCCCGTTCTCGATTGCTTTCGAGAACGGGATTTTGTTATTGCCGGTACGAAACTGTTACGCTTTGGGACCTGCGTTGACGATATTTGCGTCGAGGTTGTACTTTTTGATGTTTTCCGCAAAGTCGTGCGCGAGTTTTTTCGCAAGACGGTCGTATTCCGCTTTGTCCTTCCAAACGTTTTTGGGATTGAGGATATTGCTTTCCACGTTGGGGCAGGTCTTGGGGATTGCAAGCCCGAAGAACGGCTCGACCTCGTACTCGACGTTAGCAAGCGTGCCGTCGAGCGCGGCGGTGACGATTGCGCGGGTCGCGGGCAAGCTCATACGTTTGCCTACGCCGTAAGCACCGCCCGTCCAGCCCGTGTTAATAAGGTAAACGGACGATCCGTGTTTTTCTATTTTTTCGCCCAACAGTTTGGCGTACACCGACGACGGCAACGGCATGAACGGCGCGCCGAAGCACGTGGAGAACGTGCTGACGGGGTCGGTTATGCCGCGTTCCGTGCCAGCCACCTTGCTCGTGTAGCCCGACACGAAGTAGAACATTGCCTGTTCCTTGGTGAGCTTTGCCACGGGAGGAAGCACGCCGAACGCGTCCGCAGTAAGGAATATAACCGTTTTGGGGTGTTTGCCGACCGACGGAACGACCTTGTTGGGGATAAAGTCGATCGGGTACGATACGCGCGTGTTTTCGGTAAGACTGCGATCGGTATAATCGGGCTTGCGCGTTTCGTTATCGATTACGACGTTTTCCACAAGCGCGCCGAACTTAATCGCGCCGTAAATTTCGGGTTCGTGTTCTTTGCTCAAATCGATGCACTTGGCATAGCAGCCGCCCTCGATATTGAATATACCGTCGTCCGACCAGCCGTGCTCGTCGTCGCCGATAAGTCCGCGCTTGGGGTCGGCGGACAGAGTGGTTTTGCCCGTACCCGAAAGTCCGAAGAACAAGGCGGTGTCGCCGCTGTTGTCGAGCGCCATATTAGCCGAGCAGTGCATGCCCAAAACGCCCTTTTGCGGCAACAGGTAGTTCATAAGGCTGAACACCGATTTTTTCATTTCGCCCGCGTACTTCGATCCGACTACGAGTATAAGTTTGCGGTTGAGGCAAAGCAGTATCGCCGCTTCGCTGTTAGTGCCGCATTCTTTGGGGTCGAGTTTAAGCCCGGGAACGGCGATGAGCGTGTAGTCCTCTTTAAAGTCTTTAAGCTCTTTTTCCGTCGGACGGATGAGCATGTTGTTCATGAACAGGTTTTCGGACGCGTATTCGTTGATTACGCGCACAGAAACGCGGTACTTGGGATCCGCGCCCGCAAAGCCGTCGAACAAATACACGTTTTTGCCCGAAAGATATTCGCCTACCTTTTTATAGATAAGCTCGAATTTGTCGAGCGGGAACTTTTTGTTTTCCGTTCCCCAGCCTATCTGTTCGGATACGCCCGCTTCGTCAACGATAAATCTGTCCTTGGGCGAACGACCTGTGTACGCGCCCGTTTCGACGAGCAACGCGCCCGTGTCCGTGAGTCGCGACGGTTCGGTCTTTAACGCTTCCTCGGTGAGCCACGCGGGGCAACGGTTGCGTTCGACCTTTTGGGGTTTGACGATTCCGTACTTTTCGATTCCGTAAGTTTGCATATTTACTCCTTTGGGCTTTTGCCCTATTGGTTTATTAGCTTTATTGTAAAGTTGATTTTTGCCGCGGCGGTTACCGCTATCGCGCGTTACGCTCTACCCAGCTTTTTGCCGAGTTCGAACAAATTTGCCGCGCCCAACTGTTCGGCGCGCGCCGTTGCGGGAAATCCCATGCCGTCGAGCGCGTCCGTAACGTCCTGCTTATTTATGCCCGCCGCAGTGAGGTTGTTCACCAACGTTTTGCGTTTTTGCGCAAAGCAAAGTTTGATAAACGCGTCCAGTTTGTCGGTTAGCGGTTCGCCGCCGTTGCGGTCTAACCGTATGAGCGTGCTGTCCACCTCGGGCATGGGCGTGAAATCCCACGACTTGACGTCGCGTATTTTGGTCGGGTTTGCCACCGCTTGAACGCACGCCGACAGCGCGCCGAAGTCGCCGCCGTCCGTCGCGCAAATCCTGTCCGCGACCTCTTTTTGCACAAGACACGTCACGGAACCGCACAGTTCGGATTTCAGAAAAGTAAATATAAGCGGCGTAGTTATATAGTACGGAAGATTGGCTATTACTATGTACGGCTCGCCTATGAGCATATCCACCGTTTCGACGCCCAGCTCCAAAACGTTGTTGCTGAACAGCTGCACGTTGTCCAGACCGTCAAGCGTTTCGTCGAGTATGGGGAAAAGCGTTTCGTCTATTTCAAACGCGCACAGTCGCCGCGAGCGCTTTGCGATAGCCCGCGACAGCGTGCCCGCGCCCGCGCCGATTTCCACGACGCACGCGCCGTCGGCGCCGCCCGCCTCGGCTATTTCGTCCAGAATTTGCTCGTCGAAGATGAAATTCTGACCCAAAGATTTCTTGTATTTGAACTTGTGCTTACCGAGCACTCCCTCGAAATCCGCCATGATAGCATTATAACATAACGCAACCGAAAAGGCAACAGATTATCGATAAATTAACCGCAAATAAAGCGCGCGTTTGCAACCGCTCGACGCGGCGAAAAACAGGGAGGCTTGACAACTGGCGGGCGGAGTGTTAAAATATTTACGTATAAACTACCGCGCCCGCGCGATTGCGATCGGCGCGGCAAAAGGAGAAACCGCGACATGACCGAACTGTTGCCATACTCCGCGGACTTGCGCGGAATTGACTGTCACGTACACAGCAGGTTTTCGCCCGACGCGAAAAATGCGGGCGCGGACGCTCCCGCGCGGATTGCGCAAGCGGTGCGCGACAAGGGGTTGCGCGGGTTTATAGTTACCGACCATATCGACGTCGGGCACTGGCGCGAGTTTGACCCCATTGACTTTGACGAATACTTTAAGACGTGGAATCGCGTGCGCGCCGACAATCCCGACCTTACTATATATATAGGACTGGAAGTCGGGTTTGAAATGCGCACTGCCGAACAGTCAGCCGAACTGATTAAAGATTTGCCGCTCGAATACGTTATAAACAGCGCGCATTACTGGGCGCAGGGCGTGCGCGACATATTCTCGCGCGGGCGGCTCGATGCGTACTCCGTCTACCTCGATGCGGTGCTTGCGTCGCTGGACGCGCCCTATCCGTTTACCACTATCGGGCATATAGGCTTTCCCGAACGTTACGCGCCTTACGACAAGTCCGAACGCGCCATGGCTTACGAACTATTTAAGCCCAAGCTCGATAAGATTATAAAGACAGCCGTATCGCGCAATATTCGAATAGAGGAAAACACAAATGCGGGCGGAGAAATGCGCCTGCCCCGCGCCGACTTTTTGCAAGCGTACAAAGCCGCGGGCGGCGCGCGTCCCGTTATCGGGTCGGACGCGCACGTTTCGTCGAGCATAGGTCAATACTTCGACAAAGCCGAAAAGTTTTTAACCGACATATTCGGCGAATAGTGTTACACACTGTTTTTACGCCATTTATTTCTGCCGAACGAAAACGAACGGGTTTAACTATTAAGCCGTTCGTTTTTCTTTTTATTTATTATATAGAGAGCGTTCGGCGACGATTATTGTTGTTTACCGTCGTTGTTATCCGCTTTGTCGTTTTCGGCGTTTTGTTTGTTTTCGTCGCGGTCGCCGTCCGCCGTATGTACGTCGGGCGCGGGGCTGTGCGCGCCGTTTATTTCGTAACCGAATATGTCGTAGTCGGCTTGTCCGCCGTCGCCGTTCTCGACCGACTGCGCGGGCGACGCGGAGCTGTCCGATCGCGGTTTAATTCGCGTGACGGGCGCGGGGATTTTCTTTAATATCACTATCGACATTGTGGAGAATATAAAGTCGAGCGGCATAAGTATAAGCGTAGCTACCACCGCGAGGACGGGATAACCGCCCAGCATGTTTGCCCATTCCGCTATGTTCATGCCGTCGATGCCTACGGACAGCACGTTGACCGTTACGGCGTACACTATGCCGAACGTCGCGTTGAAAAACACGACCGCTGTGACGGCGCGGATTATCGCGCTTTTTACTTTGAAATAATTAAACCTGTGGATAAAGTGCGCGAGTATGCCGTAAGGCGCGAACATCAAGACGAACGCGAGCCATTTGACGGACAGTCCCGTCATTAAAAACATTAGACCGACGGACGCCGCCGCGCACAGCGCGCCGTAATATATACTGCCGCGCTTGCATGCCAAAAATATGCAAAATGCCGCTAAAAACAACGGCATAAAGCTCAAAGGCAGGTACGCTGTAAACACGCACATTATTACCGCGAGCGCGGTGCATACCGCCGCCGTGGTAAGTTTTTTTGTCGATGCGTTCATCAGCAACAACGCATGGCGTTGCACAGACAGTCGGTCAAGCAGTACGCGCAACAGCACGACGACAGACAGTTGGCCATATCCTGCGGCTGTTGTTGCGGATATTGCCCGCCCTGATCGTTATAGGGTTGCTGATTGTAGTTGCCGTTGTTGTTGGGCACTGCTTGCTGTTGCGGTTGCGCGCCCGTCATGGACAGGTTAAGTTTTTCGAGCGACGAACGGTATTTCGTATTGGTCGGGTCGTCGCGCAACGCCATTTCGAGTTGCGTTTTTGCCTCGGTCAACCATTCGCGCTTGTAGAACACAATCGCTTGCATATAGTGCCACTCGCCCTTGCGGTCCTGCACGGAGTCGAGTATGTCCTGCGCCTCGTTGTATTTGCCCTGACGGATAAGCTCGTCTACGCGGCTGTAATCGCCGCCGAACGACGTCTGCTTGTTTTCCCGTTCCAGATTGGAACTGATGACAACCCACGCTTCTTCAAGCTCTTGAAGTTTGCGCGCGCCCTCGTTGCCCTCCTCGCCCGACTTGAACCGCTGTTCGCCGTAAAGGTCGTGGAGTTCCTGATATTTTGCTTTTAACGTTTCGGGGTCGGCGGTTTTGTCCAGACCGAGAATCGCATACGGATCTTTCATTTATAGCACTCCTTATAGAGTTATATTATATGCGCGGATTTTTTAACTTTTTTGTCGATTTGAGCAATTCTTCGGCTTTGCCGCGCATGCCGTTGAAAACTATGTTCCTTAATAGGCTGTAACTTTGAGTAAGTTTTAATCCGCCGAAACAGCCTTCCGCCCTGCCGCAAATACTGCCGAAACAAAATTCGAGTTCCGCGCGGTGCTCGTCGATAAACGATTTGCGGTTTTTAAATTCGCCGAACGTCGCCAAAAACGGATTGTACCGCTTGTGCTTAAAATCCTCGGTTATATCGTCGAGCGCGTCGGCAAGGTATACGAACTTGCCTACATTATAGCACAAACCTTTTAGATTGTCATCTGTTTGCACGCCCAAAATCAATTCGGGCAGGTCGCGCATGAGGCTCGCAAACGCGTCCGCCGCGCGATCCACGCCCGCGACGCGCTTTTGCTCTATGTCGCGTTGCGCCGCGCAGTACTTTTCTATCGCCGTCCACGCTTGCGGGCAGATCTTTTTTGCCGCCGCCAACGGTTTTTTAAGCGCGCGCCGCACGGCTCTGTACTTTATGCCGTCGCCGTCCGCAACGCCGTCGTCCGCCTTTTGATAACACAGCATGATATTGACTGCGGATAGGCGTTCGAGCAGAGGATTGCTCTGCAATATCGCTTTCTTTTTGGGATTGAGCACGCAACCGTGTTCCTCTATCACAACGTCCGCTTGCGCATAGTCGTGCATGAGCGCGGACAAAAACGCAAAGTCGTAATTTGTGGTAAACCGCGGAAACTGTCCGTACAGCCTGCCCGTTTCACAGCACATGCCGCAATAAAACGATCGGTATAGCACAAAGTCGCTCGCGCGGAGCGTGCTTTTTTGCGGAACTATATATCCGTACATTACAACCGCACAAACCCTATCTTTTTATAGACCTTTTCCAAAGTCCGCCGCGCAAGCCGCGCCGCGACGTCCGCGCCGTCTTTCATAATACCGAGCAAAGCCCCGTCGTCGGCGCGCAGCCGCTCGTACTTTTCGCGTATGGGGCGCAGTCGCTCCACCGCCGCTTCGCCCACGCGCGCTTTAAACGTCGCATAGTCGGCGTTCTCGAACTCGCGCTCCGCGCTTTGAACCGTGCCGCCCGTGAGCGACGCGTAAATGGTGAGCAGGTTGGTTATGCCGAGTTTGTCCTTGCTAGCTTTGACCTTTGTGTCGCAGTCGGTGACGGCGCGCTTGAACTTGCGCATTATGTCTTCCGGCTTGTCGAGTATAAACACCGTGCCGTCGCCCGCGCCCTCGCTCTTGCCCATTTTTGCCGTCGGGTCGGACAGCGAATATATGCGCGCGCCGAAGGTCGGAACTTTGCCGACCGGTACGGTGAACGTGGGGCTGTACTTGTTGTTAAACCGCAACGCGATATTTCTGCACAGCTCGACGTGTTGCATTTGGTCGTCGCCGACGGGCACAATGTCCGCTTGATACAGCAGTATGTCCGCCGCCATCAGCACGGGATAGTCGAACAGCCCGACGTTTACGTTTTCGGGCGCTTTCTTGCTTTTGTCCTTGAACTGCGTCATGCGGCTCGCTTCGCCGAACATGGTGTAGTTGTTTAACAGCCAGCTCAACTCCGCGTGCGCGGGCACGTGCGACTGCATAAAAAGTATGTTCTTTTGCGGATCGATCCCTATCGCTATCAATAGCGCGAACAATCGCTTGCTGTTTTCCCGCAGGTCTTTGGGCTCGATAGCCACGGTTATGGCGTGCAAGTCCGCGACCGAAAAAAGACAGTCGTACTCGTCGGACATGCCGCCCCAATACTGCATTGCGCCCAGATAATTGCCGAGCGTAGGATTGCCCGTGGGCTTGATTGCTGAAAACACGCGCTTGCGTTTTTCCGTATTCTGTTGTGTAACGTCGTTATTTTCCATATCTATTTTATTTACCGTAACCGCGCAATATATAGTCGGAAATTCGGTCGGGCGCGACTACGTCGTCGAACCTTACGGGCAGGTCGAACACGTCCGCAAGCGACTGCGGCACGTCCATAGCCGTCATGTCCTCCAACTCGCGCAATGTGTCGGCGGTCGCCTCGCCCTGCGCGGGTTCGCCGAGCGCGCGCAACACAGCGGGCGCAAACTTGTACGGATTAGCCGTAGATACAACCACCGTCGGACGCACAAGCTCGCGGCGCATTGCCACCGCGTAAGCCGCCGCCGTGTGCGTGTCTATTAAATACCCGTACTCGTCGAACATGTCGGCGATGGCTTGCTCCGTATCGTCGTCGTCGGCGTAATCGCAAGCAAACGTTTCGCGTATCGCGTCTATTTCGTCCTCGGACACGGAGAACCGCCCCGTCGCTTTAAGCTCTGCGTAACGCTCCGCCGTTTTGGTCGCGTCCCTGCCGCTCGTTTCGTATATAAGACGTTCGAGGTTGCTCGAAATAAGTATGTCCATGGACGGACTTTCGGTCTTGTAAAACTCGCGGTTTACGTCGTACTCGCCCGTCTTGATAAAGTCGGTCAAAACGTTGTTGCGGTTGGACGCGCACACAAGTTTGTTTATGGGCAAGCCCATTTTAAGCGCGTACCACCCCGCCAAAATATTGCCGAAGTTGCCCGTCGGCACTATAAAGTCTATCTTGTCGCCCGCCTTGATTTCGCCCGCGTCCACCAAGTCGCAATAGGTCGAATAGTAGTAGGCTATTTGCGGCACAAGCCTGCCTATATTGATTGAGTTAGCCGACGACATTGTTATATTATTCTCGCCGAGCGCGGTCTTTAAACGGTCGTCGCGGAACGCGGTTTTTACCGCAGTTTGCGCGTCGTCGAAGTTGCCCGTTATGCCGACCGCGCGCACGTTGTCGCCCGCCTGCGTTTGCATTGCGAGTTTTTGCACGCGGCTTACGCCGTCGGTCGGATAGAACACGCACACCTCCGTGCCGTCCACGTCCTTAAACCCTTCGAGCGCGGCTTTGCCCGTGTCGCCGCTCGTCGCGACAAGCACAAGCGTTTTGCTTGCTACCGATTTTTCCGCTTTTGCTCGAACGAGAAGTCGAGGCAGAACGGACAACGCCATATCCTTAAAAGCGTGCGTCTTGCCGTGCCAAAGCTCCAACACGAACAGTCTGTCGTCCAGCTTGACGACGGGCGCGGGTTCGTCCGTATCGAACGTGCCGTAAGCGTCTTGCGCAACGCCCGACACGTCAAAGTCGAAAAACGCGCGCAACACCTTGTCGGCGCGCTTTATGTAGTCCAGCCCCAAAAATTCGGTATAGTCGAGCTTGGGCAAAGCGACGGGCACGTACAGCCCGCCGTCGGCGGAAATTCCGTCAATAACGGCGGACGCGCCGTCCGTTTCCACCGACCCGTCGCGGGTCGAAGTGTATTTCATATCAGTTGTTTTCCGCGTAGGGTTTTAAGAACGCGGGCAGGCTCGCCGCGGACACGGTCGCCACGAAATCGACGTTTTCCGCCACCGCCGCGACGGCGTCGAACACGGGTTTTAGGTCTTCGGCGGACAAGCCCAAAAGTCTGCACATGCCGTCGATAAACACTTTTTGAATATCGAAGTTGGTCGCGAGCATGCCTTTTAAAAAGCCTATGAATTCGGCTTCGCTTTTAACGCCGAACTCGCCGAGGTTGATAAAGCGCACGTCGGGATTTACGCCCAACGAATCCGCATTGTCGGTAATAAAGATTACTTGACCGGACGCGTTTTTTGCCGCGAGGTTAGCCGCGTCGATGACGCGTTTGGTCTTGCCACTGCCTTTTGCTCCATAAATAACGGAAATCATAATGGTTTCTCCTTGTGAGTTATTTTGTAATGTAGCTTGATATATGTTGCCGAAAATCCATTTCGTGCGCGCGGCTGTTCGCCGCGTAAACACCGCAATCAGTCTATGAGTTGGGCGAGGAAGCTCGCAATGGCGTCCAGTCCGCGCTCTATGTCTTTTTCGGACGCGGCGTAGGACAGACGGATATAGTCGGGCGCGCCGAAGCCCTCGCACGGTATAACCGCGACCTGCACTTGCTCCAAAAGCAACGACGCAAAGTCGTAAGCCGATCGTATGCGCTGACCTTCTATGCTCTTGCCCTCGAACTCCTTGACCGAAGCCATTACGTAAAACGCGCCCTTGGGCTCGATGTACTTAATGCCCAAACGCTGTAACCGCAACATCATGAGCGCGCGCCGCGCGTCGAACGTTGCGCGCATGTCCTCCAAAAACGCGTCGCCGTGATACTTATCGGACAGCGCGACCGTGGACGCATACTGCGCAATGGTGTTGGCGTTGGACGTGCTGTGGCTTTGCATGCTCGACATTGCCGAGGCGATATGCTCGTCCGCCGCCGCGTACCCGACGCGCCAACCCGTCATGGAATACGTTTTGGACAGACCGTTGATGACGATAGTGCGTTCTTTCAATATATCCGAATACGCCGCTATGGAGTGGTGACGGCGTTCGTAAGTAAGTTTTTCGTAAATTTCGTCGGACACGACAAAAATTTCGTGCTTTTCGATAACCGCCGCCAACGCGTTAAGCTCGCTGCGCGTATAGACCGCGCCCGTCGGGTTGTTGGGGTTGTTGAGTATAAACGCCTTGGTCTTGTCGGTTATGGCTTTTTCCAGTTCGTCGGGCGTGAGTTTGAAACTGTTTTCGGGCTTGGTCTGCACGAACACGGGCACGCCGCCTGCCATTTTGACAAGCTCGGGATAGCTCAACCAGTACGGCGACGGTACAATAACTTCGTCGCCCGGTTCGAGTATCGCCATAAACGCGTTGAACAGCGAGTGCTTTGCGCCGTTGGACACGACGATATTGGACTTGTCGTAATCGAGCGCATTATCGTTTTTCAGCTTGGCGCAAATCGCGTTGCGAAGCTCGACCGTGCCCGCCGCGGGCGTGTACTTGGTCAGCCCCATTTCGAGCGCTTTATGCCCCGCCTCTATTATGTAGTCGGGAGTGTTAAAGTCGGGCTCGCCCGCCGCAAACGACACGACGCGCATGCCGTCCGCTTTCATTTTTTTCGCGCGCGCCGTTATTTCGAGAGTGAGCGACGGCGAAATCTGTTTTGCTCTTTTTGCTATTTCCACGATGATATTCTCCTGTACGGATATATTATACACCGCCCCTTTGAAAAAATCAAGCCCTTGCGCTAATTGCCTGCAAACCGCGCAAACTTTTCGATAGACGCTTTATCGACGGACGGCTTGACCGTTTCGAGCGCGGACTGCACGTCCAACATGTTCAGCCCGCTCACCTCGCCCGTTCCGAGCGATCGGAACAGAGGCGCGTCGGTCGCACGGTCGATAAGCTCGGCAATGTCCGCGCCCGAAAATCCGTCCGTGCGCTCGGCTATATAATCGAAGTCTATATCGCCGTCGGTCTTGGTGTCCGCGAGTTTTTTGACAAGCATTGCTTTTCGCGCCGCCCTGTCGGGCAAGGGTATATAAATCTTTTGACTGAACCGCCCCGATCGCATAGCCGCCTCGTCCACCGCCCACGGGTTGTTGGTCGCGCCCAGCACGGTAAGCCCCGCGCCGCCGCCCGAAAACCCGTCGATCTGCTGTAACAGCTCGTTGACGCGTCTGTCGTTGTGCACGTCCTGTCCGCGCTTGAAAAACAGCGAATCCAGCTCGTCGAAAAATATGACCGCGCGATCGTTCTTGCGCGCGGCGTCAAACAGCGCGGCGATATTTCGCTCGGACTCGCCCACCCATTTGGACACGACGTCCGAACACTTGACGGCATAGAACGCCGCTTTCGCTTCGTGCGCGGCGGCGCGTGCGAGCATGGTTTTTCCCGTCCCCGGCGGACCGTACAGCAACACTCCGCCGCCCGACTTTTTGCCGAGCGCGGCGTACACGTCGCCGTGTTCCATGGGATATATTATCTTGACGCGCAACGCGTTTTTCGCGTCGTCCAGTCCTATAACGTCGTCGAACGTCGTATCGGGAATTTCGGACGTGCAAAACTTATCGCCGCAAACGTCGTCATCGACGCTTTGCCCGCCGCCGCGCCGTTGCGGCTTGACGGGATCGGATTGCGGCAAGCCGTCGGCAATGGCGATTATGCGCTTGGCTCTGTCCACGCGCGCGGCTTTGAGCTTGTCGCCGGACATTTTGGCAAGCTCGGTCATAAGCTCCGCCGCCTGATAAAAATCGCGCTTCGCCTTGTTGTATCGCCCCGCGTTGCGCGCGGCGACGGCGGCTTTATACACCGTGTCGAACGTGCGTAAAAGATTGTCCTCTGCGGTCATCATTGTTCTAATTCCGCCCGCTCGCCTGTTTTTTCGGGCGCGCCCGCAACGTCCGCGTCGAATTCGTTTTCGGAATCGTACTGCTCTTGCATTTCAAACATGGCAAGAAGTTCGTCGTCCGACTTGTTGACCGCATAGATAGGGCTTGCGTCCGCGTCCGCCGCCTGTTCGTAAGCCTCGAACATTTCGTCCGCGCCGACGAGTGCGTTTTCCGCGGCGGTACGGTTTTGCACCGAGTTCTGCAAAAACTGCGCGAGCGCCTTTTGGTCGCACAACAGCTTGTTGAGCGGCAGTTTGGTCGTGTTCTCGATAAACCGATTATCGTCCACCGCGGCTTTAAGCCGTTCGAGAAGTTTGACGTTGTATAAAAGGAACGCCGCGCGCTTGGTGTCGCGCTTGATTTCCTCTTGCAAGGTGTTTACCTTTTTTGCACACAACAGCTTGACGTCGCGGTTTTTCTCTTTGCGTCCGCGCTCCAACAACCGCTCGACCTCCTCGGACTTTTGCAGTATGCCGTTTTCCAAATCCTCTTGCTGTTTGGTCTGATCGATTATCGCATTGACAACGTCCTCGCGTTTCAGCTTTTTAAACTTGTTGCGTCCGAACATTACATGTTCTCCTTTACGATTTTTGGGGGTGGTTTTTGTCGCGCCGCCTTTTATGGGCGAGAGTTATGCTTGTCCGCTTTGCGGCGGTTCGCCTTGATTGCTCGGCAAACTCGGAATGATGGGGGTATTAGTAATTGCCGCGCTACCCTGCGGCGGTTCGCCTTGATTCCTCGGCAAGTTCGGAATGATGGGGGTATCGGTAATTGCCGTTTCACCCTGCGGCGGGTCGCTTTATTGTTTTACTAATTGTACGATTCGCGTTCCGCTAACGCGAGTTCGAGGTTTTTTACTGTTTCCTCGGCTTGCAAAAGTCCGCGATCGCCGCCCTTGCACAGTGCGATTTTGAGATCGCCCGCAAGCGCGTTTATTTTTTTATCGACTTGAATCGCGCCGACCGTCACGGTGGGCACGGTGTAGCGCGCGCGATCGTAAACTTTGGCGATACGGTCTTTAATATCGCCTTCGGCAATTTCGGCGCACACGCGCAGTAATCGCGCGTTGTCCTCCGTAAGTTCGCGGTTCTCTTTTAATATTTCCTTTTTATCGGGTGAAGAAAAACAAAATCCCATGACTGCCTCCGTTATTCGGTGAGTTCTATTTTACGATTTTCGCGCCGCACTGCGAACAGAACTTGGCGTCCGCGTCGAGTTTTGCGCCGCACTTGCCGCAAACAGCGGGCGCAAGCGACGCGCCGCACTCCGAACAAAACTTGCACGCCGCGCCCATTACCGCGCCGCAGGACGGACAGGCTTTACCCGTCTTGCCCAGCTCGTCGCGCTTGCGCTCGATAGCCATAATATCCGCGTCCGAAATTATCGCGCCCGCGACCGTGAACGAACAAAGTTCCAGCCCGTATTCGGCTGTAAAAATTTCGCCGAGCTTGACTTTGAGTTTGTCGGATATAACCTGCTTCTTTTCCGAAAACTCGGTGTAGCTTATGCGCTCGGCGCGCATGACCTCGGTCACAATCGGCTCGACGACGTTGACAAGTCGCGTCAACAACCGCTTTTTTAGCTTATCCACGCTGTATTCGCTGTCCGCGCCCACCAGCTCCAAATAGAACTGCTTTGGCGTTTTTACGCGAAATTCAAGCTCGCCGTTTATGCCGATAGACACGGGCACGCCCGTAATGGGGTCGCGCGCGCGTATGGGCGAAGCCGTGCCCCACAGCATGGGCAGTTTGGCGGACTTGGATATAAACACAAACTCGACCGACGCGACGTCGCTGTCCTTTTTAAGACGGAACAATCCGTTCTCGGTGTCGAAAATATCGTGCCTGCCCGCAGACAACGCCTCGGACACCACGCCGTCTTTTATGAGCAAAACGGTATGCGTTTCGGGCACAATCACTTGCGCCGACGCGTGCAGTTCGTCCGCGCTCTCGCGGCAAAACAGCTCCGTATTGCTTCCCGTAAATTTGACTAATTCCGCCATGATTATCTCCTATTGATATTTTTGAATCTGTTTAGATTTATGCCTTCCAAAATTATCGCTATTATAGTAAACACCTGCGTCGTTACGCCGAGCGCGTGCTCCGCATGCACCTGCGGGAAAAACATCACGCCGCTGACTAACAGTATCGTCAATATGCCCGCCGTAAGATTGACGGCGGTGAGCGTCTGTATTTTCGCGTTTTTGTACGACAGGTTAATTCCGTCGTTGGCAATGCGGACTATGCTCGCCGTCAAAAGCATTGCGCAAATTACTTGCCCGCTGTCGTCGTAATCTATCAGCATGAAAAGCGCGGACGCGAAAAATATATACGACAACGCCGCGGTCACGACGCACGCGACCGTCCGCGCGTAACCCATTGTCTTTTTTATTAACGCCTGTTGCGTGCGCATGACCTCGGCACGCTTATCCGCAGAAATCTTTTTTTGACGGTTGGATTCGAGCAAATCGACAAGCATGTCGTAATCGCGCTTTTGCGCGTCGGTCGCAAGCGACTGCGCCAGCATAAAATATTCGTTCGTGGAAATATCGACGGTCGAAGCGCGCAACTGACTTTCGGTCATGTTTAAGCCCGCGAGCATCTTTCGGAAATACAACAACGATGAATAGTAATTATACACGTCAACGGGCAATATGTTTTTGTTGTCCACAAGATAGTCGCACAGCTTGCCGTCGTTCGATCGGTTCTTAATGCGCTCGCGCAAAAACATCTCCGCGTTTTTGGCAACGGTGTCGCGCGCCTTGCGGTATTCCGCGACCTGCGCAGGCGACGCATACTTTAACGCCTTTTGGTATTCCGTTTCGCGCGTCACGTCCTCGACGCAAACAAGCCAGTTTTGCCCGTACTTCGCCCACAGTTTGAGCCAATAATATCTGCTCGCAATGTCGGGAAACTTGCGGTAGATAATTCCGTCGTCCGCGGCGAATACTCCGTCGCACCGCGCAAGCACGGCGGACATTGCCGCATAGTTTTCCGCTTTAAACAGTTTATCGGCTTCGTCGAGATCGGCTGTAACCGTTTTTACGGCGCGCGTGCGTAATGTTTCGCCCGCGACGGTTATGCGCCGCTCAAACGTCGGGTCGTTGTGCGCGTACCGCTCGGCGGTCTTGTAGTATCTGTGCGAAGAAAAGTCAATGCCGCTGTTCAAAAGCGCGGCGTCGTCGGGCATGCGGTAATCGCACAGCATCAACAGCCACCACGCTACGGCGCACTCGGGATCGCAGTCCAAAGCCTCGTCGATAATGGCGCTCGCCTTGTCGTAGTTTTGCGCAAGTATTTCTATTTCCGCGCGCTTTAACCTCGACCGCACGGCGTAAGCGGGCGCGGCGGTCGCCGCTATTTCGCCCGAAACAATACGTTCCAAACGGTCGAGCCGCTCTTGTTCCCTAACCCTGCGCTCCTCGGCTATAAGCCGTTCTTTCTCGCGCGCGGACAAACGCTTTTCTTCGAGCTCGGCTTTCTCGCGCTCGTCGCGGGCGAGTATGCCGCGAACGTCCACGACAAGCTGTTCGAGATGCGAATACGGGTCGTCTTGCGCGTCCAGCCACTGTACGGACGACAACGCTTTTTCAAACGCGCCGTCGTAAGGCGTGTCGTCTATGCGAAAACTGTAAAGCGCTTTGCCTTCGAGCACCGCCGCTTTGAGTTCCTTTTCGCAGTCCTCGGAATATATGGATTTAAAGCTGGAAACAAGCAGAAAAAGTCGGCTGTTTTCCACGCCTTTCAAAATATCGCGTTCGTAATTTTGCGACCCCGCAAGGATATTGCGCGGCGCAATCCAACACCGCAACCCCCGCTCTTCCAGCCGCGTGCAAATGGCGTCGGCTATGTCCTGATCGGGCTC
Source organism: Anaerocaecibacter muris (assembly GCF_943192945.1). Classification (GTDB taxonomy): domain Bacteria; phylum Bacillota; class Clostridia; order Christensenellales; family Pumilibacteraceae; genus Anaerocaecibacter; species Anaerocaecibacter muris. Next base: position 162,916 of record NZ_CALPCE010000003.1, read on the forward strand.
GGCGGTGCGATGGCATATAAACACATCGCGATCCGTGACCCTGGCGTAACGAAGTTTTTGTATGTACGACTTGATGTTGCGATCGAGTATCGCGTCGAATCCGCGACAGGTCGAGGGGTACGCTCGCGCAATAAACTGTTTCGTTATGTCGAGGTACTTGGGTTCGACAGCCGCGACAAGCGCGGTCGTCACCTCTTTAAGCTCGTCGGTTGTTACGCCCGAGAAACTCGCATTGCGCAAAAAATCATTGAACGCAACGTCGTTGTCCGAATACCTGTCGGCAAGCGCGACGTAAAACATCGCGCAAAAATCGTCGGGCAGAACGGACAATATCTTTTGCGCGAACAGCTTTACGCCGCCGTAATCGCGCGCCTTGTTGCTGTCCTGCTGTAAGCGCAACTGCTTCGCCAAATACTCCCGCCATGCACGAACGTCCTGCGTGCGATCGAGAGTAACTTTGGAGAACGCAACGGCGCGCGGTACGTTGAACGTGCTTCCGCACGCCTCGCACTTGCAAAACTCGCCCGAACCGTCGGGTATGACAGCGGAACTTCCGCAGTTTGTACACCTAACCTGCTCCATCTCTACTATATCATTATATCACCGTCGGGATTAGTAAACAATGTTATAAGCATTAAAATTTGATTAGAATTGATGTTGCACGTTTGGATCTTAACAACCTTTACGCTTCGAGAGATATTTCTTTGCTTGCTTTGCATATCAGCGGATTTAATTTAATCGACGGAAAACAAAATCGGCGTTCTCGCGCGCGGAGAATGCCGATTATTGCGTATCATTATATATTTTATTTTATATATTACATTTTACGTCCGCGTCGCTCGGCATGCGCCAATCCGACCGCGGCGAGAACGAAACCGATCCTATTTTAACGCCGTCGGGAAGGCACGACCGTTTGAACTGCGCGGCGAAAAAGCGTTTATAAAACACGTCCATAGTTTTTTCGCGTTGCGATTTATCGACCTCGGGAAAAGCAAGTCCCAACAGGTACGAAATTTTTTCGCGCGTAAACCCGAACCGACAATAATAATAGATAATAAAATCGTGCAAGTCGTACTTGCCCAAAATATCTTCCGTTTTTTGCGCTATCTTGCCGTTTTCGGGCGGCAACAGCTCGGGCGAAATTTCGGTGTCGAGAATATCATGCAACGCCGCTTGCGCTTGTCCGCCCAGTCTTTCCGCTTCGTATCTTATAAGATATTTAACAAGTGTTTTGGGCACGCCTGCGTTCACGCCGTATGACGACATGTGATCGCCGTTGTACGTCGCCCAGCCGAGCGCAAGTTCGCTCAAATCTCCCGTTCCGACAACCAGTCCGCCCTCGGCGTTCGCTATATCGAACAACGTCATTGTGCGGGTGCGCGCCTGCGCGTTTTCATACGTGACGTCCTTGTCGGTGTGCTTAATATCTTTTAAATGGCTGTCTACCGTATTTTTGACGTCCACCGTAATCAGCTTAACGCCCATAGCGGCGCACAGCTTTTCCGCATTGCTTTTTGTTTTTGCCGTCGTGCCGAAACACGGCATTGTCACTGCCGTGACCTTGTTCTTTCCGACCGCGCGCACGCTTACCGCGAGCGCAAGCGCGGAATCCAGCCCGCCCGAAACGCCTATAACCGCGGTTTTTGCGCCCGTCGCCGCAAAACGCGTCGCAAGCCCGCGCGCCTGCATTGTTAATATCAGCTCTGCGCGCTTGCCGTCGTCGCCGACGGGAACAAACGGGTACTTTTCCGGTATGCGGTGCGGCTGTTGCGCCGCGCCGTCGCCCAGCGAGAACGCAACGGTGGAAAACGTCTTTGCGCTCGGCTTGACGCCCGCTTTGCGCCTGTCCGCATCCACACGCTCCACGTCGATTTCGGTGACGGCAAGCCCGTTCGCAAACGGTTCGCTTTCGGCTATGACCGCGCCGTTTTCGGCTATTATGTTGTGTCCGGAATACACCGCGTCCGTGGACGATTCGCCACGACCCGCGTCTGAATAAACGTAAGCGCAACGCTGTCTGCCCGACGCGCCCGCCACAAGCAATTTACGGTATTCGGCTTTGCCCACCACCTCGTCGCTCGCCGACAGGTTGACGACGACCGTCGCACCCGCGCGGCACGCCTCGACGCTCGGCGGCATGTCCGACCACATATCCTCGCAAATTTCGCAAGCTATAACAAGCGACCGATGACCGACGCATTTAAACAGTATATTGCCCATAGGCGCGTTTAACGCTTCGCACGTCGCAACGCCGTCGAACGCGGGCGCGAAGTATCGCGGTTCGTAAAACTCGCCGTAATCGGGAAGTTCGGTCTTGGGCACAACCCCTATCACCGCGCCGCCCGAAACAGCGACCGCGCAGTTGTAAAGCCGCCCCTCATGCTCGACGGGCGCGCCGATAAACGCTATTGCGTTTTGCGGGGTCGCCGCCGCAACGGTCTTGACGGCTTGGATCGCGCCGTCCAACAGACTGCGCGAAAAAAACAAGTCGGCGGCGGTGTAGCCCGTAACGCACAGCTCGGGAAACACTATAATTTCCGCGCCCTGTTTGACAAGCTCGGCTATGCGCGCCGAAATTTCCCGCGCGTTGTTTTGTGGATTGCCCACCTTGATTGTCGGCGTAACAGCCGCCGCTCTGACCATGCCGTATTTCATAATCGCTTCCTCCCGACAGGGATTGAATAAGAGTTAAACTCGAATATCGCCCGCAAAAAAAGTAAATCGCAGCCCGAACCGAAAATCGATTAACCGCACACCGAGGTTATATCTCCCCATGCTCGTGCCTAACGACCGCTACAGCGCTCGCGATTTGGGCACAACGCCGTCGCGCCCGAAAAGCGCCGCGGCGCGCGCGAGATCTTCCTCATAAAGATCGTCTTCCGTGCGTTCTATGCGCACGCGTTTTTTTATGCCCAAGCCGTCGAGTATACCGTTGATAACGTCGGTGACGACCGCTTCGCCCATCTGCAAAAACACGTCGTCGGGCGTGACAAACCCGATAGCGTCGTCGCGTTCCTTAACCGCAACGCCGTGCGACAAAAGCCGCCGCACTCTGTCCGCCGCAGGGGTCTTGGCGCGGCGCAGTTCTATTGCTATCTTGCCCAAAAGTTCCAAACCGCTCTCGGCAGTTGCGCTTAAATGCTTGAATTCGCCCTCGTCCGCCTGCGTGACAGTAATGCGCGACACGTCCGCAGTTGCAGGCGCGCCGCGGCGCGGTTGCGATCGTTCGGCGGCAGGTTCAACGTCAAACCCGCCGCGCGGCATACCGACAGGCTCCGGCGGGGGCGCGTAATCGTCGGGCGGCGGAGGCGGATCAAAATATACGTCCGCGGGCGGTTCTACGACATCGCGCGGGGGTTGTTTGACCGCGGTCGGTTTTGCGGCGCGCGCGGGAACGTGCTGTTCCATTGGCGGCGGAGTGTATTTTACTGTCGATCTTTCGCTCGGCTTGGGCGGCGCAACAGCCGCGGCGGCAGACTGCGCGGAATAATCGACCGAATTTATTTTATTTTTTTTTTGATCCGCGGGAATTGCCGCAGAGCCGTTTTCGAGAGCGGCGACGCGCCGCAGTAAGTCGTTTTCGCGTTGCGCGCCGCAAACGAGTTTGACCAGCGCGGTTTCCAAAAATACTCTGGGATTGACCGAGTATTTAAGCCCGTTCTCGGCGGCGCCCAGTTCTTCGAGCATGCGTGCTATGTCCTGCATGGCGTACATGTCGGCGGCGGCGACTATGGAATCGAGCGAAACGCGGTCGGCGTTTATCAGTCCGCCGTTTATCGCCTTGTCGCGCCCGACGGACTTTGCGACAAGCACGTTGCGCGTGTAGTCTATAAGCTGTCGGCACACCGCGGAAGCGGACTTGCCGTTTTTTGAAAACCCGTCGATTACGGACAGCACGCCCGCAAGGTCGAGCGCCGCAACGCGCGCGAACAAATCGGCGATAGCGGCGGAATCCCCCGCGCCCGTGAGCGACAGCACGACGTCGGTCGTAATTTCGTCGGCGGCGGAAGCGAGAGTGTCGGCGACGGACAGCGCGTCGCGCACACTGCCCTCGCCCAGTCGCGCAATTTCCTCGACAGCGTCGGCGGTGTATTTTATACCCTCGGCGTCGTAAATGCGCGCTATGTGCTTGGCGAGAACGTCGGTCGGCACAAGCCGAAAATCGAACCGTATGCACCGCGACAGTATGGTCTGCGGCAGTTTTTGCGGCTCGGTGGTTGCGAGAATAAATATAACGTGATCGGGCGGTTCCTCTATGGTTTTTAACAGCGCGTTGAACGCGCCGCCCGTAAGCATGTGAACTTCGTCGATTATATAAACTTTATACTTGCACGCGACGGGCATGTACTTGACCTTTTCCCGAATATCGCGCGCGTCGTCCACACCGTTATTGGACGCGGCGTCCATTTCGATAATATCCACGTTGTCGGCGGCAAGGGTTTTGCACACCTCGCACTCGCCGCAAGGACTGCCGTTTACGGGGTGCAAGCAATTGACCGCCCGTGCGAAAATTCTCGCGCACGAAGTCTTGCCCACGCCGCGACTGCCCGTAAACAAATACGCGTGCCCGATACGCCCCCGCTTTATCTGATTGGTAAGGGTGGTTATTATCGGGTCCTGTCCGATCACGTCCTCGAACTTTTGCGACCGATATTTTCTGTACAGTGTAGCCATGGAATTATTATAATACGCCCGCAAAAATTTGTCAAGCCGCCGCACGCACTGCGCACGACGGCTTGACAGACAAAAGGTTTATCCTAACCGCGCTATGCACGCGGGGGTTAGGCTTTATCGAAAAATCATTTAATTTTTATAACAATCTATCAAACGGGAATCCATACAATATTGACCCATGCTTTGACGCCTGCCCCGATTACGGCGTCAAACTCTGCCTGAGTAGTCAAAACCTTGTCGCCGTTTTCCGTCGTAGTAACTCCGCCGAACTTGTAGCCTAATCTCACAGGTTCCCAATCGGGGTGGAAAATAGCAGAGGAAATATATGCGGCTTTTAAATAAGCATAACCGTCGGCATACCCGACCTTTATATTATCGCCCATATAACAATTTATAGCTGTTTTTTTATTACACACCGCATTTTCGGGAAGCGTTGCATTCACCACTGCCTTTGTTATATCTTCTACAGAAAAGGCGTGGTCGCCTACATACTCCACATTTTCGGGGATGTATCTGGTTACCCAGTTATAACAAGAAAAAAACGCGCGATCACCGATGTGCGTAACGGTAGTAGGGATAATAAAATCTTTAATGCCGCTATATGCAAACGCATAATCTCCGATTTTACGCACGCTTTGCGGAATAACAGACGACGGGAATCCGGCAACCAGCTCATCGCCTTTTTTATTGAGCAAACAATTATTTCGGCTCGAAAACACGGGATTGTCCTCGCTTACAGTCAATTCGGTAAGACTGTCGCAGTCGCTTAAAGCCCCAGTCTTGATAACCGTAACCGTACTCGGAATATACAATGACTTTAATCTATGGCAGGAAACGAACGCATTGACTCCTATTGACGTTATGCCCTCTTCTATAATTACTTTTTCCACGAGTGACATCATAAAAGCGCTATTGCCTATCTCGCGCAATCTGCTCGGCAATACAATTTCCTTTACTACGCTACCATGGAAAGCAGGTTCGTAAATTTCCGTAACATAATCGGGAATTACGCAATTTGCCAAGCCGTACATAAGTTTGTTGTCGCTCTTGCGTATTATACAGTTGTTGTCGACATTATAAACGGTATTTTCTTCGTCCACAGTGACCGAAAGTTCCGAACAATGCTGAAAAGCGGGTAATATACTCGTTACTTTTGCGGGAATATGCAATTCTTTTAACGATTTACAACCGAAAAATACATTCCCCTTTATTGTAGTAACATAATCGGGAATATTTACGCTCTCCAATTTATAGCAATTTTGAAATAAAGAACCGCTTAACTCTTTAAGGTACTTCGGCAACACTACGCTTCGCAGATTAGTACAAGCCACAAACGCACCGTTTCCTATAATGTTTATACTGTCGGGTATAACAATGTCAGTAATTTCCGAACAGCCCGCAAACGCTTCTCTGGCTATTTCCACAACAGGACGATCATTTAAGGTATCCGGCAATTTTATATATCCTCGCGCACTATCGGGCTTGCATTTATACACGCAATATGCCGAGCCGTCGTCCGTTAGTTTAAACGCAATTTTAGGAGTACTAATATTAAGCGCCGTCGAATATTCGGAATCCGCATATTTTTTTCCGTCGCCCACCGCTTTCACCTGAAAATCGTATATATTACTGTCGTCTTGCGTAAACGGAATAATATTGATGCTCGCTTCCGCCGCCTCGAATTCTTTGCCGTTGACGCTTACGATAAACTTATCCGCTTCCAACATTTCGTTCCACGTAAGAATAGAACCGTTTAACGCAAGACCTTCGGGCGCGGGCAGTTTTTTGGGTCCGTCGTCTTTGCCGCATGCGAAACATACCAAAGACAATATGCACGCCGCGACCGCAAGTAACAAGCATTTGATTTTACGCGTCATAAAGACCTCCTACGCAAAGATGTTAAAACACGCCGTATAAATTATTGAACATTTCTATATCGTCCTCAAAACAATTTCGGAAAATATAATCTTGATCGTCCCCCGCAAAATCGATCAACCACCCGTCGCCTTCAACAAAAGGTTTTGACGTAATTTCACAACGCCCCTCCCAATTATTGTGATTGCTCAAAAATTCTCTGTTAAATAAAAAGTCATAGATTATGGGATACAAATATTGCGCCATACGGTATTTGTCCAACCCCGCGGTGTACGCCGCCGAACATGATTCGCTCGTTAAACTTTCGTTTTCTATAAATACGTATTTATCGATTACTATCGCGTATCTGTCTTCCGTAAATGTCAAAACTTCCATCAATTCTTCGCTAATGCCCTGTCGCGTCGTACCTATAAAATATACTTTATTTTCGTTAAAATAATCTTCCAAATCCCTTACGTTATAATCGTTTGGATCAAGGACATATTTATTCCAATTACAAATATCAAAAAATTCATAGCCTTGGATATGACATAAAATACGAATGTTGCATATATTGAGTACATTTATATTAAATTTGTATTCATCGTATATGCAATACATTCCCTTTACCAATCGGATAAACGGTATCAACGTACTGTCAACAAATCCGTATCGATTAAGTAACCATGTGCCATTGTGATATTCCCTTTCGGCATTTACTGTATATCTTTCTCCGTCGTGAGCAAACTGCGATAAATCGCTATCGAGAATAATAACAGAATTATCTACGCCGTAATCTTTAAAATGACTGAATACAGTGTTCATAAAATAAGAATAAATATCGGTATTTACATGAATATCCACATAGTCCAAAAAGCTGTTATGACCGTAAGATTCATACAGATGCTCGTCGGTACCGCAGACAAACATTATTTTGCAACCGTTATTGTGTAATACTTTGAAAATTTGTTCCAGATAATCAGTTACGACATAACCGATATTGTCGGGAACTTGTATAGGAAACAGTTTGCGCGTTTCAAAAATTACAAGCGAATTATATAAAGAGCTATAATCGTGCGCTCCGCCCCACAGCTCGTAATCGTAAAAATCATACATGGAACTGCCGAACCGCGCGGGGACGTAATCGTCGTCCGATTGTGTTCCTTTCGATTCCAAATCGTACCAATAAAATCCGTTGAAAACGGTGTGCATTTGAGAATAAATATCCACCATCTCCCGCATAAAAAGATTTACGTACAGTTCGCTTTCTGCGTTATCCGTAAAATAATAAATACTTTCATAGCATTGTTCTTCTTCGTATTGATTGCACACATGATCGTAAAAGTCGTTCGGCAGGTCTACCTGCCAACCCTCTTGCTCGCCGTCGTCCCACTCGTCCGCACGCACGCCGCGCGGCATGGTGACTAAAAGTCCGATAAGCAAAGCTATAACCGTTGCCGCCACCGCCGCTATGCGAAGTTTGATATTTGTCTTAACGTACACCGTTACCTCCGTTGCAAAAATTTACGGCGGCGCAAAAACCATTGCGACGCCGTTGTCTTTTTACACTATATATTTTCACAATATTATCATATCGCGACAAATATGTCAACAAAATTAGATATGTTTTTATTGTTTATTTTTGTATATTTTTGTAACTGTGGTTAAAAACGACATAAACCCTGCCGTTTCGTATATTTTATGACGTTAAACTCGCCGATGTGACTTGTTTTTAAAACCCGCAGGCGGTTATTGCGACGCCCAAACTTGCCGAAAGGACGAACATGACGGCTATTATCATGAGCGTGTTTTTGACGGGACGGTTTTGCTTGACAAGCACCGCATAGCCTATCCCCGCGCCCACGCACAGCCCAGCGACCGCGCCGCCCAAATTGAGTCCGCCCACTACGTACAGTTCGGTTAGGATTACCGACGCCGCGCAGTTGGGGATTAGCCCCACCGCCGCCGCAAGCACCGGTTGCAAGTACCCCGTCGCGCCGATAAACTCCGCCAGCCTGCGCTCGCCCACATAATACACCGTTATCCCGAACGCGATATTCACAATCAGTATATACAATATCACCGTCGCCGTGTGTGTCAACGGGTGCTTTAAATATCTGTTCCACACAAACTTCGCTTTTTGCGATCTCGTCGCGTGCTCGTCGGGTTCTGCGTACTCCTCGCCGCACAAATCGTGCCTGTGACAACCGTGTATATGCACTCGACCTTCGCTGTGCTCGTGCTTATGTCCGTGCGCATGCTCTTGTTCTTGCGCGTCGTCGTTTCCGTGCGCGTGTTCGGCTTCGCGCTCTTGTGCATGCTCGTGAGTTTCGATTTTCGTCGTTGTATACTGCGTGCAGGTTTGAGCGTTCTCGTGCTTGCTACGCGAATTTTTAGCCGCTAATTTTTCGACGGCGAACGCCGCATACCCGACAATGAGCGCAAAGCACACTTTTATAATGAGCACGGGCAAGAGTTTTGTAACGCCCGCGTAACTGGACAGCATTATCGGCAACGCTTCGTCGGACGTTGCTATATACACTGCGAGGAGCGTGCCGAGCGCGATTTTGCGCTTGGCGTACAGTTCGGTCGCGACGACCGAAAAACCGCACTGCGGCACGACGCCCACGCCCGTGCCGATTAACGGCGCAAGCCCGCCTTTTAAAATTCCGCGCGCGTTCAAGCCGTCCGATTTGTATTCCAACAGCTCTATCAGAAAGTTCATTATCAGCAGGAACGGCAGGACTTTGAGCGTGTCCAAAAACGCGTCCAAAAAGACTTCGCCCATCACTCGCCCCGCTTTTCGGCATAAGTCGATTCTATAAGGTCGGCAATCTGCTTTGCGGCGCGCGGCGTTCTTCCGCCTTTTTTAATGGCGGACAGCTCGGCGATTGCGGCGTATTCGTCGCGCCATTTTATGCCGCGCGCGCGGAGTATTTGTTTTAAGATATTGACAAACCCCTCTCTGTCGGGATTGACGAACGTGACCACCAGTCCGAACCTGTCGAACAGCGCGAGCTCGGCTTGAACCTCGTCGCCGCGCCGTCGGTATTCGGTCTTGTCCGTTTCCTTAAAAAGATGTCTGCGGTTGGACGTGCAATATAGCAAGGTATTTACCGCGGGTGCGTCCAGCGACCCTTCGAGCGCGGTTTTCAGTTCGTCCGCCGCGCCGTCGTTTTCGTCGAACGCGAGGTCGTCTATAAACAGAATAAACTTTTGTTTAAGCCCGTTCAGCTCGGCGCGCAACGCGGGGAGCTTGTCTATATCGCCGTGACCGAGTTCTATTACTTTCAGCCTGTCGCGGTACTCGTTGGCGATAGCGCGCACCGTCGTTGACTTGCCCGTGCCGCGGTCGCCGTACAACAGCGTATGGAACGCGGGCAAGCCGGCTATAAAGTTTTCCGTGTTCTTGACGATTTCCGCCTTTTCCTCGGCGTAATCCTTTACGTCGGACAGTCGCACGTTTTCACATTCCGCCGCGACAAGCGCGCCGTCGCGCAACACGAACGCGTTGCCCGCCGCTATCCTGCCGCAACCGTTTACGGCATAGAACGACAGCAGTTTTTCGTACCCGACCGAAAACCCGCCGAACCCGAATTTGGGAAAGCAATCGCGCGATTCGTCCGTTATAAAATCGTCGGGCTTTATGAGCGACATTTGCTTAAACGTCAACAGTTCGGACTTGACCTGCGCTTTGAGCCTGTCCGACACGCGCTCGCCGCGTGCCGCCGCACGACTGAATACGTTGTCGTCCGACATTACGATTGACTTTATCCACTCGCCCGTGCAGTCGCACCCGCGTTCCGCCGCCGCGCGAAAAACGCACGCCGCCAACTCCACGCGTCGCGCTACGTCAGTGCACACGATGAGTTCGGCAAGCGGCGCAAGCTCCGCCGCGGTCTTGTGAAAAACCGCGATTGATTTATAACGCAGGTACAAACTGTTCATACTTAAAGTATAACACCGTTAGTCGCGGCTTGTCAACGACAATCGTTAATTCGGCGGCGGCTTCGATATTATTCGCGCTTATTTGACAAATACGGACGAATAAGCTAAAATGTGAATATGGATAAAATACACACGGCAGAAGATTTAATAGCGGCGGTGAACGAATACGGCGTGCTCCCGTTCTGGACGGACGAGGGGTTTTCCGCGTGGCAGATGAGCGGCGTAAACTTCAACGCGTTTTGGACGCTTCGGGAACAGGCGATTAACACCAACGAATTCGTTTACGGCAAGTTTGTCAACAAAAAGGCGACGTTCGTATCGAAAGAGGTTTTTCCCTATCTTGCCGCGCTTCGCCGCGACGGGTACGACTTCGATTCGCTGACCGACGAGGGCAAAGCCCCGCGCCGCGAAGTGGAAATAATGAACGCGGTCGGCGACAAGCCCACGCCGTCGTATACGCTCGGCAAATCCCTGCAAATGAAAGGGTTTGACGGCGCGGTCACTTCCCTGCAAAACAAAACGTATTTGTGCCTCAACTTTAAAAAGAGCGCGATGGGCACGGCGTTGCTGTGCAGACCGGAGGACGTGTTCGGTTACGACTACGTCCGCGGCAAGTATTCGCTTACGCCCCGAGAAAACGCGGTCGAGCTGTTGCGGCTTGCAAAAGGCTTGCACGAATTCGACGAAAAGACGCTCGACAAAATTCTGTCGCCCGCAATATAATTGCGTCGCCGCGCGCCCGTGCGTTTTACTGCGCCCCCGCTCTTATTCGATACAAATAACGGCTTGCTTATGCGAGCCGTTTTGTTTTTGGTTTATCACAGGTTTTTGATATATTCCGTCCAGAACCGCAGGTCGAGAATACAGTCGCAAACGCCGATTACGGAAAAGAAAAACAGCGCGACGGGGAACATCGCGGCGGCAACAGCGATCGCGCCCAACACGATATAAGCCGCGACGCGCGCTTTGCCCCTAAACAGCGTGGCGAAATACGTCGCGACAGTGATAAACGAAAACGCCGACGGCATGGTTACGAACAGATGCGTGCACGTTGCGGCAAGCGCGGAATAGCCGCCTACAAACTGCAATACCAAACCCGTTATCATTGCGGGAAGAACGCACGTCCAAAGATAGGCGCGCGGCATTTTCATTTGCGCGACGGGCGTGCGCATTACCCTTACCCCGCCGAGCGCGCGCGTGCTTGCGCGCAGGCTGTTTTCGGTGACGCATGCGTCGCGGCAACTCGACGTTTTTCGGTTGACTGCCAACGAAAAAAAGAAGCCCGCGGCGGCGACGATCGCTCCGTAATGGATACAGTAATACCACACGTATTCGCCCATTTCGTCGCTTGCCCAGTCGGCGAAAAATCCGATAGTCGCTTCCTTATAGCCTTTGTCCGACGGCTTTAACTTTGTTTCGCCGACGTTGAGCTTTACGCCGTTGTCGTAGTAATCGCGAGCGAAAAAGTCTATTACAAAGTCGTCGCTTTCGGCGGTGACATAGCTTGCCGCAATGTCGGCTATCGGCTTGCCCTCGGCTATCCTTACAACGGCGACGCCCGACATTGCCCCGACTATCGAAAACAGCGCGGCGACCGCGGCGGCGGCGAGATAGGACGCGCACTGCGCCGACAGGCACAGCCCGACAAGCGCGAACAACAGCGTGACAGAATATATTACCGTCAAAATATCGTAATTAAAAGTAAGCGCGACCGCGGCGTAACCCGCGACGCAGGCGGCGGGAAAATACGCGCCGAACCGACGGAAAAGCAAGTACAGCAATACTATAATTGCCGGCATAACGGGCAAAGCCGCCGTCGGCATTGCGCCCGCCATGATAAACAGGAACGGCAGTATTACATACGACAGCAGTTCGCACACACCGACGGGGCGTTGCGGCACACGCAAAAGCGCGGCGGATTTTTGTGCGTCGCGGGGCTGTATACGTTTGCAAATCGATCGCGTTCCCATATTCATTACCGTATATTATAGCTTAAAACTCGTATTAAATCAACATAATCGCACGGCGGCGCGGTATAATCTTTTAAGGTTTGGCAATACTATTGTTACAAACGACTTTTAGAGGAGCAAACCATGTACGATCTTAAATGCGGACAGAAAAACTGCAAATACAACCACGGCTACTGCTGCTGTGCCAAAGACATAGCCGTTTCGAGCGGCACGTGTTGCACGACCTATCAAAAATCGGACAACCCGAACAAAAACATCAACACCGAGAGCGCGGCGGAATTTGCCAAGCCCGACTATTCGGTTGACACGTCGGTCAGTTGCAACGCGCCCTGCCTTTTTAACCACTCCGCCAAGTGCATAGCCAACGGCATAACCGTTTCCACCGCCGACGACGGCACTGCGGAATGTTTGACGTTCATCAAGAAATAAACGTCTTGATTTTATAGTCAACTTAAATCGAACAAAACAAAACCGACGCGCGACTGTTGTTTGCGGGTCGGTTTTTTATTGTTTTTATTCGATTATATTACATTGCGCCGTCTATATTCTTTTTCATAAGTTCGGCGAGCTGTAAATATTTTTTGATTACCGCCGAGTCCGTATGCTGTGCGTACTCGCGCAAGTCGCGGATAAGGTCGGGCAGAGCCGCGCCGTCCTTATCGCGCACGACGCGCTCGGTGCGCGACGCGGCGTTCCAGTTCATAAGCCCCGCGCTGTCGGGGTAGCATGCGAGCATAGCCGTCGAGTAGTCGCAAACAAAATCGACGTCGCCGTTTTTCATGCGCTTTTCAAACACGTCGAATATGTATTCGCGCCGTAAATCCATAAACGGCTTATACCATTTGAGCAATTTATCCGCACCGTCCAGTTCCGCCTCGTCGCCGATAAGCGCGGATCCGCGCACCTCGACGGCTTGTTCGTACACCTTTTTGTCGTGCAGAATATCGAACAGCTTTTCGTCAAACTCCTCGTCAACAGGCTCGTTCGTAGCGTCGAGATAAAAATAATACGTAAACCACAGCGGGCGAAGTTCTTTAAACAGGTTGCACACGCAATATACTGCGGCGTACAGCGACAGCCCGTCGATAGGCGGTCTGTCCTGCGGCGGAATTACGCCCGACAGCACAAGTTTTTCAAACAGCGGCGAACCGTAGTCGTACTTGATAAAGTCCGAGCCGCGCCGCGTATACCACCGCCCGCCGCTCGGCAAAACGTCCGCCGACGCCGCAGTGCGCTTGAACTCCGCATTGTCCGCCGAATAGTCGGGGTGGCGTTGCGGCTCTATCAAAAAACAACAGCCGTACTCGAACAGAGTGTTGCTCGGCTCGGCGACATAGTCCGGGCAAACCGCGCACGCAAAACAGTACAGGTTGTACAACAGCGCGCGCTTTTGCGAATACGCGAGGTCGCTGTCGCCTATCGCCTCGAACGTCGGGTCAAACAGTTCCCTAACGGTGTCTTTAATATCCATATCCGCTCCGTGCCGTTACTTTAAGTCGTCCTTGGTGCGCGGGTATTCTATTACGTCGCGAATGTTAGCCATGCCCGTAACGTACATGAGCATGCGCTCCAAGCCCAGCCCGAATCCGCTGTGCGGTACGCTTCCGAACTTGCGCAAATCCAAATAGTCGGCGTAATCGGACAGTTTCATGCCGCGGTCGGTTATTTCCTTTAACAGCTTGTCGTAGTCGGCTTCGCGCTCCGAACATCCTATAATTTCGCCCACCCCCGGCACAAGCAAATCGGTCGCGGCGACAGTCTTGCCGTCGGGGTTCTGCTTCATGTAGAACGATTTTATTTTGCGCGGGTAGTTGACGACGAACACCGGTTTTTTAAAGTATTCGTCGGTCAGATAGCGTTCGTGCTCGGTCTGCAAGTCCAGTCCCCACTCGACGGGATAAACGAACTGCTTGCCCGATTTTTTAAGAACTTCGATTGCGTCGGCGTAATCTATGCGCGCAAAGTCGCTGTCAACGACGTGGCGGAGTTTTGCTAAAAGCCCGTTCTCAAACCGTTCGTCGAAGAACGCAAGCTCGGGTGCGCAATGCTCCAAAAGATGCGCGATTATGCTTTTTATCATGTCGGTCGCTATGCCGATAATGTCGTCGATATCGGCAAACGCGACCTCGGGTTCGACCTGCCAAAACTCGGCGGCGTGCCGCGGCGTGTTGCTGTTTTCGGCGCGGAAAGTCGGACCGAAAGTGTAGATTTTGCCGAGCGCGGTCGCCATGACTTCGCCCTCGAGCTGACCGGAAACCGTAAGCCCCGCCGACCTACCGAAAAAGTCTTTTTTGTTGTATTCTTCCTCGCTCTTTATCGACGGGTCGTAACCGACGGTCGTAACTTTAAACACTTCGCCCGCGCCTTCGCAGTCGCTGCCGGTGATTATGGGCGAGTGCACGTAGTAATAGCCGTTTTTGTGAAAAAACTCGTGTATGGCATACGACAGCTCGGAACGCACGCGGAACACTGCGTTAAACGTGTTGGTACGCACGCGCAAGTGCGGGATAGTGCGCAAAAATTCCATTGTATGCCGCTTTTTTTGGAGCGGATACGACACGTCGCTTCCGCCCAAAAGCTCCGCGCTTTCGGCAAGAATTTCCACGCTTTCGTCCTTCATGCCCTTTTCGACCGTGCCGACGACGCGCAACGCGCTTCCGAGCGCGAGCATGGGCGCAAGCGTTTTGTCGTCGAACTTCGCTTTGTCGAAAACGATTTGCATGTGATTAAGTTCGCTGCCGTCGTTAAGCTCGGCGAACGCGACGTTCTTGCTGTCGCGAGAAGTGCGCACCCAGCCGCACACCGCAACCTTTTTGCCGATATGTTCGCCCGAGCGAAGTTTATGCAATTCGATATGTTCCATAATCGCAACCTCTTACGTTTACGTGTTTTAACAATTATAATCTAACGGGGCGCGTTAGTCAACTGTATGACCGCAAGTTTTTGCCAACTGTGCGTCCGCGCGCCATGTCCGGTTTTCTGGCAAACGCAAAAGGCTTGCAAAAGCAAGCCCTTAACCTTATTTATAACATTATTCTTTATTATATATCAGTTTAAAAAATCTTTTCTGTACTTGACGCCAAACAGCTCCGCGAGCTTTACCATATCCTCGTCCTTAATGGTGTTTATGCGCGGGCGGTTGCAAGTGAGCATGTAGATTTGCGCGGCTTTTTCCACCGTTTCGATAAGCCCGAACGTTTCGTCCATGGTTTTGCCCGCGCCGTACACGCCGTGCATTGCCCACACGACAATGCGGAAGTCGCGCATTTTGTCGGCTGTCGCAACGCCTATTTCGTCGGTGCCGCAAAGCATCCACGGCAGTATTCCCACGCCGTCGGGGAATACAACTATGCACTCCGTGCACATCTCCCAAAGCGTGTGCGTCAACTTTTTTTCGTCAAGTTCGTGCACATAGTTCATGGCGAGCGTATGGGTCGGGTGGCAGTGCATGACGACGCGGTTTTCGGGGTCTTGCGCAAGCCGCGCCATGTGGCACATCATGTGCGAGGGAAACTCGGACGTCGTTCTGCCTCCGTCGGCAAAGCCCCACAAAAGCTCCACGCCCTTTTTATCCTGCGCGACGCGCACGATGCCGAGGTTGTTTTCGGGGTCGTCCTTGACGTTTTTAAAATATTTGCCTGTGCCCGTGACAATGAAAATTTTTCCGACAAGCGGCGTTACGTCGAACGCCGCGGCGTTCACGCCCATCAGCGGAATAGTGCGGATAACCTTGTTTAAGTCCAGATATTCGGCAACTTCCTTTTCGTCGAGCATATAACTTATATTGCCGCCGTTGCGCTCGTCCCAGCCCAAACGATACATGTTGGCGCAGGTGTCGCACATTTCTCTTACGAACGGCGCGGCCGTTATGTCCTTGCAAGCGCGCTTGATTTCCCTGCCCGCCTTTTTAATTTCATCCATGAAACCCATATTATTTACGCTCCTTTAAAACGTCGTTTTCGTATTTTCTTATTTCGGGCAAGTACGCTTCGCAAAGCCCCTCGCGTTTTAAGTATTCCTGCCATACCGCGCCGAACGGCAGGGTTTTGTATTCTTCCTGCGCGACCATGAGCGCGGTGAAGTCGCCCTCGTCCTGCAATTTTTTGAGCGGCGCGTCGTTTACGAGCAGTGCGTACAGCAATGCTTTTTGCACGGCGCGTTGACCCGTGACCCACGCCGACAGCCTGTTGATACTCGCGTCGAAATAGTCAAGCCCTATCTTGACTTTGTCGATTGCGTCGTTGCGCACAATCTCCTTGGCGATTTCTTTAAGTTCGTCCTCGAACAGCACGACGTGGTCGCTGTCCCAGCGCACGCCGCGCGTTACGTGAAGCGCGACCGTGTCGTAAAACGCCAACAGCGACGGGATTTTGTCGCTTACGTATTCGAGCGGGTGATAATGCCCGTTGTCCAAAAGACAGCAAATCCCGTTGTTTGCCGCATAGTTCTGATAAAATTCGTTGCTACCGACAGTATAGCTTTCAACGCCTATGCCGAAAACTTTGCTCTCCACCGCGACGGCGACTTTATTTCTGTCGTAACCGCACGACAGAATTTCGTCGAGCGATTTTTTAAGCCGCAGGCGCGGCGACAGCCTGTCGGCGGGCACGTCCTTAAACCCGTCCGGAATCCAAATATTCATAAGCGCGCGCGTGCCGAACTCGGTCGCAAAGTATTCGGAAATCTTAATGCACGCCTTGCAATGTTCTACCCAAAACTTGCGTATTTTTTCGTCGGGCGACGACAGCGTCAATCCGTCTTTGACGTTTTCGTGCGAAAACAGGGTCGGGTTAAAATCGATTCCGTCCAAGCCGAGCTTTTTGGCAAACTCCACCCACGGCGCGAAATGCTTGGGCGCGTAGGCGTTTCTATCGACTTTGTCGCCGCCGAGTATGGCATAGCTCGCGTGCAGGTTGAGCCGCTTTTTCCCCGGCATGAGCGAGAACGCTTTTTCTATATCGCGTTTAAGCTCCTCGAAGTTGCGCGCGCGACCCGGATAATTGCCCGTCGTCTGTATGCCGCCGCTCAAACTTCCGCCGCCGTCCAGTCCGATAACGTCGTCGCCTTGCCAGCAATGCACGCTTACGGGGATTTGACGCAAAGTGTTTAACGCCTTTTCGACGTCCACGCCGTAAAGCGCGTACTGTTTTTTTGCCTGTTCGTACATAAATATAAAATTCTCCTTTTCGGATATTGTTTGCACGGTTGCGCGCCGCGGCGATCGCTAATCGCGTTGCGCCTGAATTTTAAGATTGCCTATCGCCGTCGCTTCTATGGGCAACGCCGTGACCGTCACGCCGCACACGTCGTTGACAAGCGAATTGAGATACTTGTTTTTTGCGCCGCCGCCCACTATATACAGACGGTCGTACTTTTTGCCCGTGTTGGCTTGAAGTTCGGTTATGGCGCAGGCGTAGCCGTGCGCGAGCGAAATATACGCAGCGTTGAAATAATCGGCAACCGATTGGGGCTTGTGTTTGAGCATGCCGTCGAACGCCGTTTTCATGCTTACGGGCGACAGGAACGCTTGGTCGTTTATGTCCACGCTCTCTTTAAACGCACTCTTGCTCGCGCCGTCCGTTATTTCGTTCCACGGCGTGTCGGGGCACAGCTCGTCGCGCAGTCTGTTTACCACCCACATGCCCATGATATTCTTTTGATAGCGGATATAGCCCGCGCCGCCCTCGTTGCTGTAATTGGCTTTGCGGCTGTTTTCGTCCGTAACTGCGGCGGGAAGTTTCGCGCCGAGCAACGACCACGTTCCGCTCGATATGTAAAGTTGATCGCCGTCCATGGGTATGCCCTCGACCGCGCTTGCCGTGTCGTGACTCGCGCACAGCACCGCTTGCACGTCGCCGCCCACATACTCGCGTATTTCGGGTTTGAGCGAGCCGACGACCGTCCGCGGTTGCGACAGCGCGCAAAACAGATGATCGGGCAAGCCCAGTCGCCGTATTATGTCGCGGTCGTACTCGCCCGTCGCGCAGTTGACAAGCCCCGTCGTCGTGGCGTTGGTGTACTCGTGCGACTTGACGCCCGTCAGCTTATACGTAAGATATTCGGGTATCATCAAAAAGTCGGTCGCGTTGTCCAGCCTGCCGCTGTCCGCGTCGTCGCACAACTGATACACGGTGTTGAACGGCTGAAACTGTATGCCCGTGCGCGAATAAAGCTCGGCAAACGGCACAAGCCCGTGCACCCGCTCGATTGCGTTTTGCGTGCGCCCGTCGCGGTAGGAATGGCACGGCAATATTTCCTCGTCGTAATTTATAAGGACGTAATCGACGCCCCACGTGTCTATCGCAAAACTTTCGATTTTGGGGTACTTTTTAAGCGCGGCTTTGATTCCCTCGACCACGTTATCGAACAGCGATTTTATATCCCACGTCAGCTTGCCGTTTGCATTGCAAACGCCGTTGCCGAACCGATACACTTCGTCCGTAGTCATTTTCCCGCCGTCCGGCCAACCGACTATATGTCGCCCGCTCGACGCGCCTATATCAATGGCAAGATAATATTTCATATCCCAACGCTCCGCATATCGCCGCACCGCGAGGCAAAAACCTGTGCCGCCGCGCGACTTTTGTCTGCTTAAAGTATATCACAATATCGGCAGGTCTGCACGTTTTTGAGCAAATATGCTCATTATATTGACAATCGCGTAAAAATATCGTATAATTCGATCACAAACGCGCAAAAGAGGAACAACGATTGGACAACGAACGGCAAAATGTGATCTTGCGGATCATGAAATCCGAAAAGAACGTGACGGTACACGATCTTGCAAGCCGTCTGTATGTGTGCGAAGCGACCATCAGGCGCGACCTTACCGCAATGCAACGCATGGGCGTTGTGCGGCGCAGTCACGGCGGCGCGCTTATAGCGGAAGCGGCGGACGAAATTTCCATGTTTGTGCGCATGAACGTCAACGCAAAAGAAAAAGAGGCTGTCGCAGCAAATGCGTTGCCGCATATTCCCGATTTTAAATCGCTGTTTATAGACAGCTCGTCCACCGCGCTCGCGCTCGCGCAACGGCTGGACCTTGCGGGCAAAACGGTTGTGACCAACAACTTGCAAACCGCGCTGTCGCTGTCGCGCATGGAGGACATAAACCTTATAATATTGGGTGGAAACATAACACTGTCGAGCGTGTCGATAACGGGCAGTTGGACGGCGCGACAGCTTCAATCTTTTTCGTTCGATCTTATGCTTGCCTCGTGCGCGTCCATACGCAAAAGAACGGCGTTTGAAAAAACGCTCGACCAACGCGAAATAAAACAGGTCGCTTACGAAAATTCCGCCGTGCGCGTCTTGCTCGCGGACAGCACCAAAATAAACGCGCGCGCGGGCATTTACATTTTCGGCAATCTGTCCGAATTCGACTTAATCGTGTGCGACAAAATCCCGCCCGAACACGCCGAGGACTTTGAGGGTTTGCCCGTCGTCGCAAGCTGATTGTTTTCCGCCGCGCCGCCGATAAGAACCTAAAACGAACCCCATAGTTTTAGTTTTTTTCTTTTGCCGATTTAGTTGGCAATCGCGCCGTTATAAGCCGTAGAAACGCCCTTGTAGGCGCGTACTCGGTTTTGTCGGTATTTCTTCAACGGCGGTTATGCCGCGAAAGCCGCTTGACATGAGAAAGGGGCGTGTTAGGCTATTAACGCCAAGGCAACCCAAAACCCGATAGATTCTCAATCGGTCGGGTTGCGCGTTTCGCCCTTACTTGCCTATACACACGCCCCAACTTTACTGCTCTCTATTGTTATTTGCTTGTCTAACGTTCCAATGCGATTTTCAAGTTCGCGTAGGCGCCAAAATGATTTTTTACAGTTGCAAATAATAAACAAATACGATATAATTACTATACGATAAACGGTAATTTGCCGCACGGGAGCAAGCCGTGCGTTTTCGGAGATGAAAATGTATCACGAGATAAGAACGGAAAGACTGCTGTTGCGCCCACTGAATATCACCGATTTAGACTCCGTGCATGAATACGCGTCTGACGCCGAGAATACCCGATTTATGATGAGGATGCCGAAGCGAACGTTGGAGGAAACAGCAGAATTTTTGATCGGCGTCACCGAGGAATGGGAAAAAGACGACCCCGCTTTTTACGAATTTGCCGTTATATTGAACGGCTCGCTGATCGGCGCGGTTTCGGTATATTTGAATGATGAGAGAAATGTCGGAGAGTTAGGTTGGATATTGAACAAAAAATTTCATAAAATGGGTTATGCGTCGGAAGCCGCTATTGCAATAAAAGATTTTGCTTTGAATACCCTACATCTCAAAAAATTGGTTGCGCAATGCGATTACAGAAATGCGCCATCAGCTCGCCTTATGGAAAAAATAGGGCTTAAACTTGAAAGCGATGACGGTGTTAGAACTTATATAAAAAGAAACGAGACCGCAAGAGAATTGACATATAGTTTTACGGCTGATTAAAATTCGTTTTGGGTTACTGTTGCTCCGCCGATTTTGTTGAGCGCGCTCGGCGTAACGATCATTGCATTTAACCGCGATTTATCGAGCCGCGTACAATTTTTACGCAAGCGAAAACCCGACTTTACGTCGGGTTTTTACATTCTTGCGATATTGATTATGCGTTATTTTTTGTTGAACATTTTCGCAAGGGCGGCTAACTTTTCGTCCATGCTCATGTTCTCGGTGGACGGCGCGCGTTCGTCCGTTCTGTCGCGATAGCCGCTTTGCCGCTCCCTGTCGCCGAACGGTCTGCGTTCGCCGCTTGCGCCGTTCCTGCCGAAGTCGCGTTTTTCGCCGTCGCGCGGGCGGAAGTCGCGGCGCGCATTGTCGTCGCGGCGAGGCGCGCCGCCCTCGGCTTTGCGCTTTTCGCGCTCGGCTTGGCGTTGCAACCACTCCTCGTGTTTTTTGTCGCGCTCGGCTTTTATCTTTTGCCATTCCGCTTTTTTGTCGGCGCGCTCTTGCTTTTGCTTTTCGTACTCGGCTTTGCGCGCGTCGCGCGTCGCGGGGTCGAGCATGGTGAGCGCAATCCTGTGTTTTTGGTTATCGACCGACAGCACCCACACGTTTACTTTGTCGCCCACTTTGAGCACGTCCGACGGGTGCTTGATAAAGCTGTCCGAAATTTCGGAAATGTGCAACAGTCCGTCCTGATGCACCGATATGTCCACGAACGCGCCGAAGTCGGTCACGTTGCGCACAACGCCCTGTATCTGCATGCCCTCTTTAAGGTCGTTCATGTCCATGAGGTCGGAACGCAACACGGGCGGAGGCAGTTGGTCGCGCACGTCGCGCCCAGGCTTGATAAGCTCGGTAACTATGTCGTTAAGCGTCGGCACGCCCACGCCGATTTCGTCGGCAACGGTTTGCTCGCCCGCGTCCTTGACCTTTTGCGGCAGGTCGCCGAGTTTACACTCGCGCACGTCGGCTTCCGAATAGCCGAACTTTTTGATAAGTTTTTGCGCCGCGTCATAAGATTCGGGGTGAACGGCGGTGTTGTCCAAAACGTTGTCGCCGTCGGTAATTCTCAAAAATCCCGCGCACTGCTCGAACGCCTTTGCGCCGAGCTTGGGCACGCTCAACAATTCCTTGCGCGAGGCGAACCGCTTATTGGAACGGTACTCGACAATGTTCTTTGCCGTGCCTGAATTAAGTCCCGAAACGTAAGCGAGAAGCGAATACGACGCAGTGTTCAAGTCCACGCCCACGCTGTTGACGCAGTCTTCCACCGCCGCGGTAAGCGACGACACAAGACGCTTTTGCGGCATGTCGTGTTGATACTGCCCCACGCCGAGCGATCGCACGTCCACTTTTATAAGCTCCGCCAACGGGTCGAGCAGGCGGCGCGCAATGGAGATTGCACTGCGGATTGTGAGGTCGAGTTCGGGAAACTCCTCCGCGCCCAGCTTACTGCCGCTGTACACCGACGCGCCCGATTCGGAAACCACCGCGTAAGACACGGGGCGATCGAGTTCTTTAATGAGCTCGGCGACAAAGATTTCCGATTCTTTGGAAGCGGTGCCGTTACCTATGGAAATGCAATCTACGTTGTGCTTGGCAATAAGCGCTCTAAGCACTTCTTTGGCTTGCTCGATTTTCTTTTGCGGCGGCGTGGGATAAATAACCGCGCTGTCGAGGAACTTGCCAGACGCGTCGATAACCGCTATCTTGCAACCCGTGCGGTACGCAGGGTCAAGACCGAGTATTACTTTGCCTTTGAGCGGCGGCTGTAACAACAACGGTTTTAAGTTGCGCTCGAACGTTTTGATAGCCTGTTCGGACGCGCGGTCAAACAGTTCCGTCCGCACTTCGCGTTCGATACTCGGCTGAATAAGCCGTTTATAGCTGTCCTCTATCGTTCTGTCGATAAGCGCGTCGAACGCCGAGCTTTTCTTTTTTGCCGCGGAAATAAGTTCGAGCGCCTTGACTTCGTCAACATTGACGTTGACTTTAAGACACTCTTCCTTTTCGCCGCGAGTAACCGCGAGAACGCGGTGACTGGGCACGGTCGCAACCGCCTCGTCGAATTTGAAATACGTTTCGTATACTTTTTTCTTTTCGTCGTCCGTGCAGGACTCGTCGAGCGCGGCGACAAGCCGACCGACCGACATAGCCTGTTCGCGCAATGCCTTGCGGATAGCCGCGTCGTCCGAAATACGCTCGGCTATTATGTCGCACGCGCCGTCGATAGCGGTCTTGGCGTCGGGCACTTCCTTGTCCGCGTCGATATACGGCGCGCACAGTTCCGCCTCGTCGTAAGAAGCAAGCTCTTGCGCCTCGATAATATCGGCAAGCGGTTCCAGTCCGCGCGCAACGGCAACCGACGCGCGCGTCTTTTTCTTCTGCTTGTACGGGCGATAAATGTCCTCCGCCTCGGTAAGCGTTTTTGCCGCGTCGAGCGCGGCGGCAAGCTCGTCCGTCCACTTGCCCTGCGCCTCAATAGAGGCTTGAATTTCCTCTTTGCGCTTTACAAGTCCTTTTAGATACTCGTAACGCTCGGACAGTTCGCGTATGACCTGATCGTCGGTCGCGCCGTGCATCTCCTTGCGGTAACGCGCGATAAACGGAACGGTGTCGCCCTGATCGAGCAAATCCACAATGTTGGAGCAATGCTCCTCTTTGAGCGAAAATTCTTCGGCAAGTTGTTTCTTAATATCCATAAAATCCTCGTGTCGCGCAACTCTTTTGCGCACGTATTATTTTACAATATATCCGCGCGAAAATCAAATATTTTACACCACAATTATAAGCCGATTTTAGCGGCGGCTGTTCCGCATACCGCGTAAAATAATACAGCCCGCGTGCGTTGAGCATGTTAGCCGACGGCGGACAGCATGCGCCGCATACTATCTTCCCGCGCCCGACCGCGTGCGCGCCACGGCGTCCGCCCAGCCGTCGAGCAGACGCTTGCGAACGTCCTCCGTCATGCTCGGTTCGAACACGACGTCGCCGTCGCGCGGACGGCGCAAATCGTTCATGTCGTACACGCCCGTCGTCAAGCCCGCAAGGTACGCCGCGCCGAGCGCAGTCGATTCGACAACTGCGGGGCGGACAATGCGACAGCCCGTAATGTCCGCGGTAAACCGCATGAGAAAATCGTTAGCCGACGCGCCGCCGTCCACGGCTATCTGCTCGACGCGCATGCCGCAATCTTTTTCCATGGCGACAAGCACGTCGTTCACTTGATAAGCAATGCTTTCGAGCGCGGCTCGGACAAAATGGAAACGCGACGCGCCGCGGGTTATGCCCGTGACCGTACCGCGCGCATAAGCGTCCCAGTACGGCGCGCCCAGCCCGACGAACGCGGGCACTATGTACATGCCGAGCGTGTCGCTCACCTTTTCGGCGTACTCCTCCGTTTCCGCCGCGGTGCGCACCAAACGAAGCTCGTCGCGCAACCACTGCACGACTGCGCCGCCCACAAACACGCTTCCTTCCAGAGCATACTGCGGTCTGTCCGTCACGCCCGCCGCAAGCGTCGTAATAAGCCCGTGCTTGCTTGCAACGGCATTGTCGCCCGTATTAGTAAGCATAAAACAGCCCGTGCCGAACGTGTTTTTCGACGTGCCGCAATCGAAGCAACGCTGACCGAACAGCGCGGCTTGCTGATCGCCCGCAACGCCGGCAATGGGCACGCTCGCGCCGAACACGCCCGCGTCCGTGTACCCGAACATCCCGCCCGACGGCAGGACGCGCGGAAGCATGCTCTTGGGTATGCCGAACAGTTTAAGCAGTTCGTCGTCCCAGTCGAGCGCGTGGATATTAAACAGCATGGTGCGCGACGCGTTGGTGTAGTCGGTCGCAAAAATCTTGCCCGCCGACAGTTTCCACATTAAATAAGTATCGACGGTGCCGAACAGAAGATCGCCGCGCTCCGCGCGCGCCCGCGCGTTATCTACGTTGTCGAGAATCCACGCGAGCTTGGTTGCCGAAAAATACGGATCGACGGGCAAGCCCGTTTTGCGGTAAACAATGTCCGCCGCGCCCGCCGCTTTGAGTTCGTCGCAACGTTTTGCCGTGCGGCGGCACTGCCACACGATCGCGTTGCAAACGGGCGCGCCCGTGGTCTTATCCCACACGATCGTCGTTTCGCGCTGATTTGTTATGCCTATGGCGGCTATGTCGCCGCGGTTTAACCCCAGCCGCGCGATCGCCTCCGACGCGACCGCTGCAATCGACGAATATATAGCGAGCGGATCGTGCTCCACCCAGCCCTCGCGCGGGTAGAGTTGCGCGTACTCGGCTTGCGCCGTCGCAACAGCCGCGCCGCGCTCGTCGAAAACAATAGCGCGCGAGCTTGTCGTACCCTGATCGAGCGCGAGAATATAGCGTTGTTTGTCCATCGTTTTTCCGTCCGTAAAAATTGTAAAACAGCACGAAACCGTCGCCGCGCATGTTGGTTATACGCCGTATTTTAGCATAAATTCACGGCGTTGTCAATATGCGATCGGCGGCGCGCGCAACGCCTCGAAATGTATGTTTTAGCACAAAATTACGATCGAATAATACTAAAAAACTATTCGTAAAAACTTGCCTTAAAACAGTTGACTTACAAAAGCGCGGTGCTATAATGAGTGCATGAAAAAGCTCCCGACAATTTTCCGTCGCAAAGGCACGGCGGCGCTCGACCTGACGGTAGGAAGTCCGTTAAAGCGGATACTGACCTTTATGTTGCCCATGCTCATCGGCAACATATTCAATCAGTTGTACTCCATGGTCGATACCGTTATCGTCGGGCAAACGCTCGGATCGGACGCGCTCGCGGGCGTAGGTTCGACGGGCGCGATAACGTTTTTAATACTCGGGTTTGTGTCGGGCTTGACGCACGGGTTTTCGGTAGTAGTCAGTCAACGCCGCGGCGCGCACGACGAAGAAGGCATGCGCAAATCGTTCGCAACGGGCATTGCGCTTACAGTCGTGATAGTTTCCGTGCTTACGGTGATTGCGTTGGCGGTGACAAAACCGTTGCTCACGGCAATGCACACACAGCCCGATTTTTACCCTTACGCCTATCAGTATTTATCGGTCATTTTCGGCGGCATGTTGCTGTCCGCGCTGTCCAATCAGTTCGCGTCCACGCTCCGCGCTATCGGCGACTCGCTCATACCGCTGTTCTTCCTCGTATTCTCGTGCGTGTTCAACGCGAGCTTCGATTGCCTGTTTATAATGGTTTTCGATATGGGCGTGAGCGGCGCGGCGGCGGCGACCGTGCTTGCCAACGGTATTTCCGCGCTGTCCGTGTTTACTTATATGTGGATAAAATATCCCATGCTTCGGTTCAAGCCCAAGCACTTCCGACCCAACTTGAAACGTTACGCGACGCATTTGAAACTGGGCGTGCCCATGGCTCTGCAAATGTCCGTAATTTCGATAGGTATGATCGTAGGACAAACCGCGCTTAACACCATGAGCCCGACCGAAATAAAAGCATACGTCACCGCGACCAAAATCGACGGCTTGGCGACGTCCGTGCTGAACACCGCGGGCATTGCAACCGCGACGTTCGTCGGACAGAATTACGGCGCAAAGCGTTACGACAGAATAAAAAAAGGCGTAAAGCAATACACGATTTTTATGATAATAGTTTCGCTCGCGCTCGGCGCAACGGTGATTGCACTGCACCGTCCGCTCGTCATGCTGTTTATTTCGCGCGCCGAGCGAACCGAAGCGCTGTACGCGGGCGCGCTTAAATACCTCGTGTTCAATGCGGGATTTTATATACTGCTCGCCACGCTGTGCATTACGCGAAGCGGTCTGCAAGGCATGGGGCGCGGCACGCTCGCGCTTACAGCGGCAATGGCGGAAGTCGTCATGCGCGTGGGTGTCGCGCTAATCGCAATGCACTACCAAAGCTATACGATAGTGTGCATGCTTAACTGTATGTCGTGGATAGGCGCGAATATCATGCTGTTCCCCGCGTTCCTCGCAACATTGCGCAAATACGTGCCGCTGTTTAAACCGCATGCAAAATTTTTGCACCTGCCCAACCCCTCCGAAATCCCGTTCACTCAACCCAAAGAAGAAGATTAAACTATCAACCGCGCAAACTCGGTCTAATAGACATGTCAATTAAAATCGCCTATTGACAAACGTATAGTAATAGAGTATAATACAATAAAAGTACGTCAACCACCTGACGGGTATCCGTCACATATAACAATAAGGAGGGTTCTTATGAGCGCATTTAAAGTCGTCCGCAATCTAACTATAATTGCGGCTGTTTGCGCCATTGTGTTCTTGATAGTTTATTTAGTTTACGAAAGTAAATTTGAAAAATCAAGCGATTATACGGAAACTCAACACATACAACGTGTAACCGATTTGGCAAATAAACGTTATCTAAACGATGATACCGATTACACCGAGTTGCAAGTGTACCCGTTGTACGACGAAAACGATAAACTCACAAGTTTTTTGATTGAACTTAAACCTGTCGGATTTATGTATGTATTTTTAAACCATAATTCCAAATTAAATCACTTCGGTAACGGCATGTATTTACAATCAACATCAAATATTAAACCATGGGCAAGATATGTCGTAGAAACCGATAATGATGCTTATTTAAAAATACGCAATACTACATATAAGTTTAATGATCGGCGTTGGACGGAATTAGACGGAAACGACATGCCTATATTACATGAAACCAGTCATTTCAAAACCGCAAACATACAAGACGAAAAACGCTACTTTTTAAAATATCGCAGTAAATATATACCCGCAGTAAAGCGAAACGACAAATTCTTAAATCTTATTTCTATGGAATACATGGATATAAATTACAAGGATGAAATAATCGACCAACCAACAATAGATTTTATTGCACTAATACCCGAACCGGCTTTTCAACTTTAATATGGTCAATTATATATTCAATTTTATTAATCATTAGGAAGTTTAATTGTAATTTATGCGCAGGAAATTATAAAGTTTTTCTCTATATGTAAACACAGCAAAAAAGCTCGCAAATCAGCGAGCTTTAATTTTTAGTGGTTTTTGTTTGTTTGGATTTTTCGGTTTTGGACGCGCCGCCGGATTTTTCCGATTTGGTCGGTTTATCGCTCGTCGCCGCTATCGCCGCTATCGCCGCTTTGGATCCGAGTTTTGCCGCCTGACGAATAAAGCTGTTGCCCGTCGCTTCGTTGCGCTCTATACCCTCGCCGTTTACAAAGCACATGCCCAGATTGCACATGCCGTCGGGGTGTTTTTGTTTAGCTGCTTCTTTAAACCAGAACACGGCTTGTTCGTAATCGCGTTCTATTTCGTCGCCGTAATAGTACATTTCGCCGAGCGCGTTCTGCGCGTTGGGATCGCCTTCGAGCGCGTTTGCGGTAAGCTCGTCGAAGTGCGCCCAGAACTCCTTGCCCGCAAGCCTGTTGCGGTATTCTTCCATGATACTCTCGTTTTCCGCAATGAGCCGCCGCTCCTCGGCAATCGTTTCTTCGGACACGTCAATCGATTTGTTGTATTCCGCACGCTTTTCGGCATCCGACAAAACCGCATACGCTTCCTCGACCTTGGCGAGCTTGGCGACGATTGTTTCGTCGGTCTTGCCCGCGTAACGCTTGACGAGTTTTGCATGCGCGTCGGTTATTTCCTCGTCGGTCGCCCAAATAAGCACGCCCAAAACGCCGTACAGCGTGGGTTTGGCTTTGCGCCTGTCGGCTTGGGTCTTTTTTGCCCAGTCATCCATGCGCCGTTCGGTATCCGATATAAATTCCTCGCTCTGCGCGTACTGTTGCCACTGATCGTTTTCGGCGCGCAAAACATCTATTTCCGAAGTCAATGAGCCGACCTGTCGGTTAAGCTCGTCGATTTCCTCTTGCATTTGCCGACGTTTGTCCTGTTGTAACTGGATTTGCGCCTGATTGTTGAGATCCGCCTGACTTTTATCTTGTTCGAGCTTCTTTATGCACAGCAACGCTTTTTCCAGTTTTGCGCGCAAGTCCGCGCTTTCCGATTCCGCTTTGCGCGTCGCCGCCTCGGCTTTTTTAGTTGCCGCTTCCGCTTTTTTAGCCGCATCCTCCGCCTTGCGCACGGCTTCGCTGTTCGCGCCGCCGTCCTCGCGCAAAGTTTTGAGTTGTTCTTCTATATCCTTGGCGCGAATTTGTTCCTGCGACAACTCCCTGTCGCGGTTGAACAGCTCGACTTCCAAATCCCTGCGGTCCTGTTCCGCGTCGGCGAGCTGACGTTTTAAATCCGCCGTTTCCGTTTCGAAGTTCTTTTTTATCTTTCTGTTTTCGGCGAGCAGACTGCGGACACTCACATTGAGCCGAGATATTTCCGACTCCGCCGCCGCTTTCGCTTCCGACGCGCCCTGCTCCCTGCCGCTCTGGAACGCCTGATTGCGAAGCGCCTGAACCTGCGCTTGCATTTGTGCGGTTTGATACTGCGCCTGTGCTTGCGCTTGGGCTTGCGCCGCCTGCCGCGCGCGCGCAATCGTCGCGTCGCGCCGCGCGCTCGCGTTTACGTTCATGTTGTTCATTGCGCCGTTGCGATATGCCGCTTGACGCGCCGCCTGCCGTGCCGCCGCTTGAGCCTGCGCGCGCTGACGCGCTATCACGTCCTCGGGATTGAGCCGCGTCGACGTCGCCTCTTTCAGCTTGACGTCATATTCGGCGCGCGCTTTGGGGTCGGACAGCACGGCGTTCGCCTCGTTGATGTCGGCAAACTTATCCGCCGCAGCCGCGTCACCGGGGTTTACGTCGGGGTGATAACGCTTGGCGAGAACGCGGTAACTCCGCTTAATGTCCGACTCGGTTGCCGTCTGTTGAACATTGAGAATTTGATAGTAATTTTTCATCTACTCCTCTGTGAGCGCAAACGAATAATTTATACCCTGTAATTGTACAACCGCGCGCGAAAATTGTCAAGCGCACGCGCACACTTGCTTTATTTGCCGCGCGCCGCTGTTTTTGCGCCCGCAGCGTTTTTCCCGCCCTATTATTTTACGCGCCGCGCGCGGTCGATAATGCCCGTCATTTTCTGTCCGAACGCTCGACCTTTTCAAACCAAAACGCATAGCCCGTCGCGGGGGTAAGCCCCAGCTTATGTTGCAACGCGAGGCTTGCGGTATTGTCCGTATACACGTCGCACAGCGGGACGCGCCCGTATGTCATTATGTAGTTGATTAAAAACCGTTCGAGCGCCGCGCCTATGCCGCGCCGCTTAAAGCCGTCGTAAACTTCGAGCATACCCATTGTTCCGTCGCCGTGCCTGCCTATAAAGCCCGCGAGCTTGCCGTCCGCAATCGCGCCGAACACGCCCTGCGTGCGCATGATTTCCGCCATGTGCTCGACTGTGTAGCTTCCGCCGCGATTGGTGTACGCGTCCAAAACCGTTTGAGCGAGCGACGGCGCAAGCCGTTTAACGATCACGCCGCGCGGCAAATCCACCGCGGGCGGCATAGCGTCGAGGTATGCGAACATCTTGCACGCGGGCGCGTACAGCCCGACCGTTTCGGGCAAGTTATTGTCCGCGCCGAACACACATATTTTGCCGTACAGATTGTATTCGTCCGCATAGCGGTAAAAATCTCCGCCGTCCGCGAGCACGCACATACTCCACCTGCCGACGGAAATGATAGCGGCGCGATCGTCGCGTACTATAAGCCGCGCGCCCTCGTGCATAAGCGCGTCGTCGAACGCAACGCGTTCTATTTTATATTCCGATCTGTCGAGAATATCCGCCATGCTCACCGCTTTGCGCCGAACTTATCGGCGTAATTTTTTATACATTTTTTTATGATTTCCAACGCCGCGTCGCGCCTGCACGTTTCCTTGACCGCGGTTATCTTGTGTTCGAGTTCCTTGTACACCTCGAAGAAATGCGTCATTTCCTCGTACACGTGCGCGGGCAAGTCCGTTATGTCGGCAAACCCGTTATACGTGGGGTCGTTGACGGGCACGGCGATAATCTTTTCGTCCAGCTCGCCGCTGTCTATCATTTTGATAACGCCTATCGGCACGCACGTGACAAGCGTCATGGGAAATATAACTTCGTTGCAAAGCACCAACACGTCCAGCGGATCGCCGTCGTCGGCGAGCGTGCACGGTATAAACCCGTAATTGGCAGGATAAACGGTGGACGTATACAACACCCTGTCCAGCCGCACAAGCCCCGTATTTTTGTCGAGTTCGTACTTGGCTTTACTGCCCTTGGGGATTTCTATTAACGCCTCGAACCTGTCGAACGCGATACGTTCGGGCGATATGTCGTGCCAAATGTTCATTGACTTATCCTCCGCTCACCATTATAGCACTTAACGCCGCGATTGTAAACTCTATTTTGCGCGCAAAAAAAGCCCGCTCGCGCGAACTTCTTTTAACGGTGTTATATGGTATTGTGTGTGGAGTTTGTAATTGCCGCGCTACTCTGCGGCGGTTCGCCTTGATTTCTCCGCTACGCGCGTGGACGCGCTTCGGTCGAAATGATGGGAGGAAACGGCGTGAACGCGTTGCTCGAAATTATGGGAACACGTGCAACACCATGCCGATTTACTTTGCGGCTTTAATCGCTTTATAAATTCGTTCGGCGATTTCGTTCATGCCTTTATCGCCCGGGTGCGCGGCGACGCCCGCGTGCTCGAACTTGCCCACCGCTTTCATTTCGTCGAGGTTGCCCAAGTCGTGCAGTTGCGCGAACGCATAGCCGCGCTGTTCGGCAAGCGCGCGCACCGCCGCGTCAAACGATTCGTATTCCCAAAACAGGTCGGTGATAACAACCATACGCGCGCGTGCGGCGAAGTAGTCGATAAGTTTTTCGTAATGCGGCATGAACTCCGCCGCGCGATTTAACAGCCCCGCGTTTTCGCCCAGTCGCACTATCACTACGTCGGCTTCAAAGTCGCGCGCGGCGCGATATTTAAGGTCGAACAACTGCCCGTCGTTCCACGAACTTTCCCACTCGCTCATATTGCACACACAGTACGACGGTTTTTTGCCGTCGCGTTCCAACATGCCTATTAGACGGTGGACGTAATCGTTTTGCGCGCACGAAGCCGCCATGCCGTAATCGCCGTGCCAGCCTATATCGGGCTTTACGCCGTGGCGCGTAATGGAGTTGCCTAAAAACAGTATTTTTATATCCGCGTCGGCGCGCACGTCGAACTTGACGCAATCGCTGTCCGCTATCTGATTGGTCGCGGGCACGTCGTTGTTTATTAAATCCGATTGAAGTTTCATTTTTGCGAATTGTCGGCGAACAGCGCGAACGGCACATACATGCGCTCGCCCCTGCCGTTGACGGACAGTTCTATCGTAAACTCGTACTTGCCGTTGCGGATGTTTTCGGGAGTAAACGCGAACTCGCACGAATTGGTGTGATTAACCTTACTGCCGTGCCAGTGTTCGAGTCCCACGCAACACTCGGTCGCGCCCGCGCTCGTCCAGTCGTGCGGCAAGCCGTACAGCTTGACCGTGACGTACTGCGGCAAATACAGCTTGTTGCACAGCGTAACGGTTATGCGCTTTTGCTCGCCGTTTTTGACGGACACCAACGTCTTATCGAACGCGACTTTTGCGGTAAGCCCCGAAAAGTGCCGCCTGATCGTGTTGGGGCTGTCTTTGAGCAAGTCCTTAAAGTTTTCCTGCTGATAGGGATAAAACGCGTTCTCGTCGTAAGCGAGGCTGTTTGCCGCGATGACGTTAAAACCATGCTCGGCAAACTCGCAACGCTCGGACGACACGACGGGAAACTGTTTTACAACGCGGTCGCACAGCGCGCCGACAGATTCGGGCGCGTTTAAAAGCCCGTCGCCGCGCAGACAGCACGTGACGATTTTGTCCGAACAGCCGTTTTTCCATTTGTCGGGGATTTTATCCGCGCCGTTTATTATGCCGAGAATAGATCCGAGCGTGCCCGCCGTGCAGTCGGTGTCCTCGCCGCAGTTGACCGCGGTGCAAACGGACTTGCCGAAGTCGCCCTCGCCGTACAGCCAGCCGATTATGACAATGCCGATACTCGCGGGCGCGTCGTAACCGTGCACGGAGGGCGGCAGGTCTTTCTCCTTGCTCTGTGCGGGGCATTTTTTGCAAGCGGGAACAAGCGCGGTACCCTGCCACTCGCCGTTCATTTCGCCGAAGCTGGACGGCTCCGCAATCAAAAGTTTTTTGCGCGCGGTCTTAAAGTCGTCGCCTTTTTTGTAACAGTCGAGCGCCAAATTTATCGCGTTGCGCACGCCGCACTTTTCGGGCAAGTACGACAGACCTATCTTTATAAGTTTGTTTACGTCGCTCTCGAAAAACGCCGCCGCTTGAACCGCCGCGGTAAACACCGCCGCATATATGCCCTCGCCGCTGTGATCGACGCACGCGTCGTAGTATGCGTAATTAGCCGCGAGCGCGGGATTGCCCGCGCACAGGCACGCCCAAATTTCTGTACGAATCCACGCGCCGTTGCTGTCGCGGTTTTCGTTGCGCAAGTGACCGGAAAGGGGCGGCGCAATACCCATGCGATAATTATTCGCGCCCGTGCCGTACTCCGAAATAACCGCCGCGACATAGTTTTGCCAATACTGCGCGAGCGTGTGCGAGTCTATGTTTTTGCCCTCGTGCTCGATAGCGGCTAACCATACAAGCTGTAAATCCACGTCGTCGTTGGGAACGGGCGACGACACGTCCTGCATAAAGTCGTCTATGTCGTAAACGCCGCGGTAGCACTCGAACGGCGCGCCCAGCGTGCCGCCTACGTTTTTGCCGATATAGCAACCGCGAACCTTGTCGCAATAGGTTTTGTAGTCGATTTTCATTGATATGTCACTCCGTAAAAAAGTAATAGTTTTTATACGTCGAGTATACACGCATTAACGCTTAATGTACAGCGTTTTTTAAAATTTTTTTGCGCGCAGACCCAAATATTTGCAAAAGAATATCGCCGAGCTACGCAAGACGTAATCCCGCCGATACCTTTAATCGATTGTAACACGCCGATAGCGAGTAAATTTCAACCGTTTGCGTGCCGCCGTCGCCGTCGAGGTTATCCCGACGGCGGCTGACGTTCGCTGTAAAGCAGTTTCGTCTTACCACAAAACTACCTGTTAATGGGGCATTGTTATCGCGCCTATCGGCTATATCGCCATGGCGTTGCCGCCTTGTACGTTGCCGTCTGCGCTGTTCTGTTTTGCGTACCGCCGTCGCCGTCGGGCTGTCCGACGACGACGAACGTTCGCTGTATAGTAGTTACATATTTTATTACGAAACTACCTATATGGGGGACTTGTTAATAGGCCGTTACGCCTTTTTTACGCCGTAAAGCGAAGTGAAGTAGAACGTTTGTCCGTTCCCGTCCATTATGCGGTATTCTAATTCTTCCATACGATGCGATAAAAATTTGTCGTAATTTGATTCGGATATAGTGACTTTCGTCCACTGCCCTGCGGTAAGCGCAGTATCGCCGGTCCATTCTATACCTGCTTTTGCGCCGCTCGCGTCGGTATATACGTAGAAGTAAAGTTCGGAATAGTGATACACGTCGCGCACGTTCACGCCACCTGCATTGATCTTTATATTGTAATAATCTGCGCTGTCGGGCGTAATTTTAAGCGATCCGCTGTCTGTTACCGTGCTGTCCGTGCCGTTGTATACCTTTTCCGTACTCCACTCGCCTTTTGCTGCGCCGAACGAGAAGTCGAGAATTTTGGGTGAAGTGTACTTACCGAGCTTCGCCGACGAAACGTATACCGATTCGTCATTATTGAAGCCCATCAGACGAATTATCCACTTTCCGCCGCTGTATGTCGGTATGTTGGACTCACGAAGCCCGAGATGCACTTTCGTCCACGCGCCAGCCGTCAACGCCGTATCGCCGTACCAGTGACAGCCTATGCTCTTGCCGCTCGCCGCGACATATGCGTAAAACTCGATGTAGTCGTAATCACCGAAGTCGAACGTCAAGTACGCATAGTCTTGGTTGCCGTGATCTTTATCCTTGACGGTTATTTTCGCCGAACCCGCTTCCGAGTCGTATTTCTGCTCGGTCGAGTATTCTACCGTTGCCTTACCGTCGTTTGCCGTTATGTATTTGGAAATCGCGTTTGCGCTCGGAGTGAATACCGTACCGTCTTTGGGCATTAAGCGGTAAGAAACAATCTTGTTGGGACAGCCGTCCGCTTTGTACACGGCGTTTATTACCTGCGCGCCTTTGTAAGGAAGCGTTACCGCCGTGCCCGACAGCGTAAGTCTTTCGCCGAACTGGTCTTCCACGCGATCGATACTTACCGTTCCCTCGCGCTCCTCGCCCAACCAGTTGGCGACTTTTGCGTTTGTGGGGATAGTATACGTGTCGTTTTCGTAATAGATGATGTTCTGCGGTCTGTCGATAACTATTTCGCCGTAGTTTTTAAACTCGTTGTTTCTGTACAGGTTGACTTTTTGTTCGCCCGTAACAAACTCGATGTTGGAGAGCGTGCCGTTGACCATGCCGGTACCCGCTCGCTCGCCTATACCGAACGAATTGCCCGTAACTTGAAACCCTGCAAAGGACGCGGTGCCGACGTGCCAACCTTGATTGCTCGCATTGTGGCGTATGTACATGTCTATCTTGTCGCCTTGACGGACGAATACCACTCTGACGGGGCTTTCGGACGAATTGCGCAAGACCTGCCGCAACGCTTCGGGCAACTCCTGCACAAGTTCCATTTGTTGCCACGCACCGCCGTAACCGCCGAAACTGCGTTTTGCTATGTCGCTGTGCATTTCCACGCCGAGGAGCTGATTCGTACCGCCGACATACGCGCCGAAGTAGTTCCAACCCGTTTTAGGCAAAGTCATGTCGTAACGGAGTACCCACTGCTCGCCCTCGCCGACTTTGTAAGATTTTGCGTCATTTCCTTCGGTTTGATAGTCGGTTACCTTACCCCAAGTCATGTCGGAGTAGCCGCTTGCGAACTTGACGGAAACGGTATATTGCTTTTCGACCGCGATAAACGTGTCGCCGCCTATGGCTTTGCCGTTTACTACGAAACAGTCGAATATTTTGCCGCTCGGCACGGTGCCGTTAAAGACGAGCTTAACTTCGTCCTCTTTGTTGTATACCGTTTTGCCGTCCTCGGTAGCTATGCCCGTTCCCTCGAACTTAACGGTTGACCGCTCGTAAGGCACGCCGTAAAGCGGAGTTACCCAAACGGGATTGTTTCCGCAATTACCTATTCTGTAAATGAACGCTTTGGGACCTTTTTCCCAAATGTTTTGTTCGTCTGTATTCTGTGCGGCATGACTTCTGTTAAACGTGACTTTAGTCCACGTATACTTTTTAATGAGCGTGTCGTTGCACCACCAACTTCCCGTAAAAGGCTTTGAATTCGGATAAGAAATTGCTCCGCCCTCGGCTTCTTCCGCTTCGGTGTAGATATAGAAGTAGACTTCCTTGTAATCGTCGAGATTATCCACCAATGCGTTATCGAACGCTATGGTTTTATCGTTGCTGCCCGCAATGACTTTAACCGATCCGTCCACCGTGACCGCACTGTCCGCGCCGTTATACGTTACTTCCGTATCGTAACTTACGGACGCGGGCTTATAACCGTCGTTCGGATATACATAGCCGGCTTTGTTTATTTCGTTGAGCGCAACATTGTCGTTTGCGACTTTATCGCCGAACACCGCCTCGACATTATGCGTCGTTCCGTTTGCGGTAAACACGTTGCCGTCAAGAACCCTACCGTCCACCTTGAAGCCCGTGCAATACTTACCTGCGGGAGCTTTGCCGCGCCAAATAAGCGTAACGGTGTTACCCTTTGCGATGTCCGCAGTGCCCTTGTATCCGTCCGCCGTTATTATTCCGTCAGCAAGCGTGAGCGTGCTCTTATCGGCGTACACGGCTGCGACACTGTGCGATTTTGCCGTGACCGTCATGACGTTGCCCGATATAGGCTGCCCGTCAACGGTGAAGTGCAAGAACATTTTGCCTGCGGGCGCGGGATTTGCGGTAAGCGTTACCCAATCGCCGACCATAGCGGTCGTGCCGACGTCGGCAGTGCAGTCTGTGAGTTGAAGCGTTGACGCCCACTCTGCCATAAACAGCGCGACTTTTTGTTCGCCCGATACGCCCCTGATGTTTGTGTAAGTGTGCGGCTTGATGCTGTCGGCTCTGCGTTCGCCTATGCCGAAGCTGCTGTCAACGCCGAGAGAGTCGTGATTGACCGTCGTGAAGTACAGCATATCGTTGCCTTGGGAGAAGAACACTTTTATCTTGCTTCCGTCGCGCACATAGGTGATTGTTACGGGATTTGCTTGTGTAGCGCCCATCAACAGATCTTTAACGCCGCTCGGATTGAATTCGGGGAAGTTCTTATCCCACGGCGAGCCGTAGCTTGCGAACTTTATGCCGTTGGAGAAGCCGGGGTTCAACTCGAAGCCGATCAGCTTCATTTCCCCGCCGACGTATAAGCCGATATAGCTCAAATCCTTAACGTCGTACACGTCATAGGACAACACCCATTTATCGCCCTCGCCTATCTTGTACTTCCAAACGTTGTCGTTGTGGCCCGCATATTCGAGCGTGGGATTTTCTACCGTGCCCCACGTCATGTTGTCTTTGGTGAGTTCGCCGTCTTTATATATAACGCCTACGTTATAAGTGCCTTCCGCGGAAATAACAAAGTTGTCGGCGATAAGCGGCTTGCCGTTGAGCGTAAAGCAGTCTATCGACTTACCCGCCTGCTCGACAGCCGACAAATAGACGGTGTCGCCTACGTAATACTTTTCCGATCCCAAAATTACGTTATCGGACTGCGCGGTGACGGTCGCGCGCTGTTTGGGCGTTGCCGTCATTGCCGAAAAGTACACGTTGCCGTTGGGGATAACCTTTTGACCGTAATCGAAGACCATGCGGATCGTCTGACCGGATATATCCGTCAAGCCTATGAACTTGCGGTTATCCGCCGTCTTGTTGCCGTCCGTGCCGCCCCAGTTGCGCGTGGACCATGTAACTTTTGTCCATACGCCTTTTTTGCACGGGGTGTCGTTCCACCACATCGATCCGACGACTATGTCGGCGGCGGTTTCGTTGTACACCCACATTTCGAGCGATTCGTATTCGGTAAGGTCGATTACCGCGGGGGTGTGGATATACACAAGCCCCTCGTTGTAACGCGTTTCCTTTTGCCCGTCGAACGAAACTTTATAAGACCCTGCGTCGTTGCCGTGCACCTGCGCGCCCGCGTCCGTCTTTTTGACGTAACTGCCGCTGTACAGGTTGGGTTCGTACACGCTCGCTTGACGCGCGCCAAACTCCTCGTCGAAGTACGCAACCTTGTGCTCGACAAAGTTTTGCGGGCCGTCAATATCGCGCTCATACGGATAATCGTTATAGTTGCCCGCCGCGTCCTCGACGTGAATAAGTATGCGATATTTGCCCGATGCATGCGTCGCCGCAAAGCGGTCGCCGTCGATAAGCTCCACTTCGGTTTCCGTCTTTTTGTCGTCGTCGGCGATGTGGTAAACTTTGGTGTAGCACTTGCTCGTTACATAGTCGCCCGACAGCGTGTAGCTGGGTATGCGATACGTGTTGCCCTTAATAAAGAACGACGGCAGCGCGCCCGCATTGAAGTTTATCGTCGGCGCGGTTCTGTCTGCAAAGTCTATCGTTATCGTCGCGTCTTTTACTCTGTCCGATTTGGCGGTGTAAGTAAAGTTATACAAACCCGCTTGTTCGACAAGCACGGAGTTGTTGGTTACTTGCAAAGCGTCGCCTCTCTCGTCCGTGACCGATTTGAGCGATACGGTGTAGCCCGCGAGGATAAGACCGTAGTCGTTGACTACGTCGTATTTGGGGCTGATATACGTGCCGAGCTCCGCCTGTATCGTGGCGGACGGAACGTTGATGTGCCCGACGACGGTGTTTCCCGTATCTATTTGTTTGTCGCAAGCGACAAGCGCAACGCTTGCCGAACCGACCGCGATTGCCGCAACGACGGCGACGGACAGTTTTTTACGCGAATTTTTATTGTTCATCTCATCTTCTCCTTGATATTTTATTATTTAAGGGCGTCAAGATAGTTTTGCCAGTTGTCCTGCAATCCCTTTTTGCAGGTGGCAAGTAAATTTTCCGCCGTTGTGCCGTTGTACAGTTTGGCGTCGGGACCGTTGGCGTTTACAAGGTCGCCCAAGCCGCCGCGGTAAACCATTTGCGATCTGTTGTGCGGGAAGATAGGTATCATGTCGTTGCCGAACGCGTCAAGCCGCGTGCGAACGAAGTCGCTGACAGGCACCGTTTCGTCGGGAGTGTAGCAAGGATAGCACAAGCCTTTAAGCTCTTTTGCGATTATCTTTTGCGCACGATCGGAATACAAATACGTCAAGAATTTTTTAGCAAGCGCTTTTTTGCTTTCGGGACGGTTGGCAGGTATGCCCAGCGGATAGTTGGGCGTTGCCGTGTAGCCCATAAGCCGAGCTTGACGCACCGTTTCAAAGTCCTCCGCGCTCACGCCGTCTACCGACGTTTTGCCCTCGTCAACCGCTTTGACGACTTCGGACAGTTTTGCGTCGGTGTTGACTGTGGCGAGCTTACCTATTATCTCACTGACAACGGGCGCGCGCATCATGCCTATGTCTTGCGGGTGCGACAGCAGATAGGACGACATTTCGTTTTCCAGCCAGTCGCCGTTTACCATGAACGCGACTTTCTTTTTGTCGTCCACGAAGCCGCCGCCCAAGAACGCGCGCTGCGCTTCCTCGAACGTCATGCGGCTCGCAAGCGAGTGCGAATAGCCGTTTTTGCTCGACAACAGGCGCGACAGAGTTTGCAACGAATATTTGCGTCCGTCGGTATCGTTTATTTCCGTACCCTTCTTCCATTCGCCGCTCGCGGAATCTTTATATTCGCCGTACCAATAATGCTCGAACGACTCCAAACCGTCGTACTGCGCCCACCAAACCGTGCCTAAATAGTCCCAGTTATAGTTGATGCCCGTCGCAAGACCTACGGTATAATAACGCTTTGCTTTGAGCTGATCGCCCATCTTAAACAGTTCCGTAGTGGTGCGCGGCAATTCCCAGTTGCCCTCGCCGAACGCTTCGTCCAAAGTGTCCGCGTTGTAGCACATCGCCGACACGGAGTTTTGCGTAAACATTTGATAACGCTTGCCGTCTTTGGCTTCGATATATTCGTAAAGCGTTTGGTTCATCTTGTCTTTAATCGCTTTGTTTTCGCCCTCGTAGGTCGAATTGTAAACGGACGTGATGTCTTCCAGACGCTTCGCGTCCTCCGCTTGATACATGTTCATAAGCGGCATTACTATGTCGAACCGTTCCTGATTGTTTACCAAAAGCTGTTGGATTTCGCCGACGGTATAGCTCGGCTCCCACTTGACGGTTTTGCCCGTAAGCGCTTTAAAATCCGCCGAAAGCAGTTTATTTGTTTCGTTGCCGAACCCGCCCGCATAGTAGTGAACGGTTATGCTCGCCGCCAAGCCGTCGTCGTCCGGCTTTATGTTATCATCGCCGCCGTCGCCGGTCGAGCCGCCGCGTTTAATGGGTCCGCATGCGGTAAGAGCGCTTACCGCCATCAACGCGCCGAGCGCGGCGCATATCGATTTAAAATATTTTTTCATGGTATTTCTCCTATTTCCCTATATTTTCAATTTGAGAGGTATTACAAACACGCCTTCGCCCGACGGTATATCGAGAGTTAGTTTGTTGTTTTTTACTTCGTACACTTTGCGTTCGCCGCTTTCGTATACGATTGCGCGGTTGCAGTCTTTAAAGTCTATCGTGACTTTGTCGTCCGTGTCGTCGGTCGGCATTGTGAAGTTGGTCACCATAAGCGCGTTCCTGCCCTCGTCGTCCTTGAACTGACCGATAAGCGTGTCTTGGGTTGCGGTGACTTTTGTTGCGCAGTTGAGTGCGGTGAGTTCTTTATAGAACCCGAACGAAACGTTTTCGTATTCCTCGTCGTCTTCGAGGTTGTACTGACCCTTGACGGACATTGCGCCGTCCCAGTCGAACGACAGATATACATGGTCGAACTTGGCTATTTCCGCGTTGACTTCCTGCGCCCAGTAATACGAAGGAGTGGGCGTGCAGGACGTATCGTATTCTACGCAACCGCCGCCGAATTCTTCTATAAACGACTTGCGGTAAGTAAAGTAGGTGTAGCCGTTAATGCCGAACGCCATGTCGGTATATATTTGATAGGTAAAGTCCTTGCGGCTCAACGTTTCGCGGTTGATCGAACTGCTGTAATTCTGTATGAACATGTGGAATTCGCCGTCGTAATCTTTTGCATAGTTGGCGTACACAGCCATTGTGCGCAACCACCGCGAATCCAAAGTGTACACGCCGCGCGTTTCCAAAAGCGGATAAATGTCCGTGGAGAATATCTTTCTGCCGTCTATCTTGGACAAAACTTTATTATAAAATTGCTCCATGTAGTCTTCGGTCGTTGTCCACGTATTGTCGCCTATGTTGTTGGCGGGGTTGCCGTTTACGTACAGCGTCATGTCTTTGCCCGCATACAGCTCGTTATACTCCTCTATCATTGCGGCAACGCTGTCGAAGTTGTTAATATGCGGTTCGTCCCAAACATTTATCATGTCTACCGCGGGATACACGCTATAATCGGTCATATCCGCGGGCTTATTGTCGCTGTTGCCCGTCGCAATATCGTTGCCGACAATCGCTTTAAGCCCGACTTTTTCGCAATGACGGAGCTGATCCAAATATGCTTCGGTGCCTTTTGTCGCCATCGATCCGTCTATGAACATGTGCGTAAGACCCATGTCTTTCGCCATTTTGTAATCGGCTTCCGTGTTAATAGGAACGTCCCAGCCGCCGACCCACATCGACTTATTATCTTGCCATTCGGGATATGTTTCCTTGCCGTAAGCGGATCCGCCGCCTCCGCCGCCTCCGCCGCATGCCAACAGCGTGCAAGACGTTATCACCGCCGCCATTGTCAATGCCGATTTTTTGCCTAATTTCATAAAATTCCTCCTGAATTTTTTATTCGGTTATTTAACGCTTACCGCGTTGGAGTTGTAGAAGCCGCGCCGCGCGCGACCGAGGTTTAGCCTTTTATTCCGCCGACGCTCATGGATTCCATCATCGTCTTTTGGAAGCATATAAACAGAACTATTACGGGTATTACGCTCAACAGCAAGCCTGCGAACAATACGGGATAGTTGAACTGCCGCGTTTGCGAGAGCTGGAATATATACAAGCCCGACGACAGCGTGGGGAACGATTTTAAGAACAGCGTCGGTTCCATATAGTCGTTCCACATGCCGACCATGGACACTATAAACAGCGATCCCATGACGGGCAACGCTTGCGGCAACATAATTCTGAAAAACACTTTCAGGTGCCCCGCGCCGTCTATGAATCCCGCTTCCGCATACGTCCACGACAGAGTTTTAAAGAACGACAGCAGTACGACGAAGTTAAAGCCGAAGCCCGCCATTTTGGTTACAAGCAGTAACGGCGAGTCGTATATGCCCAAATTGTTGTAAACGAGATACTGTGCGGGGAACGCGCCGACAATGGGGATCATCATCGTCACTATCGCCATCCAGTAAATCACGTTGCGACCGGGGAAACGGTATTTGGCGACTACGTAGCTTGTGATTGCCGACGTGAACACGCCGAGCGCCGCGCCGCCGCACGCATACCATATCGAGTTCCACAGCATGACGAACATGTTGCTGTCGCCCGCTTTAACTTCCTTAAACGCCTGACCGTAGTTGGAAAACAGCCATTCTTTGGGCAATAGATTTTTTTCGTGAAACTCGTCTACGCCTTTGAGCGATATGGAAAACGCGTACAGTACCGCGAATATGAGCGAGGCGGCGTACAGCGTGAATATCACGAACACGATTATCTTTATCGCCAAAAAGTCCTTTTTGACTTTGACTGTCGGTTTTGTTCCTATCGGTTTTACTTTTGCCATGATTTTTACCGCCTCCTCCTTAATACGTTACCTGCGGATCGACCTTGTTGAGCGCCCAGCGCACAAGGAACACGATCGGCACGCTTACGAGCGTAAAGAACACGCCCACCGTTGCCGGATAGTTGAGGTTGGCTTTGGACGTTTGGTTGTATATCCAGAACGATATTGTCATGTGCGCCGCGTTGTCCACGCTGTCGCCCGCGCCGAAAAACAGCAGTATCGGTCCCGTGCTGTTGAACATGGACGTTATTACGAGTATGAGCGTCGTGGATATTGTCGGCCACACCATGGGGATTATTATTTGAAACAGCTCGCGCCACCACGGCACGCCGTCGAGCATGCCCGCTTCTATTACTTCCTGCGGGATACGGCTCATCGCGCTTTGGTACAACAGCATGTTTACGCCCAAGCCCGTCCAAACCGTATACGCGATTATCGTGCCCGTAACGCGGGATTCTTCGCCCAACAGGTTGGGCATTCTCAATCCGAACACCGTAAGAAGTTTGTCGAGCGGTCCGCCGTAAGATATGATCTGTTTGTACGTTGCGACAAACAAAACCGCGCTTATTATCGCCGGCAAGAAGAACATGACGCGGAAAAACTTGAAGCCCCACACCTTTTTGTAAAGGAAGTACGCTACAAGGAAGGACACGGGGATCATGCACAGCCCCGCCGCAAAATATTTCATTGTGTTGATCAACGCGATATGCACCACTGCGTCGGAATTGCCCAACTCCTTAAACAGTCGCGTAAAGTTATCCATCGACCAAATAAACAACTCGCCGCCGTCGTCCGCGTATCCGAAGAACGACTGAAACGCCATCATGATGGAGTTGGCGTTTATCCAGATATAAAATATAGCGAACTGGATAAGCGGCAACAACAGCATGCCGTAAGCGAAAATTATTTCTTTCAATCGCCTGTTGGATATGCGCGATCTGCGTTTGCCGTTTTTTGCGTTCGGCTTTTTCGCCTTTACGTCCGCTTCAGACGTTTCCGCCGCGTTTACCGCGGCGATCGCTTGTTCTGCGGTTGCTTCCATCGAACTACCTCCTTACTTACTTTTATTTTTCGATAGCGGCGACGCGCGTATTGCACTCCGCTATCCGTCTCATAGCGTCGTCGCTGAACTTTTTGTCGCGCGCGTATGAATACAGCCCGTTTTGTTCCTGCTCCACGTCGTATAACTGCGTGTAGCAAAATCCGCTTATCTTTTCGCAGTCGAGGTACGCCGTCGTCATTTGCAGGTATTCCGCCAAAAACAGCTCCTCGCTCGCCACAGACCTATAACCCCAGCCGTCGTCGTCGCTTTTTGCAAACAACATTCCGCCGTACTCGCTCGCGTTGAGCGGCAGTCCGCAGTCATACAAAATTTGCTCCTGCGCGCTGTCCGGCGCGTACACCGTGTCCATTGTTAAAGTATCTGTATTTTTTATATCTTCTATATACGATACCGTTTCCGCGCCGCTGTGGTAGTTGTGAAAATCGAATATGTCC
Source organism: Anaerocaecibacter muris (assembly GCF_943192945.1). Classification (GTDB taxonomy): domain Bacteria; phylum Bacillota; class Clostridia; order Christensenellales; family Pumilibacteraceae; genus Anaerocaecibacter; species Anaerocaecibacter muris. Next base: position 207,228 of record NZ_CALPCE010000003.1, read on the forward strand.
GTGTACCTGCCGTGATAGCCGCCGCTCGCGTCCACGCACGGGCGCGTCGGGTCGAGCGATTTGGTCACGTTGTACGCCGCTTCGACAAACCGCACGTCGCGCACGAGCTTGGCGTTGTCGAGGTCGCTCCACGCTTCGTTGAGCGGACACCACGTTATTATGGACGGGTGGTTGAAGTACTGTTCCACGACCTCGCTCCACTGCGACACGAACACGCCGAGCGCTTTTATGTCGTCGCATTTCATGCCCCAGCTCGGGAACTCGCACCACACCAGGTATCCCGCTTTGTCACATTCGTACAAAAACCGTTGCTCGAACACTTTTTGGTGCAGGCGCGCACCGTTAAAGCCGAGCGCTTTGGACAAAGCTATGTCGTGCGCAAACTGCGCCGCGTCCTTCGCAGTATATATCCCGTCCGCGTAATAGCCCTGATCGAGCACCAGACGTTGAAAAACGCTTTTGCCGTTTAGCATGAATTTTCTGCCCTGATACGTCGCTATGCGGAAGCCGAAGTAACTTTGCACTTCGTCCTCGCCGAACGTCGCCGTTACGTCGTAAAGATTTCCCTCGCCCACGCTCCACAGCGCGATCTCGGACAGCTCTATATCGAACGTGTGGCGGTACTCCACCTCGCCGCGCGCTTCGCCCACGCGCTTGCCGTTTAAAAACACGCCGATACTCGCCATGCCGCAACCTTCCGTCAATAACTCGACGCGCACCGTTTTGTAATCGGATTGAGGATAGAACTTAATCGATTTTATGTAATTTACGGGCGTGCGTTCCAACCACACCGTTTGCCATATACCCGTCGAACGCGTGTAAAAGCAACCGTGCGAATCGGGCTTTTTGCTCTGCTTGCCGCTCGGTATGTTTTCGCGCACGTCGTCGTGCACCGCCACCGTTATGCGGTTTTGCCCCTTGAACACATAAGGCGTAATGTCCGCCTCGAACGCCGTGTAGCCGCCGACGTGTTCCGTCACACGCCTGCCGTTTACATACACGGTCGCAATATAATCCACCGCGCCGAAATGAAGCACAAGCCTACCGCGCATATCCTCCGCGGTCACGTCCACCGTTCTCGAATATACGCAGTCCGTTATGTAGTCACGATCGCCTATACCCGATAAAACGGATTCGGGGCAAAACGGCACTTCAATCTTTTGCGTAAACTCGACGTCGGAAGTATAAAGGCACTTTGCGAAATCCCATGCTCCGTTAAGGCACATGTACGAACGTCGTTGAAATTGGGGGTTGGGATGTTCGTTCCTGCTCATTTTCGACTCCTTTTAATATTTTAGGTACTTTAATTTTAGCATACGGCTTGCAGTTATACAATACATACGACGGTTCCGCTTTTCGACTGTTTGTCGGGCGAATACTTCCATAATTTAAAAGCCTTGCCAACTATTGCGCAAATGCGCGCAGGCACGCTCCCACATTATGGAAACGACACAGACAAAATTGACGATAAAAAACTAACCGTTACCAAATTTTGGAAGTTATACTCAAACACTTGAAAATCCGCGCGACTTGCGGTATAATATAGAAAAACACATACGGGTTAGGGGACATGGCTGACGTTAGCAACGAAAAACATCTGTCGTTTAAAATAGACAAGACTGCCGACCACGAAAAAATAGTCAAGGTCGCGCGGGCGTTCGCCTCCGAGGAACGGTTGGCGATTTTGAAATACATGCTCAACAAGTCGGTGAGCGTGTCCATGATTGCGAACGAATTAGACATGCCTATATCCAGCGTGTCGCGGCATATAGACGTGCTGTCCGACGCGGGGCTTATAGTAATAAGCTATCAACCGGGACTTAAAGGGCACACAAAGTTCTGCGCGCAAGCCGTGCTCGACGCAAAAATTTCGCTCGACGCAAAAGGACTCGAAAACAAGTCCAAGTCCTTTATCGTGGAAATGCCGATCGGTATGTATTCGGACTGCAATATCGACGCTCCGTGCGGCATTGCGGGTAAGGACGACGCGCTCGGCACGTTTGACGACGTCAAGCTGTTTTACACGCCGACGCGCGCGCTCGCGGATTGTCTGTGGTTTAAATCGGGGTTCATATCATATCTGTTCCCCTCCCCACCCCTTGCCGAAAAGACCGAACGTCACCGCATAAGTTTTTCGCTTGAAATATGTTCGGACACTATATATTACAACAACGATTGGCCGAGCGACATAACGGTCAAGATAAACGGCGCGGAAGTAATAACGTTTACTTCCCCCGGCAACTTCGGCGGCAAGCGCGGCAAGTACACGCCGCAATATTGGCCCGTTAATTGCTCGCAGTTCGGTCAGCTCAAAAAGATTTCGATTGACGCCGACGGCGTGTATTTGGACAACGTTTTCCAACACAAAAAACTGACGTTCGCGGACTTGCACCTGTTTGACGACGAATATATTAAGTTTGAAATAGGCGTTGACCGCAACGCCGTGCACTGCGGCGGCATGAGCCTGTTCGGTAAAAACTTCGGCGACTTCGACCAAGCCATTATCATGAAAATATCGTAGTGGGATTAGCGGTAAATTTCCGCCTCACTCCGCGGCGGTTCGCCTTGATTCCTCGACAAGCTCGGAATGATGGGTATTGTGGGCTTTACACGCACATCATTTCGAGCAAGCTCACAAAGGCGTGTCCCGTTTTTTTCCCATCATTTCGACCGTAGCGAGCATAGCGAGCGAAGCGGAGAAATCAAGGCGTAAGCCGCACCAAGCACAGCTTGGATTTCTGCCGTGTGTGAGCTTTGAACGTTTATTGTGTTTGCACCCGAATAATTGCGTTACGTTAATGTGACAAGCGTAACGGCTTGTCCTCTCTGCGGCGGTTCGCCTTGATTCCTCGACAAGCTCGGAATGATGGGGTGTTGGTTATTGCTTTACCTCTTTGCGGCGGTTCGCCAGCTCAATCGGCAAGCTCGGAATGATGGGTGTATAAGCATTTCTTTCTATATATAAAAATCAAGGCTTGCGCGTAGCGCAAGCCTTCCGCAACTATTATCTCTTATCTCTTATTTATTATCTTATTTTTATTATCTTATCCCCGCCGCACTATCTTTCATTATAAAAGGCTTGTGCATTTCACTCTGCACAAGCCTTTTATAATGCTTTTTATACTACTCTGCCGCGGGTTCGCCGCCCTCGCCGTTATCGTCTATAATTTCCTGATGCGGCGCGGTCGCAACGCACACGACGTTGCCCTGGTTCTTGACGCGCATCATTCTTACGCCCTGCGATCCTCTGCCTATCTTGGAAATTTCCTTGACGAGCATTCTTATAATCGTGCCGTTGTCGGAAATGACCATGACGTCCTCTTCGGGATCGACGAGTTTCAAGTTGACAAGCCTGCCCGTCTTTTGGTTGAACGTGCCTGCTTTTATGCCTTTGCCGGCGCGCGACTGCAAGCGGAACTCCTCTATATCCGTGCGCTTGCCGAAGCCGTTTTCGCTGACCGTAAGCACGTCGCAATCGGGCTTGACGATGGTCATATCTACTACGTTATCGTCTTCGTCGAGCCGCATTGCTCTAACGCCTTGCGTATCCCTGCCCATGAGCCTGACGTTTTCTTCGGAGAATCTTATGCACTTGCCGCTCTGCGACGCGATAAGAATTTCGTCTATTCCGCCCGACTGTTGCACCGAGATAAGCTCGTCGCCGTCGTTGAGCTTGATTGCGACCTTGCCGACCTTGCGTATCAGTCGGAACTCGGTCAAGGCAGTCTTTTTAATCATGCCGCGCTTGGTCGCCATGACGAGATTGCCTTTATATTCGTCTTCCTTAATGGGAATAACCGCGCTGACCTTTTCGCCGTCGCCCAACTGCAACAGGTTGACAATGGCTCTGCCGCGCGCCGTGCGCTCCGCTTCCGGCACTTCGTAAGCCTTTGCCGCATACACTCTGCCGAAGTTGGTAAAGTACAACAGCGTGTCGTGCGTATTGGTGACGAACATTTTTTCGACAAAGTCCTCTTCCTTGGGACGGTGCGCCGTAACGCCCTTGCCTCCGCGGTGCTGGGCTTTGTATTCCGTCGTCGGCAAACGCTTGATATACCCGTAATGGGTCATGGAAATTACAACGTCCTCTTTGTCGATAAGGTCGCCGATGTCTATTTCGTCGTAATCTATAACGAGTTCGCTTCGGCGCGGGTTGTCGTAAGTTTCCTTTATCTGTTGCAATTCGTCGCGAATAATGTCCGTAACGCGTTTGGGACTGGCGAGTATGCTCTTGAAGTCGGCTATCTTTTCCTGCAAAGCGACAAGCTCGGCTTGTAGCGCGTCTATTTCCAGACTGGTCAAGCGACGCAACTTCATTTCGAGTATTGCGTTTGCCTGCTTGTCGGACAGGTAGAACTCCGCCATCAATCGTTCCGCCGCTTCCACGTTGTCGCGGCTCTGCTTGATTATCTTGATAACGCGGTCGATATTCGCTTGCGCCTTTACAAGCCCCTCGACTATGTGTTCGCGCTCCTGCGCCGCCGCCAAGTCGTGCTTTGTGCGACGCACGATAATTTCCTCTTGATGCTTCAAATAGTATTCGAGCATCTCTTTGAGGTTGAGGATTTTCGGCTCGCCGTCGGCAAGCGCGAGGAACGTTATGCCCTGCGACACTTGCAGGTTGGTATGCTTGTACAGCATGTTGAGCACGACTTGCGCTTGCGCGTCGCGCTTGACTTCTATAACGATGCGCATGCCGCTGCGGTCGGATTCTTCCTTGATGTCCGAAATGCCTTCGATGCGTTTGTCCTTGACAAGCTCGGCGATTTGGACGATAAGTTTTTCCTTATTGACTTGATACGGCAATTCGGTTACGACTATGCGCTGGCGCATGAGGTCGCTGCCCTCGCGCACGGGATATTCTTCTATATCCGTCTTGGCGCGGATTATAACCCCGCCCTTGCCCGTTTTGTACGCGCGCTTGACGTTGGCTCTGCCCATGATAAGCCCGCCCGTCGGGTAGTCGGGCGCGGGCACTATTTTGCAAAGATCGTCGATTGTAATATCGGGATTGTCGATAAGCGCGTCGATTGCGCCTATTACCTCGCCGAGGTTGTGCGGCGGGATTGCCGTCGCCATACCTACCGCGATACCGTCCGAACCGTTGACCAACAAGTTGGGAAAGCGCGACGGAAGCACGGTCGGCTCTTGCAACGAGTCGTCGAAGTTGTTTGTCCAATCGACCGTTTCTTTGTCTATGTCGCGCAACATTTCCGCGGAAATCTTGGCAAGACGGCACTCGGTATAACGCATAGCCGCGGGCGGATCGCCGTCCACAGAACCGAAGTTGCCGTGCCCGTCTACAAGCGGATAGCGCATGGAAAAGTCCTGCGCAAACCGCACCAAAGCGTCGTAAACCGACGAATCGCCGTGCGGGTGATACTTACCCAAAACGTCGCCGACGACGCGCGCGCACTTGCGGTACGGCTTGTCCGACCACAGCGACAGCTCGCCCATAGAGTACAGTATGCGGCGGTGAACGGGTTTAAGACCGTCGCGCACGTCGGGTATGGCGCGCGACACGTTGACCGCCATAGCGTAAGCGATAAAGCATTGCTTCATTTCGTCTACGACGTGCGTTTCGACTATCTTGGTGTTGTCTATATATTCCTTGCTCGGCATGTCGCCGCCCTTGATATGGATACCTTTTCTTGCCATAACGTTCTCCTATTTATTGCTCCGTGTAATCCGTATGAACGCAATTATATATCGAGTTCGGTGACGAGCTTGGCGTTTTGCTCGATAAACTGACGGCGAAGCTCCGGCATGTCGCCCATGAGCACGCTGAATATTTCGTCCGCCTCGAACGCGTCCTCCATGGTTATGCGTTTGAGCGTTCTGTGCTCGGGGCTCATGGTAGTAAGCCACAACTGCTCGGCGTTCATTTCGCCCAAACCTTTGTAGCGTTGCAGTTCGCAACCCTTGCGACCGAGTTGATCGAGCGCTTCGTCGCGCTCCTTTTCGTCATAGCAATACATTTCCTTTTTGCCCTTTGCCACTTTGTACAGCGGCGGGAGCGCGGCGTAAACATGCCCGCGCTCGATAAGCGGGCGCATAAAGCGGAAGAAGAACGTCAACAGAAGTATACGAATATGACTGCCGTCAACGTCCGCGTCGGTCATACATATTATCTTGTCGTAGCGCAGTTTACTCTCGTCGAACTCGTCGCCTATGCCGCAACCGAACGCCGTAATCATGGCTTTGATTTCCGCGTTTTCCAGAACGTGGTTAAGCCGCGCTTTTTCGACGTTGAGAATTTTACCGCGCAACGGGAGTATCGCTTGGAATCTGCGATCGCGCCCCTGTTTTGCCGTGCCGCCCGCGCTGTCGCCCTCGACGATAAATATTTCGCACACGGACGGGTCGTGGTTGGTGCAGTCCGACAGCTTGCCGGGGAGCGACGCCGTTTCAAACACGCCCTTTCTGCGCGTGAGTTCGCGCGCGTTGCGTGCCGCGTCGCGTGCGCGCTGGGCGGTAATTGTTTTTACGACAAGCTCTCTGGCTTCCTTGGGATTTTCTTCGAGGTACGTGCCGAGCGCGTCGGTCACCGCCTTTTCCACCTGCAAACGCATGCTCGAATTGCCCAGCTTGGTTTTGGTCTGTCCCTCGAACTGCGGGTCGGTTAGCTTGACCGACACGACCGCCGTTATACCCTCGCGCACGTCCTCGCCCGCAAGTTTTTCGTCGTCTTTTATAAGGTTTTGTTTGTGCGCATAGTCGTTGATGACTTTTGTGAGCGCGTTTTTAAACCCGACAAGGTGCGTGCCGCCCTCCTCGGTGTTTATGTTGTTGGCGTAGGTGTAAATGAGTTCGCTGTACCCGTCGTTGTACTGTATGGCGTACTCGACCTCGCTGTCCTTAAATATCTTTTCGCCGTAAATTACTTCGGAGAACATCGTCTGCTTGTTGCGGTTAAGATATTCTACAAAGTCCTTGATACCGCCGTCAAAGCGGAAAACGTCGCGCGCCTCCCTGCCCTTGCGGTTGTCCGTCAACTCGATTTCCAAACCCTTGTTAAGGTACGCGACCTCGCGCAACCGCGTGCGCACCGAGTCGTACTGGAAGTCGATTGTTTCAAAAATTTCGTCGTCGGGGAAGAACGTAATTTTCGTGCCCGTCTTGTCCGTCCTGCCCGCCTCGGCAAGCGGCTTCATTGGCACGCCGCGGTTGTACCGCTGACGGTAGATCTTGCCGTCCTTGTAAACTTCCACGTCCAGCCATTCCGACAGCGCGTTTACGCACGATACGCCCACGCCGTGCAAACCGCCCGACACTTTGTATCCGCCGCCGCCGAACTTACCGCCGGCGTGAAGTTTGGTGAGAACGACCTGAACGGTAGACACCTTCTCTTTGGGGTGAATATCCACGGGTATGCCTCTGCCGTTATCGGTAACGGCTACCGCGCCGTCGCGCGTGATTTCCACGACGATCTTATCGCAATAACCCGCCAACGCCTCGTCAACGGAGTTGTCTACAACCTCCGTAATAAGATGGTGAAGTCCGTGCTCGTCCGTCGAACCGATATACATACCGGGACGCTTGCGTACAGGTTCTAACCCTTCGAGTACCTGTATAGAACTTGCGGTGTAATTGCCGCTATCCGTCTTTCTCGCCATAAAAAGCCCTCCGTGAATCCGTTTTGACGATTCGATAACATTATACCATAAACCTTGACAAAAACAAAGCGTTTTAACCGAAATTTCAGTCGGTTTAGGATAAATATTTTTAACAACATGCCGTCAAACGCTCAAAAACACGTCTATTTGACACAAACCCGCAGTTTCGGGGTGGAATATATCGCGAACGTTTTATCCGTCACGGCGCAAATTACAAACCCGCGACAAAAAACGGCAAGGCTTTTTCGCCCTGCCGCAACGTCGTTTTTGCTTTTATGGTCAAAACTGAATTTTATCCCTGATTTCGTCGGCTTGACCGTCGCCTATCAACAGGCGGACAAGCTCCAAACCGAGCTCGATAGTACAGCCCAAGCCGCGCGCCGTCGTCACGTTTCCGTCGGTTACAACGCGCGCGGAGGATTGTATTTGCGCGCCTGTCATATTATCCTCGAAGCCCGGATAGCAAGTCGCTTTTTTGCCTTTTAAAAACCCGTTCGCGCCCAACACCAACGCAGGCGCAGCGCATATCGCCGCGACGCGCCGACCGTCAGAAAGCGCTTGCTTTATTCCGTTTATAAGAGGTTTGCATACGGCAAGGTTGCGCGTGCCCGGCAATCCGCCCGCGACGAAAATAAGATCGGCGTCGCCGAAATCGACTTCGTCAACCGTTTTGTCCGCGGTAATGGTCACGCCGTGCGAGCTTACTATGGTTTTGCCGCCGACCGCGACAAGCGAGGTTTGCACGCCCGCGCGCCGCAGTATGTCCACTACGCCCAGGCACTCGACTTCCTCCGTGCCGTCGGCTATCATTGCAATCGCTTTAATCACAGTCTATTACGCCTCTTGCTTGACGCCCGAAACCGAAATGCCGCCGATTGCCACCGACGGGGCTTTGACGGCGAAGTACGTCAGTTTTTCGTCGTTGCCCACCGCCTTGACGTTGGCAAAATCGGTCATTATGTTGCCCGCGACCGTTATGAGCGACGCAGGGCGGTCGAGCTTGCCGTTTTTGATTACAAACCCGCTCGCTTGCAACGAGTAATTGCCCGACTGTCCGTCAAGCCCCGAATGTACGCCGTTAAGCTCGGTAATATACAAGCCGTCGCGCACCGCCGCAAAGACCTCGGCTTGCGTCATGTTTCCGTTTTTGACCGTTATGTAACCGATCGACGGGCGAATATTCCCGCCGACAAGTTTGCCGTTGCCGGTGGACTCAACGCCCGCGCGCTTCGCCGTTTCGAGATCGTACACATATCCCGTCGGCACGCCCTTGTCGATTAGCGGCATATTTTTGCAAGGCACGCCCTCGTCGTCGAACGCAGAGCAAAACACGTCGCCGCCTATGGGCGTTTGCTCGACGCAGAACAAAGGCGAAAACACCTGCTCGCCCATTTTGCCCTCTAACAGCGACATGTGCTGTTCCGCGTCGAACGCCGAAAATCCCGCGCACAACGCCTGTACAAGCGTCGCCGTGCAGTCGGGCGAATACACAACGTCGTATTTGCCGGTATCGACCGTGCCGCCGCCGAACTGCTTTATTGCGTCGTCGGCAAGCGTTTTTACAAACCCGTCCGCGTCGAACGCGTCGAGGTCGGATATTATTTTATAGTGCGACCCGCTTTGCACCTCTTTGCCGTCGGTCGCCTTGACCTCGGCGAAAATAAGCGCGAAGTTAGCTCGACCCGTGACGTCCAAACCTTTGCTGTTTATAAGGCGTTGCGTCATGTCCGAATATTCGAGCGTAACGTTTACATGCTCTATGCGCTTATCTGCGGCAAGCGCGCTCGCCGCGATATTCTTTGCCGTCGCTATAAACCGCTCCGCAGGTACTTGCGCCAAGCCCGCGCGGAACGTATCTACTTTATCGTACTTGTACTTCGACCCGTCCACAAAGAACTCGGGATCGACCGGATTGCCGTACTCCGCCGATTCTTTGAGCGAGGCGATCGCTATATCTATAACCTCGTCGTCGGCGCGGTCGGACGTGAACACGCCGCACTTGCCGCCGACAAGTCCGCGCACCTTGAACGTCCCGTCGTCGGCGACCGTGTAGTTTTCCAGTTCGCTATCGAACACGGCGACAGACAGCTTGCTTTGCGCGCCTATCCGAGCCTCGAATACGTCTATTCCCGCCGCTTTTGCGGCTTTGAAAAGTTTATCTATATTCAACATTTTCGTTATCTCCTTTTTAGATCGAATAAAATTATAAGCGGTAAAATGCTTGCTTCGTTATTCTAAACAGAATACCGCTAACATTCACAGTTTAATGCGGTGAACGGGCACGACGCAAGCGTCCGCGAAACGCATTATGATTTGCCGCCGACGGTCATTTCTCTGACACGCAACGTCGGTTGCCCGACAGCCGCCGCGACCGAACCGGATGCCGCACCGCACATGCCCGCGGCGAGTTCCGCGTCGTTGCCGACCATGTCGATTTTGGTCAGCACGTCGTAACCGTACCCGACAAGGCACGCCGCTTTTACAAGCGTGTCGAGCTTGCCGTTTTTGACGATATACGTCTTGGACGAAGTAAAGTTGAACTTGTCTGTTGTGTGGTTGACCGACCCGCCGTTGAACGCCACGCAGTACAAGCCGTACTCGGTTGCTTTTATAATTTCCTCGGGGGTGCTTTCGCCCGCCGCTATGTACGTATTGGTCATGCGCGTAGTAGGCAGATATTTGTACGATTCGCGACGGCACGCGCCCGTCGGTTGCGCGTTCATGCGCCGCCCGTCGAACGTATCGACCATATACGATTTTAGCACGCCGTTTTCTATAAGCACGTTACGCGTGCACGGCTCGCCCTCGTCGTCGAAGCACGCGCTGCCCCAGCCGTGCTCGACAGTGCCGTCGTCTATCGCAGTGACGACGTCGGACGCGACTTTTTGTCCGAGCTTGCCCGCAAACGGCGAAGAATTATGCGAAATTGCCGTGCCTTCGAGCGGGTGCCCGCACGCCTCGTGGAACAGCACGCCGCCGAACCGATTGCCGATAATTACGGGCATGTTTCCCGACGGGCAGTCCGGCGCGGACAGCAACGCCACCGCGTCCTCCGCCGCCTCCTTCGCGCCCGCGACAAAATCGGTCTGCGTATAAAATTCCGCGCCCTTTGTAAGTCCCGGGGAGAACGTGCCCGTTTGGAACTCGCCGTTCTCGGACGCGACCGCCATTGCCATTACGCGAGTGCGCACGCGCCTGTCGTCAACGACCCGACACGTGTTTTGCGTAGCGGTATAAATTTGCACGTATTCGTCCGTTTCAATAGCCACGCACCGCGCGTTGACTATGAGCGGCGAAGTTTCGTACATAGCCGTTTCGCCGCGCTTTAAGTATTCAATTTTTTGCGCCGTCGTCATTGCGCCGTGCTCTTGTTCGGGCGCGTGCATGCCGTTACCCGTCCGTTCCTCGAACTCGGTTACTTTAATAACGCGCTCGCCGTCAAACGACGCCGCGAGCTTTTTGGCAAGATCGGTAAGCGACCGCTCCGATAAATCCGACGTGTAGCCGTAAACCTGCCGCAGTCCGCGCATCAACCTTACGCCCGCGCCGTAAATGAGCCGCGACGACACGTTGTCCACGCGCTTATAGTTTAGCTCGACCGTGCGCGCCGTCTTGTTCTGCACGTACAGTTCCGCAAAGTCCGCGCCCGTCGCAAGCGCGGCGTTTAGCACGTTTTTAGCAATTCCGTTATCCATAAACTAACCCTCCGTTCCCGAATTTTAATACGATCCCTCGCGCCGCTGATGCCGCGGCGTTGTCTTTGGTTTTTCATATATAATGTAACCGCAATTATTATATCACATATTCGCAACGAATTGCAATCTTTTTAACCGCGCCGCGCGGTGCGGTTTATCGCGGTTTTCGCCGCTTGATTTAGCCGCGCATTTGTGATATAATGCGCGTATGGAAAAACTGTGCGTGATTTTCGGCGCGGGCGACGTGTTTGCGCCGCGCAAAAAGTTCGGCAAGACCGACCTAATCATCGCCGCCGACGGCGGATATAGCGCGGCGGTTGCGGCGGGACTTAACCCCGACGTTATTATCGGCGATTTCGATTCGAGCGACGCGCCCGAAAACACCGCCGCGCACGTGATAAAACTAAACCGCGACAAGGACGACACTGACATGCTCGCCGCGGTCAAGCTCGGACTGCGCCGCGGATACAAAACGTTTGTCATTTACGGCGGCACGGGCGGCGACAGGCTCGACCACACCGTCGCCAACTTCGGCGCGCTCGCCTATTTAAACGCGTTCGGCGCGCAAGGCTATCTTGTGGATCGCGACGCCATTGCGACGGTTATAACCGACGGCAAGTTCGCCGTGCCCAAACAGGCGCGCGGCACGGTGTCCGTTTTCGCATACGGCGGCGTCGCCTCGGGCGTGAATTTGGAAAACCTTCAATATTCGCTTACCAACGCCGAGCTTACCCCCGAATATCCGATAGGCGTTTCCAACGCGACAGGCGACAAAGCGGGCGTTGTGTCCGTAAAAAGCGGATCACTGTTAATTTTCTTTCCGCGATAGTTGCGTGCCCTTATTCCCATCATTTCAATCGATCATTAAAGACGCGTTCGTGCCTTCCCCCCATCATTTCGACCGAAGCGTGTAAGGACGCGCGCAGCGGAGAAATCAAGGCGTCAGCCGCATTGTTTTTTGTTTTGCTTTTCCTCTTTGCGATAAGCGTTTCTTTTCTATATAAACAAAGGCTTGCGATTATCGCAAGCCTCGATTTATTTTTCTTTATTATTTTTAATTCTTAATCACTGCCGTGCCGTAAGGCGCGATATTACTCGCATTGCCGAAAACGGCGTTACCGCTGACGCGTTTGCTTTCGGTCGTGAAGTTGTGATATACGGTCAACGACTGCGTTCCGTCGGTCACGGTTATTTTGAGCATGCCGTCGCTCGTCGAGCACGTCGCGTCGCCGTTTATCAAGCACGGGTATTCGTTGCGCAACGCCGTCAAGCTCTTTAAGTAGTTTAGCAGCGAGTTTTGGTCGTCGGACTGCTCCGCAACGCTCACCGTCGCGGCGTTTAGCTCCTTGCCCGAAATAACGTTACTGCAACCGTTTTCCCAGTCGCGCGTCCACTTCATAGACTGACGATAGTTTTTATCGTTGCCCGCTTTTCCCATCAGCCCGATCTCGTCGCCGTAATATATCCAGCTCAACCCCTGCATTGTCATAGTGACGGCAAAGTACAGTTTTATCTGGTCTTGGTTTGTAAAGTACGACGACAGCCGCGGAATGTCGTGGTTGGAACTTATATTGGAATTGATTGCTCTGTCCTTGCGGAAGGACGCGTACTTTTGCGCGTTTGCGTTTGCGGAGTTTGCCACCGCGCTCGCATTGCCCGATTTAATTCTGTCGGGCAGAGAGTAGTGCATACTGAAATCGAACAGCGAGTCCATGCCCGCATAGAATGGCGCGACGTTGTCGGCATTGCCGTCAAGCTGTTCGCCGAGCAAAAAGCAATGCGGATATTTGGATTTGAGTTTGCCGTTGAACTCCTTAAAGAACTCGACGTTTTTATCGAGGTTGTACTGCCAACCGCTGTCGCCCGCTATTCTGTCGGTCGACGCGTTCTCGCTTTCGTCGGACATAAACACGTGCTTGATTGCGTCCATGCGGAAGCCGTCCAGCCCGAAGTTCATCCAGTACGCCGCGACGTCCGCCATGGCGTTGCGAACCGCTTGACAGTCGTAATTGAGTTCGGGCATGTTACTGCCGAACGACGAATAAAAATACCAGCCGTCGCCCGACGAATATTTGCGTGTGCCGCCCGTCCTGCTCCATCTGTAAAAATCGCGGTAATGCACTTCGGCGGTGGTGCCGTCCTGATACGTAACCGTTTCCACAACACCCGCTTTGGACTTGATAAACCACTCGTTATTGGGCGAAGTGTGGTTGACGACCAAGTCCATAATGACCTTTATTCCTTTTTGGTGCGCTTTGTACACAAGCTCGCGATAGTCGGCGTTTGTGCCGAACTTGCCGTCGATACAGTAATAGTCGTAACAGTCGTAACCGTGATAGGAATTACTGCTCTGCACGGGCGTCAGCCACAAAACGTCCACGTTGAGATCGTCGAGGTAATCCAGTTTTTGGATTATGCCGCGAATATCGCCCACGCCGTCGCCGTCGCTGTCGCAGAACGACGCGACGAATATCTGATACCCTACGCCCGTTTCGTCGTATTCGGTCGCGGTTGCGGCGACGGGCAGGCTTGCCGCCTCACTGCGCACAACGTCGCTTATGTTCTCGCGCAACGGCTCGGTCACGCCGCCGCCGGACAACGACCCGTCGGACAGATAGTTCTTGCCGTCCGATGTGTTGCCCTGCTTGATAAACCAATGATAGCTCCCGCCCACGCGCATGGCGTCGGCGAGCTTGACCGAATTGTCGCCGCCGTCCTTTTCCCAGCCGGGGCGCGTAACTATAAAGTTTATTTCGTTCAATCCCACGCACGGCGCGTCCGTCAAATCCACGGCGAACACCGCGCCGCTTTCGTCCGTAACAACTATATCGCCGTATTCCGCATTTTGTCCGTTGCCCCACACGTACATATAATAATTTTCGTAATCGCCCGCGGGACGAAGATAATGTATGTACAGTGTGTTATCCGCGCTGACGGACGGCGTGTAATCTACGCGATCGCTCGATCCGCCCGAGCCCTGCTTCCACCGCGCATAAAGCGTGGTATTGCCGTAAACTTTATCCGACGCGAACCGCCACGCGGTATCGCCGTCCTCGACATACCAGCCCGCAAGCTCGTACCCGTCGCGCGAAATCGTCGGCGCGACAATCGTGCCGCCGCTCTTGACGCGTTGCGCGGGAGGGTTGGACAGCCCGCCTTTGCGCGCGTCCAGTCCGACGTTAAAAGTTACCGTGACAACGTCGTTGCCGCCGACTTCGCCGCCGCCGACGTCCCGCCACTTGGCATAAAGCACGGTCGCTTTGGTTACGACGTCCGTATCGAAATTCCACGCGGTGCGATACGTCCTATCCGTGTACCAGCCGTCGAACGCTTTGCCCGCCATGCTCGGCGCGGGCGGCTCGGTTATCTTCCCGCCTTTCGGCACGGACTGCGACGGCACTGCGGTACCGCCGTCCGTTACGAACACAACCGCAACTTTCCCGTCGCTCTCCTCCGTACTGCCGTCGGGTTTTATCCATTTGGCGTACAAAACGGTTTCGCCTTTGACGACGTCGGTATCGAAATTCCACGCCGTCTTATACGCTTCGTCGGCGTACCAACCGCCAAAGGTCAAGCCCATTTTTGTCGGGTCGGGCGGGCGCGTTATATTTTGCCCGCTTGTCACCGTCTGTTGCTCGACGGGCGTGCCGCCGTTTACGTCGAACACGACTGTATAACTCGTCGGTTCGGGCGTAGGTTGCGCGGCTTTTCCGCACGCGGTCAAAAACATGCACAACGCCAAAACGCCGACGAGCAAAACAGCAATCGCCGACACACTTTTTTTTGCGTTATTTTTTACCATTTAGTTTCCCCTGCCGATATATAATTGATTGACGTATATACATAATACTTTTTTTCGCGCGGTTTGTCAAGCGGTTGACCCGCAACCGACCGACAAGAGTCTAACCGTTATTGCACAGTCATAAAAGTCGTGACCGATTGTTCGATTTCATAAATCAATCAACAAAACCCCCGCGCTCATGCTTGGTTGCGCGAGGGTTTTGCTTTTACATATAATCTCTATCAATCGGTTGCGCCTGCGAACTGCGCGTTGTACAGCTCGGCGTAAAAACCTTTCTTCTGCAATAACTGTTCGTGGTTGCCCTGTTCTATAATATCGCCGTCTTTAAGCACCATTATTACGTCTGCGTTTTTAATGGTAGACAGTCTGTGCGCTATTACGAACGACGTTCTGCCTTCGGTCAGTTTATCCATTGCGTTTTGTATAGCCAACTCGGTGCGCGTATCGACGTTGCTTGTCGCCTCGTCGAGTATGAGTAGCGGCGAGTCTTTTATCATTGCGCGCGCGATAGTGAGCTGTTGCTTTTGCCCTTCCGAAATTTGCGAACTTTCGCTTATTACAGTATCGTACCCGTCGGGCAGACATGCTATATAGTGCGACAACCCCACCGCGGCGCACACCTCGTTCAGCCGTTCGTCGGTCACGCCCTGTTTGTTGTACACAAGGTTCTCGCGAATAGTGCCCTCGAACAGCCAAGTATTTTGCAATATCATATCGAACAGGTCGTGGACGCGCTCGCGCTTCATGTCCTTTATCGACGTGCCGTCAATCCTGATGTCGCCCGCGTTAAGCTCGTAAAAGCGCATTAACAGATTGACTATCGTCGTTTTGCCTGCGCCCGTCGGACCGACTATCGCCACCTTTTGCCCCTTTTTGAGTTCTGCCGAAAAACCGTGGATAATCTCCTTATCGGGCAAATATCCGAACCTGATGCTGTCGAACGTGACGTCGCCTCGCGGGTTGTCTATGTGCGCCGTCTTTTTGCTCTCGTCCGACATTTCCTCGCTTTCGAGCATGCCGAACACTCGGCGACTCGCGGCGGACGCTTGCTGTATAGACGTCATTGCCTGCGCCATTGTGCCGAGCGGTTGAGAGAACAGTCGCGCGTAAATTACAAACGCCATGAGCGTGCCTATATCCACCGCCTTGCTTCCGTTTATTATCATGGAAATGCCCACGACGAATATAAGCAGGTACGACAGGTTGCCGACAAACATCATTATAGGTTGCATCATGCCCGACAAAAACTGCGACTTCCAATCGCTTATCGCAAGCGCGCCGTTTACTTTGGCAAACTTACGTCTTACGGAATGTTTTGCGTTGTACGCTTTGACCGTGGTGTGTTGCGTAAATACTTCCTCGATTTGACCGTCGAGCTCGCCCAACTGTTCCTGTTTTTTGTCGAAGTGCTTTTGCGAAATTTTAAGAATAATCGCCATAAACACAAAGCCCAAAAGCGACGCGCCTATCGTGGTGAGCGCGAGCACCGCGTTGGTCTTAAACATCATTACCACCGCGCCGATAAACAGCGCAATAGCCGATACAAGGTTTGCCGTGCTCTGGCTCAACGTCTGCGAAATCGTATCGATGTCGTTTGTCATGCGACTCAATATGTCGCCCGTCGTCGTAGTGTCGAAGTAATTAAGCGGCAACTTGTTTATTTTGCCGTTTATGTCGCTACGCAGTCGCTTGGTCGCGCGTTGCGTCACGGTCGCCATTATAAACTGCTGACCGTAAGACAGTATCGCGCCCACGCCGTAAATTATTACAAGCCCTACGCAAATGTCGAGCACCGCGCGCATGTCTATGCCCAACATCAAGCCGTCCTTGATCGTGTTTGTCAAGTCGGATATTCTGTCGGGACCGATAATCGTGCACACCGCGCCGCCCACGGCGAGCAGTATCGCCGAGATTATGGCGGGCAAATACCCTTTGCAGTACGCGAGCAGTTTTCCGAACGATTTGAAATCGGCTTTGTCGCGCTTTGCGCCCTTGTCGTGTTTTTTCATCATAGGGGGCATATTACAATTCCTCCTTCGACAGTTGCGACAGCGCGATCTCTTTGTACACGGGACAGGTTTGCAACAGTTGTTCGTGCCTGCCCATGCCCGCAATCTTGCCGTCGTCCAAAACGATTATTTTGTCCGCGTTCATAATTGTGCCTATGCGTTGCGCTACTATGACAATCGTCGCGTTTTCAAACCGCTTTTTGATATTGCCGCGCACCAGCATATCGGTCTTGTAGTCGAGCGCGGAAAACGTGTCGTCGAATATCATAAGCTCGGCGTTTTTGTACACCGCGCGAGCAATGGACAATCGCTGTTTTTGCCCGCCCGAAAAGTTTGCGCCGTCCTGCGCGACGGGCGCGTTAATCCCGTCGTCCAGTCCCGCGACGAACTCCGCGGCGCACGCCGTTTCGAGCGCGACGGTTAAGCGCGCTTCGTCCGCCTCGTCCGCGCCGTAAGCGACATTGTCCTTTATATCGCCTTTAAACAGCACTGCGCGTTGCGGCGCGAGCGCGATGTTGTCGCGCAAAACTTCTTCGTCGTAATCCTTTACGTTTACTCCGTTGAACAGCACTTCGCCGTCGGTCGCGTCGTAGAACCGTTCCATAAGATTGACTATCGTCGTTTTGCCCGAACCCGTCGCGCCGATAAACGCGACCGTTTCGCCGCGATTGACAGAAAACGATAAGTCGGACACGACCCTGCCGTCGCCGCGATCGTATGCGAACCCGACGTTTTTAAACTCCATAACGGGCACGCCGTCCGCGCGCTTTACCTCTTTTACCGCGCCGCTTCGCACGGAACGGTGCATGACAAGCACTTCGTTTATGCGCTTGCCCGAAACAAGACTGCGCGGCAGAATCATAAATATCATGATTAAAAGCATGAACGCCATGACCACTTGTATCGCGTACTGCGTAAATACGGTCATATCGGCAAACATTTCCACTTTGTCCATGCCGACCGCGTCGTTTATGAGCGCCGCGCCTATCCAGTACACCGCGAGCGTAAGCCCGTTAAGACATATCGTCATAATCGGCATCATAAGCCCCAACCACCGCGACGTAAACAGTTGGTTGGACGCGACCTTGTCGTTGACCGTTTCAAACTTGCCGCTCTGATAATCTTCTGCGTTGAACGCGCGCACTACGCGCACGCCCGTAACGCTCTCGCGCGTCGCGGTGTTGAGCGCGTCGGTCAGCTTTTGTATGCGCTTGAACTTGGGATAGCAAATGCCCACAAGCATGCCCACTGTCACGACGATTACGCCCACGACCACTGCGGTCGCTACCGTCCACTCCACGGCGGTAGACGATACCTTTAATATAGCCCATACCGCAAGCACGGGCGCTTTTATCAGAAGTTGCAAGCCGACAGCGATAAAAGTCTGCATTTGCACCACGTCGTTGGTCGTGCGCGTTATAAGACTGGACGACCCGAACTTGTTTATTTCCGCCGCGGAAAACGAAGTAACCCTGTCGAGCATTGCCTTTCGCAAAGTCTTGGAAAAATTTGCGGCGGTGTGCGCGGCGAAAAATCCGCACACGACCGAACACGCCGCGCTCCCGAACGCATACAACAGCATAAACCCGCCGTTGCGCCACACCACGCCCATAGTCATACTGTCGCCCACAACCTCTTTCATAAGCCGCTGCGTGTATTCCGGCATAGTCATGTCGCAGTAAACCTGCGCGACGACAAACCCCGCGCACAGCGCGGCGAACAACCAGTCGCGCGGCTTCATATATCTTAACAGTTTAAACATTAAACCTCCTTTCGGCAATTACGGCACGACGTTCGGCATTACTCTTTGCCGTCCGACTTTTCGACTATCTTGTTGAGCGCCGCGCCTATCTTTCGGGAAACGCGCAAAAATTCGTACATGTCCGCTTCGCCGACGTTTTCCATGAGATAGTCCACGAGTTTCGCAAGCTCCGCCTGCTTGGCGCGCAATGCTTCCCGCCCGCCCATTGTTATGCGCACGACCGTCCTGCGCGCGTCGCGGTCGGACGGCATGCGCGCAATGAGTCCGCGCGATTCGAGCGTCCGCAACGCCGAAGCAACGCGCGGCGTGGACATGCCGAGCGCCACGGCAATATCGCCCGCAACCGTTTCGTCGTCCGCCAAAGCAAGCATGCGCAATATCGCATAAAGCCCCTTGCCGCTGTCGTCCAGATCGCGGAAGAACCGCTTGGGCTGACCGTCTACAAATCTGTCGAGAAAGTCGATAGCTCTTTGTTCGTCTACCATAAAAATTACCTAACCATATTAGATAATTTATTATACCGCCGCGTCGCGCTTTCCGTCAAGCGAATTTGCGCGCGATTTCGCAAATACACAAAACCGCGCGCAATATACACATATATGCTTAAAATATTCATTTTGTTATTTTCCGCGTGCGGTCAGTCCGCCGCGAGGATATTTTTGGGCGATATTTTTCGTATGCGAAGCGACATCAAGCAAGCGAGCGCGAACGACGCGGCTATAAGCCCGAAGCCTGCGGCGACGTTAAACGCTATGGGAATATTGAAAGTGCATTTGACAATGCCTATCCCGCTTAAAAACAGCGCGGTGAGCGGATTGATTATAACGCTGCTCAACACCAACCCCAACACCGTCGAGAGTACTACCGCGGGCATAAACGACAGCGACGTTTGAAGTATCAGTTGTTTGGTGGTAAAGCCTATCGCTTTGAGTATTCCGTAATCGCGCATTTTGTTATTAAGCGTCGTGCGCGTCAACAGATACAGAACGAACGCGATAATAAGCGCGGACAAAATCAAGATCGCGACGACTATTATTGTCACCAAAGAAATGTAAACGCTGCCCGTTCCCTCGATAGTCGCCTGCATGTTGACTGTGACGTTTACAAACCCCGCGAATTTGGTTTTGTATTCGATGTTAAACGCGTCTATGTCTACGCCGTCGGCAAGATTGACGTAATAACTTATGTCCGAAAGCGTGCCCAACCGCTCGTAACCGCTTCGCGTCAATAGGCAATCCCTGCCGAGGTTATTTGATATTTGCGTAAAACCGCTTATCAAATATTTGTACGTTTTTCCGCCGGCCGTTATTTCTATTATGTCGCCTATTTCAAAATCGTTTGCTTTGGCGTACTTGGCGGCGATTGCTATTTCGTTGTCGTACTTGGGAAACCGACCTTTGTAAACAACGTTTAAATTATTCACACGCGAAAAGTCGTCGCACATCGTAGCCATAAGCTCCGCGCCGCCGACGTGCGCGACGTTTACGGAGTTGTAGACGTATGCTTTTTGCACGCGTTTGTCCGCGTTTATCGTCGATAAAAAGTCGCGCTCTATTTCCGACCGAATATTGATACAACTGTCCGACGTTTCGCCGACTATAAGATTGATAAAAGGCTCTTGATCGACAATCACGTTTTCGATCATCAGTCCCGAAAACACGACCACCAACGACAAAACAAGCATTGTTATGCAAACAACGACGTTGTGTTTTATACCCGCGAGCGTGGTTTTCAGCGCGAGCGCGCCGTTTAGCGGCGCTACCGTCGATTCGAGCGGAACGCGGTTGCGCTTAAAGTTGTGCGTGCGCACGCCTTGCCGCAACGCCGCTATCGGTTCTATGCGCTTTATCTTGCGCGCCGCAAGCCACACGACAAGCGCGACCGCGCCGCACAGTATGGCGACGGAAATCAACAGCGGCAACGGCAAAAACTTAACGGCGTAAGGTATGCCCGTCTGCGCTATCATCATGGCGTTGACTGCGGGGAATACGCAATAGGACAGTCCCGCACCCGCAAGCGCCGCGACGACGGTTATAAAAAGGAACTGCGCGAGCAGCGTAGTAACGAGTTGCCGCGACGTATAGCCCGCGGCTTTGAGCGCGCCGAGGTTTTTGATATTGACCTGTATATAATTGACTATGTTGGACGCAATTACGACAAGCGCAATCAACAGCACGAAAAACGCCATTGCGCTGACTATGCCCGAACATATCATTTGCGAGATGTACCGCGACTGCGAAACAATGTCGTAACAGTTGCTCGCCATGCGCGCGTCGTTAAACCGTTCGGCAATGCGCGCTTTTAGTTCCGATTCGTAATTGAGGTTGATCGATTTGTCTTTGAGCCGCACCGAACACAAGGCGGACGGCGACGCGTATCCCGTCGCTTCAAGCTCGGCGTACTTGTCGCCCGTAAGTATTATTTGCGTGAGCGAGCAGTTGTGCGACCCCATCATCACGCTGTTGAAAAATCCGCAAACATCATACTCGACGGTGCGACTGCCTATCGTAATTTCCACCGTTTTGCCGACGGCTGTTTCGTCCGATTTATAAATCATAGGCATGTATACTCCGCTGTCGGCGGCGCCCGTTTCCACTATTTCCGCCCTGCCTATGCGGCGGGTCAACGCCGCGGCTTTTTCGGTGAACACAAACTGCGCGTTCATTACTCCGCCGTTATACGGGAATGTTCCTACCGCGAACATACAATCCGTCAAACAGTATTGCGCGACGCGATTGTCGCCGTCGAGTAGCTCCGTCATGAAATCCTCGACGGGAGCGGACGAACCATACGAAACAACCGTGACGTGTTCGGCGTTCAGCTTGTCGTGATAGCGGTCGAAATTTGCTTTATAATCCATGGACAGCATGAGCCATAGATTGAACATAAACGACGCTATAATTACAAGCGCTATTAACGCCGCCGTCTGCCCTTTGGCTTTGCGCATGTTCGATCGGGCGATTATAAACGTCTTGCCCATGCTACCACCCCATGTCGCGCAAAAACGCAGACAGCTTTTCGTGCCGCGCCGCGTCGCCGTGCTCGTATTTGCCCAGATCGCACTCGCCCAAAATCACGCCGTCTTTTAAGTACACTATGCGGTTGCCGCGCCGCGCCGAACGTATGTCGTGCGTGACCATGACCACGCTTTGCCCGCGCGAATTAAATTCCGTCAGCACGCCCAAAACGTCCAAGCCCGTCTGCGAGTTGAGCGCGCCCGTCGGTTCGTCGGCGAACAGTATTTCGGGCGAATTGATAAGAGCGCGCACTATGCCGACGCGTTGCGCTTCGCCGCCCGACAGTTGCGAGGGGAACTTTTTTTGCGTTTGCTCTGATATGCCGACCGCCGCAAACAGTTCGCGTGCGCGCCGTACAACCGCCTTTTTGTCCTTGCTTACAAGCAAGCCAGCCGTCAACACGTTGTCCGTAACGCTCATGCCGTCTATAAGATAAATTTGCTGAAACACAAACCCGCAGTGTTCGCGGCGAAACACCGCCAACCCGTCCTGC
This sequence comes from Anaerocaecibacter muris, assembly GCF_943192945.1. Lineage (GTDB taxonomy): Bacteria > Bacillota > Clostridia > Christensenellales > Pumilibacteraceae > Anaerocaecibacter > Anaerocaecibacter muris. The sequence goes on from NZ_CALPCE010000003.1 coordinate 229,622, forward strand.
GACATGTCCGATATTACCTTGTCGCCGAACGTGACCGCGCCCAGCGACGGCGTGTCCATGCCCGATAGCGCGTATAAAAGCGTGGACTTGCCCGCGCCGCTCGCGCCCATTATAACGGTAAAATCACCCTCGTACAGTTCGAGGTTAATATTTTTGAGGACGTGTTGAAGCTCGCCGCCGTTGGAAAACGACTTGCTCAAATTTTCGGTTTTCAATAAAACTTTATTCACGGTTTTCTCCTTTACGCCTCGATTATACGCTCTATAATATTAACCGTCTTTAACGATTTCTTAATTATTTCTTAAATTCGCGCCGCTCGTCGCAAGCGAAACCGTGACGCGCAAACCGCGATCGCCGTTCTCTATTATAAGCGCGCCGTGCATTTCCGTCATAAACCTGTCCGAAATATACAAGCCCAACCCCGCCCCGTCTATGCCCGCGCAGTTACCGCCGCGCATGAATTTTTCTTTGAGGCGCGGCAGTTCTTCCGCCGCAACGCCGCCGCCCTCGTCCTCCGCCGCGATATTCAGCCGCCCGTCCCGTAACTCTGCCGTTAAGGATACAGGCGTGTCGGCGTACTTGTACGAATTGGCAAAAACGTTGTCGAACACCTGCTGTAACCGAAGTTTGTCCGCGACCACCATCACGGACGGAATTTCGGGCAACGCCGCGCGGCGTTTATAGTCCGCGTTTTGTATGAGCGCGACAAGATCCGCGCTGTCAATGTCGGCGGGCGACACCGTCAGTTTGTCCAACTCCTCCAAAGTCGCCGTGAACAGGTTGGATACAAGCGCGTTGACAAGGTCGGCTTTTTCGGTTATTCGCGCATAGCGTTCGCAATCCCTGTCGTCGGACGACTGCGCCGCGCCCACTTCCGCAACGGCTTTTATGCTTGCTATGGGCGTTTTTATGTCGTGCGACAGCTTTGCAACAAGTTCCTTTTTGCTCGCGTTGGCGCGCGCTTCAGCAATGCGCGCTTTTTTCAGCTCCGACCGCATAAGGTCGAAACTTTCCGTGAACGCGCCGAACACGTTTTGCCTGTCCATTTCGAGCGGAATATCCAGATTGCCGCCGGCAACTCGCTCTGCAAAGCCTTTAAGCCCGTAAAACGGCTTGACTATCGTGCGGCGCACATAGTAAAAATACGCCGCGCACAAGCCCAGTTGCGCAACGACCGCCACGGCAATAAAGATTATAACCGCGCGCCGACGGGCAACCGCCGCACTCGACGACGTATTGTAAATTATTATCTTGCCGACAGTTTCGCCGTTTACTTCCGCGTCGATAATCGTGTCGCGGTGCGCTATCGCCTCTGTAAGCGTTTCGCTCAACCCGCTCCGCGTGCGGTATACGACATTGCCGTCCGCGTCTATGACCGTATAGTCGAGCGACGTTTTGTTTTTATGATTGCGCATGTCGGCGAAATCGACGGCGACGGTTTGCGCGACCTCGTTGACGGCGACCGCGTCCTGTCGCGTTTCTGTCGTGACGCACGCAAACACTATTAGCGCGATTATTTCCGCGACGAACAGCGCGGCAACGCCCGATATGAATAAGTAACGCCTCATCTCTCGCCCGCTCCCGAAACAAAACAATAACCGTCGCCCCACGCCGTGATTATATATTGCGGATTGTTGGGGTCGCGTTCTATAGCCTCGCGCAATTTTCGCACGTGCACGTTGAGCGTGCCGTCGCCGGTGAATTTGTCGTGCCATACGTTGTCGAACAGTTCGCGCTTGGTCACGACGCGATCGGCGTTTTGTATAAGATACGCGAGCAGTCTGAATTCGAGCGACGTCAGCTTGACGGGCGCGCCGTCCACCGTCACGCGCTTGGCGGGTATGTCCACAAAAATTCGCCCGTCGTCGAACCGCGCGTCGCCGCGCTTGTCATAGCGTTTGAGCACGGCTTTAACCTTGGCGCACAGCACGCCCAGCGAGTACGGCTTTTGGATATAGTCGTCGCCGCCTATGCCCAGCGCGACAATCTTGTCGTCGTCGCTCGTGCGCGCGGATATAAACAGAATGGGTATGTCCGTCGTTGCGCGCAAGGTCTTGCACAGCGCAAACCCGCTCCCGTCGGATAGATTTATATCGAGCAATAAAAGAGCCGCCGAGTGATCGCGCATAAACGCGTCGCAATCCGCAACCGAGTATGCGACCGCGGTCTTGACCCCGAACAGGTTAAAATATTCGGCGGTGCTGTCGGCAAGTAATTTTTCGTCGTCTATTATAAGACAGTCGAACTTCATAATTTTTCGTCCCGCTGATTATATGATACATACATTATACACCAAATCCCACGCGATAATCTTTAAAATTTCCTTAAATTTACGCCCGTCTAAACCGCCCTCGCAAATTTCCGCCTGCGCGAAATCACGCGCCCGAATACGTTTCGCGCAATGTAAAAAACCGCCTTACGGCGGTCTTTACTAACGCGCTTATTTAACGAAAAATTATTACATCACTGTTACTCTGATTTTATGTATTTAACTTATACCGCGAATTTTTTTCTATCAGGAATTTAGCTTTTTCTTTCCAGTCCAGTTTTTCCGTCCATTCGTATTGAGTAGGTAGAAAAGATTTGATGTTCCCCGTCATTTCGGCAAACGGCTCGTCGTAACAAATTATCGCGCTCGGTTTTATCCGTTTTATCATTTCGTTATATCCCGGCATAAAATCGTCCTCGCAATTTTCACGGTAATATGTACAGACCGCAACAATCGAGCCCTGCTCTATCCCGTCGAAACAAAACTCGAACGTGCGCGCGTCGCCCCACGCCACAGTGGGAATTACGTTCAATCCTTGACTTTGCCAATACGCGCCGCACCAACGATTTTTAAATACGCTCTCTATTTGTAGCGCGAGCGGCATATCGGTAAACAAACTGAAATCGGGCGTTAGAATAGCAAAGTATTGTCTTAATTTTTCCGCCTCGTCATACGGCTTATCGTAAACCCTATCGAACTTCCAATCGTGCATAAAAAAATGCACCGTTTTGTGTGCATTTTCAATATCGTTAATTTTTGTTTTAGTGTAATCCAAAAACTTTATTTTGTTTATGTCGATTTGCTGTTTGCGCACAATCGGAATATCATACTTGCCTATGCCGCGATATTCGTTTCGCACCAATAGCCGCTTATGTTTAGCCTTTTGTATTTCATATTCGGTTAATTCTTTCATTTATTTATCTCCTTTTTAATCCTCGGGCGGATTATCGTAATCCCCTTCGACGCCGCAATACATAAAGCACGGGTGCACCACTTCGCCCCAAAGGTCTTTAAGCAAAACTCCGTCGATGTTGGCTTTATCGCGAAATTCATTTAAATGGTTGTATTCTTGCTTAATTTCTTTGCTACAAAAAACCACAATACAGTCACCAGAAACATACGCTTCCAAATCTTGACTTTTCATTTTCGTATATACTTCATGCACTAAACCATGATGCCAAAATAACATTTCCGAATAGAACATCAACCCGTTTATAAAATCATCGAATGTCGCTTTAAACTTTTGCCCTGCTTTGTACTGTTCACGGGCGCGCGATAGCGGCACAAGCATTGGATAACTAATCCCTTGTTTTATATCCATATCTTTGTTATCTACACACTGACGCCAACCACAGTGTTTGCATTTACCGCTATTACCGTAATCATCTACAAACGTAAGCTGTCCACATACCTCGCACGGCACTGCGTTGTTATATTCATGTGGATTATATTTCTTTTCCATATAGCTACACCTCGTCGGAATTATAATGCTCGTAATCGGGATCCAGATTCGTTGATATTCGTACAGTGTTTCCGTTTACTTGTTCCCATCTATGATCGTGTGGAAACTTATGATCACCCTTTGGATCCGAATGAAAATAATCTCTGTTTCTCACCACAACCCCATTTGAGTCATACCATCGACTTTGTTTTCTTCTACCGTCAACATACAAATCATACCGCGAATTTATGTGTTCCACCTTTTTCAGAAGTCCTTTATGTTCGCTGTCAACCTTTAAAACGCCACCGCTTGGCAATCCTCCCGCACCCATTATATCATTCCTCCTTGTGTATTGTCAATGCGCCTTACTTTTGTCACCGTAAACTCCTCCTTTTTGGGCAACAAAAAACGGAAACCGCAAAGATTCCGTTTTAGAGAGTATAATATTTCCCTCAAGCACAGTATAACACACCTTGTCAAGACCATAAAATCATAACTATTTTTATTTTATGACAATGTTAACTTTGCCACACTTTAATAATTTAATCCTCGGGCGGATTATCGTAATCACCTTGAACGCCGCAATACATAAAGCACGGGTGCACCACTTAGCCCCAAAGGTCTTTAAGCAAAACTCCGTCGATATTCGCTTGCGCGACGAAATCGTCTACGCTCTTATAAATTCGTTTCGTTTCTTTATTTTCAAAAAATATTCCCATATCGCGATAACGCACGGCATAATACTTGTTGTTATACCAAAACAGCATTTCTTTGTACCAATTCAACCCGTTTATAAAGTCCTCAAACGTAGCCTTGAATTTTTGACCTGCTTTATATTGTTCGCGGGCGCGCGATAGCGGCACAAGCATTGGATAGCCTATTCCATGCCATTTCTCCATCAACTCGTCGCCACTACAACCCATCCACCCGCAATTCGGGCATTTATCCGTATTACCGTAATCATCCGCAAACGTAATATTGCCGCATACCTCGCACAGCACGGCGTTGTTATATTCGTTTGGATTATATTTTTGTACATGTCTTTGCTCTTTATTATTTGACATTTACTTATACCCATTATACTTTTTTGCCTTGCGTTTAGTCAATGTTTGGTCTTTTCGTGTCTTATCGTTTTAAATATTTTCAGCGGCGCGAGGCAATACAGGCTTATCAACCCGATCAAACGCAACGAATTATCCAACAAAAAAACGACCTTTCGATGGAAAAGTCGTTCTTTTTGTTTTATGATATTGTTAATTGACTTATTTGATGATCTCGGTGATAACGCCCGAGCCAACCGTTCTGCCGCCTTCGCGGATAGCGAAGCGCAAGCCTTTTTCCGCCGCGATCGGGTGGATAAGCGTGACGGTCATCGTTACGTTGTCGCCCGGGGTAACCATTTCGATGCCCTTCGGCAATTCGACCAAGCCGGTAACGTCGGTCGTGCGGAAGTAGAACTGCGGACGGTAGCCATTGAAGAACGGAGTATGACGTCCACCCTCTTCCTTTTTAAGCACGTACACCTCGGCTTTGAATTCCGTGTGCGGGGTGATCGAACCGGGTTTGGCGATAACCTGTCCGCGCTCGATGTCTTTACGGTCAACGCCGCGCAAAAGGATACCGGCGTTGTCGCCGCTCTGCGCGAAGTCAAGCGATTTGCGGAACATTTCGATACCGGTAACAACCGAGCTCTTCGTCGCTCTGATACCGACGATTTCTACGGGGTCGCCGACTTTGATGGATCCGCGTTCTACACGGCCGGTAGCAACGGTGCCGCGACCGGTAATCGTGAAGATGTCCTCGACGGGCATAAGGAAAGGTTTATCCACGTCGCGTTCAGGGGTCGGGATATACTCGTCAACCGCCGCCATGAGTTCCATAATGCAGTTGCAAGCGGGATCGTCCGCTTTGCCGTTCTGCGCCGCTTCCAACGCTTTGAGCGCCGAGCCGCGTACAACGGGCGCGCCGTCGCCGTCGAAGCCGTACTTGGAAAGAAGTTCGCGAACTTCCATATCGACGAGGTCAAGCATTTCTTCGTCGTCTACTTGATCGGTTTTGTTCATGAAAACAGCGATTTTCGGAACACCGACCTGACGCGCGAGAACGATGTGCTCACGGGTCTGGGGCATAACGCCGTCGGTCGCCGCAACAACGAGGATTGCGCCGTCCATCTGCGCCGCGCCGGTAATCATGTTTTTAACATAGTCCGCGTGCCCCGGGCAGTCAACGTGCGCGTAGTGACGGTTTTCCGTCTGATACTCGACGTGCGAAGTGTTAATGGTAATTCCGCGCGCTTTCTCTTCCGGCGCTTTGTCGATCTGGTCGTAACGCATTTGTTCCGCCAAGCCTTTCGCCGCAAGAACCATGGTGATTGCCGCGGTCAAAGTGGTTTTGCCGTGGTCAACGTGACCGATGGTACCAATGTTGACGTGCGGTTTGCTTCTGTCAAATTTTGCCTTTGCCATTTTTAAATATCCTCCAAGAGAATCTTTTTTTATTTATTTGCCTTATTATAACACTCTTTTACTAAAATCTCAACCGTTTTAACGGTGATTTCCAAAAGATTTTAACGCGCAGTAAGGCGACGCGCGCTATATAGAAAACGTAATAAAGATTTAAGCGTTAGCTTTGGCGCGTTCGCCGATAACCTTTTCCGCTATGTTGCGCGGAACTTCGGCATAGTGGTCGAACTGCATGGTGTAGTTGCCGCGGCCCTGCGTGCGCGAACGAAGGTCGGTCGCGTACCCGAACATTTCGGACAGCGGGATTTCCGCGTGGATAATCTGACTGCCGTTGTTAAGGTCTGTGCCGAAAATCGTGCCGCGACGCGAGCTAACATTGCCCATAACGTCGCCCAAGTATTCGTCGGGCAAAGTTACGTCCACTTTCATGATAGGTTCGAGCAAGTACGCGTCGCCTTTTTTCATGCCGTCTTTAAACGCCATGGAACCGGCAATTTTGAACGCCATTTCGGAGGAGTCAACCTCGTGATAGCTTCCGTCGTAAAGCGTGACTTTAAAGTCAACACATTCGTAACCGGCAAGGATACCGCTCATGCGCGCTTCCTGAATACCGTTATCGACCGCAGGGATATACTCCTTGGGAACGGACCCGCCGACGGTCTTATCCTCGAACACATAGCCTTGACCCTGTTCGAGCGGCTCCATAATGACCTTACAGTGACCGTACTGACCTTTACCGCCCGACTGACGGATATACTTGCCTTCCGCCTCGATCTTCTTGCGGATGGTTTCGCGGTAAGCGACCTGCGGTTTGCCGACGTTGGCTTCGACCTTGAATTCGCGGAGCAAGCGATCGACAATTATGTCGAGGTGCAGCTCGCCCATACCCGCGATAATGGTCTGACCCGTTTCCTGATCGGTATATGTCTTGAAAGTCGGGTCTTCCTCGGCGAGTTTGATAAGCGCCATGGTCATTTTTTCCTGACCGGCTTTGGTCTTGGGCTCGATAGCGACGCGAATAACGGGTTCGGGGAACTCCATGCTCTCCAAAATAATGGGGTGCGAAACGTCGCAGAGCGTGTCGCCCGTGGTCGTGTCTTTAAGTCCGACTATCGCGCAAATATCGCCAGCGCGGACTTCTTCGATATCGGTACGGGAATTGGAGTGCATAAGCAAAAGTCTGCCGATACGCTCTTTTTTATCCTTTGTCGAGTTGAGCACGTACGACCCCGCGGGGCATACGCCGCTGTAACAACGGAAGAACGCGAGCTTACCGACGAAAGGGTCGGCGGCAATCTTGAACGCCAAGCCCGAGAACGGCTCTTTGTCGTCGGTCTTGCGCTCGACTTCCGCGCCGCTCTTATCCGTGCCTTTAATGTTGGCAATGTCGAGCGGGCTGGGCAGATAGTAAACAACCGCGTCCAAAAGTTTTTGCACGCCTTTGTTTTTATACGACGAACCGCAGAACACGGGGTTCATGGTCATGCCGATGGTCGCTTTGCGCACGGCATTGCGAATTTCCTCGACGGACAATTCTTCGCCCGCAAAGAATTTTTCCATAAGCGCGTCGTCTGTTTCCGCAACCGCTTCCAAAAGGATCTGGCGGTATTCTTCCGCCTGCGCCTTCATGTCGGCGGGGATTTCGGTTTCGTTGATAACGTTGCCGAGCTCGTCCTCGTAAATTTCCGCTTTCATGGTCACAAGGTCGATCATGCCTTTAAACGTGTCTTCCTTGCCGACGGGAATCTGCAACGCGACGGGGTGCGCGCCCAACCGATCTTTCATCATTTTAAGCACGTTAAAGAAGTTCGCGCCGTTGATGTCCATCTTGTTGACGTAAGCGATACGCGGCACGCCGTACTTGTCCGCCTGCCGCCAAACGGTTTCGGACTGCGGCTCGACGCCGCCTTTTGCGCAGAACACCGCAACCGCACCGTCGAGAACTTTAAGCGAACGCTCGACCTCGACCGTAAAGTCAACGTGCCCCGGCGTGTCTATAAGATTGATGCGCGTCATAGGCGCGTCGGGAGAGGTGCGCCACTGCGTGGTGGTAGCGGCGGAAGTAATGGTAATGCCGCGTTCCTGCTCCTGAACCATCCAGTCCATGGTCGCGCCGCCGTCGTGAACCTCGCCAATCTTGTGCACCTTGCCCGTATAGAACAAAATACGCTCGGAAGTAGTGGTCTTGCCCGCGTCGATATGCGCCATGATACCGATGTTACGCGTGTTTTCCAATGCAAATTGTCTTGCCATAATAATTTCCTCTTATTAAATTCGGAACTCGCAATGCGACGTTCGGAATTACGGAGCGGCTATGCCGCCTTACTAAACTTAAATTGTATACGATATTAGCAGAAACCGATGAGCAAGCGTGACGCGACAATATTTGCGTCGGCGTTTTGCGCCGAGAACAAGGCGCGTCCGCGCCGTCGTATGTTCACTATACGACAAGCGGGCGCAACGCAGTTATCGCACAAAACGACAGCAAGATGTCGCACGAACGCTTGTGAATCGGTTATATTACCAACGGAAATGCGCGAACGCCTTGTTGGCTTCTGCCACTCTGTGCATTTCCTCTTTGCGCTTGACCGACGCGCCGGTGTTGTTGTACGCGTCGATAAGCTCGCCCGCGAGCCGTTCGTCCATGGTCTTTTCGCCGCGCTTGCGAGCGAACGAAACAATCCAACGTATGGCGAGCGTCTGCTGACGGTCGGCACGGATTTCCAGCGGAACCTGATAGGTCGAACCGCCTACTCTGCGCGCCTTAACTTCCAACTGCGGCTTAACGTTTGTCATTGCTTGATTAAAAACGTCAACCGGTTCGAGCGACGTCTTTTCCTTAATAATGGAAAAAGCGTCGTAAACAATAGCCTGTGCCGTACCCTTTTTGCCGTCTTGCATAACCTGATTGACGAGCTTGGTAACGACTTTGCTGTTATATATAGGGTCGGGTAAAACGTCCCGTTTGGGGACACCGCTTCTTCTCGGCATGATAATCTCCTTATTCAAATTTTTTCGGGGCATGTCCGCCCCGCGTCGCGCTTTCCTTTATATATAATAATGAAAAGCGATTGCTTGCGCCAAAGAACAAAGTATTCGCCTATGCCTGACTAAAATAATAATTAAGACAAACATAGCGCACGTACTGTCGAACAAGCGCGGCGCGAACGGATTGCGTCGGCGTTTGCGAGCGAGAACAAGGCGCAACCGCGCAGTCGTAGCAGCGCTACGTCAAGCGGTTGCAACGCAGTTATCGCCGAAAACGGCAGCAATGCGTCGCGTGAGCGCGCAGAGAAACAGTACTGAATTACTTCGCTTTTTTAGCGCCGTACTTCGAGCGAGCTTGCTTGCGCTTGGCAACACCCGCGGTGTCTAATGCACCGCGAATGATGTGGTATCGCACACCCGGCAAGTCCTTCACACGCCCGCCCCTGACGAGCACAACAGAGTGTTCCTGCAAGTTGTGTCCGATACCGGGGATATAAACCGTACCTTCCATCTTATTGACAAGCCGCACACGAGCGATCTTGCGCAAAGCGGAGTTAGGCTTTTTAGGCGTGGTCGTTGTAACCGAAAGGCACACGCCGCGTTTCTGCGGGTTGTTATCGAGAATAGGGCTCATGGACTTATACTCGACCTTTTGCCGACCTTTCCTAACAAGCTGGTTAATCGTAGGCATATTACTCTACCTCCTTATAGTAGTATTGCCGCTCCCGCTTCGAGTACGCGACCCGAATAAAGAGCAATTGAGACCTGTACGCATATTTTCACGCGTACTCCTTATTATAGATAATTTTATGCCCCCTTGTCAAGCGTTTTAAAGCGAGTGAATAACGAAAAGTGATGGGTGAAAATTTACAAACGTATTACGCGGTACTACATAGGCTGATTTTACTATATAGAAAAGATAAGTCTATACCCCCATCATTCCGAGCTTGCCGAGCAATCCGAGCGATCCGCCGCAGAAAAATACAGCATTATCACCCATGCGGCTTACGCCTTGATTTCTCCGCTTCGCGCGTTCCGCGCTTCGGTCGAAATGATGGGAAGAAAAACAAAACACGCCTTTATACGCTTTGTCGAAATTATAAGCATAGAGCGTGCGCGCTTTGGTAGAGATAGTGTATATAGAAAAGAAATGCTTTTACCCCCATCATTCCGAGCCTGTCGAGGAATCAAGGCGATCCGCCGCAGGAAGTTAAATATAAATTCACGGCGCGTCTGTTATCCCTAATAAATAATCTGCCGACACATTAAACAAAGTACATATTTTTAAGAAAACAGTAAGCGACGGCAATCGCCTACCGTTTTCATAATGAGAGTAAGCATTGCGCGTCAATCCGAGTGCCAACGAAACCTCATACGCCGACATACCTTTCTCTAAACGCAATTCCTTTAATTTTTGAGATAATTGTTCCACATTTGTATTATATCATATAATTTATATAATAGTTAAAATGACACTTTAAGTGTCATTTTGCTTGACGCGACACTTAAAGTGTGCTATTATTTTAATATGATTGACAATACCGACGATTATCAAATATATCCTATTCCGCCGAGCTGTACAAACTGTCGGCATTTTGCGCAACACTATATAAAATGGGATAAAAAGTTTCATGCGATCATGCAAGGGCATTGTCTTTGTCGGAGAGTGAACGATATTCATTGCCCCGATCGCATAACAAAATGCGACCGCTGGGAATACAACGCAGACTGCCGTAAACAGAAAATTAAATCTATTAAGCAAACTTTGGAAAACATAGAAATTACCGTAAGAATGATAGCCGAAACGCTTACGGACGAAGAACTGTTATCATAAAACAATCGACGAAATTTTTAACTACGTTTTTCGTTCGTATAAAAAACAACCGCTTTGGTTTACTGCAAAGCGGCTGTATGCGTTATGTACTTTATTCGTCGTCGCAACGCTCGACGGAAATAATGAACGGATTGTTTTCCATAATTTCGTTAAGCGTTTGCGAGGAGTATTCCTTGTCGGTTTTGAGTACCGCGTGATATACGGTTTGGTCGCCGTCGCGGGCAATTGACAGACTGTTAAAGTGTTCGGTTTCAAACAGTTCTTTTACCTTATTGCTCTCGTCGCCGACGTTTTTAAACGCTATGCGCACGCGATAGAATTTTTTGGTGCTGAACAGTTTGCAATTTATATGGCAAATGCACTGTACGGCGATTATCAGGATTGTCGCGCCGACAGCGACGACGTACAAGCCCGCGCCCGCCGCCATGCCGACGCCCGCAGTCGCCCATATTCCGGCGGCGGTGGTGAGCCCGTGCATTTTTTGTCCGCGTAGCATGATTATGCCCGCGCCCAAAAAGCCCACGCCCGAAACTATTTGCGCCGCAACGCGCGAAGCGTCCGCATCCATGCCCGCAAACGCGTACTTGCTGACGACCATGATTAACGCCGCGCCCACGCACACGATTGCGTGCGTGCGTATTCCCGCCTCCTTGTAGCGCAGCTTGCGCTCGAACCCTATGGCAAAACCCAGCACAACCGCCACGGCTACGCCTATAAGGTGCATAAGTTCGTTGATAATTATTTCTTTCATGTCCGACCTTCCTACAATGTTTTTTTAACGCCGATAAAAACCCGCGCTCACCGCGCGAAGCCCGCATATAACAATTTATATGTTGCGGTTTCCTACCCCGATAACGATTAGTTAATTATAGCACACATATTTTAAAATTTCAATGCGATTTTTTAAATACTTTTAATTTTTTTAATTAAATTTCGCGCGCCGTAATTATTGTTAAATGCTATTTATTCGGTTTTATCGCGTCGCGCTAAATTCGTGTATTTAGTGACAAACTCGGTTTTTGCCGCAGTGTACGCGTCGCGATCGTGCTCAAACTGCTTCCATAACCGCAATTTAAGTTGTTCGTATTCTCGTGCGACGTCGGGGTGCGCGTTAAGATAGTCGCGGAACAACACCTCGGCTTTTTCGCTTTTGTGCTGTAAATGCAAATGAAAAACGCGCTCGGCAAAACCGTCGGGCGTGTAGCCTTTGTTAAGCGAAATGCGCGCGTCGCCTGCGAACATTATTATATAGCCGTTTCGCGCAAGGGTCGCAGCCACCGATTTTAAATCGCACGAGCTATCGATCTCCGCAAGAATATCTATTATCGGTTTTGCCCAAATGCCGGCGACCGCGGTACTGCCGATGTGATACAAGTCCGTATCGTCGGGCAATAAAGGGATAAGCCGCGCCGCCTCTTGCGCGTACCAATCCGACCACGCTGCATTGTGAGCGGTTAGCATTATCGGAAACAACTGCCAAAGCTCCTCGACAGTCATGTCGCATAATTGTTTTGGCGCGCCGCAAAACTCGGACATTAACGCAAAACTCCTATCGCAATAATAAATAAAGTATAGCCCAAATTTTCCGCCGTGTCAAATCGCAACAAAAAAGAAACAAACCGAAAAGCGTTTGCGGCAAGGGATTGTGAGGGCGTGGCAATAGCAAACAAAAACAAACAATATTCCCAAAGACCGATAATTGCCCGCCGAGTGAAATTTTGATATTCTATTTATAACGACATCAGTCAAGCCGTCCGCCGCAATGCGACGGGCTAAATAAAATCAAAGCCGTTATATTTAAGCCGTATGTGTGTCCTTTACACTTACAAGCAAATATATTCCGCTAATCCGCCGAGCGTCGGGGACATTTTGCGCGCTCGACTGTTTTTGCTTTGAAAAAACTTCAACGAACAAAGGAGAAATACAAATGCCCGATTCGACAATACCGAAATTCCTACTCAACCGAGCCAAAACCATACTGAAAGATATGCGCGTGCCCGAACACTTGCAAGGCTTTACGTTCCTCGCGGAAGCGGCGGCACTGAAAAGCCTGTTCACCTGCCGCCGATACATGCAAATATATACGCACATCGCAAAGGCGCACGACATCTCGAGTAAAACCGTAACCAACTCGATGTCATATGCCCTGGATTGCAACCGCGAAAACATTTGCGCCAATCTCAAAATAAACCTCAACGAGCTATGTTGCAGTCGCGTCATATCCATGGCAGCCCTTCGCCTCGCCCATGCCGACGAACTCCCCACCCCGTCGCCCATCAACCTCGCCAAACCCTATAAATAACCCATAAATATATAGTAACTGAAAATGCTATATTCCAATAAACTTATCCAATATGTAGGATATATTTATAACTTATAACTATTGCCCAAAACAGATTTTCTCCTTACAATAACTAAGGATTATTTGGAGAATGGACAATATAGTTGCATCATTATTAATAGCAGCAGGTCAAACTTTTATAGGCGCTTTGGGAACTATAGGCGCCTGCGTATATAATAAGTTCTACAAAGAGAATTCTTTCGACTGCCCATTGGATTTATGGCATAGAGGTATTAACTCACAAAAACTTGGAGAAAACGATACGGTAAGATTAGATTGTTTAATATCCCCGTATGTACAGTTATTCCCACGAGATCCATTTGAAAATGCAAAAAGATGGAATACTCTTTATGATTTTGAAGGAAAAATCAACTCTCAGCAATACAGTAAACTAGAGTTTTATGCTGGCTCAGACGATACTGTAAGAACAGGTTCTTTGAACGGCGAAACATTGGTTGGTTTATATGCTAGGTACGGTTATATCGGCGAGGGTATTTTAGGGGTTATACCAACAAAATATTTATTGAATAAAATACCGAATTTCTTTAAAGAAGACTTCTTTGGTTGTCGAGTTAGATTAAAGGGTACATTATCTCATTGCCCCACCCAACATAGTTATATAGCGAAAGGAATGTTTTTATCTGCCGGTATAAATTTAGAAACCGATAATTACAGAAATATACCGTATTTGAAGATATCTAATATCGAGCTTTTTAACGATAAACATGCTGCTTGTTCATTATTAGGCTCACCTTGGGCAGCTACAAATCTTTCCAAAGAACCTTTTATAGTCCAATATGGGTATATTAACAATCGTGAAGAACTCGATACTTGCAATAAAAAAATACTCAATTCTCCGCAATGGGATAATGTAGAAGTCTTTTACGACACTTTAAGATGCCCTACGAAAGAATTGAGCTTTTCATCTAATTTCATTAAATAAATTTTTAATAAATGTAGGTATATAGAAATAATATGATAGGTGTTTAGGCGAATACATATTGTATCGGATTATGTTTTTATTCGTTAGAAAATTATTTTGAATCTCGTTAATAGGTTTTTCGATAATATTTTTCAATACACCTTTCTCGCTCCATATTGTTTGCAAATGAAATATCCCAGGATATTCGGGTATTGTTATAAGTGATAGTTTATATGAAATATCCTCATCATTTAATAATTTTAAAGAGTCATGGGTCGTATTGATTTCAAAAATATGTTTATAAATAACATCGGTACATACACCTCTTTCGGAAGCAAAATTTAATAAAAGTTTATAGTAGGACTTATTATGTGATTGGCTTTCTAAGCTAAGATTAAAACAATCATTAACAATCAAGTCGTACTTTCCGGTATGCTCTAATAAAAATGAATGGGCATCTTGTTCTATGTAATGGAATTTAGGATTGCTAATAACATCTTTAACATGCGAATAATACCTTTCCATTAAATCCAATACTGTATGATCATAATCACATAACACAATTTTTTCTATAGTTGGGTATTTTAGTATTTCGTAAGCCGCAAATAAAGAACCCCCGCCGATAATTAATGCAGTCTTTACTTGCGGAATAAAAGCGATTGGTAAATGTACTAGTTGTTCGTGATAAAACTGTTGATAAAATTCTATATGTTGAATTTCACCATTTATAACTAATATTTTTCCTAAGTTTTTATGTAGATATAGTATGATTTGTTGTTTATCGGATTGAAATGATTCTAATATTTCCATATCTTGTAAGTACAAGCTTACGGATTCATTTTCAAAAAAATACATAGTTTCTCCAAATAATCCTTAGTTATTGTAAGATATTTTACCATAAAAATCAGGTGTGTGCAATAATTATATAGGAACACAAATATCAACTTAAAAAATATTTGTACTTTTTTGTATATTTTTGATTTTAATAGACTCGCGAACAAAAACCCCAAAAAAGAAACAAAACAAATATTGGATTGATATATTTTCATTAGATACCGACAGTTCGCTGCTTGTTTCGTCGTCATTATTTAAATCGATGCAACCGACGAACGCAAACGAAACACATACCGCCATTAAAACAGCGCAAAGCATAGTCACAATTTTTTTCATAACGTTTAACTCCTAAATGGGTGATTTATAACCCATATTGTACGCCATATTTATTTAGAAGTCAAGCGATTGGGTGATATTTAACCCATAAATAAATTATCAATAATAATAAACTTAAAGGTGAAATTTCACCCGAGGGGGTTTGCTATGAATATCAGCCAAGCGGTAGCAATAAGGATTAAAGAACTATTACTTGAAAACAATTTAACTCAATATCGGTTAGAGCAAAAGGCTTGCCTATCGCACGATACTGTTAAAAGCATTATGAAAGGCAAAGCAAAAGGCGTTAATTTAAAAACATTGGTTGCAATTGCGGACGGATTCGGAATAACCGTCAGCGAATTTTTAAATTCAGATTTATTTTTATATGATAACTTAAATATGGACTGAAACAAATTTCAATGTTTTAATAATCGAATTTTAATATATATTATAGAAATAAAAGCGCGCACTACTCATACAGTGCCGCTACCACGAAAAAAACACCCTTTCGGGAGTACAACCGGATTGTGCCGCAAAATGCGGCACGGGCTTCGGCTTTGCCGAGCGCCTAACGAACTGCGCGCCGAATTTGTTTTTACGTATTATGGTGTTGTGGTTTTTTATATATTTTCGCCATCATATATAGTTTTTTGCGGCGCGCTACTCATACAGTGCCGCTACCACGAAAAAAACACCCTTTCGGGTGTACAACTGGATTGTGCCGCAAAATGCGGCACGGGCTTCGGCTTTGCCGAGCGCCTAACGAACTGCGCGCCGAATCTGTTTCCACGTATTATATGTTGTAGTTTTTTATATATTTTCGCTATCATATATAGTTTTTTGCGGCGCGCTACTCATACAGTGCCGCTACCACGAAAAAAACACCCTTTCGGGTGTCTTTTTCGTGGTAGCGGCAACTGGATTCGAACCAGTGACCAATCGGGTATGAACCGAGTACTCTAGCCAGCTGAGCTATGCCGCCACAGTAGAAACTATTATAGCAAAGTTTGTTGCGTTTGGCAAGGATTTTTGACTATATTTTTTTATTTAAACGCATAAATTAAGCGCGCAACATCTCGACGCGACGGCTGTTCTTTTCCGTCGCGTCGTTTTTGTCGCTTAATTCAGCTTATCCTACATGCCGAACGCTTTTTTTATTTCCGCCGCGCTTGTCAATCCGACAAAACGTTCCACGACAACACCGTCCTCGAAAAGCACGAGCGTCGGGATACTGCTCACCTGAAAATCCATAGGCAACGTGTCGTCAACGTCCACGTCTATCTTAACAAGTTTTATATCGGTCGTGTTCGCCAAGTCCTCGACAATCGGGGCTTGCGCACGGCACGGACCGCACCAGCCCGCCCAGAAATCGACAAGCGTTTTGCCGCTCGAAGTTATTGCATTAAATTCTTCCGCAGTAGGATTGAGTTTTATCATGATTCCAATCTCCTTAATTGTATTTATTTTAGTATTTGTTCTCTCGCCGTTTTTACACCCGACTCTTACAAATCGGCAAGTTCGATCGCCGCAGCGAGATAAATTTCGTAGTTTTTAAACAGTTGCGCGATCGGGAAATTCTCGTCGGCGCGGTGCATGTTTATATCTATATCGACAGGTGTACAGCCGAACGCGACGGCATTGGGCAATTCCCGAGCATACGTTCCGCCGCCGACTTTCAGCGGCGCGGTCATATCGCCCGTAAGTTTGCGATAAACCTTTAGCAAAGTCTTAATGAGCGGCGCGTCCTCCTCGATATACAAGTTCCCGTGATAATCGCGCACATGCGCTTTACAGCCCGTCGCCTTTTCCAAATGTTCCGCGACAAATTCCGCAGTCACGCCGAGCGGCAGTCGGAAGTCTATCAACAGTTCCAGCTCGCCGTTTACCATGCGCGCCTGCGACAGGCACATGGACAAATCGCCGCTTTTGGGGTCGTTCACGTAAATTCCGAGCTTACTGCTCGCCAGCGGCGTGCACAGATACCCGCTTATTTTTTCCAAATATTTCGACCCGATAACGTTATTAAACGCCGCGAGCGCGCCGAGCGTTTTCCACAACGCGTTATCGCCTTTTTCGGGTGTGGACGCATGCTCCGCCGTGCCGTTAGCGGTGACAGTAACGCACTCGCCGTTGGTGATTTCGTAATCGGAAAAAGCATTGCCCGCCGACACGATATACTCCGCGAGCGGCGCGGTCTTAAACACGTCCGCCGTCGGCGCGCCGCCGCAAAGCTCTTTTAACGCGTTGTCGAGCGCACTGCCCTTTATTATCTTAAAACTCGATTTATCGGGCACGGCGTTCGCGCACTCCGCGCCGTCAATATAAGAAATATTTTCGGCGAGCTTGTCGTCCGCAAACTTCAAAATTATATGCGCGATACCCTTTTCGCTGTTGATAACGGGGAATTCCGAATCGGGCACAAACGACATTGCGGGCACCTCGCCGCCCTTTTCGAGGTAGCGTCGAATACACGAACTGCCGCGCTCCTCATCCGCGCCGACGATTAGCCGAACGCGTCGCTTTAATTTTTGCTTGGATTCGGCGAGCGTTTTGAGCGCGTGCAAGCACACGACCACCGCGCCTTTATCGTCGCCAACACCCCTGCCGTAAACCTTGCCGTTCTCCTCGACCATCTTAAACGGGTCGGTAGCCCAACCGTTGCCGGCGGGCACGACGTCGAGGTGTCCGAGAATCCCGACGCACTCTTTGCCCTCCCCGACCTCGGCATACGCGCACGCGCCGTCGATAAGCTCCGCTTTAAGCCCGTAAGCTCGGGCTTTTGCTACAAACCATTCGAGCGCGCGCAAGCACTGCTTGCCGTAAGGCGCGCCGTCTTCGGGCGTGGAGAACACGCTGGGTATGGCAATAACTTCCGCCAAATCGTCGAGGATTCGGCGCGTCAACATTTCGTCCATAATAACTTCCTTATTCGCTTGCGTTTTGCGCTGAAAAGCATTAAAATTATATCATGACGGGACAAGCGTTGTCAAGCGCGCCGTCAACGCGATACGACAAAAAGGAGAACTGACACATGGTACGCACACGTTTTGCGCCCAGCCCGACGGGGTATCTTCATATCGGCGGGTTGCGCACCGCGCTCTACGCCTATCTTTTCGCCAAAAAGCACGACGGGAAATTCATACTCCGCATAGAGGACACCGACCAAACCCGCGAAGTCGAGGGCGCGGTCGATATTATAATTTCCGCGCTCGACAAGGCGGGTATTCATTACGACGAAGGTCCTATCGTCGGCGGCGAATACGGTCCGTATGTGCAGTCGCAACGCAAAGACATATATTTGAAGTACGCGCAAAAACTGCTCGACAGCGGCGACGCGTATTGCTGTTTTTGCACGAAAGAACGGCTTGCCGAAATGCACGAAAAAGGCGCGACCAAGTACGACAAGAGCTGTTTGCATTTGTCCAAAGCGGAAGTGCAAGAACGCATTGCGCGCGGCGAGCCTTACGTTATTCGTCAAAATATTCCCGAGAGCGGAACTTCCACCTATCACGACGAAGTGTTCGGCGACGTCACGGTCGATTTCAAAGACCTCGAGGACAATATTCTTATCAAGTCCGACGGCATGCCGACTTACAACTTTGCAAACGTAATCGACGATCATCTGATGGGCATAACCCACTGTATTCGCGGCGTGGAATATTTGATGTCCACCCCCAAATACAACCTGTTGTACGACGCGTTGGGCTGGGAACGCCCCGTGTATATTCACTTGCAACCGATAATGCGCGACAGCCAACACAAATTGAGCAAGCGCGACGGCGACGCGGGCTTCGAGGACTTTTTGCGCAAGGGCTTTTTACCGCACACGATCGTCAATTATATAGCGCTCCTCGGCTGGAATCCCAAGGACAACAACGAAAAAATGTCCATGAACGAGCTTGTCGAAAAATTTTCGATAGAGGGCTTGCAAAAATCGTCCTCGATTTTCGACGAAGTAAAAATGCGCTGGCTCAATTCGCTGTATATAAAAGAAATGCCCGCCGCACAGTTCCACGCCGCGGCGACGCCGTTCTACAACGAATACTATCCGAACAGAAACATAGACTATGCGTATCTATCGGAACTGTTGCAATCGCGCGTCGAAACCCTGTCCGACATAAAAGACCGCGCTGCGTTCTTGGACGCGTTCGACAACTTCGACAAAGAACTGTTTGTCAATAAAAAATGGAAGACCACTATCGACATGGCGCGCGAGCTGATAGACGATTGTATCGCTTGTACAAACGCCGACGACCTAAATGCCGCGCTCGACGCGCTTGCCGAGCGCAAGGCTCTTAAAAAAGGTCAAGTGCTGTGGATATACAGAATAGCGGTGACGGGCGCGGCGGCGACCCCCGGCGGCGGCGCGGAAATGGTGCGGCTGTTCGGAAAAACCGAAGCGTTGCGCAGACTTGAAGCAGTCAAAAACATGCTCGGTTAAACTATATATAAATAAAGGGAGAACATTATGCGCAAAACCGAAATAGCGACCGAAAACGCGCCCCAAGCGATAGGTCCGTACTCACAGGCGATTGCCGTCGGCAAAACGCTGTACTGCTCGGGGCAAATCCCAATAAATCCCGCAACGGGCAATATAGAAAGTACGGATATAACGGAGCAAACGCACCGCGCATTGAACAACGTGCACGCCGTTCTCGCGGCGGCGGGCGCGGATATGAACGACGTCGTAAAGACGACGGTGTACTTGACCGACCTTAACGATTTTGCAACCGTAAATGCGATATACGGCGAATATTTTGAAAAGCCCTACCCCGCGCGCAGTTGCGTACAGGTCGCGGCTTTGCCTAAAAACGCCAAAATCGAAATCGAGGTCACGGCGAGATTGCGCGACAAACTTTAATACAAACCATATTTATATAAAGAAACTTTTTAAAAAACGCACCGTTTAAAGGGAACTTCACGTAGGGAATTGAAAAAACTAATATTTTATTGATACGCTTTCAGATTATAAAAAAAGCACTCGAACATTTTATTCGAGTGTTTTTGCTAAACTTTATTAGAAAGATAAATTGAAATTTATCTTACTTCCTTTTAGAATATTTTTCCTTTGCGTACTCATAAGCCTCTTGAATTAACGGCTTTAATCTTTCAAAGGTTGTATCGGACGGGTTGAGCGCACATACCCAACTCATCCAAGCGTAAACGGGGTGTGGCAATATTTTATCGGTTTTCGCAAAGTCATACGGCATATCTACAATACCACCTTTGGGCGGACGAGCAGGAACAGAGCCAAACATATTTATAAAAGTGTTTTTGCGAATACCTATATTAACGCGGTAAATTTTTTCTCTGTTCAAATCCGAACTCTTATCATTGTCACCGTCTTTCTCTTTGACGGTCAAAACATAAATTCCGCGTTTTAGCGTATTGTTCGGATTATAGAAAATTCCACGCTCGCCCCAACTGCTTACTAAAACCGTATCGGGTAGATTATCAAGACAGTATTTAAGTATATCGTTAGGTTGCATTTTATATATTCCTCTTTATACAAATTGAAATTTATAAGACTTGTTCAGTTTTTATATATTATAATTGTGCAATCTTTTTCAAAACGAAAATTCGCCCATTTTCTTCCTATTTGCCGCACAAAATAGTTTTCATCGTTCGGAAATATCTGTTTCGTCATAAATCGCAACAGGTTTAGCGCATCGGCAGATTCGTTCAACACGATTTCACGCGTACTCCATCCGTCTGTTACAGGCGAATATATTTCGTGAATCATATCATAAAACAACTCTTTTCCGTTGATTGGTATTTTTCTTATTAAGTCCGCCCTTCTGTCGCAGTTGAGCATACTTTTTAACAGTTCATACTGTTTGCCGTCAAGCGTTATTTCATATGTTTCCATTTTACGCTCCTTATTTGACCAATTTATTTAACAAAGAAACCAACTTTTTATAAGTAATATTATATTCTTCCAATACGCCGGCTTTCAAATCTTCGTACAAAGCCGCGCCATCTTCATCTGTTTGTTTATCCAAATCCGCCTTTGATTTAATGCCGCGGTTTTGTAAAATATCTATGACGGCTTGTTTCAGCGGTACGGACTTATTGAGAACTTTTTTGTAAATTTCGGGATAAGCGGAAATCGCGTCTTTATTCCCTTTTTTCTTATATTCGATTAAAATATTGAGAATCATTCGCAAATTTTCGCGGTTCGCAGTTTCGGCAAAGTTCAAAAGCGGCGATAGCTTTGTATCCTGCGGAATATCCAAAAACCAAATACTTGTTAATATACTGCCGATAGTCCAATAATCGGTTTCGGTAAAAAGTTCGTTCAATAAAAACAAAAAACCTTTTTCGTCAAAATTATTACTTAATATTTTTGCATATATAAACCGTGCGGATCTACGCACTTCACGTTCCCCGTCGCTTTCGCCACGGTGTTCGTCGATAATCTGCTCCAATATAGGCAACAAAGCGGTATCGCTTAATTTTTCCGCTTCACGCTTTGCTTTCCAAGACTCCATTTCCCTACTAACCCTGATTTCGGGTTCAGGCGGGGTATTCATTCTTTCAATCAAATTTTCCAACTGCGTTTTATTCATAACTTTTTCCGAATTTACGTTTTTGACATCATATTAAGAAATTCTGTCCCATCCAAAAACAAATTTACTACATCCCAGCACCGAATTCCTCGATTATGGGGCTCCAAAACCCATCTAAATCCGCAAGCGCGGTAGGGTCAATGTCCATAACCACTTGCCGCAAAACATGTTCTGCATTTTCACGACATTTCTCAAATTCCTCCTCCAAAATCTGTTGCCGCAAAACCTGTTCTGCCCTTTCGCGGTGCTCTTTGGATTCCTCCCAATCGGCTTTCTCGGGGTAAGGTGTCGTTTCAACGGCTTCCTGGTATGATTCCATAATCATCATAAATTGTGGGAAACTCGCAGCACAATAAACGACCAGACAATACCCATCCAGATCGCCAACATAAACACGTCCATTCTCCAACACCATCAAAAACATTCCGCCGTCCGGCCACCGGTCTTCCGCCACGACAGCAAAAGAGAGACCATCCGGTTTCTTGTCCAGTGTTCCGCCCCAGAGTGCATCTGGGGATAAAAATGTAAATTCCCCTAACATTGTTCCTGGTGATGGAAGAAATCCCCTAACCATTTGAATAATGGTTTTCACTTTATCCAATCTTGCAGCTCTCCTTGTTTTTCGTTTTAAGTAATTCGGCTTTGTATGAAATAAAATATTTTTCGGCTTGGGATATATCATCGAATTCTTTCAATTTTTCGCCGAATTTAAGTGCAATTATTAAACTGTGTTCAGACATATTGTTGTTTTCCTTTATTTATTGTGTTTACTCCTTTATATATTTTTCAGAAAAAATGTAGTTTTTCAAGCCCGCAATTTTTGCGGCTTCTTCCAAATACCATACCCAAAATTCCATTTCACGTATAACGCATTTACCGTCGTCGCCGTCGGTGTAAGTATACGCAACACACGCTTCTTTTGCCGCATCTCTTTCGTATGCGTCTATATCATCATCCGTCAAGTCGCTGTCCCACGGCTCTAAATATGACTCGTCTTCCAAAGCCACGACCATTGCATCCCAAGCGGCGACAGCGGCGGAACCGACACTACCCCGCGAATCGACAGCGTTCATAAAAGCGTCAATAGTGGATTGTTTCCGTTCTGCCCGCAATTCTTTAACCTTAATTTTGCCGTCTAAGTAAGCAAGGCTCTTTTCAATTAAATTTTGCGGACTATTGTTGTCGGGGTAGACAGAACACCACATAGGCATTACTTTTTGCGCACATGCAAGCGCAAGGTACGCACGCTTTTTAAGCGGTTCCGTCAATGAACGCGGCTTTAACGAATCGCGTTTGCGCGGTTCGAGTGAACCCATAGTCTGCCAAATTTTTCGCCGTGCGGTCAGACTGAGTTTTCCGCTTTCCGCAATTTCTTTTTCAGCTTGTCTGAATACTTCGATACAATCCATAATATTATTCTCCGAATTTTTTATTGTGGCATATAGCGCATATTAATTCAACACGGTCAATCTTCCATATCGGAAAACGGAATTTTTCCGTGAAGCTCAACGGCGCGCCGACCTGTCGGCGTTCCGTCGTCATTGATTTCCATAAGGCGCATCTTTTTTATTTTTGAACAATCTATCTCGTCAAACACGTCTGCGCATTCTGCGCACTCCTGGTCGCCGAGTTGGTACAAAATGCACTCGACGGCTTCTTGCACTCTTTCAAACGCAAACTTTTCTATGCTTTCTATCGAAGCGCCTTCTTTTATCAAAGCGGATACTTCGGGAAATCTTTCGTCAAGCTCGCCCTGCTCTTGATATTTTTTTATCATATCAGCAAAGCCGCCCCTATGAAATTCAAGGTGGTCGCTAATCGGCTTCAAAAAGCGGAAAGAGGGAAGAACGGCAAAATATTCGTTTTCCTGTTTCAATTCCCACCTCGCCCATTCTTTTTGCAGACCGAATTTTTCCATTACGGTCAACTTTTCTTCAAAAGTCATTTCTTTATCTTTCATATTCATCTCCTGATGTTTCTTATAGATAATCTCATTATATCACTTTTGATGCTGTTTTGCAAATCTCCGTTACATGCGGCTTAATTCCGCGCAATACCATAGTTACCGATACGGTCGTATCCCATTGCTTTTCGTTGTTGTCATATTGATTGATGCGGGTATCGTACTTATTATTTACAATGCGTTTCATTTCGGTTATTTCTCGATTTGAAAAGCATTCGGGCATAGAATAAGCAACCGATTCTATCGATTCGATAGCCGCATACCTGTCGGCGTTGATTATCGCACGGGCAAATTCGGGCGCAGTATCGGGATTATCGGGCGTTAAATTTGCTATCACATATCCCGTTTTAACGCTCTTAAATCCGTACCGTTCCATAACGGCAGGCAGTTCCGCCTCGTTCAGATAATATTTACCCACGCCGTATTTTTCAACGGCGTTATCGAATTGTTCCGCTTTTTGCCAAAACTCTTTTTCGTAATCGCTTTGCGCATAGCAATCGGGCGCAACCGTTATACCTTTACGCGAAGAAAGCACAAGGCAAACGCCGTTCGGTTTCAATACGCGCAGTTGCTCTTTGTAAAATACGGAATGTTCTATATGCTCGCAAACGGTGTTTGAAATCACAACGTCAAAACTCTCATTTGCAAACGGTAATGCGGCAATATCGGCTTCGATAAAAGTTACGCTTTTTTCGTGTTCTTTTGCAAAGCGTATAAATTCGCCGTCGCGGTCAATGGCGATTATCTCGGCGTTTGGATACCAACGTGCGAGCGAGCCTGCAAGCGCACCCGAACCGCAACCTATTTCAAGAATTTTCAGTTGCTTCGTTTCGTCTAAACCGAATAACTCTTTGTACTCGTTTGAAAATTTGTCGTCAAACCGCAACTTGCGACTGTAATACAATGTTTTTGCGCCTTGTATATATTTTGACCATATAGTATTCATAGTTTTACTTGTGTTTGTATTCGTTTGATTTATCTTACTTTATAGAATAAATTGTTTAGCCCACTCAACGGGATTTTCTCGATAAAATCCGCAATGTCCGTAACCTTTCATCTTACGGATATTATACTTTTTTAACCTAACCTTGCACAAACGGGCAATATCCTTACTGCCGTAAATGAACGTAATTTTATTCTTTTCGTTTTGCGGTAAGTTATAAACTCTTGTGTCAAAACAACTTCCTACAAGGCTGTTTAGACTTTCCTGCGAAACAATTGGCGCAATATTCTTTTGGTATTCTCCCATACCGTTAAAATACTTATTTAATTCTTTGGCTGCATCATATTTGCCCGATTTAATTCTTTTTAAGCATTTAGTATAACTTTTAAGATAATGGTTCTTTACAATTTTCGGAAAATTAAACAGCGGCGCGCTGTCGATAACTGCTTTTTCAATCATTTCTACGTTATTACAAAAAAACTCATAAGCAATGTTTCCGCCCAAAGAAAATCCTGCAACCGCATAAAGGGACGTAATGTAATTTTCAGACAAAAACTCTTTGATTTGTCTAATCTCGTCATCAGTAGATATAAACGTAGAGTTTTCGTAATGCCCCGACAACGTAGGCACGATAACATAATAGTCATTTGCAAGCAACGGCATTATAGGCGCAAAAAAATCTGCGCTTGTAAATAAAGTATGAATCAGCAAAACCGCCTTATTATTTTTGTCGCCAAATGTTTGAAATCTCATTTTATAATACCTTGTATATTCTTTTTTAATTTCGCTACGTTAAATTGAAAATTATCTTTCTTTGTACCCTACAATAATCGTTTTTGCCCAATTCAGTAGCAACTCCGACATTTCCTCAAACTTCACGCTTGCACCGTTCTTTAACTCTTGTACATTTGTTAGTACGGCAGACGGCGGAGTGATTGCATTTTGCAATTCAGCCTTTGATTTGATATATTTACCCGTTTCGTAAAACCATACCGCTTGCAAAACAAAGGCAGCCGACTTATACAATGAGCGCAGTATATCGTCGCTTTTCTCGTGGACAAAATTGTGAACGCAGGCGTGATATATATTGCACGCTCCAATGCGTATAGCACGCTTTACGGTTTGTTTATCTATCTTTTCAAGTAAACAATCAAGCGAGCCTTTAATTGGCGTTGTATCATAATAGAATTGGAAAAGGTCGCTCGTTTCCCAATTAAGAAGTTCATTTTTACCCGAAATAAAACCGCAAATCAAATCTCTATTCGGCAATGTATCAAGCATATCGCGATAGACTTTCAAATCGTCTATACGCAGTACGTCGAGAATAACCACAACATCAATATCGCTCGTTTCCGTTGCTTCGCCTCTGCCGTAACTGCCTTGCATTCCTATAAACCATACGCGGTTGGGAAAAGTTTGCTCGACTTTTTCTGTAAACGATGTTATCCAAGTTTTTATATCAACCATAATCGCTCCTTTTGTATTTATAAATTATAGCATAAAATCAACCGTTTTTCAAGTAATGAGGGGCACTATTCAAGTTTAGCTAACACAAAAAAGCCGAGAGTCTACAATAGTTTCTCGGCTTTTGCTTTACATTGAATTTAGGCTGTTTTAATTCTGATTTTAATTATTATGTCCATTTGAACGCTCAAACCCATCAAATACGGATTATCGTCCACCCCTCCCGACATATTCGGATTGTTTTCGATTATTCTATCCTTTATCCTTTCGCGGTTGTTATCGAAATCGTCCAATAACTCCAAATCATCCGCATCGAGAAATGCGCGTATACTCTGTTTGCTCCCATCAATAGGCGTGAGTTTATATTCGCTATTTTCCGCATTTTTATTTTTATATTCTATACTTAACAGTTTCCCGTCGTGAATCGCGCGCAAGATTTCTCTACAAACATTTTTCATAAAATATAATCCTCCTCCCGCGCTGTCGCCCGACAAATAACAATTATTTTATACATTATAACCGACAATTCGCGTCTTATCAATATTTTTATAGCAAACGCGCTATCGAGTAAGATTTACTTATATAGTAATCAAGCTAAAACATCGTCAAACCCCGTACAAAAAGTATGGGAAAAAGTAAAACGAAAAAAATTTAAAAAATTTTCAAAAAACATCGCCAAAATGCATGACTTAAAACGTCTATATATACGGAGGGGGAAATTTACTTATGATTACGGGAGTTTTTTTCTATGACTGATTCCAATGACTTCGTCAAAATTGCGCGCTTCGCTCAAGCTATTTTACAGCGTTGCTCCGTTCCCACCAACCTCGACGGCTTTACTTACATTTCAGAAGCCGTTGCTTTTCAGCTCTTACACAATCCAAAACGCTGGCATATCCTGTACGACTTGGTTGCCGAAAAGCACGACATTCCTCGCCACTGCGTCAATCGCGCTATCAATTACTTGATTCACACCCATTGCGAGGACGTCAAAGTCAACTTCGGCTTGACCGACAAAACCATGTCGCCCTCCGGCATTATTTCTTCCATTGCTCTCTACATAGAGCACAACTATTTAAATCCAGTCGACATTTCGCTCGACTCCGACACTGACGTTGACGTCGCCGCCGATGTCGCCGCGACAACCGATTGACGGTCAGTCCGCTATAAATCAAATCGGATATAATCAAATGACGATTATATCCGACGCTTCTTCCGCTCGGCACACCGTGAACGGGAATTTTTTGTGTTGTTTGCTTCCGTCGAACAGAAACAGGTTTGTCGCACTGTTGAGCATAGCCGCGCGGCGCACTTCGGTTTGCGCCTCGTCGCTGTCGCTTATTACTCCGTCGTCCGAAATGCCCTGCGCCGAAAAAACGGACAAATCGGGATTTATTCCGCTTAACACCCGCTCCGCCTCGCGCCCCACCGTGCACATATCGCGCTCGACAAACCGCCCGCCCGTCGCAATACACGAAATATGGTATTTTGCCGCCGTCAACAGGCACAGCACCGAATTGGTGACGACCGTAATATTTTTGTATTCGGCAAGCAACGGGATAATATACAAACCCGTAGACGAACTGTCTATAAACACGGTCATGCCGTCGCGCAAATACTTTTTCGCGCGCTTGGACAGCATATCTTTTTCCTTGTTGTGCAACAGCCTGCGATCCTCCACGGGCAAAAGATCGTCGTTGCGCGCCAGCGCGCCGCCGTTGTACCGCCGGACATATCCCAGTTTTTCCATTTCTTTAAGGTCGCGCCGCACCGTCATTTCGCTCACGTAAAACTTTTCCGCCAGCTTTTTGACAGAAACGCGACTGTTTTTCTTTATGAACTCCGCCATTTCCGCTTGCCTATCGTTTAACACCATACCGATTTGCCGTCCTTTTTTGTGCGCGCAAATGTTCGTTTATAAACATATCGAACAAATATTTACAACGCGTCAATAATGTTGTATCATATATGCGCAGAGTGCGCAAGCGTTTTACATAACTTTTATGCGCAAAGCGCGCCTGACGTTTCGGACGGCGGCAATGGGATTTTTTTCGAGTATAACGGCTTTCGACGTTTTGATTGAAGCGATCGGGATTTTGGGAATAATAGCGAGTATAATATCGTTCCAGTGCAAAAAGCACAGCCGATTGCTTTTGTTCCGCTCCGCCAACGAATCGCTGTTCGCCTTGCAGTACGGCTTGCTCGGCGCATACACGGGCATGGCAATGAACGTTATCGGCGTGGTGCGCAACGTAGTGTTTACCGAACTGGTCAAGCGCAAAAAGAGCACTGTGCCCGCGCGCATAGCGTTCGGCGCGGTATTCGTAGTTTTTGTAGCGGTCACCTGGGCGGGGTTTAAAAGCCTGTTGAGCGGGACTGCCAAAGTAATCTCGACATTCGCATACGGCAGTACCAACTTTGCGCTCACCCGCGTGCTGATATTCATAACAAGCACAAGCTGGTTTGTTTACAACCTACTTGTCAAATCGTATGCGGGTTGCGCGTGCGAACTGCTTACGATAGGCTCGATTATCGTTTCGCTTATCAGATACAAATCCGACAAAAAGAAACTCGCCGTTGCAACCGCCGACGCCGCGGCAACAGATACGACGACCGACGGCACGGCAAATAACTATACAGCGACCGCCGACACGGCAGATACGGCGACCGACGAAACAACGCTCGACGATACTGCGACCGACGAAACGATTGTCGCGCAAACCGCCGACGCAACGACCGACGGACAAAACATTATCGAAAACGTCACAGACGAACAAAAGGAGAATTGAACATGAAATTCGACGCGCCCAAAGGCATAGTAATCGCAGGACACCGCGGCAATCCCGCGCTCTATCCCGAAAACACATTACAATCGTTTGCTTCGGCAATCGACTGCGGCGTGGACATGATAGAAACGGACATACGCATAACGAAAGACGGCGAGCTTGTGCTAATGCACGACGCGGACGTAAAGCGCACGACCGACGGTTGCGGGCTTGTGCGCGATTTGAGTCTTAAACAGTTAAAGACTTTAAATGCGGGCAACGGGCAGAGCATACCCACGCTTATCGAATTTTTGGAGTTGTGCAAGCCGCATAAAAAATTGCTGTACGATTTGGAAATAAAGGTGTACAAAGAAGAAGACGGCGCGGACGCAGTCGCCTATGCCGTCGATAAAACGGCGCAAGCGGCGGACGAATACGGAATAAGCGACCGCGTTATTATTAACAGCTTCGACGCTTACGTGCTCGAATACACGCGCAAAAAATACGGCAGAAAATTTTTGATACACGGCTACTACCCTTACGGAATTTTAGGCAAAAACATGAGCGTAAATCCCGACGCATATCTCGACTATGCGTGCTATTGGGCGCAAGGCGAACAAGCTAAACGTACCTGCGAATATTTGCTGTCGCGCGGAATTGCGCCGTGCACCGGCTCCGACACGACGCGTCAAGGCTTTATCGACGCGGTAAAGTACGGTTGCGCAATGTTCACCGAGAACGACCCGAAAACCGTTTTGGCGTGGCGCGACGAACTGTAATCCGAAACACGCAATAAAAAACCGCCTTTGCGGTGTATTTCATAGGGTTAAAAAAGCAAGGAAAGATAATTATTGCTCCCCTTGCTTTTTTATTATTATTTTGATATAATGTAACTACGATAAACAGTAATTTAGAGGTGTATATGGACGAAATTTCTCTCCGTATAATGACAAGGGAGCTTTGTCATCAGTTATACAGAGATTGGGGAAACGACCCTTCGATTTATATGGATATGAGTTTGTTTACAGCATACAAATATGATGAAAACGCCGTAAATAAATATTTTGAAACAAAACAAAATCCATCTCGCATTCTGTTTGCAATAATGAAAAGTGGAAAACCGATTGGAGAGTTGCAATTAAAAGACATAAATCAAACAAGTCGGGAGTGTACATTGAGCATCCATTTGCAAAATGATACAGTGAAAGGTAAAGGATATGGCACACGTGCAGAGCAGTTGGCAATACAATATGCCTTTGAAGTGTTGAATATGGTTGCTGTAAATGCTGATACGATTATAAAAAATACTCGTAGTCAACACGTGCTTGAAAAAGTTGGATTTAAGTTTATCAGAGAAGAATACGGTTTCAAATATTATAGATTAGAACGGTAAATTACAATTTTGCGAGGCGTTAAAAAATGAGTAAATATGAGCCGTTATGGAAGTATTTAGAGGATAATAATAAAGAAAAATATATATTATCTTATGAAGAAATCAAGAACATTTTAGGGTTTGAAATAAATCATTCGTTTTTGACTTATAAGAAAGAGGCAAAAGAATATGGTTATGAAGTCGGCAAAATATCAATGAAAGAAAGGACAGTAATTTTTAACAGGTTATAACTATAAATTTCAATTTAGCGTCCCTAACTTAAAAAGTATAGCCCACTACACTTCGTTCACGAAAGTTAGTGGGCTATTTGTTTTTCCACAAGGAAGTCCCTATAACAGACACCCCTTACGGGCGTTTTTTTATTGTACTTATTTATTATTCGTCGTCGCCGTGCGCGTGTTCGTCCTCGCCCGTCGGGTCGGGGAACATTGCCTTGTCGTATTCTATTCCGTTTTTGTCGTAATAGTCTTTTATAGCAGATCGTATAGCTTCCTCGGCAAGCACCGAGCAGTGCAGTTTGTGCGCGGGCAGACCGTCCAACGCCTCCGCAACCGCCTTATTTGTAAGTTCCAACGCCTGCGAAATGGGCTTGCCCTTTATCATTTCGGTAGCCATAGACGAACTTGCAATCGCGCTTCCGCAACCGAACGTATTAAACTTAACGTCGGTAATAACGTCGTTCTCGACCTTGATATATATTTTCATGATGTCGCCGCAACGCGCGTTGCCCACCTCGCCTATTCCGTCGGCGTCGTCGAGTTTTCCCACATTGCGCGGATTTTTAAAGTGATCCATAACTTTTTCGCTGTATAGCGCCATAATTACTCCTTTTGTAAAAGTTGATTTACGATTATTTATTTCAAGCAATTGCGCTCGCTTGTATATATTTTAAATCAGATGTTTTCTTTCGCCTTTTTCGAGAGCTTCCCAAACGGGCGACATGTTGCGCAAATACTCCACCACCTGCGGCACCGCCTCGATTATCGCGTCGATCTCGCTTTCGGTGTTGTATTCGGACAGGCTTATGCGCAACGACCCGTGCGCCACTTCGTGCGGAAGTCCCAGCGCAAGCAGGACGTGCGACGGGTCGAGCGAACCCGACGTGCAAGCCGATCCGCTGGACGCGCATATACCCTTGTCGTCGAGCAAAAGCAACAGCCCCTCGCCCTCGATACCCTCGAAGCACATATTGACAATGTTGGGCAAGCGGTTGTGCTTATCGCCGTTGAGCTTGGAGTGCGGCACGCGCGACAGTTCGCGGATAAGTTTATCGCACAGCGCGCGTTCCTTTTTCGCGTTTTCCTCCATATGCTCGCACGCGTCGTCGAGCGCCGCCGCCATGGACGCAATGCCGGCTATGTTTTCCGTGCCGGCGCGGCGCCCGCGTTCCTGCGCGCCGCCCTCTATAAACGCGTTTAGCGGCACGCCCCGCCGCACGTACAACGCGCCCACGCCCTTTGCGCCGTGAAACTTGTGCGCCGACAGCGACAGCATATCGATGTTCATAGCCTTTACGTCAATGGGCACATGCCCCACAGCCTGCACCGCGTCGGTGTGAAAAACCACGCCCGCGGTGCGGCACGCCGCGCCTATTTCGGCAACGGGCTGAACGGTGCCTATTTCGTTGTTAGCAAACATAACGGTCACGAGCGCGGTATCGGGACGTATCGCCGCCCGCACCTGTTCCGCAGTGACTATTCCGTTTTCGTGCACGTCCAAATACGTGACCTCGAACCCCTCGCGCTCCAACTTTTTAAGCGTGTGCAAAACCGCATGGTGCTCGAACGCAGTGGACACGATATGCTTTTTACCGCGCTTTGCGCCGTTTGCCGCCGCCGAACGAATAGCCTGATTATCGGATTCGCTCCCGCCCGAAGTAAAGTATATTTCCTTTGGCTCGGCGTTGAGCCGCGCCGCTATGCGCGCGCGCGCGTCGTCCAACGCTTCTTTTGCGACCTGCCCCGCCGTGTGCAACGACGACGGATTGGCGTACACTTCCTTTAAATACGGAACCGCCGCGTTGATAGCGGCATCGCTCATGGCGGTGGTCGCCGCGTTATCTACATATATGGTTTTATTCGCGTTCGTTTTCAAATCGTTAATTCCTATGAGTTTAGTATGAATTACTGTAAAAATATTATAAGCCTTGGCGACGAATTTGTCAATTAAATTAACGGCATGAAACAAATAAAAGTGCGACCGCTGTCTTTTTTTCGCAATGAAACTCCCCCGGCGAAGCCGGGGGTTTCTCATATGCGGGCAAAAGCCCTAAATTGTTACTAGCCGCGCCTAA